>JAHDEM010000074.1:0-3437 GCA_020628895.1 Candidatus Endobugula sp.
TAAAGCGCTGTTTTTTCTTTGTCCTCGATGTCTGCATTGTCATACTCGTAAAGGTAACTTTGTAAGAAAAAACGGAATTGATCAATCTGTTGCTCGATGTTCTTGTGGTTTGTGAGGTCTCGGGAGTTAAAGTAGGGTGACCATAGTTCGTCATCGCTGTTTTTACTAGTGAGGTGTTTGATGATGGCTAGAGGATAGTTATCGATCAGGTAGTTTGTCCATATAATCGCATCATTACTTTGCTCGTTCGTTATGCATTGGATCGAAGGTGTAGTTGGTGCTTGTAACACTGAATGTAAGTAACGGTAGAACAGCCCTTTTTGATAACCGACTTTTTGTATCATATGTTCAGCCATATCGGCAGCAATATTGGGGTTGCTGTCTATATTAGAGAGTAGCTCATAGTGTAAATAGTGCGGGTGGCTGGTTTCTTCTGGATAGAGTGTTTCCATTGCTTGTAGTATGGGAGTAAGCTCTTTGCCTTCGTGCCAGTGATCGTTGAGTAGGCGGTACAAAAATAACGCATGTAATGCATTAGGTCTGTTCCGATTGTCTAAGGCAAAGGCTGAAAAATCATTAGAGGTGAGACCATACATTAATAAACCAGTTATCTCTGATGGATAAGTATCTAAAAAGTGTGTAGAAACACGTTCGTGTAGTTGCGTAGCCATTTTAGGAATAGAGGTGTCGCTTACGAGGTTATTTTGCGACATCATATTATCAAAACGATCAAATGCCTCGGAAAATGTTTGGCTAAAATCAATCGAGCCAAAAAGATGATCGATATCTTGACTGATATGATTATCATTAATAAAAGGCCATGGAATTAATGGTTCAGGTGCTAGTATTTGGTGGATATTCGATTGCTTCAATAGATTGGATAATTGGTTACCTATATAATTTTTAACATCTTCTTCTTTATAAGTTTTTGATACCGATGGTAGGTGTTTAGGGGTTGTGACAAATAAGTCATGCTCCACATTTTTTAATAGTCGTAAACTTTCTCCTAATAACTGAGCAATACTTTTGTTGCCAATATCGCCATCTTCGAAGATGGAATATAGCCCTTTTGCTAGTGTGTCTTGTAGTTCTTTGTTGGTTGCTAAGTGGTGGAAATTAATATTCATGTCTTTAATTTCTTGGCAGTTAGCTAAGGTATACATGCTATATAATTCGTTAATAAAACGATCAAACGCCGAACTGATTTTTCCCGTCTCTACAGAGGAAAACATCATCTCCATCGCTGCATATAGTGCCATTAAACTCACGTCGTTCTCACAGACAGATTCTTCTATATAAGGGGATACATCGATCATGCGTGTAAAAATATAACGACGCATTTTTTCATTGCCAAAGACCTGTGATGTTAAAAATAACATCATCCGTTTTCTAAGTTCTTTGGCAATAATGGTTTTGGTCCCACTGGATAAATCCATGTTGCTGATTTGATAGTCAAGGCATTGGTCAATAAAGTCGATGCTGGTTTGCTGATGGGTGAGTTCGCATTGTTTTCGAATATATTGTATGTCTTGGAGGTCTTTTGTATTTAGAAAGTCGAGTTGCGTTAATTGATGATCGTATCGGGCATCACTCATCGTGTTTTCTAGCAATCTCTCGTTAATATTATTTTGTTCTTGCTCGGTGATATTAACTAATGCTCGTTTTAACGTGTTTGCACTGTCATCTAGTAGGCAAAACAGGTTCTGTTCAGTATTAATAAAGGTTAAAAAGTCAAACTCTGGGTGAGCTTCTTCGTAGTCGATATAAGCTTTGGTATGGTGACATAAAGCCTGCTGGTCTCCCTGTAGTCTGGCATAGGCTGCCACAGTCATATTTGCTGTAAACAATAAACCACTTATCGTATGTTGAGGTGAGATAGTGATTGTACTGTCGATAGGTAAGTGTCGATATAACCGTAAATCATCCTGGTTGACCCCTGTCTCAGTAATACCACCGCTGACAGAAACAGATAAGCCATTAATACCTTGGTGGATTTTATCCAGTGATGTTTCAAGTCCTAGTTTGAGTCGATATTTATCAACGGCAAATTCACCATTAACGCTTTTGTTGGGGTTATTTTGTGCCAATATATTTACCCAACTCAGCCCTAGATCCTGATATTTTTGTACCGCAGGAATTGAGGTTTTCAGGATAAAGTCATCATTGTTTTCGATCAGTTCTATAACGCCGATAATCCATTGGTTTTGATTAATATAGTGGCTCAGTAGAGGCCTACTTTTCGCCTGTGACGATAAATGTAATTTGCCTGCCCATTGTGAACGAATAAACCGTATATCAGCGCTAAGCTTATTGCTGGGAATGCTTTGAGGAAGCTGTGAACGTATATTATGTAGATAAGATTCTGATTGAATATTCGCAACACTTTTGGGTAATACAATTAAAACAGTTGGAGTATTAATCGATGCAAGTCCATAAAGTAGTTGATGTTGGTAGTATTGTTTACCTAACCAAAATATTAAAGCGATAAATACGATACAAAGAATACGAAGAAACCATTTGCTTGCACGAATCAGCAACCATAATGTCACGCCGAGTAAAAAACCTAAGATAACAATCACGGCCAGTGTTTCATTCTCTCTAAAATCATCGGGAATAAAACCACCGAATAATGTGGTAATACCGGCAGCAACGGCCATAATCAGACCTGTTACGGCTGATTTAACAATATCTTTTAGGGCGTCGTCAGCTGCTTCTAAAGCATGGTTTTTAATCTTTTTTAACATGATTTTTTGTATCTCTATCGCTACAAAATGATGGAGCCCTTTTCTTGTTGTGACTTTATACTGTTATATAGTGACTTTATTGGCACTGGACTAAACAAATGGCAGTTTATCATATCCCATTTTTTCATATAGGGGGATATTCTGGGGTAGTTTGCTATACAATGCTAGGCTAACATCTAATAAACACCGGCATGGATCATGGAGTGTGATAATGAGAGTGAGCAAACAGTATCTTTCTCGGCTTGAGCAACGTACATTGCCTAATGAGTTAGTGTGGCACTATTTTCATAATTACGATGATACTTGTGTGGATGTTATTACCACGTTTCTTAATACACATTACGGTTACTCTAATCACGCAGGTATTGTTTATTCTACCGATGCCCTCAAAAAAGTATTTATGCTCGATGAAGGTTTGTCTGAGCGTATGCAGTCCATTCATCATCGTTTGTCTTTAGGAATTATTCATCAAGTCACTGGTGAGCTAATTGCATTAATTGTAGGGCGCCCATCATTAATTAATCATAACGGGGTGTTCAAGGAAGTCGTTGTGGTCTCACTAATGTGTGTTCATAATGATTATAAAAATGATCAACTAGGACCTTTGCTGATCACCCAGTATTACAAAAATCTCGATCAGTATAGTTTAGCTAAAACAGCAGTTTTTTCTGGGCACCATTTACCTTTTTATAA
>JAHDEM010000074.1:3537-8585 GCA_020628895.1 Candidatus Endobugula sp.
TGCAGGCTTGGTTTGCTATTGAATTTAATGAATATCGAATCCCTGATCAAGCTGGTAATAATACAGCTGTTGCTAATCTAGTATTACTGGCAAGTAAAACCTTGTCTCATCGTCAGGTGGTAGAAGTCGCAATTGCTCAGCTAATTAATACTTCGATTGATTTATTGATATTGCCAAACCATTTGTCATTAACTCAAGAAGATAAGCAACAACTCAGGCTCATTCTAGGGGATGATCAGTGGATTTATAGTGTACAACCATCGCTGTATTTTTCAGATAGTAAAATTAATATTTTATTTTTCTAATAATAACGTAAGGAGTGTGTGATATGGGTAAGGTCGTTAATAAAATACCAGTAGTATCTCAGGTCAAATCGGCAGTGCAAGCTATTGCAGGTGATACCGAAGGGGCAAAGCAAACACAAGAGGATTTTTCTAAACAAACGCCGGTTGTTTCTCAAGTGCGTTCGGCAGTTGAGGCAATATCCGGTAATACCGAGGCGGCGAAAAAAACACAGGAAGAATTTTATAACGAAACTGTGAAAAAAACCCCCGTGGTCTCGCAAGCAGTATCAGCAGGTTATGCCATCGCGGGTGATCCAGAAGAAGCAAAGCGTATTCAACAAGAATTTGTTGATAGTAATGTACGTGGTATACAGGAGTTAATGTCTGGTAGTTGGCTAAAACAATTTGGCAAATTATCAACTTCAGGTTCGTTAAAAAATCGTTCTGGTTGGATGTCGTCCCATCACTCTACTGCGCTCTATAATATGCTCCTGCCCGGTACGCACGATACTGCAACCTATGCGTTTTCGGATGCAGCTTTTGTGACTAACTGGGCGCAATGCCAGCAGTTTTCAGTTTATGAGCAACTTAAAGGTGGAATTCGTTATTTAGATATTCGTGTGAATAATGATAAGCATCAAGGCAAGATATTTTGTTCGCATACTTTTTTTACAGTGCCTTTTGAAGATGTGATTAATGATGTTAAGCGTTTTATTCATGAGAATAATACCGAGGTTGTGCTTTTTGCTGTCCAAGGCGATGGTGGTGGCAATCAATTAAGTGCCGCTAAAACCATGGCAAAGAATGCATTAAATGGCTTTTTTACAGACTCTATTTCCGGCACCGAGACAGTGGGCGATTTAGCAGCGGGTAAAAATGTGGTGTACATCGAAAACCACAGCTGCGGCAGTTTAGATGTAACTAATTCGTGGAATGAAACGAAAGACGGCAATCCTATTACTGCTGTATCCAAATGTCGAACCTTTGCGAAACAACATAAAAGAGAAGCTAAAAAACTGGTGTTAATGGCATTAGAGGCGACCCAATTTAGCGGTGGCACCTTAGGTGGAATATCATCGGTCTTGTACGAGATTAATTCTTTAGGGCAGGGGTTAGAGGAACTGGCGGCTTACTCTAACTATGCCACTTTGCATGACTTTTTAGGGGACAGTGCTGCTGTGTCTGGTTCTAATATTATTAATATTGATTTTGCGAATGACCAGGTCATCGAAAAAACCATCGCGTTAAATTAATTCATTCCTATAAATAAACGGGAGGCAATAGGGTTATTGCCTCCCGTTCACTGATTTTTTCTGCTTTTCACAATACTAACAATCTATTATTGAACTACACTGCAATAGAGAGATGTTGATTAACATTTGTTTATTAAGATGGCCGATGTAATGGGTGCAACCAACGAAAAAGCGAACTATTCCCAAGGTGTATTGGTATTTAATATAACGCGACATCAGCTATTTGCCTTAGGCACATTAAAGATACAAGAAATTGTGCCGTATCAACCCATGTTTACCATTCCCAACACTCACCACACGGTTCAAGGAGCGATTTATTTAAGAGGGAGTACTGTACCAGTCATAGATATGGCCGCAGCGGTAGGTTTTCGCCCTCTTAGTCAAGAAGAGAAAGACAATGCGGTGATTATTATTACCGATTGTCAGCGTAAAACAGTAGGTTTTCTGGTGCGTGGAATTGATAAAATTATGGAATTCAATTGGCGTGATATACAAAGCCCACCAAAGTCACTGGGCAAAAAGGTATTTGTGACGGGGGTGTGTTATATCGAAGATAAGATGATTCAACTAATTGATCTAGAATATGTTCTGGGAGATGTATTCCCTGAGGATGAGAATAATCGGTTTGCTGCTTTAACCGATGTGCAACGTGAACAGATTAAACCATTAAATATTCTGTTAGTGGATGACTCTGCAGTGGCACGTAAGCAGTTATCGGACGCACTAAACTATATGAACATTCCCTATCAGGTTACGGATGATGGTCGTCGTGCATTGGAGATAATGAAGGAAGATGCGCGCAATGGTAAACCTGTGGACCTACTGGTGAGTGATATAGAAATGCCCGGTTTAGATGGCTATGAGCTGGCTTTTACCATTCGTGATACACCGGATCTGGCGGGTGCATATATCGTACTGCATTCGTCTTTATCGAGCCATATTAGCTTGAGTCAGGCTCACCAGGTCGGTGCCAATGAAGCGCTCACCAAATTCAATGTGCATGAGCTGATTGCTGCTATGTTAAGAGGTGCCCAACAGGTCACTAGTGCCGCTAGTGTGTAGAAAGTTGTGTTGGGCTCCCTTTATTCTTATTGTTTGTACTGACTAAAAAAGGTTTCCAAACCAGAAATTGCCATTTCTAATTCATCTTTCCGTGGCAAAAATACAATTCTAAAATGATCTGGATCTTTCCAGTTAAACGCTGTGCCCTGCACGAGTAATACTTTATGCTCGGTTAAAAAGTCTAATACCCATTGCTCGTCACTACTGATATTAAACTTTTTAATATCGACTTTAGGGAATAGGTACAAGGCCCCTTTAGGCTTTACACAGGATAATCCTGGAATATTGTTGACCATTTCCCAAGCAATATCTCTTTGTTGACGTAAGCGCCCATTGGGCAGGATAAGCTCGTTAATGCTCTGGTAACCGCCTAACGCCGTTTGCACACCTAACATTGCCGTAGCATTGGCGCACAGCCGCATAGATGCCAGCATATCGATACCGGCAATGTAATCATCAGCCCCTTTTTTGTTGCCGCTAACAATCATCCATCCCGAGCGGAATCCTGCCAAGCGATAGGATTTAGATAAACCATTAAAGCTTAGGCACAATACATCCTGTGCCAGCCGTGCCATGGGAACAAATTCTGCGTCGTCGTATAAAATTTTGCTGTAAATCTCGTCGGCAAAAATAATTAAGCCATGTTGCCTAGCAAGTTCAACAATGTCCTGTAAAAGGGCTTCGCTGTAGACCGCACCGGTAGGGTTGTTAGGGTTAATTACCACAATCCCGCGTGTATTGGGTGTAATTTTGCTTTTAATATCATCGATATCGGGAAACCAGTCGGCCTCTTCGTCGCAACGATAGTGCACAGGTTTGCCTCCGCCTAAATTGACTGCCGCAGTCCACAGAGGGTAGTCGGGCGCAGGAATAAGAATTTCATCGCCTTGGTTTAATAACGCTTGCATGGACATCACAATTAGCTCGCTGGCGCCATTGCCTAGATAAATATCATCAATATCAACATTAGGTATTTGTAATTTCTGGCATTCATGCATAATCGCTTTGCGTGCAGAAAACAGACCTTTGGAATCGGTATAGCCTTGGGCTTCTCGAATATTCGAGATAACATCACGAATAATTTCATCAGGTGCATCAAAACCAAATGGGGCAGGGTTGCCAATATTTAATTTAAGTATACGTTGCCCTTCTTCCTCAAGACGGTTAGCCGTTTTTAGAATAGGTCCGCGGATGTCGTAACAGACATCGTTTAGTTTTGATGATTTTTTGGTAACATTCATAGCGATTTTGAGTTTGCCACTGTCTAAGTTTGCGATAGATGGTCGTAAGAACGATTTTTTTCGTATAAACCAAGATACCGTCCCACACGACAGTGCGGTTTATTCCATTAGTTAAGGTGAATAATTATGTCAGATCAAGACAGTAAATGGAAAGAAAAGCTAAGTCCAGATGAATATCGTATTTGCCGCGAAAAAGGCACAGAACCCGCTTTTACAGGGTGCTACTGGGATGAAAAACGCTCGGGTATGTATACTTGTAAGTGTTGCGGAACACCACTGTTTGATTCGCAAACTAAATATGATTCCGGTTCTGGCTGGCCGAGTTTTTATGAGCCGACGGCCAGTGAAGTTGTTCGCGAAGAAATGGATAGAACCCACGGTATGGTGCGAACCGAAGTGATGTGTCGCAACTGTGGTAGCCATTTGGGTCATGTGTTTACCGATGGACCGCAGCCCACTGGATTGCGTTATTGTATTAACTCAGCGTCTTTGACTCTACAGCCTGATAACGTAGGTGGCGCTGATGAATAGCTCGCTACTGTTATCGATACAATGTGTTTGTATTGTGGCATTGGTTGGATTGGTAATCCTTAATCGCTCTGGATGGGGTGATCCTAAACTGCCATTATTCGGGTTATTCCTTGTCGTCTTGGTGTGGCTATTAGCCGCTATTGTGACATTGGCGTTGCAGGGGTGGTTAATCTATCGGCAGACTACCAGCATTAACGGTGAGTCTTTGTTGGCGGTTGCGCTGGCCTTTATTCCATTGGTGATGATGTTTTTATTGGTTCGTCAATCTCAGCAAGTACCTGCTATACATGACATTACTACCGATACAAGTAACCCGCCTATTTTTGTTTATGCCAGCCAAGCTCGGCACCCTTCACATAACTCGGTGGAGTACAGTACGGCTAATATTCCTCATCAACAACGGGCTTATCCTTTTGTGGGGCCCTTATTAACGAATGAATTGCCCGCACAAGTGCTAGTTACTATTGAACAGCTAGTAATAGAGCAGGGCTGGGAAATACATCGTATCGATCAAGAGGTAGGCACTGTTGAAGCCTCTGCCGTAACACCCTTATTGGGTTTTGTTGACGATATTGTATTTC
The DNA here is from genome assembly GCA_020628895.1 of Candidatus Endobugula sp. Classification (GTDB taxonomy): domain Bacteria; phylum Pseudomonadota; class Gammaproteobacteria; order Pseudomonadales; family Cellvibrionaceae; genus Endobugula. The sequence continues at coordinate 8,490 of JAHDEM010000074.1, forward strand.
GTGTAGAGCCCACAGATAATCATGGCGAAATAGGTAGCCGTATCGATATCCGCTCGGCATCACGTATTGGGGTCAGTGATTGGGGGGCTAATGCTG
>JAHDEM010000075.1 GCA_020628895.1 Candidatus Endobugula sp.
TTTTTGGCACAAAAATCATTTTTCTGCCTTTATATCATTCGAAAAAACAAAACTATTAACTTGACTGAGGAGAAAATCGTATGACCAATGCTAGTTCACCCATTCAACGTACCACAGCCGATCGCGATTCAGATAAAGCCATGTTATTGGCGCTGATTCAATTAGCGGCCGATGTAGAGCTTTTTACCATTCCGTTATATATGACGTCGCTATATTCTATTGCCGGAGTCAAGGCGCAAACCGATGGAACGGTTGTGCCTTATATTGGCCCGAATGAGGCTTATACTTTGCAAGGCTTAAGTTCTCAGCGAGCTTACAATGTGATTTACTCTGTGTATATTCAGGAAATGTTGCATTTACAATTGGCATTAAATATCGGCAATGTTTTAGGTTCTACGGCTAATTTAACTCAGCCTGTCTACCCACCTAAAGCCAGCGACCCTAACTGGATTCCTTGTTTGGGTGAGTTGGCTAATCTTAACCCGCAAAAGTATCCTGAGTTTGCCAATATTTCCGCTACGCTCGGTGCACTGGATACCAATACCATTAATTTATTTTTAGCCATCGAATTGCCCGATGACGATTCTCTAGTCCCTCCACCGAGTATTCCTTTAACCTGCACTCCTGCGGATGTTCCAACCACCACCTTTGGTGGTATTGGCAATTTGTATCACATTATCGAACAGTATATGAACTTTGAGTATACCGACGATAATAATTCCACCCTATTTGAATATTGTTACAACCAAGCATTAGCTGCCGCTGGAACTGGGGGTAAGATCACACAGGTAAATCAATTTGCTGGCTCCTCATCCTATTCGCATATGACCCTACAAGTATCCGAAGGAGCAACGGCAGCAGAAGCCCTAAGCCAAGTGACCGATATGATTAATGGCATTGTGAGCGAAGGGGAAGGTAGTAGTATAAGTAACTATGATTTTGTGTCGCCCAATTACCGTCCGGATACAGACAGCAGTGAAATTCCTGCAGACGCTTTGTGGGGCGCCTTTAGTCATTTTGCGCGTTTTGAATTAGTAAAGTCATTGTATCTAGATGTCGTAACATGGCCTTTATGGCGTGATAAACGGCTCGACCAACAAGGTACGGGCCCTTGGATGTGGCAGGATTTAGTGGCCGATCCACTGGCAGTCACTGCGACACAAAAGGCCCATGCCGAAGCACAAGCGGCGGCGTGGAATTCAGATGAAATTGGTACGCAACTCAATGATATTTTAAACAGTACCTTCGATTTATTTTTAACATCCATTAATAACTCTTGGGCCGCAACACCTGCGCCATTTCCTATGGCCGCCATGCGATCGATTTCCAGTCGAGTAACCTCTGTATGGGCCAGTGGTGCAGTACCGCAATTTATTAAGCCTGCGCCAACTCCTCCTGGAACCACGTTACATTCTTGCCAAGGTTTAAATGCCCAAACCGAAGGCGGTAAGGCGCCCGGTACTTGTGATTGTGCAACCGCCATTGCACATACCTGTGCGCAAACCAATTCCTGTAAGGGACAAGGAGGCTGTGGCTATGCCGTGGATAACACTGGCTCGCCGGATTACTATGCCGTACAAGGTTCCCAGCTAAACTATATTCCTTCGGAGAATGCCTGTAAGGGCCAAGGTGGCTGCGGTGCGCCTATTCCTAACGATCAGGTCTTTACCGAGCAATTCTCTGCCACGGATTATGGCCCGTTAAACAATACATCGGTATGGGATCATGCGCGGGAATTATTTTTTACCAAAAACCCGGGTGTGACTAAAACATCGTTAACCACATCACCGGTGCGTATTATTTTGCCTCCGTCATAGTCAGGGCATAAAAGGTAAGCGGTAAATGACTAATCCATAACTCACTTATCATTCACTCATAAACAGAGCAGCAGTATTGTATAAAACTGCTCCGTTTTATGATGAACTTCATAAGAACTAGTAATACCTATGACAATTTTCAATCTTCCTAATCTTGGCCTAGGTGTTGGTTTACGCCATCAACACTTTGATTATATTTTGCAGCATAAACCCAAGGTGGATTGGTTTGAAATTATTAGCGAGAACTTTATTGCCGATCATGGTTGGTGCAAACATGCCTTAATGCAAATTCGTCAAGACTATCCTATGGTGATGCATGGTGTGTCTTTATCAATCGGTAGTACCGATCCGCTAGATAAAGAGTATTTATCGGCACTTAAAAAATTATCCTTAGAAGTGCAACCCGCATGGATATCGGACCACCTGTGTTGGACGGGCGTGCAACACCTTAATACTCATGACTTATTGCCAGTACCATTAACCGAAGAAAGCCTTAATCATATTTGCCAACGCATACATCAGGTTCAGGATTATTTGCAACGCCCGCTTATTTTAGAAAACCCCAGTACCTATTTAAGCTTTGCTGCCTCAACCATTGATGAGTGGGATTTTCTTAATTTAATGGCCGAGCGAACAGGCTGTGGTTTGCTGATTGATGTGAATAATATTTATGTCTCTGCCCGTAATCATGGTTTTGATCCACTGGAGTATATTAAAAAACTACATCATCAAGCCATTGTACAAATTCATCTTTCTGGCCATACCGATTTAGGCGACCATTGTATTGATACACACGACCAAGCCGTAAGCGAATCCGTATGGCAACTGTACGCACGTTTAAAGCGTTATACCGGTGGTGTTTCAACATTGTTGGAGTGGGATGCCAATATTCCCGACTTTCCGGTTTTACATCAGGAATTATTAAAAGCCGAAACGGTGATTGAAGGACCAATGCCTGAACTTACGCTTGAATCTGCCCCTGAGCCAGAACCTGATTTGGTCGCACCCACAACGCAAGCATCACCCGTATCCAACCCCATTCATTTTGTAGTGGGGGACGCGCAATGAAAACAACTCAACCATCAATGCCCACCTTAGAAGAACTACAGCATCTTATGCAAACGGCCATTCAACACCCTCAACGGGTAAGGGGCACATTTCACAATATTATTAATACATCCTACGGCATTGGTGCCGATCAACGTTTAGCAATTTACCAGCGCGGTTATATATTACGTTTACTGGAATGCATGCGCGCCGAATACCCGCAATTAATCAAAGCATTTTCCGCCGATTGGTTCGATACTATGGCGCAGCACTATCTGGCAAGTCACCCTTCCAGCTCAACCAATTTAAATGATCTTGGAGCACGCTTCCCTGATTTTTTACAACAAGACCGACCAGATAAACAAGAAAGTGTTCAAGACGATGCCTTTGATTTTTTAATATCGCTAGCCACGCTAGAACGCTTTCGCACAGAAACCAGCCGAGGCAAAGGCAGTGAAAATGCGGACTTTAACCAGTTTTCATTACTAGAAACTCAGCCATTAGACTCTCTAAAAATAGAGCTGGCACCGAATTTACGGCTGCTAAAAAGCCCGTTTCAATTAGTCGATTATTTAACGCAATTAAATCAAAGCGATAATGCGAATAACAGCAGCCCCGAGTTAATCAAACAAACCCAGCATATTGCCATATGCCGCGAAAATTACCGCACACAGTATTTTATAGTAAAACCTTGGCAATTCGACTTGCTGGTGTTATTGCAACACAACACCAACCTTAACGATGTATTACAACAAATCAATCAACAATACGCAGATAGCGCCATCTACGGCTTTGCGCCTTTCTTTTTATTACAGGCTGCGAGTAAGGGGTGTATTAGAGGGGTTTGTTTAGTGACAAATAAATAAGTTTAGGTAGCGATTAATAACAGTGGTAGATAAGTTATTTTTGGCTAGAATTGATTTTAAAAATGATTTGTGCGCCAAAAAAACATAAATGGTTTGTTTATCTAAAACGCGTGCCCTTTGTCTATTGTTGTAAACTATTGGGTTTTGTATAGTTTGTGTTGAATACATTAGGGTTCCGTTGCGGGCAAACGAGATAAGTAAGGACTCTGATTAATATACTGTTATTTAAGTTTAGTACCTTAGAGATCTATAAAATGAAACTTATTTTTAAGCAACCTCATATTTCTATTACTCAGTTCAATCCAATTGACTTGTCTGACTTTACTGTTATCACAGGTGTTAATGGTTCCGGAAAAAGTCATTTGCTGAGTGCCATTGAACAAAAAAAGTGCTCTATTCAAGGTCTTGAAAATGCAACTGTTGTTCACTTTAACTATGAGAACTTTAAGCTTGAAAATGAGGCGGAATTTAACGCACAACAAATTAAGCAGGAAACAACTGAGGCGTGGAATTTTTATCAGCAAAAAGTTAAACCTCATGCTTCAAGTTGGAGGGGCCAAATAAATCAAAATGTATATCCTCAGCTTAAAGAAGAGTGCAAAAATAAAAACAAGGGGTTGTGGGAGTTGGGGGTAACGACTCTTAAAAATTATCGGAATTCTATTAGGGGTCTTTTTAGCAGTAGCCAAATGAAAGGAAATGCAAAAGCACAAGGCATTTTGTCCGTTGTCAAAAGGCTTCCGTATAGTGTAGATGAAATTAAAGAAGAAGATTTTAATTCTATCTATAAGCCTTATATGTTTAAAAACGATTTTTTGCCGATGCAACTAGGAAAAGTTATATGGGATTACTACGTCAAATATCAACAGAATAGATTTTATCACTATGAAAATAATGTGAATGGAAAAAGTTATCCAGTATTAAGTGAAAAGCAATTTGTTGAAAAGCATGGGAGAAAGCCATGGGAAGTTATAAACGAAATAATGGAGGAATTTGACACGCTTGAATATAGAGTGAGTTCACCTGAAGGGTCAGATTACTTTGCACAGTATAAACTTAAACTTGAGCATACAAGAACCCCTAGATTGCAGCTAGATTTTACGAACCTTTCTTCCGGTGAAAGAGTTTTAATGGCGCTAGTTGCGTCAATATATAAGTCGACTTCTGACAATCATTTTCCAGACATTCTGTTGCTCGATGAAGTAGATGCTTCTCTTCATCCTTCAATGATGCAGAATATGCTTGGTGTTATTCAGAACATATTTTTGAATAATGGTATTAAAGTGGTACTAGTTTCGCATTCGCCCTCGACAATTGCTCTATCACCAGAAGAATCGATATTTGTTATGAATAAATCTGGAGAGAACCGAATCGAAAAGCGCTCAAAAAAAGAGGCTCTTTCAATTCTTACTGAGGGGTTTGCAACCTTAAATGATATAGAGCCTGCATTGAGTGTAAATTACAATTTGTCTAAAACGGACTTGCCCATACTTTTTACGGAAGGTATCACAGATAAAATTATTATCGAAGCTGCTTGGATAAAGTTATACCCCAAAATTGATATGCCTTTCTTTATCCAAGATTGCTTTGATGCATCATTTTTAGCAAATTTATTCAGGCGTGGCCAAGATGCCCAAGATGGGGTATTTGTAAATTACAATGATAGACCTCTGATCGCTCTTTTTGATTTTGATTCAGAAGGTTTCAACTCTTGGAATGGATTGAGTCAGCTATCAAAATTAGTCGAACTCGATCCTCGGAAATGTCTGCTCAAATCTCATACTGAGTTGAATGCTCATGCAATGTTGTTGCCTGTTCCGAATCAATATAAGATCGAAAAGCAAGTTATAAAAAGTGGTATTGAAACATTTAAAGACAAATCAAATTTATCTATAGAGTTGCTGTTTTATGGTGATCCGTCTTTGTCCGAATATTTTTCAATAGAAACAATACAAGGCGGTGGAGAGATTGTTGTATTCAAAGGGAAAAAAAGAGATTTTTCTAACAAAGTTGGAGTGCTTGGTCCTGACTCATTTAGTGCGTTTTTGCCTTTATTCGATCAAATCCAAAATGTTGTTGATACTCATAAGTCAACCAAAGGGATGCAGCGAAGCTGAATCAAATGGAGGTCGAAGAGTTGTTTTGCTAAGACACCGACGTTTACCAAGGTATTACGTGTAATCTACTAAGAATAAAGCTCTTTTATCTCAACCTTCAAAGCCTGAGCAAATAACTCAACTTCATCATCTGTGACTCTTCTAACTTGTGCTTCAACTTTCGCTAAAGTGCCTCGGCTTATATCCCATTTTAAAAGATTGCAGCGTGCAGCAAGTTCTTCTTGTGTTAGTCCTTGGGCTTCTCTGAGTTCTTTAATTCTAGGGCCTATCGTGTTCATTTTTATTGCTCCGTAATCGGAGCTTGATTCTGTCAGAAATATTTGCCATCATTGCTCCGGAATGGGAGCAATAACTATGGATAACTCAAAATCTGAAAAAATAACGCAAGCCGATCTATTAACACTTTATGATGATTTTGTGGAGTTTAACGACTACTGCGCATTTTTATGTGATGCGTTGTCTGCTTTATTCGCTGAATATGCAGAAAATGAAATAGATAGCCATACTATTCAGGGGGTAAAACGGCATTGTTATGACCTTAAAGAAAGGGCAGAAAAGCTGGAAGGGGTATTGAATACTCTCTACCAACAGTCTTATACAGGTATAAAAGTAATTAAGTAAATTTTATTACACGGCAAGTAAAATAACCATTACTTAACCAGCATATTGATAACATTATAAAACCCCCTGAGAGTGTGATGTAAAAACTCAACAATCAGATAAATTGCACGAGAACTGTTTCCTCCGTGTTCATTCATAAAAATGTCTTCTTCTATTAGAGCCTGTGACTTTTTCTCATTAGGAAAAGGTACCCGTTTATCATAGGTTGGAGCATGATTTGAATCATTAGCTTGCATACTTGCCTCCTTCACTTTTGTTTTTTCAATCATTAACGGTCTCTTTTTGGCAATGCATGGTATTTCTTGACTTGATATAGCATTACAAGATAATTTAGCTTTATCAATGAAACGTTTTGAAAGAGTCTTTTCATGAGTGAAAATATTAGCTGGGATGATTTACAGTTGTTTATTGCGGTGGCTAAGAGTGGTGGGCTTTCAGCCGCGGCGAAAAGCACGCAAAAAAGCCCCGCGACCTTAGGTCGTAGAATGCATGCTTTAGAGCGAGCATTGGGGCGGGACTTATTTATAAGGCATGAGCGTGGTTATCAGCTTGTTGAGGAAGGAAAAAAGCTATTGGATGAGCTCACCTCGATTGAATCTCAGGTATTAAAAGTCATTACGCCTTTAGGGGGAAATGAGAAACCACTGGTTAAAATATCTGCTGGAACATGGACAACACTGATGTTGATACAAAATATAGACAAGCTCATAGGTACCGTTCCAGATATTCGTTTAAAATTTCTTTCAACTGAAAAAATACTCGACATAAATCATCGTGAGGCCGTTATTGGCTTTCGTAACGCCAGACCAACTGATGATGCTTTAGTATGTAGAAAATTAACTCGAGTCGATTTTGCACCATATGCCACAAGTTCTACTGTAGACTACTGGATTAAGGTATCCTCAGACACGCCTTCAGCACGTTGGTTAAATAAAAATATTAAGCAAAACTTAATTTGCGAAGTTAATGAGCCAAGAAACAGTTTAGATTTAACATTAGCAGGTAAAGGCATCGCAGTGCTGCCAACCTTCATTGGCGACAAATACCCAGAGCTCATTAGGAAAGGTGAAATCATTGAAGAACTTAGTCATGAGCAATGGCTAGTGACTCATCATGATGATAGATATTTACCTGAGGTACGCCTGTTATTAAATAGAATCTCCAGCATGTTTGACGCTCTGAACTAATTAAACGGGATATTCAAACAGGTAGCGAACAGATAGGCTCGGAGGAGTTATTTTTTATTCGATAAGTTCAAATTTTAGCTCCTCCGTTCCTCTCAGCCTCGTCCCCTTAACCCCCAGCCACCAAAAAATAATGCTTAACCAATTGATAAAACCGTTCAACGTAGGTGGGTTTGTTTTTTTGGTAGCGGTGTAACAGGTAAAAGTGCCATGGGCGGCCATGGTGGTTGGGTAGTAGGTGTACTAGATGGCCGCGGTTGATGGTTTGTTGGCAAACAAATTCGGGCAGCAGGGCTATGCCCATATCGGCGAGGGTCATTTCTACTAGTGTGGGTAGATTGTTTGTTTGTGCTTTATGTTGTACTGCCAGTGTTTGTTCTGTTTTTTGTTGTTTGTCTACTAAAATAAGTTGGTCTTTTTGCCAAGCGCTGGCGATATATTGGTGTTCTTGCAGTTCGCTTAATGTTTGCGGGGTGCCATGGCGTTGTAGGTAGTTGGCTGTTGCACAGAATATATCTCTTACTTTACCAATGGGTTGTGCTTTGTAGTTGCTGTCCTTTAAGTGGCCGCCAAATATGGCGACATCGAGTTGGTGTTCTATTAAATCTTGCCATTTACTGGTGATGATTAATTCCGGTTCGATCAGTGGATATTCAAGGCAAAGCTGGTGAATGGCCGGCACGATAATATTGCGTTCAAAAAAGGGCGGTACCGATACGCGAAATAAGCCGCTAGGTTGTGTTTTTATTTTTTGTACGTCGCTTACGGCATTGGCGAGTTGCTCGCTTAATAATTCGCTACGTAATAGTAAGGTTTCTCCGAGTTGTGTGAGTACCACTCCGCGGGTATTGCGTGCTAATAGCTGCATATCCAG
>JAHDEM010000021.1:0-40846 GCA_020628895.1 Candidatus Endobugula sp.
GCAGAGGATTGAAAATCCTCGTGTCGGTGGTTCGATTCCGCCTCCGGGCACCATTTAAATAAAGCCCTTACCTCTTCCCCTTATTTATTATCAATTTAGACAAACAAGCACTTAAGCCCTCTAAGGCAAGTTCTTCGTCTGAGCGTCATTTATACTTGCTCACGTTTTTATAAGGTAAATTCATCGTTTTTCTTTCTATTTGCTCAGTAGGTGAGTATATTACTCGCCGATGGTTTCGCCTGAATTGAAGACACGGCGAATTAAAAGGGAATACGGTGAGAAGCAAGCAAACTCAAAACCGTAGCTGCCCCCGCAACTGTAAACAAAGAACATCCTCTTAAATAAATCCACTGGCTAACGAGTGCTGGGAAGGACAAGCGGATGTGATGACTTGTAAGCCAGGAGACCTGCCATCGTAACGATACGATTTTTTACCGGACGGGGTGTGCCGGAAACGTGCTAAAAAAACGTCAAAATCCGTCTCTAGCGAGCCTGTTATTATCCCTGTATTGAACCAGGAACAAATGCGCCGCTAGCGTATTCTGACTCATCGAATCTGAAGTCGCCCAAGCCACTTCAGATAAGACGTATTTAGCCATACCCGCCTCCCCGCTCCGTACTCATACTGTAGAGAGAACGTTTTGAGCGCTCAAACCATACTTGAAGCCCGCAATCTTAGCTATCACGCAGAAAACGGCCATCCCATTATTAAGCAGGTTGACCTTAGCGTTGAAGAAGGAGAAATTGTCGCACTGGCTGGACCTAATGGAGCTGGAAAATCAACATTGCTAAAACTGCTAGCTGGCCTTCTTACTCCAAGCCAAGGTGAAGTTGATATATTTGGATCATCCCTAGCGAAACTGTCTGCGCGCCAACGTGCACAGCAAATTGCCTTTGTTGACCAACGGGAACAACCTGATGGGCGTTTAACAACCATGGAATACATCGCTTTAGGTCGCATCCCTCATCAGCACACCCAAGCCCAAAATAATCATCAGCAAGCTATCGAAAATGCACTTAAAACAGTTGGCTTAACTCATCGTCAACAGAATCGGCTCGCCACACTTTCTGGAGGTGAATTACAACGCGCCGTGATTGCTCGCGCACTCTGCCAAGAACCGACCATCCTATTTTTGGATGAACCAACGAATCACCTCGATCCAAAGGCAAAGGGAGACATGCTTTCTTTGATTAGCTCTTTGGGTGTAACCACCATTTGCGTATTACATGACTTAGCGTTAATCCCAAAACTCGCTGACAAAACACTATTAATTGACAAAGCAGCCGTCGCTTATTCCGGCAAAACAGATGACACACTGAGCAAAGCGGCGGTTAAACAGGTATTTGGGGTTGACCTACTCACTTTCCCCCACCCACAAAGCGGGCTGCCATTATCGACTCTGGACATTCCAATCAACAAAACCCAATCATCCACCAGGGAGAAAATATGATTCGTTATCTAATACCCATAGCGCTGTCTATGAATGTGGCTTTTGCCAGTGACTACCCCGTCACTGTGGACAACTGTGGAAGCCCACTCACTTTCGACAGCAAACCTGAACGGGTTGTTGTGCACGATATTAATATGTCAGAGATGGCTTTTGCACTGGGCTTACAAGATAACATGGTAGGCGTTACTGGCATTTCAGGTTGGTATAAATTAACACCTGATTTTGAAGCGCAACGCGGTGATATCCCTGAGCTTGCTCCTAAATATCCGTCGTTAGAAAATCTTGCCGCAGCAAGCCCAGATCTTTTTATCGCTGGCTGGTATTACGGCATGAAACCCGGTGGTGATGTGACTCCAGATACACTTAAACCCCTTAGCATTAAAACCTTAATCCTCAGTGAAAGTTGTATTCATACGAATAAAAACCGCCCTAAAGCCACTATGGATTTACTTTTTGGCGATATTTTGCGCCTAGGTAAGATTTTTGATAAAGAAAGCCAGGCCCAGTCGCTGGTTACAAAATGGAAAAACCACTTAAATAACATTCAAGCTAAAGTGGGTGATCGCAAAGGACTTCGTGTCTTTCTCTATGACTCAGGCGATGACCAACCTTTTACTGCGGGCAAACATGCCATTGTTACAGCGATGATCGAAGCGGCTGGAGGCACTAATGTTACAGGCGATATGGAAACCAGCTGGGGACGCGCATCATGGGAGGCTGTTGCTGCACAAAATCCTGAATTTTTAGTGCTTCTGGACTATCAAAACGGTGGCGGTGCAGATAGCCTGTTGGATTTCTTACGCCAACACCCGGCTATGTCCGAAACAACAGCGGTTAAAAATGGCGCTTTCGTTCCTCTGCGTTATGAAGAGTTAACACCAGGGCCCGCTAACGTTGAAGCTATCGAAAAAATGGCCAAGGCCATGTACCCAGATGCCTTTTAGTGCCATTAAAAATCATTTAACACCTAGGCAACCACTAGGGATCATCGGCTTGGTCTGGTTAGCTGTTTTAGCTAGCCTTATCCTCGTATCCGTTGCTACCGGTTCTGCCCAAATTGCCATCGATGATGTTTTCGGAGCGTTACTACGTGCTGCAGGACTATCAGACCCAGCAGATAGCGGACCTTTGGATCGCATCATCGTTGACCTACGCTTACCTCGCACAGTGACTGCCGTTATGGTGGGTGCTGGGCTAGGTGTGGTCGGATGTTTACTGCAAACGGCTACCCGAAACGATCTTGCCGATCCCTTCCTGTTTGGGCTATCTTCCGGAGCAGCTGCTGGCGCTGTCTTTGTAATTACCGTGACCGGTGATCGTCTTGGTATTTGGACATTACCACTAGCTGCCTTTGTGGGCGGGATGATCAGCGCTCTGGTTGTGCTCGGCTTAGTGAGAAGATTGGGCAATCAGGGGCCGGAAAAATTAGTTTTGGCGGGACTCGCGGTCTCCTTTTTATTTGCGGCAATCACCAACTACCTGATTTTCTCAGGAGATCAAAGGGCTGCACATTCAGTGCTGTTTTGGACTTTGGGTGGACTGGGCACCGCACGCTGGGAGAATGTGCCTATTGTGTTACTCGGTGTAAGTGTTGTTGTTATATTCGCCATACTTAAAAGGCGCGATCTGGATGCTCTTTTGGCGGGCGATCTAACAGCATCGAGTTTAGGCGTGGATCCAAACCGACTCCGTAAAGAAGTATTTTTAGTATCCGCTTTTGGTACTGCTATATTCGTATCCGTCACTGGCGTAATAGGATTCGTGGGGCTAATGGTGCCCCACTTAGCGCGAGCACTTTGCGGAACACTCCACAGCAAGGTTACCATCTTATCGGCTATGTTTGGCGCTGCTCTACTAACGGGTAGCGATATTGTTGCTCGCATCCTATTAATCCCGCAAGAAATTCCTATCGGTATCGTCACTTCATCCATTGGAGCATTATTTGTATTTGCTCTGTTATTAAAACGAACATGATCTTAAGAATGCTCTACTATCAAAGCAATGAAAAAGGTCGCTTTCTACTGCTTTAGATACTTTGAGCATAGACTCTAACTTTCATTCAACCTTTTCTTGATATTCTCTATCGAAAAGCCGTCAACATCAGGACTATTGTCGCCCTCTTCGATAAGACGCTTTAATTGCTGTAGCTTTGATGATGCGACCTTTTCTTGAAGCAGACGCAAACCATCTCTCACTACTTCACTTTGATTGTTATACGAGCCCGTTTCTACAAGATTTTCTATAAATTCACCTAGCTCTTGGCTTGGTTGAAAGGTAATTGTGCGCGGCATATTAAAAACCCATGTAAGAATAATTCTTACATCTATTATATAAATCAGCATCAAAAAGACAAGCACCTGTTTCATTATCACTAGCAGCCGCTTTAGGCTCCAAAACCGTCCTCTTACATCCCCAAAGTGACTGATTATATTCCAAAAAGTTCTATGAGCTAATCCGCAAGTAATCTCTACACACACATTATTACCTATACTGAAATAGGGCAGATATTCTGCTTTGATAAGCACACGCAAAACTGGGGAGCGAGAGGAATGGTATGAAAATAAGAAGAAATTTATCAGATATAGATCGTTATATTCGCGGAGTGGTTGGCATTGCCACTTTTGCCTTAGGAATTTTTGGAAATACGATTATAGGAGAGCCATTATTACAAGGCTTTTTGATTATTTTTGGGGTACTGAATCTTATATCACTAACCACCGGTTGGTGCGCTGTATACCATATTGCCAATTTAAGCACATACACCAAAAATAACGATTAAACCACAAACATAGATGTCGGATAAATCTGCTTTAAAGAATACAGACTCTAAACTGAGGCTCAAGTTACTTCTAGGTCAAGTGCTTCTTGCAACAATAGTATCTGCTATTTATGTGGTAGTTGCTTATCGCCTATCTATCGATGTTGCCGAAAGAATTGAGGTTAATACTAACGACAACCTTATTCTTCAATTACAAAATGCCATAGTTTTTCATAAGGAAGATCGCAAACGCCACAGATTGCAAAAAAATGATGCTGATCATCAACATCATACAAAAAGCCATCATCGCAACGATCATAACACTTATACTGAAAAGCATAATTATATTTACGAAATATTAGATTCACACTTAAGAGAAACTTTTGCAGATAATTTAATCACATTCAAAATATGTGAAAAAGAAGACTGTGTTTTTTGGGCATCACAGGCTCAAAAAACAGATATTAAAACACTCTTTAAATACATACCATCAACAGGCAATTCTGGCTCATTAAAAATACAGGGAAAGAGATACATTTGGACTAGGCCACCAACCAATGACAATTTCAATACGACATTAATTAGAGAAACACATATTTTTGATACATCAATAGAGTATATTATTAAACGTTTATCTATTACTTCATTTGTGACTTTCTGGATTGCGGTTTGGACAGCCTTAATCATTACGACCATCTCATTAAAAAGAATTGCGAAAAGCAATACTAAACTTAGACACCTTGCTACACATGACACATTAACAGGCTTGGCCAATCGTGCCTATTTAATGGAAGAACTCGATCGTGTAACAAATCAGAAAGTTGATCTCAAGAGTATTTACAAGAAAAACCTATATTTATTACTGATCGATTTAAATAAGTTTAAAGATATTAACGATTCTATGGGGCATGATATTGGTGATGAATTATTAAAATCAGTATCTAATAGACTCCAAAAAATATTAGATAAAGATCAAAAAATATATCGATATGGCGGGGATGAGTTTGTGATATTAATGGAAAAAAGTTCCAATAGAATGGCTAACAGGCTCGCCGATAAACTTATTTTCGAATGCAACCAATCTACAAATATTAGAGGCCAATCGTTCAGTGTGGGCGCGAGCATAGGCATTGCATCCTTCCCTGATGATGCGAACACACCCACAGATCTATTAAAATGTGCTGATATTGCAATGTATCAAGCAAAAAAAACGAGAAAAGATGTTGTCAAATATATTTTGAGCCAAAAGGATTCAGAAATATTACGCACTAAGCTAAGGGGGCAAATTAAGGAAGCGCTAGATAACCATCGTTTTATTCTTTATTATCAACCAAAGATGTCTTTACCAGACGAAAAATTCAATAGCGTTGAGGCTCTTGTGCGCTGGGATCACCCTGAGGAAGGACTACTAACACCAGGAATATTTATCGACTTAGTAGAAGATACTGGATTGGTACACCAGTTTTGTCATTACGTAATTAATCAAGCACTAGAGCAGATAGAAAGCTGGAGAAAAGAAGGAATTAACTTGAGTGTAGCAGTTAATATTTCACCGTATAACATTCTAGATAAAAACCTAGAAGAACTAATATCTAAAAAACTTAATTCATTGAACATTGCCCCTCACTTACTGGAATTGGAATTAACAGAAAGTGCATCAATGATTGAGGTGGAAACTATCTCTACCGTATTTAAGCAACTAAGAAAAATTGGCATTAAGTTATCTATTGACGATTTTGGTACAGGTATGAGCTCTCTTGCTTACATTAAGAATATAGGAGTTGATACCATAAAAATTGATAGATCATTTGTTACCAATATCGCTAACAACAAAACCGATCAGATTATTATCCATAATATTATTACTCTGTGTCACGAATTAGGTTATCAAGTAGTTGCAGAGGGCGTGGAAACAAAAGAACAACTGGAAAAGCTTATCGAACTACATTGCAGCTATGTTCAAGGTTACTATTTTAGCCAACCTGTAGACCCTGAAACACTAGTGGATGTTTATAAAAAATCATCCAACCCAAATAAAGACCGTACCTAAAGCATTAATGCCAATCAGAGATATAAATATTTAAGAATTAGAACTAGACTACATGCCTCTCTTATTTCACAATAACACTCATATATTGGCTATTACTAAAAAACACTATTATGACACTAGAGAGCGCTATTACTTTTTTTATTGCCATTTTTATTTTTGGTATTACCCCTGGTCCAGGTACTTTTGCTATCTTGGCCCGTAGTATGTTGCATGGTGCAAAATCCTGTTTGTGGCTATCTGTGGGGATGGTGATTAGCGATATTGCTTACCTTGTTATGGCCTGTTTTGGTCTCGCAGCTATTGCTACTACATGGGAAGAAGCGTTTGTTTTTATTCGAATCGCTGGAGCTATTTACCTTATTTATTTGGGTTACAAAATGTGGACTAGCCCCATAACAACCGAACTCACCAACAATAATGGGCAAACCACAGCAACAGGTTATAACTCGTCCGCAGTATCTGGTTTTACACAGGGGTTTTTAATCTCTGCCTCTAACCCCAAAGTGATTCTATTTTATATCGCCTTCTTACCCACATTTATGGACCTAACATTATTTACGCTGCAGGATGTTGTTGTGGCATCGGCAATCACGTTTATTGCTTTAATGGCGGGCTTAATGATGATTGCGATTGGCGCCTCTCAGGTCCGGCGTTATTTACATTCGGAGAAATCTGCTCGACGACTTAACCGGACGGCTGGGTCGATTATGATAGGGGCTGGCGCTTATTTAGGAACTCGCAGTTAAACTCGCTATCTAATACGCAGAACACACATTCATCACATTTGCACACATTTATATGTTATTTATTATTGCTGGCATTGTCTTTTTCTTACTGATACTCGGCCCAAACTTATGGGTAAAGTACGTACTTAAAAAGCATCACAAACCACTTCCCGGCATGCCTGGCACTGGGGGTGAGCTGGCGATTCATTTACTCAAACAATATGAATTAGACAATGTCAGTGTAGAACAAACACAATCCATGGGAGACCATTACAGCCCGAGTGACAACGCGGTGCGCCTTAGTCCAGAAGTGTATAACGGTAAATCGTTATCTGCAGTAGCCGTTGCTGCCCATGAAGTAGGCCATGCACTACAATTTAATCGCGAAGAACCTGTTAGCTTATTACGCTCACGATACCTTGGCACAGCTAATACCGTTAAACGCATCGGTGTGTTTATTCTTATGGGCATGCCTGTACTAGGGGCGGTTTTTCATTTGCCTCATATTTCATTACTCAGCATTGCTATAGGCATTGTCACTATGCTAGCGTCGGTTTTATTATATGTTGCTGTACTGCCCGAGGAATGGGACGCTAGCTTTAATAAAGCACTACCCATTTTAGAAAAAGGTGGCTATGTGCCTGCTGCATATATGCCGGCTATTCGCCAAGTACTTACTGCCGCTGCACTTACTTATGTTGCCAGTGCACTAGCTGATATTTTACGATTATGGCGCTGGCTGCGATTTATTCGTTAGCGCTGTTACCCTTATTTTCACGTTATAAAAAGCACCCAGACCTGTAAAGCACCTAGGCCTATAAAAAATGAAAGTCATCTCTATTAATGTTAACGGCATACGCGCCGCCGCTCGTAAGGGCCTATATGATTGGTTAAAAAAGGTCGATGCCGATATTATTTGCATACAAGAATTAAAAGCCCAACCCGATCAGATCGAAGACGCTCTATATCACCCTGAGGGCTACCACGGTTATTTCCACTGCGCAGAGAAAAAAGGCTATAGCGGTGTTGCTATTTACTGCAAACAAAAGCCCAAGGCGGTCCATAAAGGCTTAGGTGCTATTAGCAAAGGTAATTGGGAAGACGTGGATAGTGAGGGACGCTATATTCAAGCAGATTTTGATACGTTTAGCGTTGCTTCCTTATATATGCCTTCAGGTTCATCTAAGGAAGAAAGACAATTATTTAAATACGATATGATGGATCGCTTTGAACCAGTTTTAGCAGCCATGCAACGCAAACGTCGCGAGTTTATTATATGCGGCGACTGGAATATTGCCCATAAAAAGATAGATATTAAAAACTGGCGTGGCAACCAAAAAAATTCCGGCTTCTTACCCGAAGAGCGGGTATGGATGGACTGGTTGTTGAACGATCAAAATAACGATAGCAATGATCACATCGAGCCTAAAGAAGATAAACCACTACAATTTGTCGATGCCTTCAGAGAAATCAATACCGATGCCGAAGAATACACTTGGTGGTCTAACCGAGGACAAGCTTGGGCAAACAATACAGGATGGCGCATTGATTACCAAATTGTTACCAAAGGTTTAAAAGATAAAATTGTTACGGGATCAGATTTAATCTACAAAGACGAACGCTTTTCAGATCATGCACCGCTTATTATTGAGTATGATTTAGCAACTAGCAACTAGCAACTAGCAACTAGCAACTAGCAACTAGCAACTAGCAACTAGCATTATTATGAATCACTTTCTATCTGTTCAATATAAGTTGGTTCGATTTTAATTAAACGCTGCTTGTATAAACTCCCTATTGCACGTTTAAAGTTTTTCTTACTCACTTTAAATACGCTAAAGATAACTTCGGGGGAGCTTTTATCGGAGATATCTATCCTGCCTCCGGCTTGATGAAGCTGCTTAAGAATTCTCATTTCTAATTGATCACGAGCGTTATTATCCAAGTTGTTAATACTTAGATCAATTTTACCGTCTTCGCGTATCGCTTTTATCCAACCTTTTATTTTTAAACCAAATCTTAAAGGCTGCGAAAGATCACCATGGTAAATCAATCCTAGCTGACGATGGTTAATTACCGCCTTAAAACCTAATTCCGATTTACCGGCAATCAGCAGATCAACAGCATCGCCTTTTTTAAGGTCGCCATGGTCTTCGTCTAAATAGTGGTGAAGAAAAGTACTTGCTACCGTTCGGCCACTATTATCGGTATACAGATATACCACATATAAACCACCCACACGCACAGGGTAGGCCTGTTCAGCAAAAGGCAGTAGCAAATCTTTTGGTAAGCCCCAATCTAAAAATGCACCAAACTCACCTTCGGACACCACCTTTAGATAAGCGCACTGCCCTACCTTCGCTTTTGGCGTGGCGGCCGTTACCATAATGCGATCGGCGGCATCTCGATAAAGAAAGGCGTTTATCTTATCCCCTTTTTCCAATGACTTTGGCGCATCACGTAAGGGTAAATGACCATACTCCATACAGTCCACCATCACATTTTTTGGCGTTATGGAACAAACAGTTAACTGATTAATATGGTCAAGCTTAGGCATGGAAAACTCGATAGAATAATTTTTACAAATATGAATAGACTATAGTATAGCCGTCATATGATTAATTCAATCAACATAGACAGCAAATACATATTCTCTTAATTATGACGGAACGGCTAATAAAGACACTAAATAGTTTTTATAATGCATCATCATCTTTTTAACAATAGTGCAATCGTTAGAGGCTTTCGCTAAAACAATGGCACCTTCGTATGTGGCTAAAAATTGTTGAGCAAGGCCTAGGCTATCCAATTTTTTACGGGGCGCATGTTTTAATCGGGCTTCTTCTATCATATCCACCAATTGTGATTGCCAAGCAACAAAACCATTATGACAACACTCTACGATGCTGTTTTTAGTTGAACCTAATTCCTGAGAAAGCACCCCCAACAAACACCCTTCTTTGATAGGGTCTATGGTAACGCCGATAATAAAATCGATGTAACTGGTTAACTTTTTCAATGGATCTTTTTTCTTAAGAAATGGGGCATCAACCATCATTTGTTGCCCCATTTCCATATGGTAATTGACGGTAGCCACACCTAAAGCTTCCTTATTTTTAAAGTGATAAAACAACGCTCCCTTGGTGATATGGGCTGCCTCACATATCTCATCGATAGAGGTTGCCTCAAAACCTTTTGTTAACATTAACATCCTTGTCGCTTTTAATATTCTTGTTTTACCTTTTTCTGCGCTCATTAAAACATACCGGACGGTCGGTTAAAAACATACTGGATAGTATAACAAACAATATGCTCAAATAAATACTTCTTATTCATTATTTTGGAGCATATTTACCATGAGCACACTTAAACTACATACGTTCAACCCAATGGATCACGGTTTTCGAGTACGATGGCTACTAGCTGAATTAGGCAAAACAGCGGAGCCTGTCCACCATGAATTTGAACAGGTTAAAAGCAAAGACTTTGCACCGCTTAATCCATTTCATCGCATTCCTGTGATGGAAATAGAAGACGAAGTGTTATATGAATCAACCGCTATTTGCTGGTATCTAGCGCAACAATATCAGTCAGATTTACTACTATCTCCATCCGACAGCCGTTACGCTAAAATGCTACAGTGGTTATTTATGGCGTCGAGTAATTTTGATAGCGCAGCTATGTCTTTTGCTATTGCCAATAGAATGCATGCAGAGAATACCGTCATCGAGGAAAAATCAGCGGATCTCAAATCATTCTTAGCGCCTTTGGAACAGCATTTTACCAACAATCAATGGCTCCTAGGTGATACCTTTACACTTCCCGATATTATCATCGCCTATTCTTTAGGCCTTGTTAGCGCATTCGGCGCACTCAACGATTACCCTGCTATTCGACGATTCTTGTCTGATTTTACACAACGACCTGCTGCTTCATTTACAGAAGTACTCGGTATGTGGAACTACTAGACAATTTACCTATTCAATTAAAGGCGCTGAAAACTCTATTATTTTTCTATCGTATTTAGCGTCTTTTATCTTATTTTTTGAGAGGAAAGCATGACGTCACTAAACCATAACATCACTATCAACTCGCCAAAGGAAACGGTTTTTCAAGTACTATCTGACCTAGAAAAAGTACAAGAATATAATCCAATGGTACTTAGTGCTTATTATATTTCTGATACACACCATGCCATTGGCGCATCAAGAGAGTGCCAACTAGCCGGTAATGATATTGTGCGAGAAAAAATTATTGATTATAAGAAAAACCATTACATCACGATGGAATTATACGAACACAACTGGCCGTTATTTTTTATGAAATGGAAAACAGAACTGTTACGAATAGACGAAAAAACAACTCAATTATCACAAACCTTAGAATATAAAATGAAATTTGGTTTGATTGGTACTATTTTAGATCGCTTAGTGATGAGAAAAAAACTAGATAAGACGTTACAGGAGACTTTTATCTCAATGAAAAAATATATTGAAAACGCCGCATAAAAATCATAAAAAGGAAGTCGACAGAATTTAATCAACATCATCTACTTTATTTTTCAGTAGGCTGTTTCAGCAACTGTTCCCGTTGCGATGTTAAATAATCACGCTCTATTAAATTCTTACTGAGTCCAATGGCTTTTTCATAATCTTGTATTGCTAAATCATTATCCCCTAACTGGGTCGCCACATGGGCTCTTGCGACGTAGTAAGGTTGGTACTCTTGCAACTGTTCCTGTAAAGAGGCAATTGTTGTAAAAGCCTCTTGAGTTCGGCCAGAGTGGGCAACGGCAACGGATTTATTCAGCAACACAACCGGAGAAGGCTCAATCTGATAAAGCACACCATATAACAGCTCGATCTGCTGCCAATCGGTTTCTTCCCAGCAAGGCGCCTCCGAGTGTAAAGCGCTAATTGCAGCCTGTATTTGGTAAGTATCCGGCTCCCCTTGCGCTAACGCCGCAACCAATATTTTTCGGGCCTTTACAATCAGCTCTTGGTCCCAGCAGGAGCGATCTTGTTCTTGCAGAGGAATAAAGGGTTGTCGATGGCTGCTTCTGGCTTCACGACGGGAGTCGTGGAAGAGCAATAAGGCTAATAGACCAGACACGTCCGGTCGTGGTAGTAAGTGGCGCAGGATATACGCGAGCCTTATGGCTTCGCGAGCTAAGTCATTACGCGTTAAGGTTTGCCCTTCAAAGGCAGAATAAGATTCGTTATAAATTAGGTAGATGACTGATAAGACCGATGGCAAACGTTCAGGCAATGCGGCTTTGCCTGGGATGGTATAAGCAATGCCAGCTTGTTTAATTTTTCTCTTAGCCCGAGTTAAGCGCTGATTCATGGTCGTTTCCGATACCAAAAACGCGCGTGCAATTTCCTTGGCACTTAAACCACATAATGTTTTTAAGGTAAGCGCTATGCGAGCTTCTTGCGATAATGCCGGATGGCAACAGGTAAAGATCAACTTTAAACGTTCATCAGGAATGGGATGGTCAGATTCAACGTCGACATCGGCATCCTGGTGCAAACAATCCGTAATGGCTTGTATGGTAGCTTCATTATTATGTAATTTATCATGCAAAAAACTGTCACGCCGAAACCGATCGATCAATCGGCGACGCGCCACAGTTAATAACCAAGCACGCTTATTATCAGGCTGGTTTTTATCAGACCATGTTTCCATGGCCTGAATAAATGCTTCTTGCAATGCATCTTCGGCAAGTTGAATATCGTTAGCATGGGTCATCAGAGATGATAATAAACGACCATATTGTGAGCGGAACACATCATCCCATAGTGATATTTTTCTACCTTCCGAAGATGCATCATACATGCTTAATCAAATACCATCACAGGGCGAACCTCAACAGTGCCTGTGCGAGCACTGGGTATTTTTGCAGCCCATAATAGCGCTTCATTTTGATCTTTACAGTCGAGCAGATAATAGCCACCCAATTGTTCTTTTGTTTCGGCAAAAGGCCCATCAGTTAAGGAGGATTCACCATTACGAACACGCACTGAAGTGGCTGTAGATATAGGCTCCAAGGCATTACCGCCTACCATAACCCCTGCAGCTGTTGCTTCTTTTCCAAAAGCTTCATACTGTGCCATTAGCGTCGGCATATCCACATCGTGGCTACCTTCGGTTTCATAAATTAATGCTAAGAATTGCATGCTATTCTCCTTAAGGTTGGTCTTAAATTCGTGGTTAATAAAAAAAGCCCCTTTAAAAACACCAGCTCTCCAAAGGGCTATTTATATATAAGTCGTTTAGACATCAGGAATTTCGACAACCAATCAGAATTTTTTTATCAAAAGATCAACACAACGCTATTGTTTAAACTGCACGCGAATATCGTTTGGCATACCCCAAGAGTATTTTTCTAAGATCGTATCGCGCAATTGTTGCCACGAGGAGGAGCTATTCAGGGTCGCTTGTTGCTCTAGTAATAGTCGCTTAATTTCAGACACATTATGATAATCAGGCCATATTTCTTCGGCTGTGGCGAACTTTTGTATTGCTAAACGACTGTTTTTATTCAAAATAGCTTCAAAACCTTGCCTTTCAATATCTGCCACTTGTGACCGAGAGTCAACTTGCTCTTTAAGCAATCCTGGAGATGCTATTTGCTGTTTTACTGAAGAGAGCTCTTTATTTATATTCTTTTGTATGTCCGCAATTTTATTCAGCACCTCATTATCAGCCCCTGTGCTAACTGCAATCTGTCTAAGTTCAATCAATGCAGCACTGGTAGTATCAGAAAACACATCGATACTTTTGCCCAACTTAAAACCCAAAAATTCAACCTCTCGATTTTCAAGTTGCTTAATAATGTTGTCTTCGTACAAAAGAAAAGCCCCAACCAGCATAAGAGGCCATATCAACGTTTTAAGGTAATCATGAATCACCCTTGCCAATTCCATCCGTTGCTCCTTGTAATCAGTATAAATTCGTGAATACAGACGATATGCATAAACAGCAAAATACTAAACCAGTAGATATTTTTGTGATCAATCCTTATTTTATACGTATTATTCGCTTATCATAACGCCCATGAATCGCATTTTATAATGTTTTGATAGATACCCAGTTAAGAATCAATGTTATAGCAGTATTAAATGCTGCTGCATGAAAAATAACACAAGTAAATGTCAAAATCATACAAGATTAAAAGAGCAATAAGCTTTTTAGCAGATAGATTAATAAAGATTTAACATATTCTTCGGAGCATACATGATAGTAGGTAAAGTCATCGGCGGCCTTATAGGCTTTCTTAGCTTTGGCATTATTGGCGCAATCGCAGGCGCTTACATTGGACACTTATTTGACCAGTCTTTGGCGAAGTTTCGTCACAGCGAATCACCTGAGCAATTACAGGCGATTAAAGACACTTTTTTTAGCACCACCTTCACCCTGATTGGCTATCTAGCCAAGGCCGATGGTCGGGTTTCCGAAGAGGAAATTGATCAAACCCAGCAACTAATGGATAAAATGGGCCTAACAGCCGACCATAAACGCGAAGCGATTGCATTATTTAAAGTCGGTGCAGCTCCAGATTTTGATCCTCAAGAAACCTTAAAGCAATTTCGTGAAACCTGTGGTCACCGGGTACAACTGACACAAATGCTTATTGTCTATCTTGTGAATACCGCTTTAGCCGATGGTGAGTTTGATGCAAAAGAGGAAAGCGCCTTACGCAATATTGCCAATGGACTAAACTTTTCTCATCGCGCCTTCGAACATCTATTACGTATGATTCGTGCACAAGGTGCGTTTGGTGGAGGCAATTATCAGTATCAGTCCGGATCGCCACAGAGCAACCCTAACGAACTCGCTAATGCTTATACGGCGTTAGGGGTGAGTGAAACGGATAGCGATGCACAAATTAAGAAGGCCTATCGTAAGTTGATGAGCGAATATCATCCCGACAAATTGATGGGGCAAGGTGTACCAGAAGATATGATTAAAGTCGCCACTGAGCGTTCCCAAGAAGTACAAACCGCTTACGACTTAATTAAAAAATCGCGTAAAAAGTAACTTTTTACTCAAAGCGACTGCTCTGATTATGACGCATAAAGCCGAACAAATACCTTTAGAGGATCTACTAAAGCACATTGCTCAATGTACGATTTGCGAGGAGCACCTTAGCCATTCGCCTAGGCCGGTACTATCGGCCAATGCACAGGCCAAAATACTAATTATTGGCCAAGCACCGGGTACCAAAGTCCATGCCAGCGGTATACCTTGGGATGACGCCAGCGGTCGGCGTTTACGCCAGTGGCTAAATGTGGATACGGATACGTTTTATGACAATAAGCAAATCGCTATCATGCCTATGGGGTTTTGTTACCCAGGTAAAGGGCGATCAGGGGATTTACCTCCACGCCCTGAGTGTGCACCACAGTGGCATCAACAAGTACTCGCACACTTACCCAATATTCAACTCACTCTACTGATAGGCCAGTATGCCCAGCGTTATTATCTGAACGATAGTTTTCCCACACTCACCGAAAACGTCCAACGCTGGAAAGACCATTTACCCCATTATTTTGCGCTACCGCATCCATCACCACGTAACCAAATATGGCTAAAAAAGCACCCTTGGTTTACCGATGAAGTCGTGCCAGCACTGCAACAGAGAGTCCATGATCTACTATAACCGGTCCCTTTATACGAGCATGAGCAACCACTAATGACTATTTACGATATAATTTTCTGGTTCGTTCTCGCAGGCATTGCTTATGCGATTTGGAATCACAATAACATTAGCATCATCGCTCGACGAGCCACCAAGCACCACTGCGACCGTGTTGGCGTTCAATTACTTGATCAAAATATAGTACTTAAACGTATCGCGATTAGACCGTCTGCAAATGCCTTACTAGTGCTCGAACGGCAATATCGGTTCGAATTTTCCTCTGTGGGCGACAGACGCTATAAAGGACTCACTCTATTATTAGGCAATAAAGTGCAGCATATCGAACTGGAGCCTTACAAAACTCTGTAATTTATACGTCCACGGCTGATGAAATTAATCGTTCTACCTCATACCATATCAGTATCTTTAATATACTAAGTATCTAGGGTCTGTTAACACTAATAAAACTATATATTTATTCTATCTTCTTGCAAATCATCACTTATGCGTTACCATAGCCACAATAAATGACTAATCGTCATTTATAAGGAAGCGACATATGCAAACCACAAGGGGCTGCCATGAGTACACTGAGTCAAAGCGATTGCCAGAATTACCAAAGAAGTATCCAAGTCACTGCTAATACAGATCAAGCTTATGCCGCCCTCACTCATGGCATCGAACACTGGTGGACAGTACCGGATAAACCTATCCATCAAGTAGGAGATCAGGCAAAGTTTACCTTTCCGCCGGGGTTATCTTATTGGACATTCGAAGCAACCGAGCTAGTAACCAGTAGCAAAGTAGAGCTCACCTGTGTTGGCGCTTTACATATACATCAAGGGCAGCCAAAAGCCATTGAGACAGAATGGCTAGATACAAAAGCGGTATTTATTATTGAGCCGAATACACACGGTTGTACCATTCACTTTACGCATATTGGATTACAACCTAGCTTATTGTGCTATGACATTTGTAGAGAAGGTTGGGACTTTTTCTTTTTGGATAGTTTACAAACGTATTTAGACACAGGTACAGGCAAGCCTCATCGAGCCTAGGCGTTAGTCATACTATTGCCACGATGCAGCAATAGTATTAACCGCGACACAAAAATAATCGCATTTTATATACACATCGATTAACACTGATTAATCATCAGAAAGGATATTAACTGGTAATGAGTGACATCATCTCTATCGACAACCTGAGCAAAGTTTATGACTCCGGATTTGTCGCTTTAAAAAATATCAACCTGTCCATTAAGCGCAGTGAAATCATTGCTCTTTTAGGTCCAAATGGCGCAGGTAAAACTACTTTAATTTCGACCATTTGTGGCATCGTTACACCCTCTTCGGGGCAAGTCATTGTTGATGGCTACAACATTAGCAAAGACTATCGCGAAACTCGTTCGCGCATCGGTTTAGTGCCACAAGAACTCACAACCGATGCATTTGAAACGGTATTTAATACGGTAAGTTTTAGCCGCGGTTTGTTCGGCAAAGCACCCAACCCGGAATTAATTGAAAAGATACTCAAAGACTTATCGCTTTGGGATAAAAAAGACAGCATGATCATGGCCTTATCCGGAGGGATGAAACGGCGGGTAATGATTGCCAAAGCATTATCTCATGAACCGGAGATTCTTTTTCTTGATGAACCAACGGCAGGCGTAGATGTAGAACTCAGAAAAGATATGTGGCAAGTGATTAACACCCTGCGTGAATCTGGCGTTACTATTATTTTAACCACGCACTATATCGAAGAAGCCGAAGAAATTGCCGATCGTATTGGCATTATTAACAGCGGCGAAATCATGTTGGTTGAAGATAAAAAAACCTTAATGCAAAAACTTGGCAAGAAACAAGTAATTTTACAATTGCGCAATACGATTACATCTATACCGGATGAACTATCGGCTTACGATTTACATTTATCCGATGATGGCGCGCAATTAACTTATACCTTTGATGCCCAAGGTGAACACTTAGGTGTGACAGGGCTATTGGATGAACTGAAGCTACAAGGCATTCGCTTTAAAGATATTGACACCAAACAAAGTTCTCTAGAAGAGATTTTTGTTGAGCTAGTGAGAGATGAAAAATGAATTTTTACGCTATTAAATCTATTTATATTTTTGAGATGTCACGCACTTGGCGCACACTCACTCAAAGTATTGTTTCGCCAATACTATCTACTTGCCTATACTTTATTGTCTTTGGATCTGCCATTGGTTCGCGTATTCAAGAAATTGATGGTGTAAGCTATGGTACGTTTATTGTTCCTGGTTTATTAATGCTATCGATTCTTACGCAAAGCGTTTCCAATGCATCCTTTGGTATTTATTTTCCCAAATTTACCGGCACAATTTATGAGTTATTATCAGCGCCCGTTTCGATGATAGAGGTAGTTTTAGGTTATGTGGGTGCAGCGGCAACTAAGTCATTAATACTAGGAATTATTATCTTAGCGACTGCTGGATTTTTTGTCCCATTAGAAATAGCACATCCTTTTTTGATGTTATTTTTCTTAATCCTCACTTGTATTACGTTTAGCTTATTGGGTTTTATTATTGGCATATGGGCAGATAGTTTTGAAAAGCTACAACTTATCCCGCTATTAGTTATTACCCCGTTAGTGTTTCTTGGAGGTAGTTTTTATTCGGTGGATATGCTGCCTGAATTTTGGCAACAAGTGACGTTATTTAACCCTGCGCTGTATTTAGTGAGCGGGTTTCGCTGGAGTTTTTTTGAAATTGCCGATGTGGACGTTGGTATTAGCATTGGCATGATATTAGTCTTTTTATCATTAGCCATGTTGGTGGTCTGGCGAATTTTTAAAACCGGCTATCAATTGCGCAAATAAAAGTTTTTCAATATATTTTTGGCTAATCATTAACGACTCCTCATTTTGAATGTCGTTAATGATTTCCATAAAATATTCTATCTTTAAAAAATAGACGACTCAGAAATAATTCACTAGAAATATATTTTTTCCAACGCTTGTTTATACAGATGATAAGCTTGCTGATAAGCACTTACGGATTCCGAATTGGGCAATACGGTACTGGTTTTATCTAACTTTACATAACGTTCACAGAGCTCTGCCAATGAAACATGATGGGACTGTTCACACCACAAGGCTTGAATAGCTGCTCCTAAAGCACCTGCCTCACCAATAGTGGGACAAACCACTGGCTTATCCATTAAATCCGCTATAATTTGTCGCCATAGAAAACTTTTAGAACCGCCACCGATTAAACGAATTTCTTCACTTTTTACACCTGTGGAGCGCAACAAATCTAAGCCATAACGCAAACCAAAACTGGTACCTTCAATCACTGCGCGGCACATATTAGCGGCATTCATATTTTGCATATTTAAACCCACCATTGTGCCCGTTGCTTGCGGCAAAGCAGGCACTCGCTCACCATTTAAAAACGGCAACATGGTAATCCCACCGGCACCAATAGGAGCACCAGCTGCTTGTTGATTAAATGCGTCTAAATCTAAAGCAAACATTTCCCTCACTTTATTGACGGTTGCCGTTAAATTCATGGTGCAAATCAGTGGCAACCAATGATTACTCGACGAGCAAAAAGCCGCTAATAGTGGATTGGGAGTAGAGGGTGGATGTGACGAGCACGCATACACAGCACCAGAGGTTCCCAAGCTCATGGTTACAATACCATCTTGAATATTCCCCGTACCAATCGCTCCCATCATATTATCACCACCACCACTGGATACGATGACATTGTTATTAAGACCTAGGAGTTCAGCAATCTCTTTACGAACGCAGCCTACAGGCTGTTGAGCAGTAATTAATGATGGTAGTGCAGCGGTTAATCGACCAGAGGGATCAATTAAATCTAATATTTCTGGCACCCACTGGCGAGTGCGAATATCAAAATAACCGGTGCCAGACGCATCACCGTACTCGGCAACATATTCCCCCGTTAACCAATAATTCAAATAATCATGTGGCAATAAAATATGCGCAATCTTTGCAAACGAATCGGGTTCACACTGTCTTAGCCACAATAATTTAGATAAGGTATAACCCGTTTGTAGTACAACTCCTAAGCGCTTCAGAGAGCCTTCTTCGCCACCTATCTGTGCCAATAAGTCTGCATTTTGTGGTGCTGTTTGCGTATCGCACCACAGCTTAGCGGGACGAATCACCTGACCAGAATTATCCAATACCACCATGCCGTGCTGCTGGCCCGAAACACCAATACCTTTAATAGCAGATGGGTGAATACCTGCTTGTTTAATAGCGATGTTATAACTCGCCACTAAAGCATCCACCCACCACTGGGGGTCTTGTTCTCGGCATCCATTGTCATGGCTAACTAGATCGTGAGCATGATAACCTTCACCAATAATTATCGCTTTTTCGGGATCAAGGATAACCGCCTTAGTACCTTGAGTACCGCAATCAACGCCTACATACATTAGACTCGCCACCTTAGTGCTTTAATAAAAAACTCTTATTATTTTTTATTCTCAATTTTGCCATAAGCGTATTCAGAATATCCTGTACTTTTTTGCATAATTGCAATTCGAAATAAAATTTTAGTTCGTTCCAAAATTTTGTAGTTCATATTATTTGACACTAAAATATAAAAAATACTAACACCAGCATGATATGATCGCTTATATCATTGTTAAAAATCACACTTAGGGGAAATAGATGTTACGTTGGGGAATATTGTCCACAGCCAAAATAGCCGTCGAGCAGGTGATACCCAGTATATTAATGGCTAATAATTCCATCATCACCGCTATTGCCAGTCGAGACATTAATAAAGCACAAAATATTGCCCAACGTTTTTCGATCCCAGTTGCATACGGAGATTATGAATCACTACTGGCCAGTCCCGATGTGGATGCTATTTATATTCCCCTGCCAACATCACAACACGTGCAATGGAGCATTAAAGCCGCACAAGCAGGCAAACATGTACTGTGTGAAAAACCCATTGCACTCAATGCCCAAGAGATTGATGAAATAATGGCTGCTGGCAAGGCCAACAATGTACTTATTTCTGAAGCGTTTATGGTTACATACCACCCACAGTGGCATAAAGTACGCGAGCTTATTGCTGCTGGAAGTATTGGCGCGTTAAAAAACGTGCAGTCGTCGTTTACATACTTTAACAAAGACCCCAATAATATGCGTAACATCCCTGAGCTAGGTGGTGGCGCACTCCCAGATATTGGTGTTTACCCAATCATTGCAGCACGTTTTTGTAGTGGCCAAGAACCCATAAGTGTCTCGTCGATTGTTGAATATGATTCCAAGTTCGGTACCGATACTTTTGCCAGCGCCCACCTACGCTTTAATAGCTTTACTATGGCGATGTATGTATCGACACAATTATCTAATCGGCAAGAAGTGTGTTTTCACGGAGACAAAGGTTGGATCACCGTCGCCGCGCCTTTTAATGCTGGCATTTATAACGACGATGTAGTGACACAGCATAATGTAGACCATAGCGAAGCCACATATTATCGTTTTCCTAAAGTAAACCAGTATGTTGAGCAAACCGAAGCATTTGCCGCTGCCATTCTTGATGGACAGATAGAGAACAATGAAACAATATTCTCGCTGGAAGATTCCATTAACAACCAAAAAGTCATCGATGCTATTTACCGCGCAGGAAAGAGCGGACAATGGGAAAATGTATAGGCACTAGTAACTTAGAGGAATATAAAAGATAAGGTATATATCCTAAAAGCTGTTGAGCAAGCCATAAAAATCAATGACGAAATGACTTAGCCCAACAAAAGTATAATTATTCAGTTAAATTAATATTTCTAATGGCTAATCATCCAAGGACGCATAGAAGGAAACATTTTCTCTCCTTTGGCGGTATACATCAGATTAGACTTACCAACTTTTTTAGCGCTACAACCACAGCCTTTTGCATGTTGGTCATCCTCTTCACGACGAGCTTTAGTTGAGTATGCTGGCTCGTGTTGGTTGCGCTCATTGGTTTCTTCTGCTTTGCGCTTATTAGGCGACATATCCAAAATTTCTGGTGCAATACGAATAATCCTGGCACTAGGGCTGCCACAAACAGGGCAGTTAACTGGTTTATCCGATTCAGCCATGGTTGCTAAACCATAAAATACGCCGTGATCTTTGCATTTGTAGTCATAAACAGGCATAGGAACTCCTTATTAAGGGTAGACTTAAAGAGATAAAACCCTTTAGGTTTTTATTTATTGTAAAAAATAAGCGCTGCTTTATTTGGCATGATTTCTATTTAAAGGCTTAACGCCTTATAAAGAATAATTAAATAAAACAGCGCCAAAAAGCACCTTATAAATCCGGTGCTAGCGGTACATCGACGGAACCATCTAATTCTTTCTTTGGACCTTCGCTATTGGGGTTTACATCAAATTCGAAGATATCCGTAGGCAACCATAAGGTGGCGCAGGCATTAGGAATATCCACCACTCCACTGATGTGCCCTTGTACTGGCGCTGTACCTAAAATCGCATATGCTTGAGCACGAGAATAACCAAACTTTTCTAAATAATTAATCGCATTTAAACACGCTTGGCGATAGGCAATATGTACATCGAGATAATGTTGTTTGCCGCCTTCGTCAACAGAAATACCTTCAAAGATCAGATAATCATCATACTTAGGGGTAATGGGGCTAGGTTTAAAGATAGGGTTTTTAACGCCGTATTTTCGCATACCGTCTTTAACCAAGTTAACACGTAAGTGTATCCACCCTGCCATTTCAATGGCACCGCAGAAGGTAATCTCACCGTCACCTTGACTAAAATGTAAATCGCCCACGGATAAACCGCCGCCGTCAACATACACGGGGAAATAAATTTTTGAACCCCGCGATAAGTCTTTAATATCACAGTTACCACCATGTTCACGTGGTGGTACTGTACGAGCGCCTTCTGCAGCAGCAGCAGCTTTTTCATCCCCTTCCATAGTTCCCATATGCGCGGTATCGGCATAAGGCAATGTCGCTAATGCTGGTGTTCTATCGGGTTCTGTATCGTAAAGTTCTTGTTCACGACTATTCCACTCATCTAATAGTTCTTGTGATGGTAGGCAACCAATTAAACCCGGATGAATCAAACCTGCATATTCCACACCAGGAACATGACGTGATTTGGTGAACATGCCATTAATATCCCAGATAGATTTTTGTGCTTCAGGGAAATGGTCTGTTAAAAAACCGCCGCCATTTTGTTTAGAGAAGAAACCGTTAAATCCCCACAGGCTCTCGTCAAAAGTACCTATATCTAAAATATCCACTTCCAGCAAATCACCAGGTTCTGCACCTTCCACACCCACAGGGCCAGACAGAAAATGCACCTGACTTAAATCTACATCACGTACATCAGCAGCATCATCGTTATTGTGAATTTGTCCGCCCGTCCAGTCGTAACATTCAATTTTAAAATCATCTCCTGGCTTTACAGTCACCGCCATAGGAATATCGGGATGCCAGCGATTGTGAATTTTCTCATTCGTATAAGGCGATTCATTTAGGTTTATTTTAATTACTGTTTCAGTCATAGTCTGCTCCTACGGTTAATATTTGCCATATTATTTTTGGGTTAACGATTAAAAACTATACGGAGAGATATTTTTTAATGTGTTCTGTGTCTACATCATCTCGTAAGCCTTCATGAATAAAATTACCTTTATCTATAACAATAATTCGGTCAGCAACGGCCATGGTAAAACTCAGCACTTGCTCTGAAACAATAATGGTAATATCACGAATTTTTTTAATTTCATTAAGCACATTGGCAATATCCTTAATGATAGATGGTTGAATACCTTCAGTTGGTTCATCCAGCAATAACACTTTAGGGTTAGTCACTAACGCACGCGCAATAGCAAGTTGCTGCTGTTGTCCGCCGGATAAATTACCGCCTTTACGATGCCGCATTTCTTGTAATACAGGAAAGAGTGCATAAATTTCGTCGGGGACTTGTTTGGTTTTTGATACCCCCATACCCGTTTCAATATTTTCTTGCACTGTTAGGTTAGGAAAAATCATGCGTCCCTGAGGCACATAGGCGATGCCGTTTTCAACACGCTGATAACTTTCGCTGTCGCTCACGTCTACACCATCTACACTGATAACCCCATCACTAGAAGGTAAAACACCAATTAAGGATTTAAATAAAGTCGTTTTACCCATTCCGTTACGTCCCATAATGGCAAGGGTTTCATTTTTTTTGACGGAAAAATCAAGACCGTGAATCACTTCACTTTGTCCGTAACACACTTTTAAATTTGATACATCCAACATAATGTCACCTAAAAATTGTTGTTAATCCTATATCGAACATTGACTGCGTTCGAATTAAAAAGGGTTAATGACCTAAATACACCTCTACTACTTTAGGATCTTTTTGTACGGTTTCCATATCACCAGCCGCAAGAATCTTACCTTGGTGCAATACCGTTACCTTATGTGCTATACGCTCAACAAACTCCATATCATGTTCAATCACTAGCACTGATCGCCCTTGACAAATTTTATTCAGTAGCTCTGCAGTTTGTTCACGCTCTTTTACACTCATACCGGCAACAGGTTCGTCTAACATGAGTAGCTGAGGGTCTTGTATGAGTAACATGCCAATCTCTAACCACTGTTTTTGTCCATGGCTTAATACACCAGCTTCTGTATGCATTTCTTCATCCAACATAATTTGTTGGGCGATATCGTAAATTTTTTCCATAACGGCTTGGTCGCGCTTAAACAACAAAGAACCAAAAACTCCCCTACCTCTAGGGTATGAGACTTCTAGATTTTCTAATACGGTAAGGTTTTCATAGATAGAAGGTGTCTGAAATTTTCGTCCTACACCTTCACGTACAATGGCATGCTCTGAAAGTTTAGTGAGTTCCTTATTTAAAAATTTAATACTGCCAGAGGTGGATTTTGTCTTACCACAAATTAAATCTAGGACAGTCGTTTTACCCGCACCATTAGGACCTATCACTACGTGCAATTCATTTTTATCTAGATAAAAATTTAAGTTGTCTACGGCTTTAAAGCCGTCAAAAGAGACCGTTAAATCTTCTATCGCTAAGGTGTAATCAGTATTATTGGTTAACATTATGAATTCTCCACGGTTGTTGCTTTAGTGGCTGAGGCAGGTTTTACAAACAGGTTTTTTACCGACTTAAATCTGTCAGTAATGTAATGTCCATAGTCTTGCCATAACCCAGCTAAACCATTAGGGAAAAACATAACAACCGCAATAAATAAACCACCCATTAAGAATAACCAGAGTTCCGGGAAAGATTCGGAGAAAGCTGTTTTACCAAAGTTAATTAATAAGGTGCCGTAAACCGCGCCGATTAATGACATGCGCCCACCCACTGCAGCAAAGATCACCATTTCGATGGAAGGAACAATGCCCACAAATGAAGGGGACATAAAGCCCACTTGCAAGGTAAACATTGCTCCACCAATGGCCGAAATAGTGGCCGCAAAACAGAAGATAAAAATTTTAAAATTAGCCACGTCGTAACCCGAGAAACGAACACGGTCTTCTTTATCTCGCATTGCTAATAAAAGACGACCAAATTTGCTGGTTAAGATGTAACGCGAAGCAATAATCACGCCTAATAATAAAAAGCAGTTAACGTAGTAAAAAATATTCTTGGCGCTGTCGGAGGTAATATCCCATCCATTTAAGGTACGCAAATCCGTTATACCATTAATACCTCCAGTAAAGCCCTGCTGTCCAACGATAAGCACCGTTAAAATCACGGCAATTACCTGAGTAATAATGGCGAAGTACACTCCCCCTACTCGGCGTTTAAACATGGCAGAGCCAATAATATAAGCAAATAACGCAGGAATGACTAAAATAGCAACAAGCGTAAAAGTGAAACTGCTAAACGGTTCCCAGAACCATGGCAATTCGGTTAGCTGATTCCAATCCATAAAATCAGGAATACCTGGAGTAGATTGAATAGCCGTATTTTCTGGTGATGAAGCCTCAAGCTTAAGGAACATCGCCATGGCGTAACCGCCTAAACCAAAAAATATCCCCTGCCCCAAACTCAAAGTACCGCCATAACCCCAA
Organism: Candidatus Endobugula sp.; assembly: GCA_020628895.1. Lineage (GTDB taxonomy): Bacteria > Pseudomonadota > Gammaproteobacteria > Pseudomonadales > Cellvibrionaceae > Endobugula. Next base: position 25,723 of record JAHDEM010000021.1, read on the forward strand.
AGAAGTACAAGACTCACTGCAGCAAAAGCGTAAGTTAAATATTTGCCAACTAGATTGAGGCGAAAAGAATCCAGCAGCAAAGGAAAGACAATTAATATTAATATTGCTAGAATAATAAATCCGGTCAGACCGTTTTTACCACCCATTAGTTTGTCATATGCAAAGCTCATTGCGATCTCCAAAAATTGTATACATCTAAAAAATACTATTTATTACAAATATTTTCTGTTAGAAGATAAGGTGCATCTAACGACGCACCTTGCTGGCAAATAAGCCTTCTGGTTTAAACATTAAAATAATCACTAAGGTCAGTAATGTGAAAACTTTTGCCATGGAACCGCTAATAAAGAATTCCAAAATAGATTGGGCTTGAGCAATGGAAAAGGCGGATGCAATCGTACCTAGTAAACTGGCCGCACCACCGAAGACCACTACCATAAATGTGTCAACGATATAAAGTGTTCCTGTTGTAGGCCCCGTAGAAGCAATAGTGGTAAAAGCCGCACCGGCAATACCTGCAATACCGCAACCTAATGCAAAGGTGTAACGGTCTACTTTTTTCGTATTAATGCCTACAGCACCACTCATTAAGCGATTTTGTGTTGTGGCACGTACATGTAAACCCCAGCTAGACTTAAACATTAAATAGAAAACGCCAAAGGTCACTAATCCGGTTAAAGCAAGAACAAACATACCGTTAAGAGGAATATCGATCATCTCTGTTGGCTGATAAGACCCTAAGAGCCAATCGGGTAATCCGGGACTGACCTCACGAGCACCAAAGACCGAGCGAAATGTTTGCTGCATAATAAGGCTGAGCCCCCAAGTTGCTAGCAAGGTATCTAATGGACGTTTGTAGAGATGCCGGATGAGAGCATATTCGGCAAAATACCCCAGTGCCCCAGCCACAAAAAAAGCCAGCACTATAGCGAATAAAAAATAGTACGGCATAAAGCCAGGAAAATAGGTTTCGGTTAATGTAGACAGAAAATAAGTGGTATAAGCACCTACTGCCATAAACTCACCGTGGGCCATATTGATAACACCCATTTGACCAAAAATAATGGCCAAACCTAATGCCATTAAAAGTAATACGCTAAACAAACTAATGCCAGCAAACCCTTGCATGGCAAAAATTGCGCCTAATTCGTTGTATGTATAACCGCCCATGATACATCTCCAAAAAATCAATAGAGGGAATACTTAATCTTCTTTCCGTCACACACGGCATTGATTTTATTTAAGTATTCTTGGGTGTTAAAATCTTATTTTTTGTTTGCTCAAATAAGACTTTATGCTATTTAAAAAATAACTGTAAAACTGTATTTTCTATCTTGCTAAGTATGTAATTTTTTGAAAAACATCCTTGTTTTTCCTTTCGATAACTTTCGGTAACCACTGTCTTTCTTAACAAGATGATAAGAAAGACATTAGCCTATTGACTTATTGATAACCTGCTGGGAATGGATCTGGCTCAATTAGCTCAGAGGTATATACCACTGTTGCTTGACCATCTTTATTCCACTTACCCACACGGGCTTTACTCCACAAGTGATGGTTAGGGTGTAACTTCACATAGCCTTCAGGTGCTGTTGTTAACTCAATATCACCTTCTTCTGAAGCCGCAACCACTTTATCAACATCAAATGATCCAGCTTTTTCTACGGCCGCTTTCCATAACCATGGCCCAAGATATGCTGCTTGAGTTACATCACCTATTACACTGTCGTCGCCCCACATTTCTTTAAAGGCGGCAACAAAAGCTTTGTTGTTTTCGTTATCTTGGCTTTGGAAATATTTCATGATGGAGTAGAAACCCTCTAGGTTTTCACCACCAATACCTAACACTTCATCTTCAGTCACAGAGATGGTTAACAAGGTTTGTTTGTCTGCAGTGATACCTGCTGCTTTTAACTGTTTAAACCAAGCAACGTTACTACCACCCACTACGGCAGCGTAGATAACGTCAGGTTTTTTCAATCGAATTTTATTGATGACCGAACCAAACTGGGTATTACCTAATGGTTTGTATTCTTCACCGACTACTTTTCCGCCTAAAACATTTTCAATATGTTTACGCGCAATTTTCATAGAGGTTCTTGGCCAGATATAATCAGAGCCAATAAGGTAGAATGTTTTTGCTTTTTTCTCTTTAGCTACCCAGTTAAGGCCATCAAGAATTTGCTGTGTTGCTTCTTGACCGGTATAGATGACGTTTTTAGATTGTTCTAAACCTTCATAAAAAGTAGGGTAATACAGTAGGCCGTTTTCTTTTTCGAATACAGGCAATACCGCTTTACGTGATGCAGATGTCCATGCACCAAATACTGCAGCAACCTTGTCTTTCACTAATAATTTTTTAGATTTTTCAGCAAAGGTGGGCCAGTCGCTTGCGCCATCTTCTTGGATAATTTTTATTTGACGACCAAGAATACCGCCAGATTCATTAATTTGTTTAATGGCGAGTTTTTCTGCTTCTTGTGCACCAGTTTCACTAATAGCCATGGTGCCTGTTAATGAGTGCAGAATTCCAACGGTAACTTCGGTATCAGTAACAGCCAAGCCAGTTGTATTAACTTCGGCCATTGCAACGGTACTTGATAAACCTAATGCCATTGAGCATGCACTTGCTATCGCGGCTATAGAAAGTGCCTTCTTGAGTGCAGGTAATTTGATTGAAGGTAGCCCCTTCGTAATCATGCTATTCATAATTAATCCCCGTAAAAGTTATGCCCATAATGAGCAGTAAGTTCATTAGAACGGGGATCATTATGTTGAGGAAAAGAACATTACGAAATTAGCGTAAGCTATTACATAGTTACGTAATAGTGCGTATATATGTTGTTTTTTTCTATCAACAACCTAAATTTCATCACTTCTTTTACTAGACTATACGTCATATAACGCATGCCAATATGTCATATAGAGTGGTAATCTCAGTGCACTGTTTGGAGGCGCGAAAAGCAACATTATTAATTACCTCTTCTTAAATAGACTTTTCACTACGAAACCCTGTTGGCTCGACCAGCCGCTATCCTTTACGGCATCAGCTTATAGCGTTTTGATCGGTATAAATGTAACAAAATGGTATCAAACTAGCATAACAGCATTGATTATTAATACCGTCACCATTTCGGTTAAATGAAAACTGAAATAGCTCGTAAGACATAGACAACTAATATGAATGCCAAACAAAAAATATTTAGAGTTAGAAGAAATTACAACCAGTGGGTAAATAACCAAACACTGGAAGATTATGCTCTTCGATTTACCGCTAAAAGTGCGCGCAAATGGTCGTTATCGCGCGTTGCTAACACGGCTTTAGGAGCCATTTCTTTTTTGGCCTTAGAAGCCATTGGTGGTGCAATCACTATTAGCTATGGTTTTGATAATGCTGCAGTGGCTATTTTAGTCGTTGGCTTACTCATTTTTTTAGCTGGGATCCCTATTTGTTATTACGCAGCAAAATACGGTGTTGATATTGATCTATTAACCCGCGGAGCAGGGTTTGGCTATATTGGCTCTACCGCCACTTCCTTAATTTACGCTTCTTTTACGTTTATTTTTTTCGCCCTTGAAGCCGCTATTATGGCCATGGCGCTAAAATTGTTATTTGGTCTTCCACTGAGTATCGGTTATATCGTTTGCTCTGTGATTGTCATTCCTTTAGTCACTCACGGTATTACCTTTATTAGCCGATTTCAATTATGGACACAGCCTGTGTGGGTCATTCTACAACTGCTACCATTTGTTTATTTGCTTTTTTATGATGATGGTTTGATCGAAGGCTGGAGCGATTTCTCAGGGATAGAACAAGATAAGAGCGGTTCAGCCAGTTTAATATACTTTGGCGCTTCAACCGCTGTATTATTCTCGTTAGTCGCCCAGATTGGCGAGCAAGTGGATTTTTTACGGTTTTTACCGGAAAAGAATAGCAATAATCGGGCCCGCTGGTGGCTCGCTTTATTATCTGCGGGGCCAGGCTGGATTGTGATTGGCGTGATAAAAATATTTGCGGGTTCCTTACTGGCCTATATTGCATTTAGTAACGGTGCTAGTGAAAAAGATGCCAGCGACCCCAGTATTATGTATCTGGCGGGCTTTGAAAATATTATAGGCAACCCACAAGCCGCATTGCTTATTAGCGGTATTTTTGTGGTGCTTTCACAGCTAAAAATTAATGTCACTAATGCTTATGCGGGCTCCATTGCATGGTCCAACTTTTTCTCTCGCCTTACACATAGCCACCCTGGGCGTGTATTTTGGGTCGTTTTTAACGTTCTAATCGCATTAGTGTTAATGGAGATTGGTGTTTACCAAGCCTTTGAACAAACACTGGGGGCTTATGCCATTATTGCAGTGAGTTGGGTCAGCAGCTTAGTCGCCGATTTGGTCATCAACAAACCGCTAAAATTAAGCCCTAAGCACATTGAATTTCGACGAGCTTATCTACACGATATTAACCCTGTAGGGGTGGGCTCTATGCTGATATCGTCTATTATCGGTATTGTCTGTTACGTCGGTTTCTGGGGAGAAGAAACGAAGGCGCTAGCTCATTTTATGACTATTATTTCGGCTTTTATTTTAGCGCCAGCCATTGCTTGGATCACAAAAGGAGAATTCTATTTAGCTCGAAAAAGTGATGATGCTTTATTTACAAAAGATCATGTTGAATGTTGTATTTGTCAAAATCATTACGAGCGTGAAGATGTTGCTTACTGCCCTGCATATACGGGGGCTATTTGCTCTCTATGTTGTTCACTAGATGCACGCTGTCAGGATATGTGTAAAACCACAAAAAAACTTCCTGATAGAATTGCGTCCTTTATTAAAAACTTGCTACCCAGTACTATTGGCACACCCCTTACTCTGCGTTTGGTTCGTTTTACACTGTTACTCACATTAATTTCAGGCATTATTGGTGCTTTGCTCGCCTTATCTTATGTGAATGCGGAAACTGATGATAATGATATCAATGCTATTTTATCGAGCTTGTTATGGTCGGTATTTTTAGTCTTAATTATTGTCTGCGGCATTATTTCTTGGTTATTTGTATTGGCGAACGAAAGCCGTCTTGTTGCTCAAGAAGAATCACAAAAACAAAATTTGCTGTTAGTACAAGAAATTAATGCTCACGAAGAAACCGATAAGAAATTACAAGATGCTAAAGAGATGGCTGAGGCTGCTAACAACGCTAAGAGCCGTTATCTAACCGGCATCAGCCATGAGCTAAGAACACCACTAAACTCTATATTGGGCTATGCACAACTACTAGAAGCCGACGATCAGCTCTCTACAGGAAGACGTGAAAAAGTCTCTATTATGCGCCGTAGTGGAGAATATTTAGCGGATCTTATTGAGGGTTTATTAAACATTTCTCAAATAGAAGCTGGCAAACTTTATATTAATCGTAATCAAGTCAATATTAACTCTCTATTAGATCAAATTGTTTATATGTTTCATTTACAGGCTAAAGAAAAGGGACTCACTTTTACCTATGAATGCTTTAATGTATTACCAGAATTTGTAACTACCGACGAAAAAAGATTACGCCAAATATTGATCAACTTATTATCTAATGCCATAAAATTTACCCATTCTGGCGAAGTGTCTCTCACTGTTACTTACAAAAACCAAGTGGCTATATTTAATATAACCGATTCGGGACCAGGTATTGCAACTAAAGATATAGAGCGTATTTTCAAACCTTTTGAACGTGTTCATGTACAAGATAAACCGATTACCCCTGGCACAGGCCTTGGGTTAACTATCACTAAACTGTTAACAGAAATTATGGGTGGAGAAATCCGTGTTCGAGACAATCCCAAAGGAGGAACCATTTTTACAGTATCATTGATGCTATCTGATATTGTTTACCCTAAAGCAGAAACCGTGGTTCACCGAAAAATTAAAGGCTATGATGGCGATAAGAAAACCGTCATGATTGTGGATGACGACCCTACCCACAGAAATCTTGTTGACGACATTTTAACCCCACTAGGATTTAACGTTATCCACGCTCGATCAGGTGAGGAGTGTATCGCCCTGCATCAAAAAGGTATGAGTCTGGATTTATATTTGCTGGACATTTCAATGCCCGATATGAATGGCTGGAAAGTGGCTGATACTCTTAGGCAAGAGGGGTTTGGTCAGCCCATCATTATTGTATCTGCTAATGCTAATGAAAGCTCAGAGAATAACCTTTACCCCAACCTAGTTAACGATCATCTCTTTAAGCCTATCAACATAGACTCTCTATTAGAAAAAGTAGGCCAGTGGCTAACACTAGAATGGCATTATGAGTTAGTGGAAGGGCTGCACCCTAAAAGTCTGAAAAGAATGACTAAACCATCTCAAAAAAATGCATCTCTTCCGATGTCCAAGCAAACCACGGAAAATAATCACGGCTTATCTCAAGCAGTGCTCGATCATATTATCGAGCTAGCAGAAATCGGCCACCTAACGGAACTCAAACGCTATTTTGATCAGTTAGAACAACAAAACCTTATTACACACGACTTAAGCTCTCAATGCAAAACATGGCTAAAAGAAGTGAGATTCGATAAATTATTAGCCTTCTTGAGGAATACTAAAAATGTATAACCAGTCAATTGAAAAAGATTTAGTGTTAATTGTGGATGATTCTCCAGACACCCTAAATGTAATGAACGAAGCATTAGAAAAAGAAGGTATGGAAACATTAGTCGCTTTAGAAGGTAATCAAGCATTATCTATTGCACGAAAAATGATTCCGGATATCATTATCCTTGACGCAGTAATGCCTAATATGAGCGGCTTTGAAGTATGCGAACACTTAAAACAAGACCCTGAACTACGCTCTATTCCTGTTATTTTTATGACGGGGCTAAGTGACACTGAGAGCGTTGTAAAAGGATTTAATGCTGGTGGCATTGATTATATTAATAAACCGATAATACACAATGAATTGATTGCAAGAATGCGAGTGCACCTAGCCAATAGCCGTATAGCTCTTAGTGCACAATCTGCTCTAGATCTTGCTGGGCAATATATCTTTGCTGTAGACAAAGAAGGAAATCGACTTTGGTCAACGCCTCAGGTTAATCAACTTTTAGAAACTCCTAACAACAATCAGTGGTTGAACGAACACTTTCCACAAGAAGTAAGATGCTGGTTATCCAAAGAACCCTCGATGGGAATGAGTTGTACACTCAACACGCCCTTTAGTACCATATCACAGTCTTTAAAAATATTTTTTTTAGGCAAAGCCAATAGCAACGAATTTTTATTACGCTTGGTGAATAAGGACACAGAAGATGAAGCTGCTGAGCTTAAGAAACGGTGGCGTTTGACAGATAGAGAGTCCGAGGTTCTTTATTGGATTACCAAAGGCAAAACCAATAGAGAGATCGGTCAAATCTTAGGAACAAGCCCGAGAACTATTAACAAACATTCGGAACATATTTATAAGAAATTAGAAGTAGAAAACCGTACTACAGCAGCAACAAAAGCACTTGAACACTTACAGAGCTAGCTACTCAATAGCACAAATAAAACACTTGCTATATACCTTCTAACTTAGCAACCACAAATAGTATTTTTGCCGGCTCTAGCATTTTCACCTTGTGTGGGATAGCCATCCCTTATCCACCAGTCTAAACCACCCAACAGCTCTTTAACGGTAAATCCTAGCTTAGCTAATTTAAACGCACCTTTGGTGGAAGCATTGCAACCTATACCATCGCAATAAGTAATATACAACACGCTCTTATCTAAATGCGCAGTGGAGTCTTCTGTCATTGTACGATGAGGAATATTAATCGCCGTTGGAATATGTTCCTCTTCGTAAACATCGGGTTTGCGAGCATCGACAACGATAATATTCTCACCATTATTGAGCGCTTCACTCACATCCCATGAATCGGTTTCGTACTGCAGTTTTGCTTCATAAAATTCGATTTGATCCATCATTCACTCTTTGTCATTTAAACATTAAAAAAGATAATAGAAGGCAATTAAGATTTCGGCATCTCACACAACTCTAACGTACCCCCGTGTATTAATACAGGATGTTTTTCTAGTAGCGCCGTTATATGATCGATACTTGGCGCATCAAAACGCATAAAACCACCAATGGTTTGTGTGATATCAGGGACATCATTTTGACCTAGCTGTATACGCTTACCTATCTCACTCCCCCCTAAAAATATACCACTGGCTTGCGCTTCAACAAAAAAATCTTCCCATTCTTGATCATGGGTTTGAGAAGTCACATTGTTATGAATAAATAAAATATACTCCATCGTACACTCCTTCATAAGGTCAGTACTGATTGATTAATATAGACTACCGTTTTTAGCATTTTTTATAATTCATCGTTTATCAAACGGATAAAATCCTCAACATCCGATCGATAATGGTTTTGTTGATATCCATCATGGCAGTTTGCGTGGACGTACCCTCCGTAAGTGATACCCAAGTATTCAAAGGTATCTTTAAAGGCATTGATAAAAGAACTATCAGCATCATCACTAATGGATGTACATACCACATAGGCAGTTTTCTGTCGTAGTTCACGCCCAATATCTTTTAATGATGGTACATCTAAAAAGTCGGAAGTTCTATCAATAAATGTTTTCATCGGCACACTAGGACCATACCAGTATACGGGTGTGGCAAAAATAATTTTTTTATATTTAAGTAACTGGCGTACCAATGGAATAAAATCATCCTCTATATTTTTATGATCATAGTCGTAAGAGGAAATATTTTTTGTCGATAAATCCACTACATTTATATCCAGTTCCTGTGCAATCCAATCTATAAATTTTCCAGTGTTACCGTGCCTTCTGGCACTGCCAAATACTGCAATCACTTTGCTCATATTGTACTCCTTGTTTTATGCTGATATTTTTTTCGCAATCACCTGTACAACAGATGCCATCCCGGTATGGTACTGACCTTCAACCACACTGCGCTCCAGCTCAACTAAATGCTCTATGGTTAAGTCTGGCAACTCTTCCAGTAATGACGATTTTGATTGCATCAATTCAATGTCATCACCGCCACCGGTGCCATAATTCAGCTGCTTTGGAGTATAAGCTTCTAACAGAAAAACGCCGCCATTACCTAGTCCGCTGGTAACTTTTTTATAAAGTTGTTTTCTTGCAGGCGCCGCTAATGGAAAGAAAATAGAAATAATACCATCCCATTGTTCCTGTCCGACTTCATATTCAAGCACATCTGCATGAACAAAATTGATTTCCACACCCTGCCTTTCCGCCAACCGCTTCGCCTTCTCGATTCCCACTGACGAGGAGTCAACGGCAGTGACTTCATAACCCTGTTGGGCTAAGAAGACCGCATTTCTCCCTTCTCCTTCGGCTAAGCTCAAAACCTTACCTTTTGGAATATGATGTGCGTATTGCTTTAAAAAATCGTTAGCCTGTGTGCCATAAGCATATTCATCGCTACTGTAACGTTGATCCCACATAATATTACACCTCTCACTCCTATTTATTTAATGTTAGACTCCATCCTACAACCTCAAGTCGGCTTGAGGTCAAGAGGTAAAAGTATGGATATCGGACAAGTTGCAAAAATTTCTCAGCTACCCGTTTCGACATTGCGCTACTATGAAGAAAAAGGGCTTATTCAGTCTGTCGGGCGCAATGGCCTAAGAAGAGAGTTTGATAAGGATGTGATAAACACCCTAGCGATTATCTCGCTAGGAAGAAATGCGGGCTTATCGTTAGATGAAATCGGCCAAATGCTATTGCCTGAAGGCCTAGCCGTAGACAGGCAATTGCTGCTAACAAAAGCAGATGAGATAGATAAACAAATTCAAGAAATGCAGGCAATACGTGACGGTCTACGCCACGCTGCAGCCTGTAAAGCTCCCAGCCATATGGAATGTGACAAGTTCCTTCGATTACTCAATATTGCAGGAAAACATCGGCATAGACCACAATATAAGCTCTAAGTATTTCGGTATCTACACGGACTGTTTACCAAAGAGTAGGGTCATTAAAAGGGCCCACACAAGCAGGTCGATCACTCATAGCAGGAATTGTCTCTCCAACGAGGGACTGCCCTAACCAACCTTGTGGCATAGACAGTGGTAAAGGGGCTTGAATCACGCTTTCTGACAAGGGCAAAAAACCCACTTTAGCGTAGAACGACGGATCGCCATAAGTCACCACCGTGTTAATCTGGTGATTTCTTAATTGATCAAGCCCATACTGAATCAACGCCTGCCCAATACCTTTGCCCTGGCATTTAGTCTTTACTGCCACCGGCGACAACATAAAAATATTGATATCTTGATAAAACTGTAAGCGTGTAAAAAAGATAGCGGCGGTGATTGATTGCGCTTCTTCATCATAACCAGCAAAACAAAATATATCTTGATGATCGATAATTAAGGCCAATTCAGAAACTAATGCGGCAACACTCTCACCTTCTTGCTGACTTTCTGACTGCGTAAAAACATCAGCGAATAATTGGGTAAGCTGGCTTTGATAAGACTGATCTAGAGAGCGATATATCATAAATACCTATATAAATTCTAACCATTGCGATAAACCATTTAACAGGTGACGGGCACTCTTGGTAGTGATGAATGTTTACCGGCAAAGGGCTCGCCCTGCTCCACCAAATATTTGAATGCCGCTAAGGCGTCTGCGCCCATCTTATGAGTGACTAAACCCATTAAAGGTTCTAACAACCGACCGAACACACCCCCTTTAAGCACAACTTCTGCCTGAGTTGTTAGTAAGGTTTTTCCGTTTTCACTCCTTAACGACCATGTATTTTTAGCCGATTTCACCATAGGTAAATTATACCCTTCATAAGTGAATGAGTGACCTTCCTGCCAAGAAACCCAACGTTCGGTAATCGTAATATTATTCTTAAGCTCACAAGTTCGAACGGCTCCCACTCCACGCTTCGCTTTAGTCGTACAAGTAGCAGAGATAACCGGCTCAGACCATAAAGGAATATTTTCGATATCCGATAATACTGCCCACGTTTTTTCTTGCGACGCCTCAATACACGCTGTGCTGTTTATTTTTAACATCATAATATCCTGTATTTTTCTCAGTAAGTTGCTGCAATAGGACAGCAACTTAGCTAAGAAAATCCATAAGATATGATATTTAGTGACATAAACTAGACACCTTTGCAAGAAAAAATAGTTAAGCACACCACAAATAATGGGCAGAAAAACCAATACCAATCATGTTAACTCATGTTACTTAATCAAAAATTTGGAAATCACTCACACGACTGTTCTCACACCTTACATTAATGGTTTTCTTAGCCGCAAAAGCGGCAAGTAACAAACTGTGTTTAATTTGACTAGCTTCGAGATAACTCTGGTCGCTGGGCAACATCCAATAACTGGGATGACCACAACTATTACCCCCTGTACCCTCTAATGCAAAATACGTTTTAGTCCATTCGCTATATATTTGACTAATGGTAGTATGACCACTCCAACCATTAACAATGTCGGCGGCAAAGGATATTGAGGGAAGAAATATGAGTGATAACGATAAAACTATCTTTTTAAGTGACATATAAAGCTCCTTTTTAAATAACAATAAATAAACACATCCCAAAATTACAAAAACTTTTTTACCTCTAATTCATAAGTAGTAAATTCACCTCCCAGTAATTTACTACTGTAAACACGTTTTGCGCGCTTGCGTAAGAAAGCATATTCTCGCCGAGTATTCAGCAGGTGGATAAGCACAACTTTATGCCCTAATTCTTTCGCCCAACCCATTGCGTCTTTAAATATGGTTTTTCCCAGACCCCAAGAATCCTCATCGATAATAATAGCGATATCATAGCCTTTTTGATTAAGGCTATACTCTTCAAACTGAATACCACACCAGCCAATAAGCACACCGTTATTTTTAATCGCCCTGACTTTGCATCCTTCGGATGCATCAACAGCCAGCTTTTGCTCAACCCAAGTATTGATAGTATCTGGTGTAAATAGATCGTGATGAACCAAGTGCTGGCGCATAATAGGTTTATTTAAAATCGGTAGCCAATGAGCGGCGGATACCTGATCAAAGGTTATATACTCTAAAGACAAACTATCTCCATTTTAAATCTATGATTAAGTCATCTCTTAATCTTCTGGGCCAATCCATACAAAGGGGTTATGAGCAACCTCCCATAGGTGAGCATCTATATCTTGAAAGTAGCCATGATAGCCTCCCCATGGTGCTTTCTGTGCAGGTTTAACCAGTTCTGCACCAGCGGCTAGCGCTTGAGCAATCACGTCATCTACTTCGTCTTCGGAAGCAACGTTGTGAACAAGATGAACTCCTTTATAACCACTTCCTTCAGGGGAAACAGTGGCATCTTTTGCCAACGCATGGCGCTCAGATAGGCCCAACCACGTGCCGTTTAAATTAAAAAAAGCCACACCCGGTGGAGAATCCATCTTGGGCAGTTGCAAACCTTCTTGATAAAAATGAGTGGATTTTTGTAAATTGTCAACCGCTAGTGCGATCATGCTTATTCTTGGTTTCATATCAAAACCTCTCTTATTCTTCGGGAATGTTTGCCAATAAATCCGTTACCCCTATATCTACCCCAGCTTGGCTTAACAAGGTAGACACTTGCCCTCTATGATGGGTTTGGTGATTAAACAGGTGCTGAATAAGATAACCCATTTGCTTAGTAAAAACATTACCCTTGGTATTGGTATAAGTTAATGGCGATAAAACAATATCATCGGTTAATTCGCCCGCAAATAAACAGATAGTTTTATCTAACGCTTCTCTGGCGGAAAATAATAAATCGATATGTGGGTGGACTATTTCGTTAAGGGACTGCGGCTTTGGCAATCGTTGAACAGACTCTAAAGACTCCATATTAACAGGGTGACCAGCAAATCGTTTTAACCAGATAATATCACCCACAAGAATATGATTGAGTGTGCCAAGAATCGAACCAAAAAAAGCACCTCGATCCTCATTTAATTGATCAGCAGATAATTGAGAGGCCGATGTATAAATACGTTGGTTCATCGATAGATTGTATTGAGCCATTAGGCGATAAGTAGATATTAATGACATATCGTATGGGTTTTATTATTTAGTACCGATATTATTATTGGAAGCTCATTCTATACCTATTTCACACAATAGATAAACTTACTGAGTTCACAAAAGCCACACAAACTACCACTAGGAACGTTTTTATTGCTTAACTAACAGGGCGCTTAAACTGTTTACGCGCTTTTTCTACTTGTTCACGAAGAACACATCCATAAGCATGATCATTCACCAAACCCATCGCTTGCATAAAAGCATAAACAGTTGTGGGACCCACAAACTTCCAACCTTTCTTTTTAAGGTCTTTAGCTAATGCAATAGATTCGATAGATGTAGAGACTGATTGTGGCTGTATTTGGCTTTGGCTATTAGGGTCTGGCTCAAAACGCCAAAAATAAGCCGCGAGAGAACCTTCCTCTTTGGCTAATTTGACCGCGCATTTAGCATTATTGATCACCGCCTCAATCTTACCTCGGTGCCTAACAATACCTTCATTTTGCAATAATTGCTCAATGTCAGCATCATCGTATTTTGCAACTTTCTTAAAGTCAAAACCAGAAAAGGCGGCTCGAAAATTTTCTCGCTTGGATAAAATAGTCCGCCAACTCAAGCCTGACTGAAAACTTTCTAGACAGAGTTTTTCAAATAACCGAATATCGTCACCCACTGGATAACCCCATTCAGTATCATGATATTCAATAAACTCAGGAGCCGCAGCGCTCCAATGACAACGCAACTTTCCATCAACACCTTTGATTGTAGAGCTCATCACTTACCCTTCTTGATGTAAAAGAAAATTCAGTCGTTCATCGGTTTTTTTAGGATCGATCTCAAAGATTTCTGCCGTTACAATATTTTTTACAACAAAAGGGTCTTCGCTCACTCGATTTTCGATAGCCTGCCTTGACTCACCATGGGCAAGTATACTTCCACCAAGGTTGGGCTGAAGACTACCAACCATTAAAAATACTTTATCGTCGAAGCCGCGCTGAATCCATTGATTATGCACTTGCATATAATCAATGGCCTGTGCTTTGTTCTCTGAAAATTGTAAAAAAATAATAAACATTAGATTGCCTCTACTGGAGTATTAGTACCGCCCTTAATAGACATTAGCCATCTCTCAAAACGGCTTATTTCATTATGAATAAATTGATCATCTTGAAATGCGCTATACAGCGTGGCGACGCCTTGACTAAACGCAAGCAGCTGCATGGCTAGCGCATCGGCGTCATCATCGCGACCCAGCCGTTCAAATTGTCGCCGCAGCCATGTTCTAAATAAGACAAAAATTTCGTTTGCGTGTTTTTTAGCGGGGTGATTAAGTTTAGTAAGCTCTGTCGTTAGCGTTCCTACTGGACAGCCATAGCGTTTAATCTTATTTTGATTAACCAGCAGTATATGAACAAAGCTACGAATACGATCTGTTGGCGTGCTGTTTTCTAATTCCCAATCATCCAACATGGAATGGGTACGAGCAAGGCGCAATACAATAACCGCATCTAAAATATCGTCTTTACTTTTAAAATGATGATAAAAATTCCCCCTAGAAATACCCACCACATCGGCAATTTGCGCAAATGAGGTATGCTCAAATCCTTGCTGATAAAAAAGTTTATCTGCTTCTTCAACAATACGATCTTTTGTTATCTTTTTACTCATAGGTGTTCCTCTAGCCCAGCGCCACAAAATTAGGACAAACGACCTAGTCAATATTAGGACAATTGACCTAATATTTCAAGAAAATAAAAACAATACCAAATCTACTTCCAGTAACATTTAATACATAACCTCTATTGAGAAGGCATTTGCCTCAGATGATCTAACATAGGTAAACTATGGGGGAATTGATTTAAAATATTGGGCGACAAGACTTGTTAAAGTATGGATAAAAATACCTTCGAATCTCTATATAAAGAGCACCAACCCAATTTACGCTCTTACCTCTATCGATTGACAACAAATAAAGAAGATGTTGATGATCTGGCACAAGAAACGTTTATTCGGGCTTACAAAAATATTGCTTCCTTTAAAAACCACTCTAGCTTTAAAACATGGTTATTTTCTAT
>JAHDEM010000021.1:40946-43641 GCA_020628895.1 Candidatus Endobugula sp.
AAAATATTGCTTCCTTTAAAAACCACTCTAGCTTTAAAACATGGTTATTTTCTATTGCCACTAATCTGGCAAAAGACCACTATAAATCACAACGCCGATGGTCGAGGCATGCTCAAGATAATTGCAGCTTATCTATTAAGGCTTCTGACGAGTTACAACAGGAAGTCATGGATATATATCACAATGAGATTCAAGGCAGGTTTGAGATTGAGCAACATATCGATTATTGCTTCACCTGCGTAATGAAATATTTGCCACTAGAGCGACAGCTGGCGATTATGCTAGCTGACATTTACTTATTTAAAGTCAGTGAAATTAGTGAAATATTGTCGATGTCTCCAGGCAAAGTAAAACATCTGCTGCTTGATGGACGCAATACAATGAAGGATGTTTTTGATACTGACTGCTCTTTAATTAGCAAGACAGGAGTCTGTTATAAATGTTCAGAGTTGAGCAATAGCGGTAATTCAAAAGCCGACACACAAGTTAAAATTAATGCCTTAAGCCTCAGTCAAGCAGCAAAGGACCCAAAAAAACAGGATTTATACCAGCTGCGAGTTAAACTCATCAGCGCTATCGACCCATTAAATAGTGAAAGCTTCCATCTGCACGACTATCTCTTGCAACAAACGGACTATGCCAGTGATAAGCAATACCCAAAGTCCAATCAAGTTTGCGGAGAAGATTAGGCAGTCCTTTTCTCAAGAGTCCGACCGTTTTTGCGCGCCATGTCGTCTAAAGGTATTTACTATTTAAAGAGGACAAATGAATGAATAATGACTATATCTATACACTCGCCACAACGGCAACACCAGCCACTGTCTTTGCTGCAATTACCGAAAATGTTGACCAATGGTGGACGAATACGGCCAATAGCGCTAAAGAGATTGACGAATTAATGAAGGTCGAGTTTGGTGATAATACTTATAAAGTCATGAAAGTTATTGAATCCATACCTAACCAGTCTTTAGTTTGGCATGTAATAGAAGCGCACATAGGCCATGAAGAACTTGAAAAGAAAGATGAATGGGTAGGCACGACTATCCACTGGAAGATCACACCACAAGCTCAAGGAAGTGAAATTAGCATAAGCCATCAAGGATTAAATGAGTCAATGGAATGCTGGGAAGTATGCAGCAACGGTTGGAACTATTTTCTAGGCAGTTTAGGCGCCTTTCTTAATACAGGTAACGGAACACCGTTTATTAATAATAAATAAAACAAACAGGTGGAATAGGTATTTGCAGAATAAATATCTATTCCACCCTACTTGAAAACACAAAGTACAAGCTAAGCTCTAGTTTTATTGCAAATACATATAATTTGCATCAAAGGTTGAGCTACTATGGCATTCGCCTAGATATTTAACAGTGGCACCAGAGGCCTTAGCCGTTAGTGAAGCCGATAAGATCGCCTGCGCACCCGGAGTCCCCTCTTTAATACGCACATAAACAGCCTGACTACAGCCTGGCGCACCCCATCCAGAACCATTAAAAAAGAAGTAATAGGCGTTGCCATTACCGGCATCCACTGCATTAATTAGCAGCTGATCAATAGGCTTGGAAAGCGTTTCTGCAGCGCTAACCGAAGAAGATAAAATTAGAAAAACTAAACCGATTAGGGATTTTGATTGAGTAAACATAACATAAGCTCCTTTATGATAATTTGCTTCTTTACAATCGCCTTGCTCAAACTTAACGTTATTTGAGTAGGTAGAAGGGATTTAATAGCGCATCGACAGCAGCAATATGCTTATGGTTTTATAACAGAAGAAAGTAGAAAAAACTTGAAGGGGTAGATCCTTTTAATAGCTAATTAACTATCTTCCGATGATGTAAGCAGCCTGCATCAGCATAGCGCTGGGACCATTATCCCCACATTGTTGCATAATGCAAGGAACGATCTAGTTATTTATAATCCCCGTCTAATTGACCATCTGAGGATTCTAGAAACTGTGGGCATGTATCAGTAATTTCATAAAAACAGGGTTTTTCGCTCACAAAGATATGCCCCATGGTGCTAAGCCCTTTAGGGTCATCAAGAGTACCAGCCAAAATACCCATGGAATCTTGCTGAAACGGTTCCCAAAATAAGCTAGACCCACAGTTTTGGCAAAAGCCTCTTTGCGCCACCTCTGATGTTTTATACCAAGCAAGCCCGCTATCGTTAGTTATGGTGATATTCGCTTTAGACGCTTTTGTGTGAGGACCAAATCCACCATGTAGCTTTTGGCACATACTGCAGTGACAATTAATGATATCCCTAAGTGGCCCCTTAATAGCATAAGTGACTGCGCCACATAAACAACCACTAGTAGTTATATAATTATTGTTACTCATTGGGGAAGCGCTCCTCATATTTATTCAAATGAACCAGATCAAAGCGACAACATCATTTCATGCCAAAGCAACCCACCATGGCTAGAACTAGACTCACCTAAATCAATAAACCCATATTGAGCATACATGCTAATTAATTCTTTTTGGCAAATAAGATAGATGGTTTCTTTACCTAGGCCTCTCATCGCATCCACAAAAGCATTCATCAACATTTTGGATATACCTTTGCTTTGATAATCCGGATGAACAACAACAGACATAATAACAATATGCTTCCCAGTGGAGTCATGCCCCACAAGTTCTTTAAATGACTCATCAGACAAGGTCACCTGATGAGCTGCACCCGAATTAACAAA
>JAHDEM010000076.1 GCA_020628895.1 Candidatus Endobugula sp.
ACATTCAACACAAACACTCCCATCACAAATAAAACGATGGGCAGCACCCACAATACGAGCGTTGCTTTCTGGAAGCGAGGCTTATACAACACAAACTCCCCATAACGATCGACCATATAGCTCTTGATCTCACGATCAGTCTTACCTTCAAGCAGCAAACGGTGAAGTTCTCTTCGTAAATCACCTGCAATTTGTGAATCCGATCCAGCTAGATTCTGATTTTGGCATTTGGGACAACGAAGTTCTTCGCTTAGCTGATGATATCGTTCTCTTTGAGAAGCCGTATCAAACTCATGGAGATCAACCACCGCAAAAGCACTAACCACCAAGCATACAAATAAGCAAATTCCTGCCACTAAACGAACAAATAGACGCATCATAAATAACCCATGTGATATGAGAGTGTATAAAACGGATGAAAATCAATCTTTACAAACGAGAAGACTACCATAAGAGATCAAAGAAAACGGCATTATAGCGATAAGTGGATAAAAATAACGTGTTAAAACAAGAATTTATCGAAAAAGTGTTGACCTTCTGAAAAATCACATTATTATACGCGGCCTCAAGCAGTAAAGATGGGTGGTTAGCTCAGCTGGGAGAGCGGCGCCCTTACAAGGCGTAGGTCACAGGTTCGATCCCTGTACCACCCACCATACAATTAAAACTCATTCTATTTCGGACCGGTAGTTCAGCTGGTTAGAATGCCGGCCTGTCACGCCGGAGGTCGCGGGTTCGAGTCCCGTCCGGTCCGCCATTTATACTTATATATCGCCATGTTTTTCTGTGTCCGAAACACAGAAACGACATTGTTGTTCATATACTTCACAAAAAATGCTATCTGAAAAGCACTTATAGGAATACAGTTTACCTATATCAACCAAGTTAGATATTTACTAATACAGTATATAGTCACAACTATACTGTTGAACAACCCTATAGAAACGGAGTTATGTATAAGCACTACACCAACATTTTTCCTTAAACTATAGCGACCAATTGAAAGAGGTCTTCTTTTCTGAGAGCGCCCAAAGTTTCGTTGCCATTTCACGATCCAGAGCACAGTTATCTAATTGACACTCATCGACGGGGCCAACAGTATCTGCCCTTTTAGTTGGTCCGTAAAGTGTTCTAGGCTGCACACTTTTTTCTGTTGCGCACATCACCTCAGGCCAAGATCCTCTCTCAGCAGATTGAGCAATAATTCGAGAGAGGACTGCCCAAAGCATTTTATTGAAAGTGCTAGCGGTATCTTGCAGTAAATTGGTTCTTGACGCACCGGGATGACAAACTTGAACAACAACATCTTTGCCTAATGCTTCTACTCGGCGTTGCAATTCGTAGGCAAACATCATTTGCGCAAGCTTGCTTTGGGCGTAAGAGTTCCAGGCCGTATAGTTTTTATCAAAGTTAAGGTCATCGAATTGAATTTTCTTTAATCCCATTTTGTAGGCATTACTACCGACCATCACAATACGGCCGTGTGATGCTTCAATTTGCTCAAACAGTAATCCACACAAAAGAAAGTGTCCAAAATGATTCACCCCTAATTGGCTTTCGAAACCATCTACGGTGATTTCCTGTTTAGCGACTTGCGCGATAGCAGCGTTACAAATAAGTGCATCGATGCGAGAAACCGTATCGATAACTACAGCTGCGGCTTCTCTAACGGAATCGAGCACAGCCAAATCGATTTCGATAAAAGAAACAGCAGATTCGTTACCAAACTCCTGTTTTAAAGTTGCGATAGCATCCGCTGACTTTTTCGCGCTGCGATTGAGCATCACCACTTCCGCGCCTTTGGACAGCAGGGTGCGTGCTGCTTCAAAGCCAGCCCCGTTACTAGCCCCAGTGATGAGATAAGTTTTTCCGTTAAGAGAGTCGATGCGTTTTGGTGTCCAGCCATTTGATCCGAAATGTTTGATAGTCATGATTTAAGACTTTGGTTTATCTGATGAGTGTTAATTGCTAATGCTTTTACTATAACTATCAAAAAAGTACTAATATAGATCAATAAGTCTCTAATTATTGCCTAATTATATCAAGGTGGTTGTATTATGCTTTTTATACTGCTAGCTTATAAACATGACTAAGCAAAAGATCAAACAATATCTAGAAAACAATCTGACCGAGAGTGGCATTCGAGAGACTGGGGTCAAAGGAGTGAAGCTCTTCCGGGTGACAGATTCACTTCGTTGCGCCCCCGTGATTTACGAGCCTTGCGTGGTAGCTATTGTGAGTGGCACCAAAGAAGCGATCCTCGATGGTCAGTCTTATGTTTACGACAGCAATAACTATCTTTGTTGTAGTATGTCGATGCCTGCGGAAGCTGGGGCTCCAACAGCCTCGCCAGATAACCCTCTCTTGGGAGTATTGATCTCTCTGGATAAAAGAACGATGACTGAACTGGCGATTGAAATGGAAAGTGCTGGTGGCGCCATTCGAACACCCAAAAGCGGCCCGCTTCCGAAAGGCCTCACACTTGCTGGGTGGGATGAGACATTTGCCGAAGCGCTGCTGCGATTGTTGCAATTGGGAGATAGCCCAGCAGATACAGCAGTATTGGGTGATAGCCGATTGCGAGAACTCTACTACGCTATTTTAAAAGGTGAGGCAGGTGATTCCGCAAGGCGTGCATTCGGTGTCGGTAATGAAATCGCTCGAGCCATTGAGTACCTGTCTTCCAATCCAGATGAAACTCTAACAATTGAAGATATGGCGGATCATGTCGGCATGAGCCGCGCGGTATTTCACCGCAAATTTAAACAAGCAACAACGATGTCCCCGATACAGTTTGTTAAATCCATACGACTAAACAGCGCTGCCATAAAAATTGCAGAGGGAATGGGTGTGAACCAAGCAGCGATGGAAGTCGGTTACGTTAGCCCATCACAATTTAATCGAGAATTTAAGCGGCTCTACGGGCAACCTCCAAGAAAATGGAGCCAGTCCCAACAACTTTCTGCGAGAATGATGTGAGTTAATCAGAGGAAAGAATTTGTGATGAAAAAGATTGTATTAAAAACTAGCTTTATAAAGCTTAGTTAAAAATGTTACTGTAAATTTTACAGGTATTAATACATTGTTTATTGCTATCTGACAAACCCTGAAATCAATAAGGGGTTGTCAGATATTGTATTTATCAATAAGTGAAAAACGTAAAATCAATCACCTAATGGATTAATATCCGCTGGAAGACTCATTAATAACTCTGGCATCGAAAAGGTCAATGTTGGATCATCGGTTAATAAATTAATACTACTATTTTCGATCAGTCCAATAAATGTTTCAGCGACGATACGACTACCAACAGCACCTAAGCGATTACCGTCCTGCTGCACCATGGCTTCTCGCAAAATGTAATACCATAACGGTGTTTGTGTATCAAAATTTTCATCGGTTAATACAGGTAGTTGATCAACTGGTGCACCCGCTATTACTTCTGCAGATGTCAGTGGCGCAACACCTAACGCCGCTGCGGCTTCTTGTCCTGTCGGTAAAGAGACTAGCCGACCACGCAATAAATTACGTGTTGCCAAAGAAATTAACGGTGCAGGTAAACCCATTTGTTCAAACTCTGGCAGTGTTTTTAAATCCATGGCCAGTTGTGCATCTAATTTTCGAGCAAAATTAAGCCCTGGATGCGTCTCCCCTCCGGCTTCGCCTAGATCATACATACGCCGCCAATCGGCAATCCAATTAGACGGTAATGTTGGTGAACCGGCAAAAGGTAAATCGCCAGCACCTCGACTACCACTACCACCAGAAAACTCAAACATTAATGCAAAGCTGGCATTAGTAAAAATGCGATTCCACTCATAAGTTGGGCGTACCATACTGTGCCCCATTCGATAGGCCGCTACCGAAAATTCTACCGGCATACAGTCTTTAAGGTCATCGGTATAAAATTGTCGCCCGTTAGTTATTACATCCGTTAATACCGCAGGATCAATCACTCGGGGTAAGAAATCGGTTAATACAATCGCTTGATAATGTAACGTCACTTCTCTACGAATATCTTCAAACGATGCCGCTGGATTAGCCGCAACACGAGCGTTATGGAATTTTAAAAATGCTAAATGCGTTTGTGCAACAATTAAGTTTTCGTCATTGCGACCATCACCAATAACGGCTGTTGTCCCCGAACGAGGTAAGTCGTTATCAAATATTCCTTCTCCTGTATCAGTGGTTTGACCAATCTTAAATGACTTACCATCAGCCTCATACAGTTCAGGATTACTCGCAGGACCATCGAGATACAAACTATCAAGATCCAAGCTGGGCGTTCTAAAATTAGTAATGGTTTCTGGCTCTACAGTACCAGTAGGGTCTAAAGCGGTATCACGATCAAGTGTAATATCATGATCGATAAACTGCCCTAAATACGTATATCCGGCAGGAATATTACTATCACGTCCATCTGCAGGTGTGCCCACTTCGCTTTCCATTAACTCGCCTAATCGTACTAATGCGGTATCAGATGGTTGTGTGCCTTTGCTTATAATGCGACAGAACTGTCGAGTCGGAGGAGGAATGTCGTCTGGATCATCCGCTGGATGACAATCCGGTGGTGTGTAACTGTTATCAGTGCCAGATGAATCAGAGTCATCATCTTTTGAGAAATGTTTTTTAAAAAAAGAAAAAATCCAACCTAAAAGAGCGAAGGTAAATAAACGTCCTACAATTAAGCCTTCTCCCTTAATAAAATAACTTTCGGTACCGTGCTTCATGATACTATCTCCTTGAATGTTAATGGCCTCTTGCCTTAATCCGTTAATGTTTTACTTTTAAATACCACTAAAAATCAAGTAATCCATTTTTATTTCAGAACTGCTAAGAACAAACAGGCATATGAAATAAATCATTAAAAGTACACTCAAAACCTTGAGTGCGCACGCAGGCTAACGTAATGCAAGCACACTCGCAAGAGTGAAAGAAAAATTGTCATCTTGCTCTACATTTATCGCGTTATTTCGTTTTATAACGTGCCAAAAAATAGTTGATACGTTTCACAATATCCATCAAACATGTCCCTCCAAAGTAATAGATTTTTTATTTGTGAGATACAGCACAATCAAGCATTCACAATCTATCTATACTGCGCCACTTGATCAGTCATCCACATTGCAAACGCCCCTGCCAAGGTAATCAACATGCATACACCAAAATATTTCCTAAGGTTTTTTGCCACTTTTTTTACCCTCTTTTTTTTAACCTCATTATCTTGGGCGGCCAGTTACCCTCCTAATATTGATTACGGTGATCGAGGCGACTTTATTGCCAAGCGAGGCGTTAATCATGGCCGAACAGCCAACATGACCGTACTTGGTCCTGTTGTGGTGAACTTACCAGAAGCTCCGGGGAGCTCAAGCGCAGGCGGCATTGAATATCAACCTTGGAATACCGCATGGGACTTATCGGATTTAACCAACCCAACGTTTATTACGCAATTATTGGATCATGTCACACAACCCGTGGACGCCCATGGTACCGCATTTCGCTTTGATGGAGACCATGCCTATGTCTACACACGCGGAACCAATGTTGATGGAAGAACTGGAGACTACCTACGTTTTGATCCTTCTGGAGCCACCAGTATTGATCAACTTATACCTAATAATGGTTACTTATTTAACGAACGCTATGCCGATGTAGGTTTTGGTGAAGAAGTCCTTGGTTATTCAATGATGACATCGCCTTACATTGCACGAGCTTACTGGGAATATGGTTTTGACCCCTCTGGGCCATACACAATTACCGACCCAGCAAATCCCGACCCTAATAGCCCAACACCATGGATAGGAGTGCCTTTAGCTTCTTGGGATCACTTAGGTCAAACAGGCGTCACAGGTTTTACCTCATCACTTGGCGAATTATTAGTGGTTGCCTCCGATCAACAATCAACAGGTATTGCGATTTACGACCGAGGTAATATGACCACCGGACAACAACCCACATTACTGAGTCGCTTCCAACCTATCGTTAATGAACCCAACGGTAATGCTGTTGGTGTGGGAGGTTATTGGGTAGAGCCCTATGGTGCCAATAAAATGGTCTGGGCAGCCAGAACACATTTATCCAACCCAGTCAGAAACTATCCGGCGCTATTTGTCGTCGATTTTAGTGACCCAAGAAATCCCGAATTAACCTGCGCTATCCACTTTAATCAAGATGCAAATGACCCAGCCGATGGCGACGGTTCCAGTGACCCTATGTATGTTAATTTTCAAGATAACTATGCTTACGTTGACCACTTTAAGGTCGACATTATTGGTTGCGAAACCGCCTACGAAGATGGCGTCATATCCGATGAGGAGTTTAATCAATTAGTATACAAATTTAACGACTTACAAAATTCTTGTGATAGCAGCCAATACTTCCGCCCTATTGGCCAAGTAGGTATTTTTGGGGGCTATGATTTTTGGGTAACCAACACCATTATCACCTACTCTGGTAGCGGTGCAATTAACGAAGACCACACTTATGTCAGACAATCAGATTTACAAGCATGGGTTAACTCTGGGTTTGATGAAAGTTTATTTCCCAGCACTATCAGCCCCAGCCACCACCTTGGCGATGGGATACTGTCGGCAGGGACAAACTCATCATTTAATGTGGGCGATGTAATTATCGATTTAGACGATTACTGGTCTGATATTTTTAATACGTTTACCATTACCGAGATCACTACTGACGAAAGAATTAATGAACAAGGCATGTGCTTTTTTGTGACCAGCGATGAAGCCGACACCACACCTCCCTACGTGTCGGGCCATCGACCATTGGATGGACAAACCGATTACCCCGTTGATGGATTTATTCATATCCATATCCCTGAAACATTACGGGTAGAAACCGTTAGCCGCGCGGTCACTATTACCAACTTACAAACCAATACACTGGTAGATTTTAAACAGCAGCTATCTCATACAGGTACGTTAGCCCTATGGCCAGAATCACCTTTCGATATTGATGTGAGTTACCGAGTCGATGTATCGGGCATTCAAGATTTCATGGGTAATACAATGACACCTTACTCATTTACATTCACTACAGGCGAACATATTGTGGATCCGGGTACCGACCCCGAACTACCTCCTGCCCCAGAACCTGCATTTGTAGGAACACCCTATTTCCCTAATCATTCAGGACAAATAGCTTGTGATATTGGGGAAGATTACGACACGGTATGGGTCGTTAATCCAGACAATAATAGTGTCAGTATTATTGAGGCGTATACCGATCCAACGACCTTTGAGGTAACGACTGAAATTAGTGAGTCACATATTAGCCGCCAAAACGGCAAGCCAACGTCTGTGACTAAGGTAGGGGATTGGTTAGCAGTCACATATAGTGATGATGATAGAATTCGTTATTACCGTTTGGGTTGGTGGGGGACTGCGCCCTCCTCTCCATGGCAAACCGCTCTCAAATATGGTTCTCGACCTATTGCCTCCGTTGCTCATGGTAATACTTTGTATGTTGCACTCTATGGCAGTGGTGAAGTAATAAAAATAGATACTATTTCCCAACAAATTGTTGGTCGATTAGCCGTAGGACCAAAACCTAAAGCCATGGCACTAACAAGTGATGGTTCTCGACTATTAGTGACTCGTTTTATTTCTAATACCGATTATGCGGAAGTTTATGATATTAATACGGCAAGCTCCATGTCATTTAGGGACCCTTTACAACCGAGCATTCACATCAATAAAGTACTAGTGCCCGATGATATTAGCCACGGCTCTGGCGTACCTAATTATTTACGTAGTATTGTTATTGGCCCTAATGATGATATCGCTTATATCACAGCTAATAAAGCCAATATTGATAGAGGCTCCTTCTTAAACGGCATGCCTTTAGATGATGACAATACCATACGACCAATGATCGCAATGCTCGATTTAGTCAATCATCGCGACATGAATATAGAGCCTACAACC
Source organism: Candidatus Endobugula sp. (assembly GCA_020628895.1). Taxonomy (GTDB): domain Bacteria; phylum Pseudomonadota; class Gammaproteobacteria; order Pseudomonadales; family Cellvibrionaceae; genus Endobugula. Next base: position 7,944 of record JAHDEM010000076.1, read on the forward strand.
CCAGAAGGCACTATCGATTTAGATAATAGTGCAGACCCATCTGGAATCACTTTTTTACCCGATGGCGAAACGCGGGTTCATGCTTTACAAGGCAACAATGTGGCTGAATTTAACCATCTGGGTCGTAACACAAATTTGCGAGCCAATACCGGAGCTGCGCCACAAACCATGTGTACGACTAATCGAGCCTTATACATTAAGAATTTAACGGATCGAACAGTCACTGTCGTAGAGACAGCAAATTTTATGTACGACGGGCGTCAAAACCCTGATATTCAAACTATTGCAGCGATACCTCCACAACAAGACACTAAAACAGCACAAGAATTACAAGGACTACAATTGTTTTATCATGCACGATCACCCGACATATCTCCTGAGGGATATATTGCCTGTGCATCTTGTCACGACGACGGTGG
>JAHDEM010000077.1 GCA_020628895.1 Candidatus Endobugula sp.
TTTTATATATCGTGACATTGGTTATACGTTATCGAGGTTTATCCTTTACAGCGGTCAATCCCGGAATGCCAGGTAGTGGTTTTATCGGGGAAAACAAAAGCCTCAGTTTGTTGCGTTTGCAAGACATGTGTCCCGAGCACACGGCCATAACAAGTGTTATCCCTAAGGCCATCAGCTTAGAAGATAAGGTGGCTTTAAGTGATCAGTTTATGGCAGAAAATGGGTTGGATTATCCCGTTGTGCTCAAGCCGGATTTTGGTCAGCGGGGTATTGATGTTGCGATTATTCACGATAGTGATGCTTTGAGTGAATATTTAGAGCATGCGGCATTTGATACCGTCATACAAGAATATATCAGCGGTGTTGAGTTCGGTGTATTTTATACTCGGGAACCTGAACACGAAAGCGGGCGCATTTTTTCAATTACGCATAAGTGTTTTCCCTATTTGATTGGTGATGGTCACCATAATATCGAACAACTTATTTTTGCCCATGAACGCTTACATTATATGGCGTCCTTTTTATTGGAGAAACACCAACAGCAGCTGCATCGAGTTCCATCAAAAGGTGAGCAAGTGGATGTTGTTGCTCTGGGTAGCCATTGTCGAGGGTCTTTGTTTCTCGATGGGCAGCAATATCACTCAGCCCAGTTAGAGCGAGTAGTCGATAAAGCCAGCCAGCAACTCGATGGTTTTTATTTTGGTCGGTATGATATTCGAGCCGAGAGTATCGAGGCTTTTCAAAAAGGGGATATTCGTATTATTGAAGTCAACGGTGTAACGTCAGAATCAACCAATATATACGATCCTCGTAATAATATCGTCACAGCTTATAAAATATTATTCAAGCAATGGCGGTTAGCGTTTACGATCGGGCAAGCTAATATTTGCCAAGGTCATCAACCGATGACGCTGAATGACCTTTTAGGAAAAGTTCGCATAATGAATCGTGGTGTTTAAGGCACATCAATAAATAGAGAGAGTGTTTACTATGACAGCCAATCATTCCCAGACAGTATCTAATATACTTGATGACCAGACAATGGGCGATACATTGGGTATTCGTTTTCTGTCCACATTAAAAATACCATCAGCAACAAAAGCGGGACCTTACGAGGTTCGCTTTGCTAAAAACAATGCAGAAATACAGGCGGCACAGTCGCTAAGATACCGTGTTTTTTATCAGGAAAAACACGGCAACCCATCTGAGGTGATGCAGCAAGAACAGCGTGATTTAGACCAATGGGATGAGGGCGGTTTTCATGTTATTGTGCTTGATCATCGATCAGAGCAGCAGCCCAAGATTGTAGGCACATTACGCCTGTTCTACAGTGAATGTCTTGATGAACAACAGCATTTTTATACCGAAGAAACCTTTAATTTAAGCCGACTTAAGGAGCACTTTGGTCGCTCTTTAGAATTGAGTCGTTTTTGTATCGACTCTGAGGGGCGAGGTGGGGTTATCTTAATGCTGATATGGAAGTACGCCATGAGCTTTATTCAAGATAACAACATCCCTGTAATGCTAGGTTGTGCGAGTTTCTCCGGAACCGATGCGCAGCAACATTTACCTATTTTGAATTACTTGTATGAACATCACTTGGCTGATGAGGCTTTGCGACCTGAACCCAAAGTCGATGATTATCTTGATTTAACCGCCTTGTATGAGCCTAATGCTGCTTGGGAAACCGCACAGAAATCAATACCGACTTTGTTGCGTGGATATCTAAAATTAGGCGCTAAAATCAGTGATGCAGCGATTGTTGATCACGCTTTTAATACGGTGTATGTGGCTATTTATGTAGAGACCGCATCGATGTTAAAGGAAAACCCTAATTTAGTGACACATGTTTAGCTAACAGTGTATCGCTTTACGTATTGAAAGTTATTGATAGTTATTAGTCGTTATATGGAACAAACACAAACAATCGCGCCCGTTAAACAATCTTTTTTGCATAAAGTGAGAACGTTTATTTCTACCATATTGCTTATTATATGGTGTGCTTTTATGCTGCTAGTCCATTTTTTCTGGAAGCTATTACGTTTACCAGCCATTGAGAAATGTTATTTTATTTTTCATGGTGGGTGTTGTTGGTTATTTAATTTGCGATGCCATGTAAAAGGACGTATTTCTGAGTTTCGCCCCACCTTATTTTTATCTAACCATGTATCCTATCTAGATGTTTTTATCTTAGGTAAATTTACCCCTGCTTTCTTTATTGCTAAATCCGAAGTCGCCAGCTGGCCTATACTAGGATGGTTAGCCAAAGCACAAAATACTTTGTTTTTTGAACGCAATAGCAAAAAAGTGCGCCATCAATTAACGATTATGACGGATCATTTTGATCAGCAAGGTAATTTGATTTTATTTCCAGAGGGAACCAGCACCGAAGGTGAGCATGTAGAGCCGTTTAAATCCAGCCTTTTACAGTCAGTAGAATCGTCTCAAAAAGACGTGTGGATCCAGCCTGTTACCCTTGCTTATACCCATCACAATGGTCAAGCAATGAACCGCTCAATTCGTGACCAGTATGCATGGTATGCGAAAATGCCTTTTGCCTCCCATTTCTTTAATGCATTGGGTATGAAACCAGCAGATGTTGATATTATTTATCATGAGCCTGTTCGACTTAGTGATTTTGCTAGTCGCAAAGAGTGTGCCCAATACTGTCATCAGGTGGTCGCCCAGAGTCTGCAAACAGCACTAACTAAACCCTAAATCAAAATTAGCATCAAAGCTCTAAGTGAGAAGTTGATTGAGTTTGTGATTCTTGGTGCATTCTTTGTTATTCTTCTCTTTTTTATTTAACTAAGGTTTGTTAGCGTAAAAAAGCGACACATTAGGGTTGTTTGCATAACGGTTGATAATCTTAGTCATTGCTTCTCTAATATTTAAGGTTTTATTTTTATTATGCTTAATGCGCTCGACGTTCTAACAACGACTTTTGGTTATAGTCAGTTTCGCGGGCAGCAAGAAGCGATTATTAATACCCTGATAGCAGGGCAAGATGCCTTAGTGATTATGCCAACCGGTGGTGGCAAGTCCTTATGCTACCAAATTCCGGCTATTGTTCGTCAAGGTTGTGGTGTTGTAGTCTCGCCATTGATTGCTTTGATGCAAGATCAAGTTGATGCGCTTCAAGAGTTAGGTATTCGTGCTGGTTTTTTAAACTCTACTCAAGCCCTTTCAGAAATTGCTGCTATTGAGTCCGCACTCCTTAGTGGTGAGCTAGATCTACTCTATATTGCTCCTGAGCGTTTAAATCAATCGCGCACCATCGATTTATTTCAAAGGGCTAATATCGCTTTATTTGCGATCGACGAAGCCCATTGTGTCTCTCAATGGGGGCATGACTTTCGTGAAGACTACTTACAGCTTCATCAGCTAGCGAACTATTTTCCCCATGTTCCTCGCATTGCCTTAACGGCAACCGCCGATGAGAGAACACAGCAAGAAATTATTTCACGGTTGTGCATTACCCATGCGCAGTCATTTGTTGCCAGCTTTGACAGGCCAAATATTTTTTATCAGATTGAGTTAAAGCAACAGCCCAAACAACAATTATTACGATTTATTCAGGAAAACCATCTTAACGACTCCGGTATTGTTTATTGTTTATCTCGTAAGAAAACTGAGGATATTGCAACATGGTTAAGTGCCAGTGGTTTTACAGCATTGCCTTATCATGCGGGCTTGTCTCACGAATTGCGTGCATCTCATCAAAAACGTTTTTTAAGAGAAGAAAAAGTCATTATTGTAGCGACTATTGCGTTTGGTATGGGAATAGATAAACCTGATGTACGCTTTGTTGCCCATTTGGATTTGCCCAAAAGTATAGAGGCGTACTACCAAGAAACCGGTAGGGCTGGACGAGATGGACAAGCTTCCAATGCATGGATGGTTTATGGTTTAGAAGATGTGATCAAGTTGCGAGAGATGATGGGTTCCGTTGATCAGGGCTCTGAGGAAAAAAATGCGTTTAAGCGCATAGAACATCAAAAGCTAGATGCGATGTTGGGCTTGTGTGAAATTACCACTTGCCGACGCCATGCACTCTTACAATATTTTGGTGAACACAGTGTGGAGTCTTGTGGCTATTGTGATATGTGCCGAACGCCAGCCAAGACTTGGGATGGTACTGAAGCTGCGCAAAAAGCCATTAGTTGTGCGTATCGTACGGACCAACGTTTTGGCGTGGGTCACTTAATCGATGTATTAACTGGAGCAAAAACAGAAAAAGTAAAACAATTTTCTCATGAGCTGCTAAGTGTTTATGGCATTGGTACAGAATTAAGCAAAGTGCAATGGCGTTCGGTGTATAGGCAACTGATTGCACGTAACTTTTTATCGGTTGATTTTAATCGATATAATCGAGTCGTGCTAACGCAAAAATGTAGGCCGTTATTGCGTGGTGAAGAGATGATAGCCTTACGCCAAGATGCTCCTCGTCGTGCAGCACTTCGCAAGCAATCATCTAGTACCCAGCACAAAGTGGAACAGCAGCATGCTGAACTTTGGGAATTATTACGAGAATGTCGTTCCCGTTTAGCTAAGGAAAAAGGCGTTCCCCCTTATGTTGTTTTCCACGATAGCGTATTGATGCAAATGGTGGAGCTTTGCCCATTAGACCGCGAGGCTTTTTCTCACCTAAGTGGTGTGGGTGAGAAAAAGTGTGCCCAATATGCACAGGATTTTATCAGTGTCATTGCTCAGTATATGGAAAATAAAAAGGCGGCAAACAATATAGATGGCGAACTCTCTCCGACGGTTCTTGATACCGCCACGTTATTTAACGAAGGGCATGATGTGGATGATATTGCTGCAATCCGACAACTCACCTTGTCCACCGTCTATGCTCATGCTTGCCAACTGATTAAACAACAAAAACTTTCTCTAGATAAAGTCACTTCGCTCTCAGATAAAGAGATTCACCAGATAGAAGCGGCATTTATTGATCTTGGTGCAATGGATGAGCGTTCTGCATTAAAGCCCGTTTATGAAGCATTGTTAGAGCAATATGATTATTCTACCTTGCGGTGTGCGCATGCCCACTTTTTGAGTAAGCTTTAAACCAACACCGTTCTAACCATTTGGGTTAATCATAAGTCTTATAAAGATTCTTTTTACAAAAGCATAAATTATGTTATGGTTAAATTCTGCCTTATTTAATTGCAAGAGACTGGTTTATGGGTATCAATTGGAAACAATATTCCCCCGATGTTTTTTATGATGAATTAATTAATCAATCTGGTAACCCCAGACTCCCCGCTAAAAAATTAGCGTCTTATTTACAATCTCTCGATCACGACGAAGTGCAACGCAGGCAACACCTAGCCGATGCTGCGATTCAAGATATGGGAATTTCATTTACAGTCTATACCGAAGAGGGGAATATAGACCGGTCTTGGCCCTTCGATATTATTCCTCGAACTATTTCTGCAAAGCAGTGGCGTACAACAGAAAAAGGATTAATACAAAGGCTAGAAGCATTAAACTTATTTATTGACGATCTATATCACGATCAAAAAATTATTAAGGATGGTGTCATTCCGCGCCACATTTTGGAGCAGTCGACCAACTTTAGAAAAGAATGTATTGGTATTTCGCCACCAGAAAATGTGTGGGCGCACATTTGCGGCACAGATTTGGTGCGAGATTCCGATGGTGAGTTCTACGTACTTGAAGATAATCTACGTGTACCATCGGGTGTTTCCTATATGCTGGAAAACCGTTCTATTATGAAGCGTGTTTTGCCTGAGCTATTTGAAAATGATCGTATCCTTCCGGTGAATGATTATTGCGATAATTTATTTGATACTCTGTGCTCATTAGTCCCTGATAAAGAATCACCAGAAATTGTTGTATTAACCCCTGGGATTTATAATTCTGCTTACTTTGAGCATGCATTTTTAGCGCAACAAATGGGAGCAGAGCTAGTTGAGGGAAGTGATTTAACCGTGGCCAAAAATGGTTATGTCTACATGAAAACCATTTCGGGCCTTTCAAAAGTAGATGTTATTTATCGTCGTATCGACGATATGTTTCTAGATCCTAACGTCTTCCATAAAGATTCTGTGTTAGGTGTGCCCGGTTTAATGAAAGCATGGCAGTCAGGTAAAGTGGCTTTGGCTAACGCCCCTGGTGCAGGTGTAGCCGATGATAAAGTCGTTTATGCCTATGTGCCTCAAATTATTAAATATTATCTCGACCAAGATCCTATCTTACCTAACGTAGAAACCTTTTTATGTCATGACGATAAGCAGCGCGAGTATGTTTTAAAAAATATCGATAAGCTCGTAGTAAAACCAGCAAACGAATCCGGTGGTTATGGCATGTTAGTTGGGCCACATTCTACGAAAAAAGATCAGGCAACCTTTGTTGAGTTGATCAAAAAAAATCCTCGCAATTATATTGCACAGCCCACACTGTCACTATCAACTGCACCCACATTAGTGGGCAATGATCAACCTGAACCACGTCATTTAGATTTACGCCCCTTTGTATTGCAAGGTAAAAAATCCTACGTTACGACTGGTGGTTTAACCCGTGTTGCCATGAAGAAGGGGTCATTAGTGGTTAATTCATCACAAGGTGGCGGTAGTAAAGACACTTGGATTGTCGATACGGAGGTGAAATCATGATGTTATCCCGTGTCGCAGAACGTATTTATTGGTCGGCTCGGTATTTGCAACGTGTTGAGAGTTCAGCGCGTATTGTGAATACCTATACCAGCTTGCTGATGGACTTGTCTAAAGAGGTGGATATTAGTTGGTTTAACTTGGTGATGCTCAATAACGCAGAAGAAGAATATGTTTCGCGATATAAAGTTCGCGATGAGCGTAATGTGGTTAAGTTTACCTTGGCTGATGATACCAACCCTAGCTCAATGCTAATGTCATTAGCTCAGGTACGGGAAAATTTTCGTACCACACGCGATGTGGTTCCAGAAGATGCATGGGAGATGATTAACGAACTCAGTTCTTTTGCTCAAGAATCTATCAAGAACGGTGCTCTTAATCGCGCGAAACGAGAAGAATTTTTATCTCAAGTGATTAATCAATGCCAGATGATTCAGGGATATATCGCCAGCGCCATGCCGCACGATGCGGTTTGGGATATATGGGTGATTGGTCGATCACTAGAGCGAGCAGATATGACTACCCGCTTGTTAGAGGCAGGGGCAGGCATTTTGCTAGGTGATGATATTGCTAATCAAGTTCAGGCGCCTCCTATTATTTGGGGTAATGTTTTACGTAGTTCCAGTGCCCACCATGCATTTCGTCGAGCGGTATCTCCGCGTGTAACAGGTAATGAAGTGCCTAAATTCTTGCTGTTTAATGATCAATTTCCTCGTTCGGTGACCTACTGTTTGATAGAAATAAAAGCCGCCGTAAAAAAATTACCTAAACAGCGTAAAGTGTTAGAAAGTTTTAAAGGGTTGGATCAGTTGATTATGGTAACGCCCTTATTTAACCATGTAGATGATCAACTTGATGCGCAGTTTTTAGCTTATATTAATAAGCTGCAGCTACAGCTGGCCAAATTACATCAATCCTTTTCAGAAACGTGGTTTTCTCTAGCAGGTCGTTGAAAAACGTTATTGAGGCAGCCAGTGCAAGGCAAAAATCGGCGAAAAAGCGGAGTTTATACGTAATAAATGAGCATTTTGAGCCGATTTTTAACGCCGCAATGACAACGCAAATAGTTTTTCAACAGCCTGCTAGATTAAAACGCATGTCATCGTGCATTGTCACGATGACATCACAATCCATTCATAAAATTCGTTACTTTGGGTTATAGGCTATTTTAAATCCGATTGTTAATGTATTTACAGAAGTATTACGATTATGACTATTCGCGTTGCTCTTCATCACAAAACAAAGTACACCTTCGACCGCCGTGTTAATTTGGGCCCACATGTTATTCGCTTGCGTCCAGCTGCTCATACGCGCACACCGATACACGGTTATAGTTTAAATATTTCCCCTAAAGATCATTTTATTAATTGGATGCAAGATCCTTTTGGTAACTATCAGGCAAGGATTGTTTTTCCAGAAAAGTCTGATCATTTATCAATAGATGTCGAAGTGATTGCCGATATGACGGTGATTAATCCTTTTGACTTTTTTGTTGAAGAATATGCTGAACACTTCCCTTTTGAATATGAAAGTGAGCTTAAGTCAGAGTTACTTCCCTATTTAGAAATTAAGGAAGAGGGGGAGTTATTACTTAAATGGATTGAGAATTTTAAACAGACTATCAAAGATGAAAAAGAACTCAGTACCAATGCATTACTAGTGGCATTAAATCAGCAACTAGAAAAAGATATCGACTACAC
>JAHDEM010000078.1:0-3897 GCA_020628895.1 Candidatus Endobugula sp.
GGCTAGTGGCTAGTGGCTAGTGGCTAGTGGCTAGTGAATTCAGTATGACAAACACTAGCCCTAATAATCAATAACCTAATGTAGGCCTCAACCAGCGTTCTGCGGTGTCGTTGTCCCAGCCTTTACGTTCTGCATAGTCCGCTACTTGATCTTGGGCTATTTTCCCCAAACCAAAATATCGTGCTTCTGGGTGAGCAAAGTACCAGCCACTGACCGATGCTGCTGGATACATGGCATAGCTATCCGTGAGCTGACTACCGATTGCTTGCTCCACATCCAATAAAGACCATAAACTTGCTTTCTCGCTATGCTCAGGACAAGCAGGATAGCCCGGTGCAGGACGAATACCTTGATAATCTTCTTTAATAAGAGACTCATTATCCAGTTGTTCACTGGACGCATAGCCCCAATATTCTTTGCGCACTTTTTCATGCATCAACTCAGCCATGGCTTCGGCAAAGCGGTCGGCAATGGCTTTCACCATAATCGCATTATAATCATCCAAGTCAGCCTCATATTGCTTGGCTAGTTCTTCAGCGCCATAACAACCTACCGCAAAAGCCCCCATATAATCGTTAACACCAGACGACTTGGGCGCAACAAAATCTGCTAAAGAACGATAAGGTCTGTCAGCAGGGCGATCTACCTGTTGGCGTAAATGATTTAACGTTGTAATCACTTGATCACGGCTATCATCAGCATAGAGCTCTGTTTGATCCTGTTCTATACCATTAGCCGGATAAAGACCAATCACCGCATGACAGGACAGCAGCTTTTTATCGATAATGTTTTGCAATGCTTGCTGAGCATCTGCAAACAACTTGCTCGCCTCTTCGCCCACAACACTATCGGTAAGGATGTCGGGATACTTACCATGTAATTCCCATGTTTTGAAAAAAGGCGTCCAGTCAAAGCGAGTAACCACTTCTTCCAACGGCCAATCTAAAAAGGTTCGTTTGCCTATAGTCGTTGGCACTACAGGTTGGTATTTAGTCCAGTCTATTTTGGCCGGATTAGCGCGTGCTTTTTCCAGCGGTGCAAAGGCTTTTTGTGAACGCCTGTTTGCATTTTGAATACGCACTTTTTCATTGTCTTCTTTTATTTGAGCAATAGCGGACGCTTTATCACTACTTAGCAAACCACTGGCGACTGGTACCGATTTAGAGGCGTCCAGTACATGGCAGGTTACGCCACTATATTTAGGCTCGATTTTCACTGCTGTATGCACTTTGGAAGTGGTAGCACCACCAATTAGAAGTGGCATTGTCATATTGCGCTCTTCCATCATTTCTGCCACGGTCACCATTTCATCTAACGATGGAGTAATCAGTCCAGACAGACCAATAATATCCGCATTATGTTCTACTGCGGCATCAAGAATTTTTTCTGGCGGTACCATTACGCCCAAGTCAACAACCTCATAGTTGTTACAAGACAACACCACACCCACAATATTTTTACCGATGTCGTGAACATCACCCTTCACGGTGGCCATAATAATAGTGCCGTTATTCTGGCTTTCGTCACCTGAGCGTTTTTTCTCTTCTTCAATGTACGGTAGCAAATAGGCCACGGCTTTTTTCATAACTCGCGCACTTTTTACCACCTGCGGCAAAAACATTTTACCTGCGCCAAATAAATCACCCACGACATTCATTCCCACCATAAGCGGGCCTTCGATCACATGAAGGGGTTTTTCTGCCTGTTGGCGTGCTTCTTCTACATCTTCTTCAATAAATTCAGCTAAGCCTTTCACTAAGGCATGGGTAATGCGTTCTTGTAACGAGTCTTCACGCCACTTTAATTTATCACTTTCTTTAACATTGGCCGATTGATCTTTTACCTGCTCGGCAAAGTCTACCAAACGTTCACCCGCATCTTCTCGGCGATTAAGTACAACATCTTCAACCGCTTCTAATAAATCCTTAGGGATATCATCATAAACGGTTAGCATGCCGGCATTAACGATGGCCATATCCATGCCTTCTTTAATAGCATGGTATAAAAACACCGAGTGCATCGCCTCACGTACTGTATCATTTCCGCGGAATGAGAAAGACACATTCGACAGACCACCGGATACTTTAGCTCCAGGCAAGTTGTCTTTTATCCAGCGAGTGGCCGCAAAAAAGTCCACGGCATAATTGTCATGGTCGCTAATACCTGTGGCGATAGGGAAAATATTCGGATCAAAAACGATATCCTGAGCAGGAAAACCCACTTCTTCTACTAAGATATCGTACGATGCTTTACATATATCAATACGGCGCTGATAAGTATCTGCCTGCCCTTGTTCGTCAAAGGCCATCACCACAACAGCGGCTCCATAACGTTTTACCAACTTAGCGTAGCGGACAAACTCTTCTTTCCCTTCTTTTAGAGAAATGGAGTTAACAATGGCTTTACCTTGAACACATTGCAGGCCTGCCTCGATAATCTCAAACTTAGACGAGTCGATCATAAATGGCACTCGACATACATCAGGTTCTGCGGCTAATAGATTCAGGTATCGACGCATGGCGGCAACACCATCGAGCATGGCATCATCCATATTCACATCGATAATTTGAGCACCGTCTTCCACTTGTACTCGGGCAATCTCTATCGCCTCATCATATTTTTCTTCTTGAATAAGACGGGCAAACTTACGCGAACCAGTTACATTGGCTCGCTCACCAACATTGACAAAGCCTGTTGTTTTATTAACGACCAGTGGCTCTAAGCCACTTAAGATCATATCGGGTACCGCTTGATGAGTTGTTTTTGTCATGATTATATCGCGTCAGTTGTCAGGTATTTACATCCACTGGTTTAAACCAGTGTACTCAAGAAAGTGTCTTTTATTCTGCGTTTTTATCTACGTTTCTGGGAGCGTATTGATTAGCTAACTCGTTCAAGGCAGCAATATGCTCTGGCGTTGTACCACAACACCCGCCTAAAATATTAAGATGTCCCCCTTTCACAAATAGCTCAATTTGCGCAGCCATTTGCTCAGGTGTCTCGTCATATTCCCCAAACTCATTAGGAAGCCCGGCATTCGGGTGAGCAGATACTTTTACATCGGCAATTGCGTCTAAGCGCTTAATATAGGGCAGCATCTCGTTAGCACCTAGGGCGCAGTTCAACCCAATACTCAATAAATCACCATGCATCATGGAAATCCAAAATGCTTCGGCTGTTTGTCCAGATAGAGTTCTCCCACTGGCATCGGTAATGGTGCCAGAAACCATCACTGGGATATCGCCCCATTTCTCCCGAATTTCTTCCATGGCAAACAAACCCGCCTTAGCGTTTAGTGTATCAAATACAGTTTCGATCATTAGAATATCTGCCCCACCCTCTAACAATGCATCCGCAGCATCGTAGTAGGCTTGTCGAAGCTCATCAAATGTTACCAAGCGCTTACCGGGGTCATTCACATCTGGCGATAACGAAGCTGTGCGGTTAGTTGGCCCCAGTGCTCCGATAACAAAACGCGGCTTATCCGGTGTTTTTGCGGTCCAGATATCCGCTGCCTTACGTGCACATTGCGCAGCACAGTAGTTAATATCATACACATGTGCCTGCATATCGTAATCCGCTTGAGCAATGGTAGTGGCATTAAACGAATTAGTGGTCGCAAAATCAGACCCCACCTCAAAATAGGCTTCATGTATCGACTGAATGATATCTGGTCGCGTAATCGCTAACAGATCGTTATCCCCTTTTAACGGCGATGGGTGATCGGCAAAGTGCTCACCTCTAAAGTCCTCTTCAGACAGAGTATGGCGCTGAATCATCGTACCCATGGCACCATCAAGCAGCATAATTCTATTTTTAAGGATCTCGTTCAATTGAAGCTTTGTTGAAGTACTCATAAGTGCCGTTATTACATTAATGGTTTATCGGTATTGGTTT
>JAHDEM010000078.1:3997-8248 GCA_020628895.1 Candidatus Endobugula sp.
GGCTATTCATATAAAATCAACAATCTATATCAATTTTTTTTGATATAGATTGTTAAGTGCTGCAAATTCAAGCAACTAACACTAAGACGCACGGGTAAGGATACGAAAAGCCCAATCAATACGCTGGAATTGCTCTACACTCCCCCCTTTGTCAGGGTGATGGATCATCGCTAATTGACGATAACGCTTTTTGATCTCTACATACTCAGCATTCAAGGGCATCTCAAAGATAGCTAACGCTTTTAAGTAATCGTCTTCACTGACATATTTTTGCCAAAAGCTATCAAGTAGTTGATTCACCGATTGTTCTGTTGCTTCATCAAGATTGCTCCAATCCAAATAGTAATCGCGCAACGCTTCCATATTGGCTTGATTATCATCAGACGGCGATGTTTCTTGGAGTTGAGTACTGGTATTAACAGGGTTATTTGTCTCTGCTGATTGTGCCAGTGGCTTCTCATTACTGTTATTAATCAACCGAATAGCCAACGCAGTAATCATGAGATACTTATTATGTCCACTATAGTATTCGTCAAGTTGATACAGGGCATTGTAAATAAGAAAATGGTTAGCGTATAAAGCAACCGTATCCGTCAATTCTACTTTCTCAAGCCAACCCTGCGCCTGCAACGCTTGCATCAGTTCATATTCAGAAAAACTATTGCTCGCTGATTCGAGTAAGATTTTTAATGGTTCGATTAACTGGTTGTTTCTCACTGTAAACCTTTAGCTTTCATACATTACGAGTAAACATAGCATTTATTTCCGATCTCCGTATAATCTGCGCGCAAATTTGATGACAATATAAACAGAGGCATAATGATGTTAAGCGTAAACAGTTATTTCGATGACAAGGTAAAATCCATTGGTTTTCAGGGAGAGTCGCTACCAGCAACCGTAGGCGTGATTAGCGCAGGAGAATATGCTTTTGACACATCTAAACATGAAACCATGAGCATCATCAGCGGTAAGTTAAGTGTTCAACTACCTAATACATCTGAGTGGGTGGATTATACCGCTGGCCAATCCTTTGAAGTAGAAGCAAATACTGTTTTTCACGTTAAGTCTGAAGGCGACACTGCCTATTTATGTACTTACGCATAATAGTAGATACCCGTGGTGCATTTAGAGCTGATCGTTGATTAGTTCTGTCTGTAACACGAGTTGTTGGTTTTTGCGTCCAGCGTCAAGCAATCAACCGCCTTACTGGTCTAACGCGACAAATTATTCTAAATACACTATGGGTTAGTAGATGTATGTAATTAACCCCTATTTGATAACTGGCCATGGTTGTTCCCATGGCCTATCCAGCTCCTGTATTTGGGTTTCCAGGATGACATCTAGATCATCTTTTTCATCGCCACTTAATTCAATATCACTCCAGCCTTGTGGCCTATCTAGGTATTGATACTGCTTTCCTTGATATTTAAAGCATAAAGCAAATGCATGCAATAAAATACCGGTTGGTATTGGCAAAGAGCTACCGTACAGACGATCCCCAATAATAGGGGCGCCAATACTTTTTAACGCTACCCGCAGCTGGTGTGTCTTACCCGTTCTTGGTTTCAACAAATATAGCCGTAGAGCCCCCATGCGCAAACTGTAACTGAAAAACTGTGTAACAGCCGGGTTGTCCATCGTTTGGCATAACTTCCAAGCACCTCTACGAGCACGCGTCATATCGCCTTTTATAAGACCTTGCTTTTTCTTTGGCTTTTGATGACTTAGAGCTAAATAGTACTTATCTATTTTTCTTTCTTGAAACAGCTGAGAAAGCTCACTGGCAGCAGTTTGTGTTTTAGCACAAATCAACAAACCAGAGGTGACTTTATCGAGCCGATGCACAGGATAGATTGAATCCAAGTCCAAATCGGCTCGCAAACGAACCAACAGACCCTCCTCAGACGGTTCTGAATGAACACAAACACTTCGATGCTTAGACACCACCAGAAAATCATTGTGTTCATCAATAATACGATACACGACTACTTAAAGAGTGATTTTAATTTATCCGTGGAAATATTCTCTTTAAGCTTATCTTGTAATTTTTCTTTAAGCTTTTCTTTAGCTCCATCCTCTAGTAAACGACCTAATTCTTTTTTAACGGCAGCCTTAACTTTATTCATTAATTGCTGAGCGATTTGTTTGCCTGCTTCTTCTGGAGTAACACCTGTTTTTTTATTGCCAATATTCGTTAACGTAAAACTTGGCAATGTGATTGATCGCCCACCCAGTTTTTCCGTTTGTAAATCGATAGTCGTTTTAGCAAAAGTAATCTTTTTAATCATAATACGAACATCACTACCAGAACTGCTTTCTTTAGCTGTAGAAGACGACGTATTGGTGGATGATATATTGTCCAATAACGCTTGAATATTTGTATCTTTAATATTTTTTTGCTCTGCTCTTAAAGCAATCTCACCCACATTCACCGCATCAATCACCTTAACTGGTTGAGTTAATGAGGGTATATCCAAGGCCAAAGAAATAGATTTAGCCAAAAACAAGTCATTAGCAGAATAACCTTTAGGGTTAGCAACCGACAAATTATAAATGGCACCCTTGCCTTCTAGCATGGTTGACTTAATCGCTACAGAGCCAACGCCTACAGATGTTTGCGTAATTTCACTGCCTGTTGTTTCTATGACTTCCTCAACAAACGCATCTAAATTGCTTAAACCATAAAAAATAACACCACCAACAACCACTGCCAGAAAAACAATAATACCTACAATAATTTTAATTGCTTTCATAATTTCCCCATTTCTATTTTTTGTTATAACTTACCTATTAAGTACGTTCACCATCGAGAATTTTGGAATTATCCAAAGGCTCTGTTGAAGGTGTATCTTTATTTAAGTCGCTTGGAGCATTATCAATTCCTTTTTCCTGAAGTAGTTGGCGTGCTTTATCCAATTCACCCTCTACGGAATCAAGCAGCTTCTCCCAACCGGACACAATCGCCTTATTGGTTTCGCTAAGCATACCTTCTAAACTTTTCTTTTCGAGTTCAGCATTTTTACTGTTAGCCAACTCCAACAGTTCTTGTGTTTCGTCTAGCTGATCGATAAGTACTGTATTTTCATCCGTAAGCGTTTGTATAACATTATGCTGGGTATAGATATACCAAATAGCAACCAGTAGTAATACGAATAATATTTTTGCTGACCATGCCCAAAACATTTTCATTCTTATATTTCCTTTCTATGTATCGTCGGCCAAAGCAACATTGACCATCTGTATTTATTATCACACCAAAAGGGGGATTCTCCAAGAAGTTAGCGTGTAAACTCATGCCAAAAACGCACTGCTTTAGCGCTTAGCCAAGTGTATGTGCACTGTCATATTATCTTCATAGAAAAATCAAGCTAAACACTCCTTATTTAGTTGATATTACTTATTGATAACTCTAGAATAATTCCGTTTTAGATCTTTAGCGGCATGGCTTTCTTATTGCATAGCACTGGCGTAATTGAGCTAATGACAAACATGAATGACTATTCACGATAAATAAAATGTTCACCGCACAACTCAAGGTTATATTATGTCTGAAAAATTAACTGGAACTGTTAAATGGTTCAATGAAAGCAAAGGTTATGGCTTTATTTCACGAGACAATGGCGCTGATTTATTTGTACATTTCAGCAACATCGTTGGTGATGGCTTTCGCACACTTAAAGACGGTCAATCAGTGACTTTTACTGAAGGCACTGGTCAAAAAGGTCCTCAAGCCGAAAACGTAGAAGTTGCCTAACGACATATACGCACAAATGTGCAAGATGTCAGCATAGAGATCGCATAGTAACAAATACCGATAAAAGGTATCTATATCAAAGAGATACCTTTTATCTACCCTCTATATAGAGATCAAAAAACACCTTATTTGGCTATAATTTAGACGTAATTTAAGGTTGTTGCCATTAATATCAATATATTCAAAAAAACACTATGCATTTTAAAAATGTTGGTATAGAATGCGCCGCTCTTTTGGCATAAGAGCAATATCACTGCTCCCCACAGCTGATTGATTAAAGGCGCGGTGGCAGAGTGGTCATGCAGCGGACTGCAACTCCGTGTACGCCGGTTCGATTCCGACCCGCGCCTCCACTGTTAGCTTAGCTAACGAGTAGGTTTACCAGCCTACTATAAAAAGCTTCCTGTTAGCCCGGGTGGTGGAATTGGTAGACACAGGAGACTTAAAATCTCCCGATAGCAATATCGTGCCGGTTCAAGTCCGGCCCCGGGCACCAT
>JAHDEM010000022.1:0-29730 GCA_020628895.1 Candidatus Endobugula sp.
ATGAGTGATAATCGTCCCGTCAATCTTGATTTGGGAACTGTTCGTTTTCCTGTAACGGCTATCGCATCAATACTTCATCGTATTTGTGCGGTTATCAGCTGGGTAGGTTTGGGTTTTTTGCTGTGCGCACTTTGTTATGTTCTGTCTTCTCAGTCAGAGTATGACCTTTTAGCCAATGCGTTGCATACGAATTTCCTGGTGCAATTTATCGCTTGGGGAATACTTAGTGCTTTTTCCTATTATTGTGCAGGTACTGTAAAACATATAATCCAGGATTTCGGTTTTTTTGAGGACTTTCAGGGCGGACAACTGATCTCTTGGGCTGCGATCGCCTGTGGTGTTGTGTTAACTGTATTAGCAGGAGTATTAGTATGGGCATAATGACTAACGGTGTACAACAGTGGGTTTTTCAGCGTTTTAGCAACGCAGTCTTTGTTATCTTTGGTGTTGTAGTGCTAATGACGATCACCTCGAATGGCTTAACGTATGAATCATTAAATGCTCTATTTGCTGCAACAGGCTTCAAGCTGTTTGCATTGCTTACCTTAGTGCTTGCTTTTGCTAATTCTATTTTAGCTGGATGGCAAATAACCGGTGATTATGCGGCTAAATTTAATATACCCCCCACGTTAATGATGTCAGTCACTATCATTGTTAGTGTTGCTTATCTCGTTTGGGGATTAATGCTTTTATTTGCTTGATACTTTTGCGAGTATCGTTCAAAGAACACCCATAAAAAAAGAGGCTTTAAGCCTCTTTTTTTATGGGTGTTCTTTGATGGATATGCTGTTAAATGTCCATTGCTGAGATAGATAAGTCTGCCAATGGCTTTTTAACAACATCATCAGCAATATACGTTTTCAATTCATCAATGCTGCCAAAATGACGAGCCATATCATATTCACCTTTGTACGTATTGCCCGTATCATCCTGTAGTTTGGCTAGCTGAAATTTTTGGCCGCCATCACCACGTCCACGAATGATGTAATATTCTAAATTCATAATAAGCTCCAATATACCTCAATATTTTATAGATAATAGTATAACGGTATAAACACTATTGTGCGAAAAATATCTCGTTAAAGATATTATTTTGTAGATACAAAAACGGCCTACTAAATAGGCCGTTTATTGCTTTAAATAGGATCAATATAGATTAAAGGAAATACAAGATAGCAACAAATACAGCGGTTAAACCTAAGCTTGAATGTATAACACCTTTAACGGTTGTTAATGGGCCTTGCTTGCCTACCAAACCATTGATCTCTAGAGCGATGATAATGGCAATGGCGATCCATAAGTCGATACCACCTGCGCCTGTACCGTAACCTTGGCCAGTAAAATGTGGACCAGCCAACATGCCAAATGCCATAGGACCAGAGAATAGTACATTGGTGCGTGAAGCTAATAATGCTTTACCCGCAGCAGTAGGGCCATCACCCTCAACCATACCTAAAGCGATTTTTTGATTTGGCCAAATAACTAACCACACGTTTAAGAACATGATTGTTCCCATTAGTGCGCCAATCACAATGTAATCGTTCCATGCGTTTATTTTGCCAACATAATGTAACAGGTATAAGCCAGTAATAAACGTAAACATGGCTCCCCAGCGGAACCACCATAGAGCGCTAGGCGCCAGTTTTGCTTTAGCATCAGCCAATGCTTCTGGTGAAGCTGCTTTAAAATAACCACCTTGAACAAAGTTAAAATAATAAAGCATCCCAATCCAAGTAATACCGAATAATAGGTGCGCCCAACGGAAAAGAAAATCAACGAAATCCATAACTTACCCCCCTTGATAGAGTATGAATAATAATATTGTTGTTGTAGTTACGTTTCTAGCTCTAAGTGACTACCTATAATAACCACCTTGTAAGAAATGCAGCGCTATTCTAACTGAATTCACTCCCATAGGCAGCATATATCCAGTTTTTTGTTACGGATTATGGGGTTTTGCGTATAATGTGCTAAGTACTTTTGCCATAATATGGCCGGTTAGGCACGGCTAATGGGTGATTGTAATCGTGTAGTGTTATTTTTATAGTGCTTAAAAAAGAATGAGAATAGGGGGTTGAGGTGAGTGAGCGTAAAGAACCTATCATGTCTGCAGGTTTGAATACTACAGATGAGTCCGTTGATCGACGGGCTAGAACCAGCCGGGCTCGCACTACGAATTCCCCTAGAAAGTCATCTCCTCAACCAACGGTTGTGCAAAAGTCCTCATCGGGTTTTGTTTGGTTCACTTTTCTACTCACATTGATCGCATCAGCTGCAGCAGGTTATGCTGTGTGGCAGTTGCAGACGGCACAACAAGTGATTAGTGATCAAACCATACGTATTTTACAATTGGAAAGTAAATTGGCGCTATCAGATGATAGTGCAAGCCAGTCATTAGCGTCAGTGGGTGTAAAGGTCCGAGAATTAGGCATTCGGGCAGATGGACTTGATTCAGAAATTGCAAAGTTATGGGACACACGTAAGGTTAATCGTAATGCTATTGCCGCTGGTGATAAGAAAATTGCCGCTTTAACAAAGGCTCAAGAAACACTGAAAAACGATCAAACTAAAAAAATAGCATCGGTAACCAAGACAGCCTCTTCGTTAAGTCAAACAGTCGAAGAGTTACGTAAATCTCAGGTGTCAGTTGAACAGCTGAGTTCACTTGAAGAGTCATTAGCTTCTACAACCCAAACGGTCACGGAGCAAGATTTATTATTACAATCAGTGAGAGAACGTTTATCAAATAATCTGGAGGTGGTTGATCAATTATCTTCTCAGTCTGAGAGCACAGCAAAATCTATCGCCAAGATTAGTAGCATTGACAAGCGCTTGGCGACAACGGAAGAGATTATCGAGTCGTTAGAAGCGTTTCGTCGAACAACGAATCGTGATATTCAGCAGTTAAAACAGCCTAATTAATCAACAATTCATCGTATTTGTGCGAAAAGTGGCATTCAGGTCTATGATGTGAATGTTCGCTTGCGCTATTTTTATTCATTACTTTAAATAGAGATCATTATTATGACTACTGTTATTAAGCAAGAAGACTTAATTACGAGTATCGCTGATGCTTTACAGTTTATTTCCTATTATCACCCATTAGATTTTATCCAAGCTGTACATAAAGCTTATGAAAAAGAAGAAAACCCAGCCGCTAAAGATGCAATGGCTCAAATCCTGATTAATTCGCGTATGTGTGCCCAGGGCCATCGCCCTATTTGTCAGGATACGGGAATTGTTACTGTATTTGTGAATGTGGGAATGCAGGTACAGTTTGAAACTGATATGCCTTTAGATGATGTGATTAACGAAGGGGTTCGTCAAGCCTATTTACACCCTGATAATGTATTACGTGCATCAGTATTAGCCGATCCTGATGGTGCTCGTAAAAATACAGGCGACAATACACCTGCTGTCATCAATTATAAAATGGTACCCGGTGATAAGGTGGATATTCATGTAGCTGCTAAAGGAGGGGGCAGTGAGGCTAAATCAAAATTTGCAATGTTAAATCCATCTGATTCAGTGGTAGATTGGATATTGAAAGTAGTACCCACTATGGGGGCGGGTTGGTGTCCGCCGGGTATGTTAGGTATTGGTATTGGTGGTACTGCCGAAAAAGCCATGCTGATTGCAAAAGAAGCACTGCTTGATCCTATCGATATCCAAGAGCTTCAAGAAAAAGGGGCGGAAAACCGTGCAGAAGAACTCCGTTTAGAGCTCTATGAAAAAGTGAATGCATTGGGTATTGGTGCTCAAGGTTTAGGTGGTTTAACCACAGTACTAGATGTAAAAGTAAAAGATTTCCCAAGCCATGCTGCTAATAAAGCGGTAGCGGTAATTCCTAACTGCGCTGCCACTCGCCATGCACATTTTACTCTCGATGGTTCTGGGCCTTCATTGCAAACTCCACCGAGCTTGGAGGATTGGCCAGAAATTACGCGTGAAGCAAATGAAAATACTTTAAAGGTTGATTTAGATAATATTACCAAAGAAGACGTATTAGGCTGGAAACCAGGAGATACTTTATTACTGTCGGGCAAATTATTAACTGGACGTGATGCTGCACATAAACGTATGGTGGATATGATCAGTAAGGGAGAAGAACTCCCCGTTGACCTAAGAGGGCGTTTTATTTATTACGTAGGTCCTGTGGACCCTGTACGAGAAGAAGTGGTTGGACCTGCTGGTCCAACAACGGCGACACGTATGGATAAATTCACTCGTACTATGCTAGAAGAAACTGGCCTGTTAGGTATGGTAGGTAAAGCTGAGCGTGGTGATGCCGCGATTGAGGCTATCAAAGATAATAAAGCAGTTTATTTAATGGCAGTGGGCGGCTCAGCGTATTTAGTATCAAAAGCTATCGTTGGTGCTAAAGTTGTTGGTTTTGCTGATTTAGGAATGGAAGCCATTTACGAGTTTGAAGTAAAAGATATGCCAGTGACGGTAGCTGTAGATACTCAAGGTGAATCGGTACATAAAACAGGCCCTCAAATTTGGAAAGCTAAAATCGAGGAAAGTATCCTTAATATCCAGTAATTATACCCATCTTCTGCTCTATTCATTCGATCTGTAGGGCAGAAGGTGTTTTATAATAAGTTATTACATACAACAGTATCTAATGTGATATCGATTTTTTATTTTTTTTCAAAAAAATCGGAATATCTTCTGGTGTTAGCGGTTCGCTAAAAAAATAACCTTGAAAAGCATGGCAACCTTTATCAAGTAATATGTTCTTTTGCTGTTGGGTTTCTACACCTTCAGCAATGACACGATAACCAAAGTTATTGGCCATGGTAATAATAGTTTCTGTAATAACGGCATCACTGTGATTATTTTCAATTTCTTGAATAAAACTACGATCAATTTTTAATTCATCAAAGGGTAAATTTTTTAAGTAGGCTAACGAGGAGTAACCTGTCCCAAAGTCGTCGATAGACACTCTAATCCCAGATTCTTTAAGAAATGATATCTTTTCAATAACACTCTTTGGTTCGTTAATAATAACCCCCTCTGTTATCTCTATCATCAGTGATGAAGGGGGAAGATCATATTTACTCAGAGTGCTTAATATATTGTCGACAAAATCAGCCTGTTGAAATTGCAAAGGACTAATGTTGATTGCTACGTGGTCAAATAATATTCCCTCCTTTCTCCATGCTTGTATTTGTAGACACGTATTTTCTATTACCCAATCACCTAGAGAGACAATCAACATACTTTCCTCAGCAATAGCGATAAACTCTACTGGTGATATATAACCCTCTACTGGATGTAACCATCGTAGTAAACTTTCCACACTACAACATTCACCTTCGCTAGACACCTGGGGTTGATATGCTAATGATAGTTGTCCTTGTTTAATCGCTGAATGTAAGTCTTTTTCTATACGTAAGCGGTGGTCTGCTTGTATTTGCATATCTTCTTCAAAAAAACAAAATGTATTTCGACCACTGGCCTTACTATGATACATGGCAGAGTCAGCGTGTTTTAAAATATTTTTAGTATCGTCATTTTGTGAATTAAAAAGTGCTATCCCTATACTGGCTGTGACATGATAGTAGTTACCTTCCAATAAAAATGGAGCTGTTAAGCTATTAAGCACTGTATTGGCAACTGTTTTGGGAATAGCTCTTTTATCAGAATGCTCAGTCGTATCGTTAGACAATACAATCACAAACTCATCTCCTCCCAAACGGGCCAATAATGTCTCTTTGCTTAGACAGTTAGCAATACGTTGGCTGACTTCAATAAGTAGTTTATCCCCTACATCATGACCGAGAGAATCGTTTAAGTGTTTAAAATGATCAATATCTAAGAACATAACACAGCCTTCCATGTCCGTTAACCTGATATCAGATAACATCTTTTCCAAGTATTGATGCAACATGCGCCGGTTAGGTAAATTGGTTAAAGGGTCGTAAAATGCTAGAGATTTTACTTTTTCTCTACTCGTTAGCAATTCATGAGTTCGCTGATTAAACCAATATGCTAACACCCCTAATTCACCTCTATCATTAGTAGAGATTAAATGTTTATTGTAGGGTAAATCCTCAGTGTTTGACTTAAGTTGATTAGTTAAATCTTCTAACGGTCTCACATAAGCACGCTTTAATAATAACCAAACTAAAATGATGGCTATTAACATGCTAACAACAATCGATATGACGAATGTTGTTAGAAAACGTGATGATGATTGGCTTGCAACACTTTCCGGTATTACAGTAACAATGTGCCATCCTGTCGCAGGCATAGTTGTAATGACTGCTAATGATGGTTCTTGTAGGAGGTAATCATTCTCTATATAAAATACGTGGTTATTTTCTTTCAGAATATGTTCGTTGCGGCGGTAATCACTATTCTTAGATCGTAGGCTTTCGGCTATTTTATAAGCTTCATTCTGATTTATCTGATCACTTTCTTTAGCGAGAGTATCTGCTAGTGAATAGATATCAGTTTCTCTTGGGGATAGTTGTTGTGTATTTTTGGAGAACTGAAGGTGAAATACTTTAAATTCTGGATGTTCTTGTGCGAGTTCTGCTAAGGTTAGAGACGGTAAAGCTTTAGTCTCCAAAAGATCTACCGTTTCCTTACTAGTGATCATATTTTCTGGAAATGACAATAGACGTCCATTTCGATCTACAGCAAATGCATATCCATTAAATCGTTTAGTCGATTGGTATAAAAGCTCCTGTAAACCTTCTAGTTTTAAGTCGATAGTAGTTGCGCCTAAATATTTTCCTTCACGAACAATCGGTGCAGTTACCGTTACCATAGATTGTAATGAGTGTGGGTCAGTATACGACTTAGACCAATAGAGGTTATTTTTTTGTAAGTAACGTGCTGGAACATACCATTCTTCGCGATGGTAGCCTCGTCCGCTTGGGTCGTTGTAGTCATTATAGAAAATTAATTCACCAGTCTGATCACGTCCCCAAAATAAGCTACTCAAGCGTCTACTCGTGTCAAAAGCATAAGGCTCTGGCCAAATACCTCCGCCAGCGATTAAATGTTGGTTTTCTGGATGGTCGATTAATAGGGGGGTTAGTTGTTCAAGTACAGATTGTTTTGTGGCTAATTCTAGTGCGACAACACTTAATGACTCAACAAGAGTGGCAGCCATTTTTGTGCGCTCATATAGCTCAGTAAGCACCTTTTGGCGAGAGTGGCTTAATTGCTCATAAGCGATATATTGAGTCACTTTTTCACTAACGACTCTCATAACAGAGCTTGTTACCAAAATGACGAGTAAGGATAATGCAATAAAAAATGCTAATACCCTAAATCGCAGGCGATTATGCCACTTGATGCTATATTCTTTAGTATGTAACAACGTACCCATTTTCTCCAAAATAAAAATAATGACGTCTATTGCAGCTAAAGAGGCAAATTTCTCCTCTGTCCTACTAAACGATAGAACAAATTCTTACATTTTGGTATAAAAATAGGGTTGAATCAATATATAGAAACACGTACGAGTCGCCACTATATTGACCGATGGTAAACAATCATTTGTAGACTTAAGCTATTGAGTATTTTTTTGGCGTTTACTTTGTAGAATAAGCCATTGCTTGAAATTTTTTTCTGCAATATCAATGCTTTTATTTTTCCCAACAGGTTAACTGTGATCATAAGTGGCCTCGCCTTAGGATAATGAACCGTATTTTATGAGTCGGTTTTATCAGCTCTATCAACTAAAGTGCTCATAAAGAAGATAGGAATAAAAGATATTGCCAGCCATGTAAAAATGGTACTAAAAGAGACGTATTCCGCAGCAAAACCTAAAACAGCAGGTGCCGACATAATGCCTACCATCGACATAAATCCTACGGTTGATATTCCAATACCCGAAGGAACGCCTTCTTGATTTCCCGCAGCAGACATCACAATGGGCACCATATTAGCAATACCTATACCTGCGATGGCAAAGCCCACCATAGCCATCACCATCCCATTGGCCTGTCCAGCGATTACCATTCCTGCCGCACCAATAAAACAGGAGCTACGTATAATAAAAATACTGCCAAAGCGATGACGTAAAGCATCTCCGCTTAAACGGATAGTTGCCATTGCTACAGAAAATGCAGAGAAAGCATATCCTGCGCTGACTGCAGGCGATTCAAGTTCTTGGATAAAATACAGTGCGCTCCAATCAATCACTGCGCCTTCGGGTAAAACTGCTAAAAAGCTCATAATACCGAGTAAATAAACCGTGGGTTTACGTGGTAATCGAAAATCGGTTGTAGTACTGGTTGAATGTGTGTCTACTTGAAGGCGCGGCCAAGCATAGGTAAGAATGGCTAAGCATATAAACGTGACAAACAAAGCGTGGCCATAAACGCCCAAGAACTCAATCAGTGCTCCACCAGTAATTCCACCAATAATTCCACCTACGCTCCAGCATCCATGACACGATGACATAAATTTTATTTTTTTGCTTTTCTCAATAGCAAACACATTACCGTTAATGGCAATGTCCATGCCTATCATTGCAGCCCCAACAAAAAACAGTGCGATGCCAGCAATAATTAAGTTGTTTGCTAATGTAATAGCAAGCAAACCAAAACTAGCCGCTAATGCAAATAGTCTAGATGGGATTTGAGAGCCAACCTTTGACATAATATATCCCGTTATTGGCAGAATAAACAATCCACCAAAGCCTAGAATAAGAATTAAGCTTCCCATGGTTGATTCGGTAATTTGCATACGCTCTAAGAAGAAAGGAATTTTGGGTGCCCAATTTCCTAATATATAACCATTGAGTAAAAAAAGTGCTGAAACGGCGATACGTTCACGTGGTAATACATGGTTATAACGAGATAAATAGTGTTGCATGACATTCACGGCAATAGACTCTATAAAAACAGCAAATGATAGTTAGGTATTACCTTTATGATAAAAGATAATAGAACTATTTTATATTGGATAATGACTTAATGGAGGCTTAATTTTCTGACAATTTTTATATTAGTATTCGAGTGGCAAATGTTTATCAGTAAATTATTTTGCTCACCCGAATAGAAAATATGATACAACAGATTAACGAATACGTTTTTCAGTATCTGGATCGAATAACATAATATTGTCAGCACTAAAATGTATGCCAGAGGTCTTTCCTGTTGCTATTGGTGCATCTTCTTTAATTTCTACAACGATGCGTTCATTGGTGCTAGTATTCAAATATTGGTATGAAACACCACCTAGGCTTTCGGTAATATCAACACCTAAGTATTCTCCTTCTTCAATGGAAATATGTTGTGGGCGTATACCTAGAATGACATTTTTTCCGTCTTCTGGTAATTGGATTGATGTGTCTATACGAAGATTATTTAGGCTAGGTACAACGACTTGTTGATTGTCGATATGAGCATTTAAAAAATTAATGGATGGAGAACCAATAAAACGTGCAACAAACTGGTTGTCTGGGTCTTTATAAAGTTCCATGGGGGAGCCCACTTGTTCAATACGTCCACTGCGTAGAACGACAATTTTGTCCGCTAAGGTCATGGCTTCAACCTGATCGTGGGTCACGTAAATCATAGTTGCACCAATTTCTTTATGTAATCGTGATAATTCCACACGCATTTCTACACGTAATTCTGCATCCAGATTCGATAATGGTTCATCAAATAGAAAAACATCTGGGTTGCGAACGATAGCTCGGCCTATAGCAACCCGTTGTCTTTGACCACCTGATAGCGCTTTAGGCTTTCTATCTAGATAATCTCCGAGTTGCAAAATGTCAGCGGCTTCATTAACGCGTTGATTAATTTCGGCAGGGTCTACGTTATTCATTTTTAAACCGAATCCCATATTTTCTGACACCGTCATATGAGGGTAGAGCGCATAGGATTGAAACACCATAGCGATGCCGCGTTCTGCTGGGTCCAGATCAGTAACATCTCTTGAATTGATCGACATTTTGCCACTAGTGGTTTCTTCTAAACCAGCAACCATTCGGAGTAATGTTGATTTGCCGCAACCTGATGGCCCGACAAAAACACAAAATTCGCCATCTTTAATATCCAAATCAACACCGTGAATCACTTGCACAGATTCGTATTTTTTAGTGACATTACTTAACTGAACGCCAGACATTTTGTTTCTCCTGGTAATAAAATATTAATTATCGTTATAACTTATCTGGAAAATGCCATACCTCGGCTTCATCCCCAATTTGTTTTGCTGCATCTAATAGATGGTCTTTAAATAGCGCCAAGTCATCAATGCTGTGTCTATGGCGTGTTGTTGTGATCGAAAGCGCACCCATCAGCTTGCCTTTTAATGACAGTATGGGAGCGGCAATACAAATAATATTGTGTTCGTGTTCTTCCCTATCAAACGCAACCCCTTCTTCCTTAATGGTTAGTAACTCTTGTCTCATGTCCTGTGCTGACGTGAGTGTATGTTCTGTATACCGATGAAAAGACTGTTGGCTAATAACTCGTTCTAGTGCCTCTTCTTCTAGGCAGGCCATCATCGCTTTGCCTACACCAGTACAGTAAGCCGGTCCTATTTTTCCTGCCTGTGAATACATTTGAATAGGCGCACTTGAATTACGTTTATCAATGTACAGTACCTGTCCTCCATCTAATTGTGCTAAATGCACAGTTAATCCCACCTCATGCGATAGCGCATCGACAAATGGGCGGGCAATAGGGGCCATGGAGCTCTGTTCCCATGCCGCATGCGCTAAACGAACTAAGCGTACACCTAAGCTATACATTTGTTCTTCTGGGTCATAGCTCAGCATTTCTTCATTAGTGAGTGTTTGTAATAATCGGTATAAAGTTGTTTTTGGGTATTTGCTTGCGGCAAGTACTTCAGAGAAACGCGCAGGCCTGCCTATACTGGCAAATTCATTAAGTACATCTAATGCTTTCCCTACTGTTCCACTGACCGATTTTTCTTTGCTCATAATTGGGCGCCTTTTCTTTTAATAGTGACTACTTGTGCGCTGATGGTTGACAAGTATACGGAATTGGGTCATAGTTCTCAATAGTAAAACTAAGTTCCATTATACGGAACAATAATAAGTTTGTAAACAGGCAATCGCAATTAGTTATATCAATAGTTAACCCGAAGAGAGGATGATAATAATGAATAAGATAAACACACTCAGAAAACACCTTGCAGCACTGGCTGTTAGTGCATTTGCTGCATCAACAGCAATGGCTGGCAATTTGGTGATTAATACCGATACCAGTGATCCAGCGCCAAAAGCAGCTTTTGAAGCACTGATTAAAGGCTTCGAAAAAGAAAATCCCGATGTTACAGTGACTTGGAATTTGTTTGATCACGAGGGCTATAAAACGTCTATTCGGAATTTCTTAACAGCTGATGCTCCAGATCTTGCTAACTGGTATGCAGGTAACCGTATGTTGCCATATGTCAATGCGGGTTTATTTGAACCGGTAGATGATGTGTGGAATCAGCATGATCTCAATACTAGCCTTGCTTCAAGTGCAAGTTCGATGACTATCGATGGTAAAAAATGGGGCGTCCCTTATACTTTCTACCAGTGGGGCGTTTACTATCGTAAAGATTTATTTGAAAAACATGGTATTGCTGTCCCAACTAACTGGGAAGAGTTTAAAGCCGCAGGTAAAACGCTAAAAGCCAATGGCATTACGCCGATGACGATTGGTACAAAAGGCCTTTGGACAACAGCAGGTGTATTCGATTATTTGAATATGCGCACCAATGGTTTTGATTTTCATATGGCATTGACACGTGGTGAAATTCCATGGACTGATGATCGTATACGTAAAACCATGAGTAATTGGAAAGAGCTACTCGATATGAATTGGTGGATCGATAATCACGCAGCGTATTCCTGGCAAGACGCATTAGCACCTATGGTAAAAGGCGAAGCGGCGATGTATGTCATGGGTAATTTCTCGGTCGAGCAATTTAAAGTGGCTGGCTTAGATATTAACAAGCTAGGCTTTTTCCAATTCCCAGAAATTACACCAGGAATTCCACTTTCAGAAGAAGCGCCAACCGATACTATTCATATCCCTGCCAATGCTAAGAATAAAGCTGATGCAAAACGTTTTCTTGCCTATATAGCTCGAGCAGATGTACAAGAATCTATTAATAGAACTCTTGGTCAGTTGCCTATCAATAAAGACAGTGCCGTTGCTGATGATGTATTTTTGCAAGCAGGTAAGAAAATGTTGTCAGGCACTACCGCAGGAATCGCTCAATTTTTTGATCGCGATGCACCTGCTGAAATGGCAAAAGCGGGTATGCAAGGTTTCCAGGAGTTTATGGTAAAACCAGAACGTTTGGATGCCATTCTTAATCGTTTGGAAAAAGTGCGTCAACGCGCATATAAATAGTATTTTTGCTTGCGTTAACACTGGATTAGAAGGTCCATCAGGCTATCTAAATCCAGTGTGGATACTCAATAACAATAACAAGGCGGTGCCGTATGATTGCTTCAGGTCGTTTATCACAACGTACTTTAGCTCCTTGGATATTTCTGCTACCCGGCATATTTATGTTTTTTATTTATGTCATAGCGCCTATTTTTCAGTCTATTAATGTGAGTTTTTATAGCTGGGATGGATTAGGTGAAAAAGTATGGGTAGGTTTTGGTAATTACATCGAATTGTTTGGTGATGAGGCATTTTATGTATCCTTAAAAAATAATGTGTTGTGGTTATTGTTTTTTATGTTGGCAGTGCCGGCAGGATTATTTATTGCTATCTTTCTTAACCAAACCGTATGGGGTATACGACTATACAAGTCGTTATTTTTTTTCCCGTTTGTGATATCTCAAGTGGTTGTTGGTTTAGTATTTGTCTGGTTCTATAACCCCGATTTTGGTTTGATGAATATTATCTTAGGTTGGTTTGGTATTGATCCTATAGCCGTATTAGCTGATGAGCGATATGTAACTTATGGCATTATTGCCGCGGGTTTATGGCCACAAACGGCTTACTGTATGATTCTTTATTTAACGGGGTTAAATGCAGTCGACGGCGAAATGATTGAAGCTGCCCGGTTAGATAACGCAAAAGGGTTGCGTATGCTTTGGTACGTGATTCTGCCACAGCTTAAACCGGCTACCTTTATTGCTATTGTGGTAACAGTAGTGGGTTCTTTGCGTTCCTTCGATATGATTTCTATTATGACCGACGGTGGACCGTGGGGATCATCACGCGTGTTAGCTTTTTATATGTACGAACAAAGCTTCTCAGAGTACGGTTTCCGTATGGGCTATGGAGCATCTATAGCTGTGATTTTGTTTTTAATTATGATGGTTTATATCACCGGATTCTTATATAAAATGTATCGCGATGAGAGAGGGCGTTAAGATGTATCCTACACCTATAGAAAAAACTTCTTATCCAGTTCGCACGGCGTATAAAATATTTTTACCTATTTCTTTATTGATATGGTTATTACCGTTAATTGCTATTTTTATGACGTCTATACGCGGTGCTGGCGATATCAATGCCGGTAATTATTGGGGATGGCCGACGTCATTTGATCTGATTGAGAACTATACTGCCGTATTCGTTAATACACCGATGTTAGATTATTTATTTAATAGTTTTAAAGTAGCTATTCCTACCGTCATTGGAGCGGTATTTTTATCCTGTATGACAGGATTTGCCTTGGCCATTTATCGCTTTAAAGGAGGCTTAATTTTATTTTTTATATTTATTGCAGGTAACTTTGTTCCTTTTCAAATTTTAATGGTTCCTGTGCGAGATTTTTCAGTTAGTTTAGGTGTATATAACACCACACTAGGATTAACTTTATTTCATATTGCTTTTCAAACAGGATTTTGCACATTGTTTATGCGCAATTTTATTAAAGCGTTACCGTTTGAATTGATTGAAGCTGCTCGTGCCGAAGGTGTCAGCGAAATTAAGATATTTTGGTATGTTGTTATACCGCTAATACGCCCAGCAATTGCTGCGTTATCAGTACTGATTTTCACCTTTATTTGGAATGATTATTTTTGGGCAATTGTTCTTACTCAAGGCGCGGAATCGCAGCCGGTAACAGCGGGTTTGTATTCCTTAAATGGACAATTTTCCAGTGCTTGGCATTTAGTTTCTGCAGGTTCTATTATTGCTGCTTTACCTCCAGTATTAATGTTCTTTGCTATGCAAAAACATTTTATTGCCGGTTTAACATTAGGTGCCGTTAAATGACAAAACTTTGGCGTTTAGATACCTCATCACAAACTTTAGTGATTGCTGTAGAGCAACAAAAAATGGCTAAGGTGGTTTACTGGGGTGCAGTACTAGATAAAAAAGAAGATCTATCAACGCTGGTTGATGTAGACGTAACCGATATTAATGGAGGCACTCTAGATCAACTCCCGGATATATCATTGTTGCCTAGTGAGGATGATAGCTTTCCGGGTCAGCCCGGTATTGCCTTATGCGATAAATACGGCTCTATTTTGCAGACTAACTTTCGTTTTTCCTCGGTAGAAAAAAAAGACGACGTATTATTCTTTCATTATAAAGACGAACGTTTATCCATACATTATTCGGCAGTGATTCATGCAGATAAAAACACAGATATGTTTATTTTGCAGGCGAATTTACGCAGTCAATCACCCGTCCAAGTGCTGTGGCTAGCTGCGCCCGTACTTCCTGCATCGGCCTTTGCTGATAAATTGATTGATGTTGCTGGTCGCTGGTGTGGTGAATTCCAATTACAAGAAAAAGCTTGGGAAATGGGCGTGCATTTACGCGAAAGTCGATTGGGTCGCACGGGGCATGAACACTTTCCTGGCGCTTTAATCCCAGAGTCGGGAGCCACAGAAAACCAAGGTGTTGTTTATGGTTTTCATTATGGTTGGTCGGGTGGTCATACTATGATTGCTGAGCAATTGTCCGATGGCCGCAGACAAGTCCAGTTTGGTCATTGCCGCAATAGCCAACTTAAACCAGTGACTTATTATGAAACGGCTAAACTCTATGTTTGTTGCTCTGACAAAGGGTTTAATGGTGTTTCTTCGGCATTTCACCGACAAGCGAAACAACTTGTCCAGTACCCCAATCCTCAAAATCCTCGTCCAGTGCATTATAACTGTTGGGAAGCGGTGTATTTTGATCACAGCATGGAAGAACTAATTCACATAGCACGTTTAGCAGCCAACTTAGGTGCAGAACGTTTTGTTTTAGATGATGGATGGTTTGTAGGACGCAATGACGATACGAGTAGCTTAGGTGACTGGCAGGTGGACACCAAAAAATATCCTCAGGGTTTAACGCCATTAATTGACGCTATTCACAATGAAGGGATGGAGTTTGGTTTATGGTTTGAGCCAGAAATGGTCAATAGTGATAGCGAACTTTTTAGTGCAAAACCTCACTGGGCTTTAGGTCAACTAGATCAAGTATTGGGGCGTCAACAACGCGTATTAAATATGGCGTTAGCAGAAGTTCGTGAATATTTATTTGATGCGATATCAACCTTATTATCAATTTACGATATTCGTTATATTAAGTGGGATCATAATCGGGTATTACCTTATGCCGATGCCGAACAGGCTGCTGGAACTTACCAATTAATTGATCGTTTGCGTGAGTCATTTCCTCATGTAGAAATTGAATCGTGTGCCTCCGGTGGCGCACGTATCGACTTCGGTATACTTGCCAGGACCCATCGCGTTTGGTTATCCGATAGTAATGATGCAATAGAACGTTTGCGTATGCAGCACAATGCTTCTCTATTTCTTCCTGCCCACATTGTTGGTAGTCATGTTGGTCCTCGGGTTTGCCATACCTCGGGTCGCGAGTTGCCTATGTCTTTTCGTGCGTGGGTTGCAGCACAACGTCACATGGGTTTCGAGATGGACCCTCGTGAATTAACGCCAGATGAATTTACGACATTAAAAGAAGTGACGCGGTGGTGGAAAGACAATAGAAGCTGGATGTTTCAAGGGCAACAATACCGTTTAAATACCCATGATCCAGCCGTTATTGCTGAGCAAACGGTCAGTGAAACAGGGGAACAGTTTGTTGCCTTTGTTGGACAGTGTGAACCCTCAAAACAAGTATTACCTAAACCACTATTGCTATCTGGGCTTGATCCAAAAGCCCGTTATCAGGTGACTTTACGAAATAAAGATGACATCAGCAAAAACAGTCGAGGAATGCCTTTGATCAAACAGGGCAATGTCATCGCAAGTGGTCAAGTCTTAATGAGTAAGGGGATTCAACTACCTTTGAGGTTCCCGGCTCAAATGGCCGTTTTAGAAGGAAAAAAATGCGCATAATCATTGTTTGATGACGTTGCATATAAAATAAAAATTTTACTATCAAAGCAGGGGAAAACAACCTGCACAATCTTAATTGGAGAGGTTCTAGATGAGTAAACCCAAAAAAAGGCGCTCCCAAGACTGGTATGGGAAACGCGACAAAGACGGATTTATTCACCGCAGTTGGATGAAGAATCAAGGTTTACCTGATCACGTGTTTGACGGTCGACCCGTTATTGGTATTTGTAATACTTGGTCAGAATTAACACCATGTAATGCAGGATTACGCGATCTTGCTCAGAGTGTTAAAAGTGGTGTCTGGGAAGCCGGTGGAGTACCCGTAGAATTTCCAGTGATGTCACTGGGTGAAACTCAAATGAAGCCCACAGCAATGCTATTTCGTAATTTGTTAGCTATGGATGTGGAAGAAAGTATTCGTGCTTACGGTATAGATGGTGTTGTGCTTTTAGGGGGATGCGATAAAACAACGCCGGGGCAGCTAATGGGAGCTGCAAGTGTTGATTTGCCTACTATTGTTGTCTCCTCAGGTCCGATGCTAAATGGGAAGTTCAAAGGAAACGATATTGGCTCTGGTACCGATGTGTGGAAATTTAGTGAAGAAGTGCGTGCTGGAAAAATGAGTATGAACGATTTTATCGCAGCGGAATCGGGCATGAGTCGTTCAGCGGGTGTGTGTATGACCATGGGCACCGCCTCTACAATGGCGAGTCTTGTAGAAGCAATGGGGCTTAGCCTACCAATGAATGCAGCACTTCCCGCAGTAGATGCTCGACGTAAAACACTCGCCCACTTAACTGGCCAGCGTATCGTCGATATGGTTGAAGAGGATTTAAAATTATCTAAGGTACTGACTAAATCGAGTTTTGAAAATGCCATTATGGCCAATGCGGCAGTGGGTGGATCAACCAATGCGGTTGTGCATTTGTTAGCAATAGCAGGTAGGTCAGAGATTGATTTAAGTTTGAATGATTTTGAGTTGGGTAATGATATTCCCCTTTTAGTTAATTGTATGCCTTCTGGAAAATATTTAATGGAAGACTTTTGCTATGCCGGAGGTATGCCTGCGGTTTTACAGCAGTTACTGCCTAAACTGCGTTCGGCCAATACTGTGCTGAATCACGATATTAGTGAATATGCCATTGATGCTGAAATTTATAACAGTGATGTGATTCGTACCTTAGATTCACCAATAAAGCCTGCAGCAGGATTGCGAGTGCTCAAGGGTAACTTAGCACCTAACGGTGCCATTATTAAGCCTAGTGCAGCGACTGAAGAATTATTACAGCACGAAGGCAAAGCGTTTGTTTTTGAAAATATCGAGGCCTTAAAGGCGACGATAGATGCGCCTGATCTACCCGTTGATAAGGACACCATTTTAGTGCTTAAAGGTTGTGGCCCTAAAGGCTACCCGGGAATGCCGGAGGTAGGCAATATGCCAATTCCCCGTAAGCTGGTGGAGCAGGGTGTACGAGATATGGTAAGAATTTCGGATGCCCGTATGTCTGGTACTGCTTTTGGAACCGTGGTACTCCATGTATCTCCGGAAGCTGAAGCAGGTGGTCCTCTAGCACTGGTAAAAACAGGAGATACTATTCGCTTAGATACGCTGGCGGGACAGTTGGAATTGCTGGTTGACGACGAAGAACTCGCTAGCAGAAAAGCCGATTGGCAACCTAGCCCTGCACGTTATGACAGAGGTTACGCCAAACTGTATAGCGAACATGTGTTGCAAGCTGACCAAGGCGCTGATCTTGATTTTCTCGTGGGTAAAGATACACGCCCAGTGACTAGGGAGTCTCACTAATGACCGAAGTAGCCACATTTCATGATTTAAAAGGCGCCAGTGTCTTTATTACCGGAGGTGGTTCAGGTATTGGTGCCTCATTAACAGAAGGCTTTTTGCAACAAGGAGCCAATGTTGCGTTTGTCCAGCAGAGTTCAGCGGATGAGTTTGTGCAAGAAATGCAATCCAAATACGCCTCCTCGATATTGTTTATGCCTTGTGATATTACCGATATTACGCGATTACAGTCGTGTATTGATCAAACTGTAGACGTTCATGGACCAATCGATGTGCTGGTTAATAATGCTGGCAATGATAGACGTCACAAGTTGGAAAGTACCAGTGTTGATGAATGGGATCAGGCAATTAATGTTAATTTGCGTCCGCATTTTTTTACCGCGCAAGCCGTTGCTAAAAACATGGCTGAGCAGGGTGGTGGATCGATTATTAATTTATCTTCTGTTTCTTATTTAATGGGCAATGCAGGTTACCCTGCTTATGTTGCATCAAAAGCGGGTATTACAGGCTTAACTCGAGCACTGGCTCGCGAACTGGGTAGCGACAATATTCGCGTAAATGCACTATTACCCGGTTGGGTGATGACGCCTCGCCAAATTGAGCTATGGGTCACTCCTAAGAGCTTAGAAGAGCAGTTGCACAGACAATGTTTAAAAGAACAAATACAACCCGAAGATATTATAGATAGCACATTATTTTTAGCATCCAAGGCATCTCGTATGATCACAGGGCAAGCCATTGTGGTTGATGGGGGTGTTGTGGTGACAGGGTGATGATATGACACAGCAAATGAATCAAGCCAATGGAGATTGGATAGCTGTTGATTGGGGAACCACACATATTCGTGCTTGGGCAATGACAGCTTCCGGAGATGTTTTGGCTCATGGTATTTCTGATAAAGGGATGAATCAGCTATCGCCTGAAGCCTTCGAACCCGCACTCCTAGAATTAATCGCGTGTTGGTTGCCTGAGCATTCAGAATATTTAGATAATAACTTAAGTATTAATGTTGTTGCCTGTGGCATGGTGGGTGCTAAGCAGGGCTGGGTCGAGGCCGCATATCAAGTTGTGCCTTGCTTTCCTGCAAAGCCAACCTCATTAACTCAAGCGACAACACTAGATAAGCGCATTCAATTTTTTATTCTGCCTGGACTGATGCAGATCGACCCTATGGATATTATGCGTGGGGAAGAATGTCAGATAGCGGGTTTGCTTAGCCATTATCCTGACTTTGATGCGGTTGTTTGTTTACCCGGTACACATTCAAAATGGGCGCGGGTTTCTAGGCAACAAGTGATGTCGTTCTCGACACATATGACGGGCGAGTTATTTTCGCTATTAGCTCAGCAGTCTGTTTTACGCCACTCGGTGTCAGTGGTTTCTAACGCAGGAACGAGTGATGTCCATAAAATATGTGAAGAAAGTTTTCAACGAGGTGTTGAAGAAGCTCTAGCAGCTTCTCATGATTTAGGACCACAACTTTTTTCTATAAGAGCGGAGTCAATCATTTCTGATAAACAACCAGTACAAGCTCGTTCGCGTTTATCGGGATTACTCATTGGTTCGGAACTCCGATCAACCCAACATTTATGGAAGCACCATGAAGTCAGTGTTATTGGTT
Source organism: Candidatus Endobugula sp. (assembly GCA_020628895.1). Taxonomy (GTDB): domain Bacteria; phylum Pseudomonadota; class Gammaproteobacteria; order Pseudomonadales; family Cellvibrionaceae; genus Endobugula. Next base: position 19,687 of record JAHDEM010000022.1, read on the forward strand.
CAGATGTATTAGCGAATATTTATATTAAAGCACTGAATATCGTGGGCGCTAAAGCCACATTAACCAATGGCACTCATATGACATTGGCAGGTTTAACACTTGCGCATGATGATTTTATTGGGTGTAAATCGTTTTAATCGTTAGGTAAGTATTATGAAAGAACGACCGTTAATTGCCATTTTACGTGGTGTGCAACCTTTTGAGGTAATTGATATCGCGCGGGGGATTGTGGATGCGGGTATTGATAAAATCGAAGTCCCTTTTAATTCTCCAAAGCCTTTAGAAAGTATTGGTTTATTAATTGACACCTTTGGTGACCAGATAAACATTGGCGCAGGCACTGTAGTGACGGTTGAGCAAGTTGAACAGGTATCAGCAATAGGGGGGCAGTTTATAGTATCTCCCAATTGTAATGTAGAGGTGATAGCAAAAACCAAAGCGCTAGGTATGGCAAGTTACCCAGGTGTGTTAACACCAACAGAATGTTACGCCGCTATCGATGCGGGTGCAGATGCAATAAAATTATTTCCAGCCAGTGTGGTTGGCACAAAAGGGTTGTCCGCTTATCGAGCGATATTACCACCAGATATCGATGTTTATGTGGTAGGTGGAGCTGATGCCAGTAATTTTTCTGATTGGTATCAAGCTGGTGCAAAAGGTTTTGGATTAGGAGCATCGTTGTATCGTGCTGGCGATACAGCAGAAAAAGTAGCTGCTGCAGCCAACAGTGCAGTAGCTGCTTTTGATGCGCTAATGGATCAATAATTTATGTCGGTATCTTTGTTTGATAAACGGATCTGCACCTTGGGTGAAGGACCTTTATGGCATCCCTTGCGCCAGCAATTATTTTGGTTTGATATTCTTGCCTGTCGTTTATTGAGTCAGCGCGATGGCCAACGCTTGTCTTGGGACTTTGAACGGCCAGTCAGTGCCGCTGGCTGGGTAGATGAATCTCATTTATTGATTGCTGATTCCATTTCTCTATTCCAATTGAATATTGATAAAGGTGATAGCAAAGTGCTTACTTTGTTAGAAGATAATAATTCTTTGACTCGTTCTAACGATGGACGTGCAGATCCTTGGGGTGGTTTTTGGATCGGCACTATGGGACGCAATGCTGAACATCAAGCGGGTTCGATTTACCGATATTATCAGGGAGAACTAAGAAAGTTGCATTCGGGATTAACTATTACCAATAGCATTTGTTTTGATCCTCAAGGCCGTTGGGTGTATTTTTCTGATACTGCGCAGTCCCTTGTTTGGAAACAGACTCTCGATTCAGAAGATGGTTGGCCTGTTCATGATCCAGAAATTTATTTAGATTTATCGAAACAACAACTCAATCCAGACGGTGCAATTTGTGACCGCTCAGGTAATTTTTGGGTGGCATTGTGGGGTGTTTCTCAGGTGGCTTGTTTTAATGAGAAAGCCCAACTGTTAACAACGATCAGTTTTCCCGCATCGCACCTGACATGTCCTGCATGGGGCGGCGAGAATTTAGATAACTTATTTGTGACCAGTGCAACATTAGATTTGTCTCAAGAAGATGCTGATAGTCAGCCACAAGCAGGGCAAACCTTTTTAAGCCGAACCGATGGTATAAAAGGGCAAGCAGAACCCGCCGTTATTTTGTCATAACCATGGCATTGTTATTGGTATTAGGTAAGCAACTATGAAGAATCCAACGTTAGGCGTATGTTATTACCCAGAGCATTGGCCTGAGGCTAATTGGTCGGATGATGCCCAAGCGATGGTCGAGGCTGGTATTGTCTGGGTACGTATTGGAGAGTTTGCATGGAGCCGTATAGAACCACAGCCGGAAGCATTTGAATGGGAATGGCTGGATCGAGCGATAGAGGTCTTAGCGAATGCAGGCCTAAAAATTATTCTAGGCACGCCAACGGCAACACCCCCTCGTTGGATGTTAGACCGTTGGCCAGATATGTTAGCGTGTGATGAACAGGGTCATCCGAGAAAGTTTGGGTCGCGTCGACATTATTGTTTTTCCCATTGGGGGTACCGTCAGGAAGCGGCGCGTATTACCCAGTTAATGGCTCAACGCTATGGACATTTATCACATGTGTCTGCTTGGCAGGTGGATAATGAATACAGTTGTCATGATACTGTTTTGTCTTACAGTCTTGCCGCACAGACCGGCTTTCGACTGTGGCTAAAAGAGCGCTATGGCGATATCACGACTTTAAACGAAGCGTGGGGTAATATTTTTTGGTCGATGGAGTATGACCGATTCGACCAGATAGAATTACCCAATCAAACGGTTACCGAGCCTAACCCCAGTCATGTGATGGATTTTCGTCGTTATAGTTCAGACCAAGTGGTTGCTTTTAATCGTGAGCAAACCAATATTCTCAAACAGTATAGCCAGTCTCCTTTGGTGCATAACTATATGGGGCGCATTACAGATTTCGATCATTATGAGGTCGGCGAGGATTTAGATATTGCCTCATGGGATAGTTACCCGCTTGGTTTTTTAGAAGATCGTATTAAACAGCCAGAAAGTGTTAAGCAAGAGTACATGCGTCAAGGGGACCCCGATTTTCAGGCGTTTCATCACGATTTATATCGTGCCGTAGGCAAAGGGCGTTGGTGGGTAATGGAACAACAACCAGGCCCTGTTAATTGGGCGCCTTTCAATCCTGCTCCTTTGCCAGGAATGGTGCGTTTATGGACGTTTGAAGCCATGGCGCATGGTGCCGAGATGGTGAGTTATTTTCGTTGGCGACAATTACCCTTTGCTCAGGAACAGATGCACTCTGGTTTGCACCGTCCAGATGGTGTTCCAACACCTGCGTTAGCAGAGGTGAAGCAAGTTTTTAAAGAATTGAATAGTATAGATATTGGGAGTGTTGTTGAGGCCCCAGTGGCTCTAGTGTTTGATTATGAATCACAATGGTCTTGGCAAGTGCAACCCCAGGGGTACCGAGAGGGTGAGCCATTAGATTATTTTGATATGGTATTTCATTACTACAGTGCACTGCGAAAGCTGGGGCTAAATGTTGATATTATTAGTCCGCAAACCACAAACTTAAGTGCTTATAAAATGGTTATTGCTCCGGGCCTAGTGACCCTAAGCAAAAACTTATCTCATGCTTTACAAACCTATAGTGGTGTTGTCTTGTGTGGTCCTAGAAGTGGATCTAAAACAGACAATTTTCACATTCCTGATGATTTGCCGCCTTGCTGGCCAACGCTAAAAGAAGCGGGAGTGACGGTGTCGTGGGTAGAAAGTTTGCGCGATGGGGTGAGTATCCCAGTAGAGGGTGGTGGTCACTTTTGCCATTGGATCGAGCAGCTTGAGTTATCAACTTCTCCAAAGCATAAAAGTCATATAGCCATTAATATGCGGCGTAAAGACGGTAATGCTGCTTTGATAAGCGTTGATAATGTCTATTATTTAGCAGGCTGGCCTGATAGCGAGTTATTGCAGCGATGTTTATTAGCGTTATGTGATGCTGCAGATATTGAATATACCCTATTGCCTAAAGGGCTTCGTATACGAGATACTCAACATATGCAATTTTTATTTAATTATAGTGCTCAGCCTATTGAGTATCAGCAAATTAATATTGAGCCAGCTGGAGTGTATTGGCATTGTAAAAATAATAATAACTAAGATAACTATCTGATGTGGTAAATAATGAATTCTCCTTCTGGTAATAAAAACACCTATTACACATTAAGTAATGGTCATGGTTTAGATGTTGTGGTGTGTGATTTTGGGGCGCGAATTGTGTCAGTTAAAACACCAGACAAACATGGTTGCATGGAAGAGATTACTCTTGGTTATATCAACCCCGAGGATTACCTTACCGATGAAGCAGCCCTTGGAGCGACCGTGGGCCCTGTAGCAAATCGCATAGCAAAAAGTCAGTGTGTTATCGATGGTATTGCGTATCAATTTGAGCCCAATGAAGGTGCTAATCATTTACACAGCGCAGCGGCGGGAATCCATCGGCAACAATGGTTGCGAGTAGATGATGGTGAGTCAACTAATAGCATTTTATTGGAATGTAAGCATGCTGATGGTGTTGGTAATTATCCGGGCAATGTTGTTATCAAGATGCAGCTTTCGCTCACGGATCAGCAGGAAATGATCATTCATTATATGGCCACGACGGATAGGCCAACGCCAGTTAATATTACTAATCATAATTATTGGAATCTAGCGGGCAAAGGTCAAATATTCGATCATCAATTATTGATTAATGCCGAACAGTACTTAGAGTTAGATGACGATAATATTCCAACAGGTAACCTGCTTGCTGTGGATCATAGCGATTTCATTGTCGATGGCTTTAACCCATTAACAAACAAAGGCGAGCAATGGGATGGGATTGATCACTATTTTGTGACTAATAGCGATGATAATACTGTCTCGGCGTCTCTGTATCACCCTAGCAGTGGGCGATATCTAGAACTTTCCACCCAAAGCTTGGGCATTCAATGTTATACCGGACAAGGTTTAGCAGAAGAGTTTGATAAAAGCGCTATCGCTTTACAGCCTTTTGCGGGCTTATGTCTAGAAGCTCAAAGTTACCCTGATGCAACGTCGCATTCCCATTTTCCCTCTATTATTTTATATCCGGGCCAGTTATATTCGAATCGCCTACGTTATGCTTTTGGTGTCAGATAGGTAGGATCAAAGAAGGTGTTTTCATCGACTGCAGACATCACTTAGTGGTTGACGTGTCTTACGGTATACTTGCCGTCATGGACTACAATCACGGCATTTGAATGAATACACTATATTGGCACGATTATGAAACATGGGGCGCGTCGCCCAGTCAGGATAAACCATCTCAGTTCGCTGGAATCCGAACTGACGAAGATCTTAATATCATAGGTGAGCCGTTAGTCGTTTACTGCCAGCCAACTAGGGATTGCTTGCCGCATCCAGAAGCTTGTTTATTAACGGGGATCACCCCGCAAAAAGCCCTGTCTGATGGTGTGTCGGAGATAGAGTTCTTTCGTTTAATACATGAACAACTAAGCCAGCCGAATACTTGCGGTGTGGGTTACAACAGTATCCGTTTTGATGATGAAATGACCCGTTACGGCCTTTATCGTAACTTTTATGATCCTTACGAACGTGAATGGCAACAGGGTAATAGCCGTTGGGATATTATTGATATGGTGCGTCTAACCTATGCACTTAGGCCCGATGGTATGCAATGGCCTGTTAATGATGAAGGTGTTCCTAGTTTTAAATTAGAGAAGCTAAGTCAAGCCAACGGGTTATTGCATGACGCTGCCCATGATGCATTATCTGATGTGTATGCAACCATTGCATTAGCCAAGCTCATTAAAGAGCGTCACCCACAGTTGTATGAGTATGCTTATAGTTTACGTGATAAACGCAAAGTCGCTTCCCTTATCGATGTTCACCAGCGTAAGCCAATATTGCACGTTTCGTCACGATTTCCCGCAGCACGTGGATGTGCTGCGCTAATGGCTCCGTTGGCAGCGCACCCCAAAAACAAAAATAGCGTGATCGCTTATGATTTATCCGTCGACCCTGAGCCTTTGCTAACATTATCTGCCGAAGAGATTAAAGAGCGTTTATATGTCAAAGAGGAAGAGTTACCTGCTGGAGCCAAACGCATACCCCTAAAAGAGATACACCTTAATAAATCACCTGTAGTAGCGACTCCCAAGCTTGTGGACGATGTTAGTGCAGCGAGGTTAAAAATAGATAAAGCCCTATGTAATCAGCATTGGCAGCAACTGCGTTATGCTGATTTAAGCGATAAGATTCAACAAGTGTTTTTGCAAAACCACTTTCCTCCAAAAACCGATGCCGAGCAGCAGTTATATGATGGTTTTATTAGCTCGCAGGATAAAAATACTTTTCCCTTAATTAGAGGAGCCGATCCAGAAACTCTATCGGTATATAGCCAACAACTCAAAGATTCGCGTTTACAAACCTTATTGTTTCGCTATCGTGCGCGCCATTATCCAGATACATTGACCGAGCAAGAGTACGAACAGTGGCAGCAGTGGTGCTATCAGCGCCTAACGGACCCAGAAGCAGGTGCAAGCATTGTTTTGGATGACTATTTTGAACGCTTATCACACTATAATGAGGATGATTCGGCGGATCAGCAGATTGTGCAGGCGTTACTCGAATATGGGGATACATTACTAGGGTAGTTTGTTAATCATTGTGAGTTGACGAGGGTTTACAACCTTATCCATTATTTAATAAACCCACAAATACCGTTACAATGACGCGCTATTTTCAATTCCTTCTAACCAGCTAAGAGATGTTTTATGAATTTTACGGGCTCAAATATTTTATCCATCAAACAATTTGAGCGTAATGACATCGATAAGATATTTGCTGTTGCCGATACTATGAAGCCTTATGCCCAACGTAAGCGAGCCACTCGTGTGTTAGATGGCGCTATTTTGGGGAATATGTTTTTTGAGGCTAGCACTCGAACGCGGGTGAGTTTTGGTAGCGCATTCAATTTATTAGGGGGAGCCGTTCGCGAAACAACGGGGTTTGAGAGCTCTGCTTTATCCAAAGGTGAGTCACTGTATGATACCGCCAGAGTACTCTCCGGCTATAGTGATGTTATTTGTATGCGCCACCCAGAAGCTGGATCGGTGAGTGAATTCGCTAAAGCGAGCCGTGTTCCCGTAATTAACGGAGGGGATGGTGCAAACGAACACCCTACACAGGCATTGCTCGATCTTTATACGATTCGCAATGAATTGCAGTCTAAAGGCCGTGAAGTGGATGGTTTACGTATTGCGATGATCGGCGACTTAAAGCATGGTCGTACGGTACATTCGTTATCACAGTTATTATGCTTGTATAACAATATCCATGTGAGTTTAGTTTCCCCTAAAGAATTAGCGATGCCTGAATACCTGATTGAGTCTTTGCGTGAGGCAGGGCATGAGGTCACTATTTCGGAAGAGTTAACGACGCATATTTCCCATGTTGATATTGCTTATTCTACCCGTATTCAGGAAGAACGTTTTCAAAGTAAAGAGGAAGCCGATTTATACCGTGGGCGCTTCCGTTTAAACCAGTCTATTTATACCCAATACTGTGAGCCTAATACTGTCATTATGCACCCCTTACCAAGGGATTCTCGTGCAGAAGCCAATGAATTAGATAGCGATTTGGATCAAAACCCTAACTTAGCTATTTTCCGTCAGGCGGATAATGGCGTTTTGGTGAGAATGGCTCTTTTCGCCTTAGTGCTAGATGTTGCTCATTTGGTAGAAAAAAGTGCATATGATGTTCCTTGGTTTCCGGGTCACCGAGACTAATAGTCATCCCATCTATTCATGTAAACTAATAAGAAAACACTATGAATCCATTCGACGATATCCGCCCTTATAATGATGATGAAGTCCGTCCTACCATTGAGCGTTTACTCAAAGATAATGAATTTATCGATGCTATCACTCGATTTCGTTTCTCTACGATTCCACAGTGGTTGGTGCAGTTAAGTCGACCTGTGGTAAGGCAGTATTTAGCTTATAAGTCATCCAATATTAATAGCGTGAATGATCTACAGCTGATGATCGAAGGCTACATGCAGCATATGAGTGATGAAACCATATCGGGTTTGCATGTTTCTGGTACCGAGAATTTTAGCCCAGATAAACCTTATTTATTTATTAGTAATCATCGTGATATAGCGATGGACCCGGCACTAATTAATTGGGTTTTACACCAAAACAAATGTAAAACATTACGCATTGCTATTGGCAACAATTTATTAACTAAACCGTATGTTTCCGATTTAATGCGTCTTAATAAGTGTTTTATTGTGAATCGCTCGGCAACAGCACCCCGCGAAAAATTAAAAGCAGCAAAACATCTATCATCCTATATACATCACTCAATTACTAAAGAAAGCTCTAATGTGTGGATCGCTCAGCGAGAGGGTCGCGCTAAAGATGGGCTCGACCGTACTAATAGTGCAGTGATTAGTATGATTGCGTTAAGCAAGCCTAAAAAAGTGGCACTGAGTGATTATATTCGAGAACTTAATATCGTGCCTGTTTCTATCGCTTATGAATATGACCCTTGTGACACTGCAAAGGCGAAAGAAATTTATGAGCACCAAACTAATGGAGAATATGAAAAAGAAGAGCATGAGGATGCCTCTAGTATTGCAAAAGGAATAACGGGCTTTAAAGGCAATGTGCATATCCATTTTGGGAAACCGCTACAGGATGATTATGAAACCGTGGATGATGTCGTGCTGGATTTAGACCAAGCGATTATTCGTAACTACCATTTGCATCCGAGCAATAAAGTGGCTTATCAAGTATTACATGGTAACTCTGAGCCAGATACAGAAACTATTCCTGATTTCCATGCAGCTTCGCTACTCAAGCATAAGCAAAGCTTTGAAAAACGCATAGCCCAATGTGATAGTCGTTGGCGTGAGATACTGATTTCTATGTATGCCAACCCAGTTATTAGCCAGTTAGGGAAAAATCAGTAGTCTCAGGTATGGTTGCAGATGCTGTTAAGGTAAAAATTCAATCCGTTTACCGCCAATTTTTAGAGAGCAAAAAGCTTAAACCCCGCTATGGACAAAAGTTAATGATAGCGGATATCGCACGCACACTATCGGCAATTACTGCTGATAGCGAAGGCGTACGCGATAGTGACAATCATGTATGTGTGATTGAAGCAGGAACAGGTACCGGAAAAACAGTCGCTTATCTATTAGCAGCAATTCCTGTTGCCCAATCCCTCAATAAAAAAATTGTTATCTCTACAGCAACGGTTGCCTTACAAGAACAAATCGTTCACAAAGATCTTCCTGACATTAAACGTAATACAGATTTAGCCTTTAACTTTAGTCTAGCGAAAGGGCGAGGCCGGTATTTATGTTTAAGTAAGTTAGATCGCTTACTGATAGACAGTGATGCCTATAACACCTTTAATCAGGCCCTGTATGAGGATGAATACCCATCGGTAGATGATCAAGCTGTGACGATTTATAACAGTATGGTCGACGCTATGAGTGCAGGGAAGTGGGACGGTGATCGTGATAATTGGCCGCAAGAGATTGATCAACATATCTGGACTCCGGTGACAACCAATCACAGAGAATGTACAGGGCGGCGCTGTTCTAATGTGACCTCATGTAGCTTTTTTAAAGCGCGCGAAGCCATAGACAGCTATGACTGTATTGTGGCTAATCATGACTTGGTGTTGGCTGACTTAGCGTTAGGTGGGGGTGCTATTCTTCCCGACCCAAAAGAAACCATTTATATTTTTGATGAAGGCCACCATCTACCTGATAAAGCATTAAGCCATTTTGCCTACCATACCCGCGTGAATAGTACGAGTAAATGGTTGGACCAAAACCAAAAAGTATTATCCTCGATGTTGGGCGATATTAGCGGTGCAGGCAATATAGATCGTTATGCCGAGCAATTACCCAGTGCGTTTCTTAGTGCTAAGAAAATATTGGATCATATATATCCTTATTGTCAGCAATTATTTGATGAGAAGTTGTTATTAGAGGAAGACAATTTCCGACGAGAGGGAGATGATAGGCGTTACCGTTTTGAAGGTGGCATTATCGATACAGTATTGTCAGATTACGCGATTAGTTTGCATCAGGAATTTGATCGACTCACCACGTTAATCAGTAAAGTGGTTAATGAAATTCAGGCATCGTTAGAGGACGGCTATAGCCAAGTTCCTCGTGTTGACTTAGAAACGTGGCTGTCTGTTGTTGGTAACTGGCAAGCACGTGCAGAGTCAAATCGGCAGTTATGGTATAGCTACTGTAGTGCAGATAGCGATACGATAATTACATCAGCCAATGGCAATGGTGAAGCTAAAAAAGCCATGCCTACCGCTCGTTGGATCACTCTATTAGACTTTAACGGTACTTTAGATTTTGAGGTATGCTCGAGCCCTATCCTTGCTGCTCACACATTAAAAAATAGCTTATGGAATCATTGTTATGGCGCTGTGGTGACATCGGCGACTCTTGCCGCATTAGGGCGGTTTGATCGATTTATGATGCGTTC
>JAHDEM010000022.1:29830-40816 GCA_020628895.1 Candidatus Endobugula sp.
TTGATGCAAGGGGATCATAGTAAACAAGAAATGCTGTCTCAGCATAAAAAACGCATCGATGATAGCGATACCAGTGTGCTTTTTGGTTTAGCCAGTTTTGCTGAAGGTGTCGATTTGCCTGGTGATTATTGCCAGCACGTTATTATCGCTAAACTGCCTTTTTCTGTTCCTGATGACCCTGTGGAAGCCTCTCTAGCCGAATGGATAGAGTCCCGTGGTGGTAATGCTTTTATGGAAATTTCTGTACCCGACGCCTCTATCAAACTCGTTCAATCTTGTGGGCGTTTATTACGCCACGAAGAGGATACGGGCACCATTACCATTATGGATAAACGGTTAATTACCAAACGTTATGGAAAATCTTTACTCAATGCTTTGCCTGCCTATAACTTACAATTGTAAAATCTCAAGTAGGTTTTTGCGTACTCCAGAAATTATTTTTATTATTATCAGCTAAAAAACTCTCTGTCTTAAGTTGTTCCTAAATGCATATCATCATTTTCTTTTAAACGATTAGTCAAAATATTAATTAATTTAAAAAAAATTTTAGATTTCAATTAACTTAATAAGAAATGTTCTCATTTGTTTGATTAGTTTTGTGCCAATTTTTTAATAAAACTTTAATTCGGTATACACCGCGGTGTAATCCACTTTACAATACCCGCCGACGCATTTTGTTAAACACATAAAAACTAAAATAAATCCTTTAATGTAATTTTTTGCGCCAAACTCCTATAGATACTGTTAAATGATGTAAAAAATATATCATCTTTTTGTGATTGAATAGACAATGAATCACTCAAAAATAGTATAAAGTGGTTTGTTATATATTGGATTATATCTACTTCTGACTAAAGGAAACGTCGATGAAAAAAACAACACCATTATGCTTTTTAATAGGTATATTCTTGCTCGTTGCCTGCTCTGAAAAAACGTTAGAAGCGCCAGAGCCTCCCGCAGTCGTTAAACAAACGCCAACAAACTGGTCCACATATCAAAGAGAAAAATCTCAAGAAAAGCAACAATATATTCGTGATCATCAATCTGCTTATGATTGGTTTTCTGACTTTGCGTTTAGTGAGACCGATGGCGTTCCTTACATTATTTTAAGATTGTTACCTGTGGTAGCACCTGATATCTGGGGCAGCGAAGAAAATTTTTTAGATGTTGTTGGTTTATTTAACGATGAACGTCAGGCTGGATACCCCATGCCACGAGGTATAGGAATCAGCGCTTTAGGTAGGAAAGAGGCTTTCTCGCATATCGACTATACATCCTTTACTTGTGCTGCTTGCCATATTGGCCGCGTACAGTTAGACGATGGCACTACGGAATATATTGATGGTGGTGTGAATAGTGAATTTAATATTGTCTTATATCGTGTAAAAGTGTATCAAACGCTCGAACGCCTTTTTAAACTTGCAAAAAACGAAGATCAAAAGCAGCAATTAATTATTGACGGTTTTTTAAGTGCATTAGAGAAAGCACAAGCGAAAAGCCCTACATTCTTCTATAAAAATTACCGCAATGCGTGGATTCATTTAGATGCTAATTACGAGAAAAAACAAATAGAGCTCTTTACTGAATCGGCTGCTCAATATATTACTGATTTCGCGACTCGAGCAGAAAATGAATACCATGGTTATGCCGCTTTGCTGAATAAAAATTATGCTGGCCTGCAGGAGCGAGCATTACAGGGCTTTGCGGGTATGGCTGATGCTACAGGGATTAGTGCGGTCAATGGTTATATCGGATTAAAGCAAGGTACGTTCACAAAGCATTTTGCCTCTTTTGTATTACCTACTTCACCGGGGATGACAGATTTTATGTCCGTTTGGGAGCAAGATAAACGTAAGGCTCAGTGGGATAAAAATCAGGAGCAATTGATTAACGGCGGTGGACAATGGAATGGCAATATTCCAATTCCCATGTATAGAAATTTAGCCGCTCAGTTAACATTAGGCCTAGATAATAATGATATTCGTGTTGCTGCATTTGGTGTTGAACTGTTAGATGGTTTACCTGCTAGTGTTTACCCTTTTGATGTTGATATAGACTTGGCCAAAAAAGGGCAAGGGTTATTTACAGAGCATTGTGCTGATTGCCATCAACCTCATAACGGCAAAATATACACTAATCTGGGTGTTAACTTAGACCGTAGCTATGTGGTTAATTGGTTAATCCGTAAGGGCGGTATTGATGGTTTTTATAAAGCCTGTTCGCCGGATACTAGTGTGAATATGAACGGCAAAGCATTTAAACCCTGTGCTGAATTTGATGGTGTTTCATTAAAAGGTAAGAAACAATTAATTATGTCAGCGAATAAAACTCACCATGGTTATAACGCTCGTCCATTAAGTGGCATATGGGCGCAAGCGCCTTATCTTCATACGGGATCGGTACCTACGGTTTATCATCTTTTGGTGCCGAGTGAGAGGCCGGATTCTTTTGTGAAAAGCCAGCTGACGTACGATCAAAAACACCTTGGCTTTACATGGCAAGAAACAGCTAGTGCTTCTGCTAATACATTGGCTGCTGAACATAGTTATATTTTTGATACAACAAGCTTTCCAACCTTTAGCAAAATAGGACACGATACAGATATTGTCGAAAATGGAAAAACCTACAAGCTTGATTGGTCGGACGATAAAGATAGTGTTTGGGCTTTAATCGAATATATGAAAACTCTGTAATACACCTCATAAGGAATGAAAAATGAAAAAGAATATCTGGATAACCATTATTGTTATCGCAGCCGTCGTTGTATTCTTCTTGTACGAACGAGCCAGCGGTTTATTTAATGCTCAACTAGAAGCACCTAATCCTCCGGCAGTGGTTAAGGCTGTACCGGAAAATTGGTTAGCAGCACAGCAAAAACGAAGAGCGGAAATTGCAGCGCATCTAAGAAAGCACGAGGAAGATTATGACCATTTTGCTAATTTTCCTGTGAGTAAAACCGATGGTATTCCGCTGATTATTCTTAAGTTGCTACCCAAGGTAGCACCAGAATTTTGGGGTGATGAAGAAAACTTTTTATCAGTGATGGGGCTTTTTCATGATGAGCGGTTAAAAGGTTATCCATTTCCTCGTGGCATAGGGTTTACTGGTTTAGGTCGCAAAGATGAAATGGGGGCGATTGATTATGCATCCTTCACCTGTGGTGGTTGCCATATAGGACGTGTACGTCATGAGGATGGTAGCTTTGAATATTTAGACGGCGGTGTTAACTCTGCATTTAATGTTATTGGATATCGTTGGAGAATTGTTAATACGCTGAATAAAATTTATGGCGATGAGACCGATGCAGATAAGAAAAAGCAGTTAGTGATAAAATCATTCTTGGATGCATTGGAAACGACTCATAATAATGACCCTCATTATTTTTATAATAATTATACTCACTATGATAATACCAGAGGGATACGATATTTTGATGCCGACTACGAAGCACAACAAATCGCATTGTTTAAAGAAACCGCAGATAAAACCATTCCTACCTTTGTAGACCACCAAGAAAAAGTCTATGAAGGCTGGAAAATTATTGCTAAAAAATTCTATCCCAATATCGAAGATCGTATTGCGTTGGGTTTTGCTGGAATGGAAGACGCTATTGGGTTTAATGCTGCGACTGCTTATATGGGCTTAAAAGATAGTAAGTTAACAAGCCTTTTTGCAGGCCTAGCATTACCACGTTCTCATGGTGTGACCGATATTATGGTGGTGTGGGATCAGGATTCTCGTAATCCACGTTGGAATGAGGATGAAACCAATCTCATTAACGGAGGAGGGCAGTGGAACGGTCATATTCCACTACCTATGTATAAAAATTTAGCTGCTCAGGTAACCCTTGGGTTTAACAATGTCGACCCAACGGTTTCTGCGCATTCTGAAAAATTATTAGATAAGCTACCACCGGCTATTTATCCCTATGATGTCGATATTGCTCTGGCTAAAAAAGGCCAACAGTTGTTCGCCGATAATTGTGCGAGCTGTCATCAGCCTAATAATGGTAAGGTATATCGCAACATAGGCACGGATATGGGAAGGGCTATTGTTGCGGGAACGGTTATTACCGTTGGTGCGCAGCTTAGTTTTGCATCCGATAAGAACTGTAGCCCAACCACCACCGTTGAAATGTATGGTAAACCTGCTCAACCATGTGCAGAATACCGAGGTGTGTCATTAAAAGATAAGAGCAAATTTGTGATGACACCGCCTAAGGTTCACAATGGTTATAACGCATTACCTCTTACCGGCTTGTGGGCTCAAGCCCCTTATTTACACAATGGTTCGGTACCGACTTTGTATCACTTACTAGTCCCATCTGAACGCCCAACCGTGTTTATGAAAAGCCGTTTAGATTATGATAAAGAGAAAGTCGGTTTTTCATGGGATGCGAGCATTCAGTTACCTACTGATGAAGGAGAGGCCTATATTTATGACACCGCTTCCTCGCCTTCTATAAGTAATAAAGGCCATGATAAAGATATTACAATGGATGGTGTCACTTATAAATTAAACTGGAGTGATGATAAAGAAAGCGCAATGGCACTTATCGAGTACTTAAAAACATTGTGATCGCTCTACATTGTTCGGGTTAGCCAGAAAAGCTAACCCGAACACAATAAACATATGCCTTGGTAATTCTCCTTATCTGTTTTACTTACAACAGTGTTTCCGCATTAACATGTTCATAACCTAAGCTCTCTGCAACGGCTTTATGGGTGATATGCCCACTACATACATTCAGTCCATTTCTAAAGTGAGTATCTTCTGATAGTGCTTTTTTCCATCCTTTAGCAGCCAGTGTAAGTACATAGGGGAGGGTAGCATTGTTTAGTGCTTGCGTGGCTGTTCTAGCCACAGCGCCGGGCATATTAGCCACACAATAGTGTACGACGTTGTCGACAATATAAGTGGGATCTTGATGGGTTGTCGCTTTGGATGTGGCAAAGCATCCTCCTTGATCAATCGCTACATCAACCACAACAGAGCCTGCTTTCATATTCGTGATCATTTCTTGGGTCACTAATTTAGGTGCAGCAGCCCCAGGTATTAATACACTGCCTACGACTAAGTCTGCGTTTAGTACATATTCTGTGAGAGTCGCAGTATTAGAATGGACGACATTAATAGCTGAACCAAAGGTATGGTTTAATTGGCGTAATAAAGTCAGGTTAGTGTCTAACACTGTTACATTGGCGCCTAAACCTACAGCCATCCTCGCCGCATTCGAGCCGACAATCCCACCGCCAATAATAGTGACATTTGCAGGAGCCACACCGGGAACCCCCGCTAATAGAATTCCAGCACCACCGTGGGATTTTTCTAAACAATAGGCACCTGCTTGAATAGACATTCTACCGGCTACTTCGGACATAGGCGTTAATAACGGCAGTTGGCCACTATCGGAGGTAATGGTTTCATAAGCAATACAAGTCGCGCCGCTGTTAACGAGGTCTTGAGCTTGTGCTTTATCCGGTGCGAGATGTAGGTATGTAAAGAGGATATGTTCTTTGGTTAATAATGCCCTTTCTGATGCTAAGGGCTCTTTGACTTTGATAATCAGCGTTGCTTGCTTAAATACTTCTTCTGCAGAAGCGACAAGTGTGGCGCCAGCGTCTCTGTAATCTTGATTGCTATAGCCAATGCCTTGCCCTATACCTTCTTGAACAATAACCTTATGGTGTCTTTGCGTTAGTTCCTTTACCGATGCGGGGGTTAATCCTGCTCTGTACTCATGATTCTTAATTTCTTTCGGGATACCAATAATCATATTTCGCCCTCGACTATTTATTTGCATAAAATATATACAAATATTATAGTCTGTAGATAATAGTGAATGTTTTGAGATATGCAGTTTTAATAGTTTAATCCACTGAATTTTTGCTATTTTTTAGTGTTTTATGCTTAAAAGTAACTGAGGATATGATGAGTAGAAAAGAGACTCACATGAATGAGACGCTAGATAGGCTAGATAAAAAGATATTAGAAGCACTACAGGAAAACGGTCGTATCTCCAATGTGGATTTAGCGAAACAAATTGGCTTAAGTGCAACCCCTTGTCTAAACCGAGTGAAACGATTGGAAAAAATGGGTTGTATAGAACAGTATACGATCAGGGTTAACCCTGCATTTGTGAATGCAGCTTTATTGGTATTCGTTGAATTGCGCTTAGATAGGACGTCGAAAGATGTCTTTACCCATTTTAGTCGAGCAGTGCAAAAGCTCCCTGAAATCATGGAATGCCATCTTGTGACAGGAGACTTTGACTACTTGCTAAAAGCGCGGGTTGCAGATACTCATGCTTATCGTCGTTTATTGGGAGAAACACTGCTTTCCCTGCCGCATGTTAATTCAACAAGAACCTATATGGTGATGGAAGAAGTAAAAGAAACAGAAATGATTCCTATAGTAATCTAACTATAGATGAGGGCGATAAAAACCAACTTACAGTGGTTTTTATCGCTTAAGGTTTTTTATTTAGTGGTTGCAATCTGGTCCATGTACATGGCCATGTTCTAACTCATCAGCCGTGGCTTCACGGACATTAGTTACTTCTACATCAAAATGTAATGTTTGTCCTGCCATAGGGTGGTTGCCGTCAATGGTCACAATATCCCCGTCAATAGCTTTAACCTCGATAATTTGCATACCATTTTGTGTTTGCGCATGAAATTCCATACCCACTTCAACTTCATCAACGCCAGTAAACATATCTTTTGGAAGCTGTTGCACTAAGCTTGCATCGTATTCACCGTAACCATCCTCTGGTGATACGGCAACGGATAATTTATCACCAATACTTTTCCCTTCTAGTGCTTTTTCTAAGCCAATAACAATGTTTTGTTTACCGTGAAGGTAATCAAGGGGTTCTTGGCCTTCTGATGAGTCTAATACTTCACCTTCGTCATTTTTTAAGGTGTAGTGGATGCTGGCAACCAGCTGTGGGCTAATTTTCATGGTGTTGTACCTATTAAATTAAATGGGGTATGTTTGAGTGTCGAGTAGGGAAAATATTATATCCCTGTCACCGTCTGGTCGTTAACGGTGGCGCTTTTTAATTGTATGCTTAAGTCTTTTTTCTCGCCTTTGTACTGCTCTAACTGAACCAGTAAATATTGCCAGTCTTTGGCAAACCAAATATAAGTAATCTTATCCTTATTTTCTCGTATTACCTTCACTTTAACGCTGTTAAATGACCCAGCGGGTGTGGTTAATAGTTCTTCATTAAGTATCTCAAACTGGTAGTCTTTGAGATTGTCTTTATCAGCAATAGTGTATTGTAGACTTTGTTTTCCATGCATTAAGTCCAGCTGCAATTGTAGTTGGTAATTGAGTTTATCTAATACCGATTGAGTGTAAGCAATAGAGGTTTTGTTATCGCCAGTATCACTTTGTATTGTTTGGGCTTGAGTATCAAACACTAGCGAACGCTGGCGTTTTTTTCCTGCGGTGGATTGATTATATTGATAATGGCTTGCTTGTATATTGGAGTTGTTAATAATAAAGGTTGATGTTTCATCAATGCTGGCAATAAACGATGTCGCTTTAAAATTGAGCTTAAATTGATTTTCATTAACCTTGGTTAAGGTTCGGCTGGCTTTTACAGCAAAGCCCTTAACGTTGGCATTATATTGTGCCTTAAAGACAGGTACGTCGTGACCGTTGGCCATGGTATTTGTTGTAATGAGTGCGCTTGTCACCAGCACTAAGAATACTAAATTGCGTATATTGAAAAACGGGTCGCCGAGGTATTTTCTCATAACATTATATCCCTTCTTAATTTTATCGTATTCTTCTATATACAATTTGAATGCGTACTCTATTTTACGTACGACTATCTATCTGATAACCGCAGCTTGATAAGGTTTTTCCATCTAAGAGAACATGATTGGATTCTAAGTGTAAACGTTGTTTAGCAAACCACTCAACAGCCATTGGATAAATAATATGCTCCTGTTGCTGAACCCGAGCTGAAAGTGTTTGTGCATTATCTGAGCTTTGTATTGGGACAATAGCTTGGATAACTGGGGGGCCACCATCTAGCTCTTCAGTCACAAAATGTACTGTTACTCCGTGGCAAGCATCACCAGCATCCAGTGCTCGTTGATGGGTATTTAACCCTTGATACTTAGGCAGTAAAGAAGGGTGTATATTTAACATGCGGCCTTGGTAACGGCGAACAAAATCGCCAGTAAGGATGCGCATAAAACCGGCCAGCACAACTAAGTCAGGCTGGTATTGATCAATAACATTAGCAAGAGCGTCATCAAAGTCTTCTCGGCTTTGGAATGTTTTATGGTCAACCACTTGGTGATTAATACCCGCGTTAGAGGCACGCTCAAGTCCGTAAACATTGGGTTTGTTACTGATGACTGCGCATATATCGATAGGCAGTGTGCTATCTTGTTGGCCATCGATCAGTGCTTGTAAGTTCGATCCACTACCTGAGATCAGTACAACGACTTTGCAAGCTAATGAGTCAGATGTCGTTGTCACAGATGGTATTTCCGGTGATGTCATATATGTGTACTTCTTGGTATATGCTTATTTTAGAATGACTGCATCGGTTTGTGCATCGGCATCTTCTATGTGTCCGATGACCCAAGCAGTTTCTCCCGCTTGAGTCAGTAAGTCGATCGCTTGGGCTTGTTGGCTTGCATCAACACAGATTACCATACCCACACCACAGTTGAGTGTTCTGTACATTTCGGTTGCTTCAACATTGCCTTTTGCCTGAATCCATTTAAATACTTCAGGGATCTGCCAACTGTTTGTATCAATAATAGCGCATGTGTTTTCAGGTAAGACTCGGGGTAAGTTTTCCAGCAGACCACCACCAGTAATATGAGATAAGGCATGTACAGGCATATGCTTCATCAACGACAATAGCGATTTAACATAAATACGGGTAGGGGCCATTAGAGCATCTTTTAGTGCGACACCCTCTATTTCAGTATCGAGGTCGCCACCCTGTGCACTAAGGTTGTTAACTTCGAGTATTTTTCGAATCAGTGAGTAGCCATTGGAGTGTGGTCCGCTGGATGCTAAAGCAATGAGAGTATCTCCTGCTTTCACTTTGCTGCCATCAATAATTTCATCTTTTTCAACAACGCCTACGCAGAAGCCAGCAAGGTCATAATCTTCACCTTCGTACATTCCTGGCATTTCGGCTGTTTCTCCCCCTACGAGCGAGCAACCCGATTGTAAGCAACCTTCACCTATGCCGGTGACGACATCAGCAGCAACATCCACATTAAGCTTTCCTGTCGCATAATAGTCCAAGAAAAATAGCGGCTCTGCGCCAGCAACAATCAGGTCGTTAACACACATGGCGACTAGATCAATCCCAATAGTATCGTGTTTCTCTAGATCCATTGCTAAACGTAGCTTGGTGCCTACGCCGTCGGTGCCTGATACAAGAACGGGCTTTTTGTAGCCTTCGGGTAATTCGCATAATGCCCCAAAGCCGCCTAGACCTGCCATAACTTCTGGACGGCGAGTGTTTTTGGCAACACCCTTAATGCGTTCTACCAATGCAGTGCCAGCATCAATATCAACGCCTGCGTCTTTATAGCTAATAGAAGGTGATTGAGAATCGGATGAAGGTGTGTTGCTCATAAAAGTATCGGCCATGGTTTTGTCGTTGGAATAGCCTTTATATTGCCTCATTGGCGATAGATATAAACAGGCTATTGTAAAAGGCGTGTATTCTACCAGTTTGTAGGGTTTTATTGACAGTGGATTTTTTACGTGATTCTGTCAAACTAGCGGCCTTCAAATTGGGGATTGGATTCATGTTAGTGTTTTTAAGCGCCGAGACAGTGATATACGAACGAGCAAAGCGTTTTTTTATGTTCAAATTGTGCGCGCTGAGTATCATTTCTTGTAGTATTTTTTCAGGTATCGCTTATGGCGAACGTTCAGTTGAGCTGTATAAGTATAGCCAGCTAGTCTTAGATCAGTCTGTCGCTTTGCGTCAACAAGCAATTACAGCGGGTCTTGCTTCCATGATTATTAAAGTTTCAGGTAGTCAGGATGCTGTTAATCACCCTTTAGCTAAGGATGCGCTAAAGCAAGCCAATGCTTATGTCACCCAATATGGTTATGAATCAACAGATGAAACACTGACCATCCTAGGAGATAGTCGTCCCGCTAGCCGTTTGTCTTTGCAGTTTTCTGGTTCTGCCATAGAGCGTCTATTAAAGAATGCGCAACTCCCTATTTGGCCAACCACGCGCCCAGAGGTGCTAGTGTGGGTGGTATCAGACCAGCAGGGTAAACAATTCTTAGATGATACTTCCGTCGAGGTCTCATCCATTAAAGTATCTGCTGAACGACGAGGTTTGCCAGTATCGATACCATTATTAGACCTTACTGATAGACAGTCACTATCGGCTGCTCGCATTTGGGCAATGGACGAGCAGGCTATTGAGCAGGCTTCAAGTCGTTATGATGTAGAAGGTGTTCTGGCAGGGCGTGTGGTTAGTTCTGCCGCTAATGCATGGCAGGGACGTTTTGTATTATTGCATGGTGATCAGCGCCGATACTTTAATGGCCAAGGAGTGAACCCCCAACAAGTCGCTAAGCAGATTATCGATAAAGCGGCCAATTACTTTGCTAATCTTGAAGCTATTGTTGTCAACGATGAAAGTAATGCTCCGGTAATGGCCATCACTGTGAATAATATCGAGAATTTTGGTGCTTATGCTGCGTTGCTTGAATACTTGAATAATTTAACGGCCATTGTTAATGCAGTCGTTACCAATGTGAATGATGATCAAGTCTCGCTCCGATTAGCCTATAGCGGTACTCGTGAAAGAGTATTATCAACATTAGCGGCTTCAGAAGTAATGAGCCTAGCTAACCCTGTCGAAGAAGAGATTATCGATGTGAACCCTGCTTTTGATGAGTCCGATGATAGTGTCTCACTGGAAGAAAGTAGTGGATTGGTAGATTCACTAGAAAATACTGATCTTACAC
>JAHDEM010000023.1 GCA_020628895.1 Candidatus Endobugula sp.
ATATTGAAGAAAATGAAATGGGTAAGGTAACCAAGGAGACGATCTTTTCCAAAATTTTTATAGAAGATTCTTTGCCTATTGATGATAGTGTTTTTCCTGTGGTGGGTGGGTAATTGCTTTGATAAAAGAAAATTATGACGATAGTGCAGTTATTCATCTTTCTGATGGCGATGGTTTTTTTGATGGGCACTTCGAAAAAATAAAAATATTTCCTGCGGTTGCTCAAATAGACTGTAGTGTTCGAGCCTATAAGAGAAAGAATAAGGATAATTATCTCTATCTAAAGAAGGCAAAATTTCTCAATAAAGTGAGCTCTGGCGTAGAGATATTTATTGGCTGGAAGAAGACCAGCGAAGACAGTATGGTTTTTGAAATATGGTGTAAAGAAAATTTGTGTTCAAGAATTGAGTTTAGCCTTATGAATACGAATTCGTCTAACTAAGGGTTGTTTTATGTTGCAAAATGGTCGAGTTGTTGAAATTTCAGATGCTAGAGTATCTATACAGGATATTTGTTCGGTAACAAACGAAGCAACTGTTTTAAAAATAACAGAAGATAGTCGATTTAAAGAAAAAATTAATAATGGTTATCAGTTTTTAGATAAGTTGTTGGCGGATAATGGCCATATATATGGCGTAACGACCGGATATGGAGATTCTGTCAATAGAAAAGTTTCTGTTGAACAAGCTTATGAGTTGCCAAT
Organism: Candidatus Endobugula sp.; assembly: GCA_020628895.1. Taxonomy (GTDB): domain Bacteria; phylum Pseudomonadota; class Gammaproteobacteria; order Pseudomonadales; family Cellvibrionaceae; genus Endobugula. The sequence goes on from JAHDEM010000023.1 coordinate 704, forward strand.
CAATCTGACTCGTTTTCATGGTTGTGGTCTTGGGGATATATTCAGTATTGAAGATACTCGGGCAATTATTGCTGCACGTATTGTTTCATTATCAAGAGGGTTTTCAGGAGTCAGATATGAGTTGTTAGAGAAATTGCAGCTCTTGTTGGATAAAAATATTATACCTGTGATCCCTAAAGAAGGTTCCGTTGGTGCCAGTGGTGATTTGACGCCTTTGTCTTATATTGCCGCGGTTTTGATTGGTGAACGTAAAGTGCATTATCAAGGAGAAATAAAAGATACTAAAGATGTATTTAATGCGCTAAATATCATTCCCCTAGTCCTTAGGCCTAAAGAAGGGTTGGCGATTATGAATGGCACTGCTGTAATGACAGCTATTGCCTGTCGAGCTTATGAGCGTGCGGAATACTTAATGAACCTATGTGCTAAGACAACATCTCTTGTTTCGCTAGCACTAAAAGGTAATAAAGAGCACTTTGATGAGCGCCTGTTTCAGGCAAAGCCACATAATGGGCAGCAATGGGTCGCGGGTATTATTCGTAATGACCTAGGGACTCCGGATAAAAACGAAAACCCTATCATACTTCAAGACCGTTATTCGGTGCGTTGTGCGCCTCATATTATTGGTGTTCTAGCTGATGCGATGCCTCATTTTAAAGAGGTGATAGAAAACGAACTTAACAGCGCAAATGATAACCCCTTAATTGATCCTGAAAACCATCGACTACTACACGGAGGACATTTTTACGGTGGCCATATTGCTTATGTAATGGACTCCATGAAGGTGCTTATCGGAAATTTAGCCGATCTGATGGATCGACAGCTCGCTTTGTTATTGGATGTAAAATTCAACCACGGATTAACGTCAAATTTGTCTTACCCCGAGGAAGGTAGAGCATCGCTCAATCATGGTTTTAAAGCTGTGCAAATCGGTGTGTCAGCATGGACAGCGGAGGCTTTAAAAGCCTGTCAGCCTGCGAGTATTTTCTCTCGATCTACCGAATGCCATAACCAAGATAAAGTAAGTATGGGTACCATTGCGGCTAGAGACTGTATCCGAGTCTTAGAATTAACAGAACAAGTACAGGCTGCCCATATTCTTGCCACTGTGCAGGCAGTGTCTATTAGAGAAAAGCTAGAAAACAAGGTGTTGCAAAAAGGGGATTCGGTCACTCGATTTATGAAAGACGTTTTGTCCGATTTTAATCTCGTGACAGAGGATCGACCTTTAGAAACCGATTTGCGTAGATATGTAGATAAAATTCAAAAGCGTTATTGGCATCTAGGTGAATAAAATGAAAGCAAAATGCCATATAAATGCAATGGGTGTTGTTTGTTGTGCAGGTGAGAACGTAGACGACTTCTATAATAATGTCTTCTCACATAATACATCGTTATTTACCGAAAATAATGAACTTTCCAGTGGTCGGTTAAAGAAAGTCGGAAAAATAAAATTTCCACTGCCCGATTTTCCTCACTCACAAAAACAGTTTTTAACACGTACCAATCACTTAGCTTTTGCAGCAATCAAACAATTTGAGAATGCCGTCGAAGATGTAAAGTCACGTTACGAGCCTTCTCGCATTGGTGTTATTGCAGGCACCTGTACAGCAGGTTCATCAGAAGTTGATTACAGTCGTCGTTACGAAGACGAGCATGGACATATTCCCGAAGGCTATGACTATAGTCTTGATTTTATGGACAACGTTTCTGAATTTATAAAAATCTATCTCGATATCAAAGGGCCTGCAATTTCAGTCAGCACAGCATGTACTTCATCTGGCAAAGCGATTGCTATGGCAAAGCGATACGTAGAGCAGGGCTTTTTAGATGCTGTTATTGTCGGTGGTTCAGATAGCTTTGCGCTCACTACGTTGAATGGGTTCGACTCGTTGTCTGCATTATCGGCATCGGATTGTCAGCCATTTAGTGCTGATCGTGATGGAATTAATTTGGGTGAAGGTGCTGCCTTCTTTTTGGTTTCTAGAGAACAATCGAACATAACCTTACTAGGTGCTGGAGAAAGTTCTGATGGATATCATATGTCTTCTCCTCACCCCGAAGGTATTGGAGCAGAGGAAGCGGTGCGCCAATCCTTATCTCAGGCGGGTCTTGAACCTAAGGATATTGCTTATATCAATATGCATGGTACAGGTACGGAAGCGAACGATAGTATGGAGTCGACCTTGGTGAACCGTGTGTTTGGTGCGGATATCCCCTGTAGCACGATTAAAAATATTGTAGGTCATACCTTAGGTGCAGCCTCTGCCGTTGAATTATGTTTATGTATTGCTGTGCTTAAAAAGGGTAAAGATCAATTTCGGATTATTCCTCAATATCGCCATTATGATATGGACCCAAAACTGCCTAAGATTAATTTAGCCGCACAAAATCAGTATTGTACGGGCTCCATTTTTCTCTCAACGTCATACGCTTTTGGTGGAAGTAATTGCAGTCTCGTTGTTGGTTTGGAGAAATAGCGCGATGTGGATACCTGCAAAAGAATATCTGCCCCATAGGAATCGTATGCTATTTATTGATCATATTCGTTTATCGGAAAATGACTCCATAGCAAAAGCCATTGTCAGGGATGACAATCCATTTTTGGTCGATGACAAATTGCCTTCTTATATTGGTATCGAATATATGGCGCAAGCCTTAGCGGGCCAAAGAGGTATGCTCTTCGATGAAGCCAAAGGGATGATGGGTTTTATTGTTAGCATTAAATCTGTCGATATTAAAAAGCCCTATATCAATAAATTCGAGGAAATTAATATTCTTGCTGATGTCGTCCATAGGAACAATCAGTTTGAAGCTTCTGTGTGTACTTTAATGCAAGACGAAGAAATTTTAACCGCAGAGTTGTCAGTAATGGGGGCTAAGCATGAGTGATTTTAGAAAACGCATTCTCATTACTGGTGCGAGTAAGGGTATTGGTAGAGCTATAGCCGTGACTTTATCACAACAAGAGGCTTTGGATATTACCTGTCATTACCATCACGACGAACAAGGCGTTGACGAAACAATTGCTTTAATGAACCGTTCTGCATCAGTAAAAAAAATAAACTTTAATATTGCTTCCTATTTAGAGGTGGAGAGCCAACTGTCATCAGATATTGCTGCTAATGGTGCTTATTGGGGGGTTGTTTTAAATGCGGGTATTAAAAAAGACATTTCAATCGTATCAATGACATTGGATGACTGGTCTACTGTTTTGGACACTAATCTCGATGGCTTTTTCAATGTGGTTAAGCCGGTTATCCACCCAATGATCAGTTTGCGTAAAGGCGGCAGAGTGCTTTGCATCTCTTCGCTTTCGGGTTCGGTTGGTGTTGCTGGACAAATTAATTATTCTGCCAGCAAAGGTGGATTAGAGGCGGCTGCTAGATCGTTAGCCTTGGAGGTAGCAAAGAGAGGGATAACGGTCAATTGCATATGTCCGGGTTTTGTTGATACCTCCATGTTGGATAACCTCGATAAAGATTCACTTAAAAATAAAGTGCCTATGCGCCGATTAGCATCGGCAAATGAAGTTAGCAAATTAGCTGAATTTATACTCAGTGACGATGCTGCTTATATTACCAAACAATCAATCCATATCGACGGTGGTATTGGTTAGCAAAGCGATTTATCTATTTATTCAATATCTACTATAGGAATCTGGAAATGAATTACGAAGAAATAATCAATAATGTCGAAGCTATTCTTCCAGAACTAAAACGCTTGTCTTCTGAAGCCGAGCAAAGCTGCCGATTACCCAGTGAAATGGTTTCTCTGCTTAAAAAAGCCGGTTGTTTCAGAATGTGTATGCCTAAAACCTGGGGTGGGCCAGAGCTCACTAGTCTTCAGCAAATTCAGGTTATAGAAAAGCTATCTTCAGTGAGCTCTGAAGCAGGCTGGTGCGTGATGATTGGTAGCGACTCTGGTATTTACTCAGGTTATTTAGATAAAGATGTGGCAGAAACGCTCTACCCATCGCTAGATATGGTTCAAGCCGGTTGGGTATATCCCGGCGGTAAGGCTATTGATATGGGGAATAGTTATCGGGTGACAGGGCAATGGACATTTGGTAGCGGTATACAACATGCAGACAGAATCGTGGCCGGTTGTGTCGTGTTTAAGGATGGCAAGCCTAGTGTACTTGAAGATGGACGAAAAGAATGGATTGTGGTTATTGGCAAACAGGAGGATTTCTCCATTGTCGATAATTGGGACACGACGGGTTTAAGAGGAACCGGTAGCCATGATTATATGACCAGAAACCGAATATTTCCTAAAGAGCACAGTTTTAGCTTTTTAAATGATGCGGTAAGGGACGGTGTTTTATGGAGCAGAAATGATGCATTTTTAAGAAAAATGTCAGGAATACCTCTGGGGGTTTGTCGTAGCGCTCTAGATTTTTCTTATCAGTACTTAGAAGAAAAGCGCGATTTTAATACTCAAGAATTATTTCGTTCTTCAGCAAAAGTTCAGGAGACCATGGGGCGTTGTGAATTAAAGTACTCATCTGCAAAAGCTTACATGAATCAAGCACTAGAAAAACAGTGGGATATGTTATCAAAAGGGCAGAGTTTAGATAATAAAATTCGTGCGGATGTTTGGTTATCACGAGTGAATGTATTTAGAACTTGCCGAGAAGTGATAGTAGAGCTTTACGACATGATTGGTGGCTCTGCGATTAGGGTAGGAAAAACCCCGTTAGATAAAGCACTTCGAGATTCTAATACATGGTGTCAGCATGTTGTAGGTAAGGAAAGTGGTATTGAGGCCAGTGGAAATTTATTACTGAATGATAAAGTAAGTCTGGGTTTTCCTATGCTTTAACCTTACTTTTGAATTTATTTGTGGATATTTTAAAGCAACAAGTTCATTTATGGTGTATCGATAATCACATAATTGAGGATAAATATAAGCAATCCTATTTTTGCCGATTTCTTAGCGAAAAAGAAAAGTTAAAAGCGAGCAAGCTTAAGTTAAAAAAACATAGGTCTTCGTATATTGCGACAAGAGCGATTATCCGTTTGATATTGTCTGAATATGAGGAGAGTGTGTCGCCTAGCGACTGGGTATTTAAAAAAAATAAGCACGGTAAACCTAGGATAAGTAATACCAGTTTATTAAAAAATATTCATTTCAATATTTCTCATACAAAGGGGATGATTGTTATTGCTGTCTCTTTAGATCTTGAATTGGGAGCAGATATTGAAGAGGTTAACTATCGTCGAAATACAGATGGTATTGTTAATAATTTTTTTTATGATAAAGAAAAATATATTTACTACCGTTTAAATAAAAAAAATAGGATTCCCTACTTTTTTGAAATATGGACGTTAAAAGAATCTTATATGAAAGCGTGTGGTTTAGGCTTTTCTATGCCGATGGATAGTTTCTTTTTGCAAAAAGAAAGCGACGGAAATATAACGATTAATATAGTAAAAAGAAAAATGAAAGAAGATGTTTTTTTCTGGCATAAATCGTTAAATGACAGATATAAAGTGTCGTTATGCATGATTGGGAGTGAAAATAACCAATGTGTAGTGATCGATAAAACTAATTTTTTACAGAATGTCTTTATTAATAATAGGTATAGAGGCCAATATGGAAAATAACAAGTTGCAGTTGTCGTACACACAAGAGCATATGTGGCATCACGAGATTGATAACCCAAGTTATCAGTGGAATGTTCCTTATGGAATAAGGCTTACGGGTAATGTAGATCATAAGCTTTTAGAAAAAAGCTTTAATTTACTGGTAGAGCGTTGTGAGAACTTCCGCACATGCTTCCCTGTCGATGATGATGCTCCTTTCCAAAAAGTGATGCCTTATGAATATATTTACCTTTCTCCCAACGACTTGCGTGATTGTTCAGTAGATGAGGCTGAAAAGGCAGCCGATAATATTGTTCAGAAAGAATTAAGGCGGCCATTTGATATCAAAAGCGAGCGTTGTGTTCGTTTATTTACATTTATGCTTCCCGAAAATGAGCATATTATTTACTTTGTTTATCATCATATTGTGTCAGATGTGATGACTATGTCCATAGCCGCGGATGAATTTGCTTCTTACTACAGTGCGCTAAGTCAAGATAATATTCCTGAAAACAATCTTGGTAATTCGTTTAGTGAATTTTCCGAGTGGGAAAGAGAAAAAGGTAAGGCGAAAAGCGACCAAGTATTTGATTATTGGAAAGATAAACTCTTAGATAAGCCATTAGAAATTCCAACAGACCATCTACCCAAAAATTACCCATCAAAAGACACGCATGAACCTAAGTTTGGTATGCATGTAGCAGAAATGCCTAGGGAACTTGTTGATGAGGTGGTCGATTTTTTTCCTACCAGTTTGTCTGCTGCTTATATTGCCCTTTATTTGCAATGGAAACAGTCATGTATGACAGTGAGTTCCGCATTAATGCTGCGTAATAGGCCGCAGTTCCTGCGTTCCTTAGGTTGTTTTTATAGCCGCATTGTTTTTCAGGCAAAAATACTACCAGAGATGACAGGTGAGCAAATTGTTGAGCAAGTTAAACTAGATGTAATTAATACTAATCGCCACAGAATGTGGGATGTTAGATCATTCGTTGAATCTTTCTTCCCGGAAAGATTAGCCTCCGGTGGTTTGTTAGCAAATGTAGAGTTTCAATTGTTAGATATTCCTTATAAAGCGAGATCGAAAGCCATTGATTTTGGAAGTGACGTTGATGCTGGTGCACTAGTTGTTGAAAAACCCTTATCCTCTTTAGATTTAAAGTTTACTTTTGTAAAGCATGGGTCTTTATTGTTGTTTAAATATAATGAAGAGCTATACGATAGAGAAACTCTTGTTCAATTAGGTGAAAATTATAAACGGGCCTTAGAGTATTTTGTTTTACATCCCAATAAAACGCTCAGTGATTTTTTTGGGGAATGTAATGATTGGTATTAAAGAAGACTATAAGTCGCAGTCGACCCTTAGTGTTTTGAATGATTTATCTTCCCAAGGTGTTGATAGCTATTGCCTTTTGTTACGTCATTCTCAGCGGCATTATGATGCTTTTATACCAGAAGATATTTTTCACTCTTTAACTGAAGATGGAAAGCAAGCATCTTATGATTTAGGGCTGCACTTTCGTAAATCAAGCAATATTCAATTTTATTCCAGTCCCATTATTCGCTGCGTCGAAACGTCATACCAAATAGAAAAGGGATGCCTTGAACAAGGTATATCAACCTCAGTTACCAAAATAGATCCTAACCTCTTGGGGATGTATATCAGAGATCGGGAAACGTATTATTCGCGTTTAGCACAAGAGGGTTTGTCATCTCTGTTATCTGCTTGGTTTAGTGGTGACATTTCTGAGTATGTGATGATGCCTGCAGAAGAGGCAAAAAATATCCACTTATCGTGGATAAAAAATACATTGCTGTCGACATCAAAACCATGTGTGCATATAGGGGTGACTCATGATTGGAATTTACATCTATTAAGAAAATTGTGTTTAGGGCAAGACACAGCGACATTACCTCAAGTCGGTTTTTTGGAAGGAATTGTATTTTTTGAAAAAGAAAACAAGTTCTATGCCATCAATGAATATGGTGGTCCTAAAGAGATCATTTTACCGTTAACGGATACGAGCCTTCCTGATGGAACTGAAAGTTGATCATAATAATAAAATAAATAGGTATTCATATGAAACGTAATTATATTGGTTTAGCGAATTCGTTCCATGATTCTGCTATAGCAATAGTATCTAATGATGGTGAAGTATTATTTGCAGAGGCCTCTGAGCGTTATTTGCAAAATAAGCGATCTATTGGTATTGCTCCGGACTTATATATGCGAGCGATCGAACTGGTTAACCAATATTGTGATCCCGATGCTGATATTGTTCTTGCCTCTACATGGAGCTCAGAGCTGATGAGAGAAGCTTTAAGTCAGCTTAAAGGGGTTGATGTTGATGGTATGATCGCTTCAGATATGACGCCAACCTTTATTCGTCGACAGTTGTCTGGACAGCAATTCTTTTTTAAATCCCAATTGTCCATGTTAAAACAACCTGGGCACTTACTAGAATATAGCTTAGCTTATAGTGATACGTGGTCGAAAAAAAATGTAGAGAGCCGTTATTACCACCATCACAAAACCCATGCTGCTGCAGGTTGTTATAGCAGTCCATTCGACAATGCCTTATGTGCAGTATTAGATGGTATGGGCGAGCTGAGTTCGTTTGCTTGTTATCATTATGTCGATGGAACCATAACGGAAATCGGCGAGATTAATAAAGACTCTCGGGCAAGTTTAGGATTGTTTTATACCACTATTTGTGAAACCTGTGGTTTTGATCCATTGTCCGGAGAAGAATGGAAGGTCATGGGTTTGGCCTCGTATGGTAAGCATGATCCTGAATTGTATAGCATTATGCGAGCAATGATCATTGTTGATGATCTAATGCTTAAGAATCCTGAGCAAGAAGAATTGACTGCCTTATCCGGCCGTTTATTCGCAAGACGCCGAAAACTAGAGGAACCTTTAATACAATATGCTGATCTTGCCTATACCGCGCAACAGGTATTTACCGAAGTGCTATTTGAGTTCTTGTGTAACTTGCACGGTACAGGGTTATCAGAAAATTTAGTACTGAGCGGCGGTTGCGCTCTCAACTCCTCAGCCAATGGCAAGATTATTGAAAATACGCCTTTCGAAAATCTGCACGTTTATTCTGCACCTGGTGACGACGGCAATGCCGTTGGTGCCGCATTACTCGCTTTTAACCAAGATAACAAAAATCCTTCGCCAGCAAGATTTATGTCTCCCTATCTTGGTTCTACTATGAAACAGAAGAGTTTGGATAATGTGCTTCAATTTAGTGGGTTAAAGACCACCCGTTGTGGTGATGAAGCTCCAAAACTTGCTGCCAATATGTTACAACAAGGAAAAATTATCGGTTGGATTCAAGGGCGAGCAGAGTTTGGGCCTCGTGCTTTAGGTAATCGGTCCATACTTGCTGATCCAAGATCAGCTGATGTAAAAGAAAAAATTAATGCGAGCGTGAAATTCCGTGAAGAATTTCGCCCATTTGCGCCTTCTATATTGCATGAATACGGAAGTGAGTATTTTGAGCACTATCAAGAATCACCCTATATGGAAAGAACACTTACATTTAAAGAAAGCGTAATGAATAAAGTGCCAGGCGTGGTCCATGAAGATAGAACAGGGCGGTTGCAAACGGTCAAGCATGAGTGGAATCCTAAATACTATGATCTTATCTCATCATTTTATCAATTAACCAATATCCCTTTAGTGTTAAACACTAGCTTTAATGTTATGGGTAAACCTATTTCGCACTCTGTTGAAGATGCTTTAGCGGTTTTTTTTACTAGTGGATTAGATGCTTTGTTTATCGATGGAATAATGATAGAAAAATAATATTATTATCTGATATATATTTTGAAATCGTTAACATTTTTATTTTTAGTGCATAAAGTTGTAACCGTTTATGATTGCTAAATATAATAAATTTTTATAGCTAGTTATCTTTAATAACAAATATTATTTTTTAACTAAAATAATAACGTTTTTAATAACTTAATCGTCCATATAATCATAGTTAATTGTCATTAATTATATGCAGGGCTTATGTTTCATTTATTACAACATTTGTAATTTTGTGAAATTAAATTGTGTTAGTAAAACAATATATTGTATCTATACTTGAGTCGTACTGTCACTTAAGTTAACTAGGCGGTAGTGGCATTTAATTAGATTGTTTTAAAAGTAGGATAACAATATGAAAAAAAATATACTTAAAGTTGCAATTTCTAGTGCTATTGTAGCAGCGTCGTTAAATGTAAAAGCAGCAGAAAGTGTTGAGGTTTTGCATTGGTGGACATCAGGTGGTGAGGCATCTGCACTTGACATCCTTAGAGCAGGACTACAAGAAAAAGGTATCGGTTGGCAAGATATGCCAGTAGCTGGTGGTGGCGGTTCCCAAGCAACAACCGTACTTCGTGCTCGTGTGACGGGTAATAATCCTCCAACAGCGGCACAAATGTTAGGTTATGATGTTTTAGATTGGGGCAAAATTGATGGTGCAGTTGCCAACCTAAATGATATTGCCGCCCAAGAAAATTGGGATGAATTAGTACCGGAAGCATTACAGTTTTTCTCAAAATACGAAGGTAATTGGATAGCAGCTCCAGTAAATGTACATAGTTCTAATTGGATCTGGATTAATAAAGAACAGTTTGAAAAAGTTAATGGAAAAATCCCAACTAACTGGGATGAACTTGTCGGTCTATTAGATGCATTTAAAGCAGCGGGCATCACTCCCTTAGCTCATGGTGGTCAGGCGTGGCAAGAAGTAGTCATTTTCGATTCTATTATTTTATCGCTAGGTAAAGACTTTTATCGTTCAGCAATGATAGATCTAGACCCTGCTGCGATTAAAAGCCCTAAAATGTTAGAAGCATTTAAACGTATGGGTACACTACGTAAGTATGTTGACGATAACTTCTCGGGTCGTGATTGGAACTTGGCCTCAGCCATGGTAATCGAAGGCAAAGCAGGTATGCAAATTCAAGGCGACTGGGCTAAAGGAGAGTTCGTGAATGCGGGTAAAGTGCCCGATGAGGACTTTATTTGTATTCGCTATCCAGGCACCGAGGGATCGACAGTATTCCTTGCTGATCAGTTCGTGATGTTCGAGGTAGATGAGAGTAAAAAGAATGCTCAGAAAGAAATGGCTAAAGGTATTATGGGTTTAGAATTCCAGTCAGCATTTAATGTGGCTAAAGGTTCTGCTCCTGCCCGAATGGATGTGCCTGACAGTGCATTTGACTCTTGTGGTAAAAAAGCCATCGCCGATCTAAAAGCCTCTAATGCAAGTGGCTCTATGTTTGGTTCTATTGCTCATGGCCATGCGGTCCCATCAATAGTAAAAGGGGCTATCTATGACGTGGTAACGGCTCATTTTAATGGTGAATACACCGCTGCTGAAGCGGTAGAAGAACTTGCTGTTGCTATTGATTCAACCAGATAAATAGTCACTTTTCTTCTATTTGAGTATCTGTATCTTTTTATCCCCGGATACAGATACTCAGGTTTTTATCTTACACATCATTTCTCCTATATTGCATGATTGAACAGTTGATTGAAAGCGAGGTTAATTGTGAAAATTTCTAAAAAAATTACAGCAAGCGTTGTTGTCGTTGCTACTCTTGCAGCCTTTATTACCGCTTTTATTGTTGTGATATCCTCCTCAAATAGAATGCAAGATAGCTTGTTTGATGCGCGCAGTGACCAAATGGTTTCGCTTCGCAACCTGACACGAAATAACGTACAACAATATTTTAGTTCGCTAGAAAAGCAAATTCTTAATTTATCACAGTCTCAAGCAATCATAGATGCCTCTAGAGATTTTTCAGGTTCATTTAAAAGTTTTTCATTTTTTGTCGGAAGAAAAGATAGAGAGGGTCAGAAGCAAGTAATAAGAGAATATTATAAAAATCAAATTTCTCCATTATTCAATCAGCTCAATCCAAAAAACTCATTTGATTATAATAGTTATATTAATAGTATGTCGATAGATGCTATTGCATTACAGTCAGAGTATATCGCTAAAAATAGTTATGATATTGGGAAAAAAGAAAACCTATTAGCAACGGAAGACGGTACTTCTTATACTCGGTCCCATAAAAAACATCATCCATTTTTACGTTCTTTTGTTCAGCGTTTTCAGTTAAGAGATTTAATATTAATTGATTCTAAAGAAAGTAACGTTATTTATACTACAAAGAAAAATATCGATTTTGGCTCGTCTTTGGTAACGGGACCTTATAATGATTCCGCTATTTCTGAAGCGTTTCAAAAAGCGAATACATTAAAAAATAATGAATTTTCATTTATTGATTATAAACCTTATTCAGCGGCCTTCGGCGAGCCGGTTGCTTTTCTTTCGGCTCCTGTTTTTGACGAAGAAGGAGTTCGTTTAGGAGTACTTATATTTCAGCTGGCATCATCTCAACTAACAGATATGTTGATTTATAATGGGCAATGGCAGGCTTCCGGTTTGGGTGAAACGGGTGAAACCTATCTTGTTAATGAAGATGGTGTATTTCGCACAACTAGCCGTTTATTAATTGAGGATACGAAACAATTTTCAGGTACTTTATATAGTCAAGGCGTAGATGAACATATTATTAATAATATACAAGCATTAGGTACTAATGCCTCTTTGCATACGATTCAAACACCAGCAACTGATGCGGCATTTAATCAAGAAGCTGGCACATTAGTGACCCAAAATTATATGGGACAAGAGGTATTGAGTGCATTTGAATCTATAGAAATTTTTGGCCATAAATGGGCTTTGTTAAGCGAGATTACAATGCAGGAAGTGATGCAGGAAACCATCACAATGCAAAAAAATATCCTTTTTCTGTCTATAGTAACCGTTATTATTATTGTTGCCGTAGGTTGTTTTGTCGGTTTCTTTTTGTCTAAATCAATTAGTCAGCCTATTTTACAGACGAGCCAATCCTTGCGGGATATTGCAAAAGGTGATGGTGACCTTACTCGCCGCCTTAATGAGCAGCGTAATGATGAATTGGGCGAGCTGGCCTCTGCTTTTAACCAATTTGTCGACAGGGTGCATAGTCTTGTAAAGGATATCAGCTCTTCTGCACAAAATTTGTCCTCCGTTATTATATCAATCAAAGAAATTGCCGAAAGTGGTAGCGCTACAGCTACCTCGCAACAAAAACAGACGGAAAAGGTGGTTATGGCTATTACTGATATGTCCTCTTCTGCGCAACAAATTTCGGAAAATACAGTAAAAGCTGCTCAATCTGCAGAACAAGCAGATAGTGAGGGACAAAAAGTACAAGAAACAATGAGAGAGGCCATTTATTCCATAGAGTGCCTATCTTCAGAAATCGATGAAGCTAGTGAAGTAGTGCATGATTTAGAAAAAGACGTGGCTAATATTGTTTCTGTTTTAGATGTTATTAGTGGTATGGCAGAGCAAACTAACCTTCTTGCACTGAATGCTGCTATAGAATCTGCTCGTGCAGGCGAGGCTGGCCGTGGCTTTGCGGTTGTAGCCGATGAGGTAAGAGCACTTGCAGGTAAAACACAGCAAAGTACAACCGAAATACATGAAATGATCAACCGTTTACAGAAAGGTTCTTTAAAAGCAGTGGCAGTCATGGAATCGAGTAAAAAAAGTGGGGACAAATCTACCAATATTGTTGGTAATGCTGGAAATTCATTACTCTCTATTTCAGAAATGGTGTCTATTATTAATGAGATGGCTAGCCAAATCGCAAAAGAGTCAAACCAACAAATGGCATTTACACAAGATATTAATAAAAATATCGTTTCTATCTCCAGATCGGGTGAAACGTCACTAGATGAAGCCAAAAAAATGGCCGTATTGAGTGTGGATCTCAATGATTTATCAGAAAAATTACATAAGCTAGTTAGCAAGTTTCAGATATAAAATCATTCTTTCCCTGATAACAATCAGTTCTCAAGCTAGGTAATAAAATTAGTTAGCTTGTTAATATCATTTTTTATTATCTAGGGAATGTTATATGGAAAGTAATAACCATTATTAACTGTTTTTCTGTTTGTAATAACCTAGGATAATAAAATGATAACAACACCGGATTTTATGTCACAAAATTTTTTAAAAGACCATACTAAAAAAATTATGGACTTTTACCATCCAAAATGCGTCGATCCTGAAGGTGGTTTTTTTCATGCATACACTACTAATGGAGAAAAAATTACCCCAGAAATAAAACAGCTGGTAAGTAGTGCGCGTTTTGTTATTAATTATGCGCGAATGGCAAGAATCAATAATGACGATTCTTTCTTAGAGCAGTGTCGTCATGGTCTGGAATATATTAAGTCTGTACATTGGTCGTCCGAGAAAAACAAATATCACTGGGTTATTGTGCATGGAAATTCTGTTGTACCGAACGACTTTTTCTATGGTTGGGCCTTTGTATTACTGGCTTATGCAGAAGCCTTACAAAGCGGATTAAGCGAGTATAAAAACGACTTATACATGATTTATCATGCGATGAATGAGAAATATTGGTTACCCGAATACTCCCTGTATGCAGATGAGTATGGTGCAGATGGTCAGTGCGATTCTTATCGAGGGCAAAACTGCAATATGCATGCTGTAGAAGCATCGTTAAGTTGCTATGCCGCAACAAGCGATTCTCAGTTTCTTGATCGAGCTTATCTCGTTGCCAACCGCATTATTAATGAGTTACCTGATCCCAATAAACCCTTGATATGGGAACATTATAACCAAAACTGGGAGCCCGATTGGGAATACAACAAAGATAAACCTGACGATATGCTGCGTCCTTGGGGTTATCAGCCGGGCCATCTTACCGAGTGGGCAAAATTTTTGTTAATTATGCATCAATATAAACCCGAATCATGGATGGTAGAGCGGGCGGAATATTTATTTACTCAGGGAGTCAGTAACGGTTGGGATCATGAATATGGTGGTTTGGTATATAGTTTTAACCATGAAGGACAACCTAGTTGCGACCAAAAATTTTACTGGGTACAGGCAGAGTCCTTTGCTGCTGCATACTTAGCAGCAGTAACGGGGAAAAAATATTACTTAGAGGAATACCAACGAATTTGGGCTTATGCTTGGGAGCATTTAGTGGATCATGAGTATGGGGCTTGGCACCATAAATTAACTCGAGAAGGAGAGCTTATGTCTGAAGTGAAAAGCCCCTTAGGAAAAACGGACTACCATACATTGGGCGCTTGTTATGATGTGCTTAACGCATTAAAACTCTCCGAGCAGATGTTTAAAGATTAACAGGTGGTGAGCTTTGAATCACTGGTGATTGAGTGGACTGAAGCTGTTTAATGTTATTGCGACTTGCATCCACTTCACTCGCACTAGTGAATAAACCAAAACGTACACTAAACTGCACACTCTCCTTTGCTTTGATCGTAGGTACTAGGCCCAATGCGTGTTGGTGGCTGCGATTATAGGCAAAGCTAGTGCCAGGCTCTAATCCAACAACATAACCTTGTTCTACAGTGTCCGTGTTTTTCCACAGCGTGAAAACGGGTAAGGTAGCGTATTGCCACGCAACCTCTACACCAGTATCTTTGTTTGCATTTTCCAGTAGCGAAAAGCAGGTTCCGTCATCATTTTTGAGCGGCCTAATATTGTAAACCATTTCGTCAAAATGCTTTGTCGGTTTTTTAATAGATTGCCACTGGTCCAGGCCCTGTGTTGCGTATTGATTAAAGGGTGATATTTCAGCAATAGCAATGTGGATTTTGCTGCCTTCTTCCAAAATAGGCTGGCCAAAATTATTGTGATAAATACTTTGGTAAGTATTATCGTAGCTGCTGTTATTCGTCAGTGTGTCTACTATATCGATATAAGGGCTGTCCAGCGTTAATGAAATAGAAGTATTAACTTCGTAATCGGTAAACTTAAATCGCTTTTCACTGACACTGCCCGATAACGTGACGCGATAAGGTGCTTTTTGTTCCACGCTCAATACTATATTGTCAGCGGGAGTATTTTGTATACGTCCATGCAATGTTAAAAATTCATCGCCATCTTGTCCTGGATGTCCAGACCATTGATAGCCACAACGCACCAGCATTTCATTAAAACCATCAAGCCAGCCAATGCCTCCAGAAGCCTCTTGATTAATAAACTGTGGATGCACAATCTCTTTCACTGGAGAATCCCAACCAAAACGTTGGTTGTTTCTTGTGACATCTAAGATTGCCATCGCTCGAGTGGGTACAATTCTTATCGTCATATTGCCAATACATAAAGTAATAAGGCGCGAGCCTACTTGTTTTCCACCAACAAGGCATTCTTGTTCTATGCTAATAGGTATATCTGCAGGTAAACCCATGTCGGTATTCGTAAGAGAAAAATTAGTCTGATCAATTTTTTTAGAGCTATTGAGAATGTCGAAAATGAAAAGTGTTTGGGACATACAGTAAATGCCTTTAAGTTTCTTGTGCTTTTTATAAGAAAATATTGAATATTTATAACGTATCTATAACAAAAAATTTTTTCAAAAAAATAATGATGAAACAAACGTAATAAATGTAATTTATACTGTGATAATTCTTAGTGCGAAATTATGCAAAGCGTTGCTTAGGTGATTTTGTCGTCTTATACTGCATATACTATGATACTAATTTTAAAAAATGATACATTGCCCTTTGGCAAATATTCTTGATAATAATAACACGAGTACTTAATAGCATGAGCAAACCATCTAAAAAAAATATATTGATTGTTGATGACGACGAAGATATTTGTCTATTGCTAAGCGATGCTTTAACGGTAAAGGGATATAATACCTTTGTTGCCGAGAACGGCAAACAGGCATGGTCTTTTTTAGATGATAAAACGATCGATCTTGTCTTGATGGATTTGTACCTCAACAATGAAGATGGTTTGCAATTGGCTCGCCAAATAAGAGATAAACATGCGGTTGCTATTATGATGCTAACCGGTAAAGGCGATGAAACAGATCGCATTCTGGGTCTGGAATTAGCCGCCGATGATTATATGATGAAACCGTTTAATGTACGTGAATTAACGGCTAGGGTTCATGCACTTATTAGGCGTTCATCGCAACATGTTCCCCAATTTCCCAATCTTGTTGCTGATGACCATGAATGTTTAAGTTTTGGAAAGTGGGTGATTGACCTTACCGCAAGAAGGTTATTTGATGCTGATGGTCATGAGGAGAATTTAACAACAGGAGAGTTTTCATTGCTGGCGGTATTGGTTAAACATCCTGACCGTGTATTAAGCCGAGAGCAAATTATTGACATGAGCAGAGGTCTAGACGTAGAAGTATTTGATCGAACGGTCGATGTACTCATCCTTCGCTTACGCAGAAAAATAGAAATAAACCCTAAAACGCCAGAGTTTATAAAAACCCAAAGAGGCATCGGTTATATTTTTCATGGTCCTGTGCATTCCAACTAATTAGAAATTAAATGACATGATCCGTAAGCGCTAAATTTGTGTTAAACAATGAGATAAAGAACCATCCTCCATGAAATTTACTAGTATCCGTCAAAAAGCATCACTAGTGATATTGGCTATCAGCCTCGTTGCTATTTTCATGATTGCGATTGGGTGGCAGGCCATGCGGGTGAGTGAAGCATCCTTATCCGAGTTCGAAGCAGAAACATTACCCGAGATTAGCACTGCGTTAACATTAGCCGAAGGCGTTGCTCAATTAGCCGCTATTGCTCCTTATACGGCTGGATCAGGAAGACCGTTTCAATTGCAAACAGAGTCACGCCGTATTCGCCGTCGGATTGTTGAGCTACGAGAAGTGGCTGACAATCTTATTGACATTCACTTTCGTCAGGATATTGAAAAACGTTTAGATGATCTACAGCTAACCCTCGAAGAACTGGTTTCTCGTGTACAAGAAGAGCTGTACTTGCGTGAGGATAGCCTTGCACAGCAGTTTCATATTCGTCGACTACCCCCATTGCAACAAGATATTTACACCATTAACACCGAGCAAGGACTCATGTGGTTATTAGAATTATTAAATGACCCAAGTGATATGCCAGCTCAGATTACAGATATTTTAAACCTCAACCAACAAAATGAATCGGTCAGACATATTGCCAATGAGTTATTGTTAGCGAACAAACAGCTGAATCATATTCAAGAACGAAAAGTGTATTTATTGATATCTATCCGCGCTAAATCTGAGCAGCTTTCTGATAAGGTCAGCGTTTTTGTGGGTGGTTTACAAAAAAAAGTGAGTCGACAACGACAAGAGGTATCAGGGTCGGTTGCCTATGGACAAAATTGGATTATAGGTATTTCAATTTTTCTTCTATTTGGTCTAGGACACTTGTACTTTTATAGCCAACGAATGACAAGAGATCTGCAATCTGTGACAGAGAATATGGAGCGTTTATCTCTTGGTCGTACTGATTTGCGAAGCTTTTCGGTAAAGCGCAATGACGAAATCGGTACCTTAATTCATATGTTTGAAGTGTTTCGCCGTGATGCTATCCGGCGCTTAGAATTGACAGCTGAGCTTTCAGATCATAAAAAATTATTAGAAGCTATTTTTAATAATATGAACGATGGCTTAAGTGTTTTTTCGGGTAAGGGTGAGTTACTCACATGGAACCGACACTATCAAGAGTTGTTCGATATTCGTGATGAAGAAATTTCTATTGGAATGCCTATCGAGGCCGTGCAAAGTCTCATTAATCGTGGTGAGCACAAAAACCTGAGTTTAGAGAATCAAGCGATTAAAATGGAAGATATTAATGCGTCTCGCCAATATCAATTTCAAAACTTTGAACGTCATTTTGCAACCGGAAAAATTATAGAATTTCGCTCTCGGCCAATGCCCGAGGGAGGGTTTGTGACTTTATATACCGATTTAACGGAGCGAAAAAGTATCGAACAACAGCTACGAAAAGCGCAGAAAATGGAGCTGCTAGGGCAGCTCACCGGTGGTTTAGCTCACGATTTTAATAACTTGCTAGCCGCGATTATGGGGAATTTACAAATGTTAAGTGAATCTTCTCCGCTAACCGATAATCAAACGCGTTATATCCAGCGTGCGCTGACCGTTTCAGAAAAAAGCAGTAATCTTGTACAAAGACTATTGGCATTTAGCCGTCGCCAACAGCTATTTCCGGAAGCCACATGTATTGATGACTTGATTGAAGGGATGTTAGATTTGGTGGAGTACAGTGTGGGGTCTGATATTGTGATTGATTATGACCTACATTGTCCTGAAAGGCTGAGTTTAATTGACCCGTCGCAACTGGAAAACGCCTTATTAAATCTATCATTAAATAGCGCAGCAGCGATGCCTGATGGTGGCCGACTTGCCTTTTCAACCATGCTTAGTCAGTTGCCAGAAAGTGATACATCTGCCATATGCATTACTGTTGAAGACTCAGGTAAAGGTATACCTAAAGATTTGCTTGGGCGTATTTTTGAACCCTTTTTTACGACCAAGCCTGTTGGCAAAGGCAGTGGTTTAGGGTTAAGTATGGTCTATGGTTTTGTTAAGCAAAGTGGGGGAGAAATACAGGTTGATTCTCTAGAAAACAATTGGACAAAAGTGTGCATTTATTTACCTTTATCCGTGCACTCACAAGAATTGCCTCGCCCTACTGATAATCATCATTTAGATCGAATTCGATTGGCTAAAAATGATGTTGTTTGGCTGGTCGAAGACGATAGTGAAGTACAATATGTGATACGAGAACAATTAGAGCAATTAGGTTTAGTCGTATCTTGCTTTGAAACGGCAGAGGTAGTACTGGAAAAAATAGAACATGCTATGCCTAACCTATTAATATCCGATGTTAATTTAGCAGGCACAATAAGCGGTGTTGAATTAGCGCACTCTATTGCAAATGACCATCCAGAATATACCGGTGTTATCGCGCTAATGTCGGGTTTACCCAAGGAAGAACTGACGCAACAATATCAACTAAAAAGTACGGATATTTTTCTTTCCAAACCATTTATATTTGACCAATTCTTAAATATATTCCATATCCAATAGTCAATATTACAAATATTTCACTACCGCTCTGGCACATGAAATGCTGTATTAGTATTGCCCACCCATAATAAATTCCAGAAGCTTTACAGTTTTAGCGTGCTTCGCTGACAACTATGTCAATAAAAAATAACAATAATTTGGAGTTTATATCATGAAAAAACTATACCGCACACTTGCTTCAACACTCGTGCTAGCTGCAATGTCAAGTACTGCCTTAGCGGCAGATAAGCCTATTATTGGATTAATTACTAAAACCAATACCAACCCATTTTTTGTGAAAATGAAAGAAGGTGCGGAAAAACAGGCGGCAGAATTAGGGGTAGATTTACGTTCTTTTGCTGGTCGTTTTGATGGCGATAACGATACTCAAGTACAGGCAGTAGAAAACTTAATTGCTGCTGGTGCCAAAGGGATTCTTATTACTGCCAACGATTCAGTAGCTATTGTTCCTAGTATTCAAAAAGCACGCGAAGCAGGCTTATTGGTTATCGCATTGGATACACCGCTATCACCCGCGAGCGAAGCGGATATTACATTTGCTACAGATAATTTTAAAGCAGGTGAGTTAATTGGTGAGTGGGCAAAAGTTAAGATGGGTAGCAAAGCAAAGGATGCAAAAATTGCACTATTGGATTTAAGCACTAATGAGATCTCTGTTGATGTGGCGCGTAACCAAGGATTCCTAAAAGGCTTTGGTATCGACCTTAAGGATCCGAATGATATTGGTGATGAAAGTGATCCGCGTATTGTTGGCAATGATGTGACTGCCGGATCTGAAGAAGGTGGTCGTACAGCCATGGAAAACTTATTGCAAAAAGACCCTGATGTGAACTTAGTTTATACCATTAATGAACCAGCAGCAGCGGGTGCCTATGAGGCCTTAAAAGCATTTGGTCTTGAGGACAAAGTGACAATTGTTTCAGTAGACGGTGGCTGTCCTGGTGTTCGCAACATTGGTGAAAATGTGATTGGTGCAACCTCTATGCAGTTCCCACTTAAAATGGCATCTGAAGGTATCAGTGCGATTGTGGAATTCGCCAAAAACGGTACACGTCCACAGACTACAGAAGGCTTAGATTTCTATAACACGGGTGTTACCTTAATTACTGACGAACCAGTAAAAGGTGTTGACTCTATTAGTTCTAAAGCCGGTTTATCTCAGTGCTGGGGATAATCTAGCCATTATTCATTTGTAAATTTTGTATTTTATGGCTGTTAGATAGTAACTATTAACAGCCTTTTTCTTCTTGGGAGTAATTTATGACATCTGATGATCAAAAAGCATCTGTTGCTATATCAGACCATGATAAAGTCGCTGACCAGTCGTCAGGTTATACATTGTCGTTTAAGCACGAATATAGCTTATCGGAACGTTTTCAACGTTTCTTGCAAGCGTATCCTGTGGCGGCGCCGAGTATAGTTCTTATTGTAGCGGTTATCTGCTTTAGCGTGGTAGTAGGAGATCGCTTTCTACATCCGTTTAACCTTTCTTTAGTTCTCCAACAGGTAACTATCATTGGCATAATTGGTGTGGCTCAGACATTAATTATTCTCACAGCGGGCATCGACCTTTCGGTTGGCGCTATTATGGTTTTATCTTCTGTGGTTATGGGCCGTATGGCCATTGATTTTGGGATAGAACCATCATTAGCGCTACTGATTGGGCTTTGCGTAGGTGCTCTATCCGGCTTAATGAATGGCTTGATGGTTACCCGCCTAAAAATACCACCATTTATTGCGACTTTGGGATCACTCAGTGTCTTCCTATCTCTCAATCTCTGGTATTCAAAAAGTGAGAGTATTCGCTCTCAGGATTTAGATGCAGGTGCACCATTACTCAAGTGGATGGGTGAATCTATTAGCTTCTTTGGCGCAAATATCACCTACGGGTCTATCCTGATGTTGCTACTCTTTGTTGTGGTTTGGTATGCATTAAATTGGACGTCTTGGGGCAAACATGTGTATGCCACTGGCGATGATCCCGATGCTGCACGCTTAGCAGGTATCCAAACCGATAAAATTTTATTGTCAGTTTATATTGTTGCGGGTGTGATTTGTGCTATTGGTGCATGGGCATTAATTGGTCGCATCGGTTCTGTCAGCCCTCAAGCGGGTACCACCGCGAACCTCGATAGTATTACAGCGGTAGTGATTGGTGGCTGTAGTTTATTTGGAGGCCGTGGATCTATTTTTGGAACATTGGTCGGTGCCTTGGTGGTTGGTGTTTTCCGAAATGGTTTAGCGTTAGCTGGTGTTGATGTTTTATGGCAAGAATTTACTGTAGGATTTTTAATTATTGCTGCGGTGAGTTGTGATCAGTGGATTAGACGAGGTAGTGCATAATGGCTAATACAGAAACAACCCCTGTACTGCAGGCAAAGAACTTAGTAAAACGATACGGCAGTGTAACCGCTATTGATCATGCCAATTTTGAACTCTATCCCGGAGAAGTACTAGCGGTTATTGGTGATAATGGCGCGGGTAAATCTTCACTGATTAAAGCCTTGTCTGGTGCTTTAGTGCCAGATGATGGTGAGATGTATATGGATGGCGAACCTGTACATTTTTCAACGCCCATGCAAGCACGAGAAATGGGTATCGAAACCGTCTATCAAAATCTAGCTGTCTCACCAGCATTAAATATTGCAGATAACCTTTTCTTGGGAAGAGAAATACGTAAACCCGGTATCTTGGGCTCTGTGTTTCGTATGTTAGATAAACGAAAAATGGAAGAGATGGCCGAGAACAAGATGAAGGAACTGGGCCTGTTAACTATTCAAAATATTATGCAATTAGTCGAATCTTTATCCGGCGGACAACGCCAAGGGGTTGCTGTTGCAAGATCAGCCCTTTTTGGCAGTAAAGTGGTTATTTTGGATGAGCCCACCGCTGCATTAGGTGTAAAAGAGTCTAGACGTGTTCTAAACTTAATTAAGGAGGTTCGCGATAGAGGACTTCCAATCATATTAATTAGTCACAATATGCCTCATGTTTTTGAGGTGGCTGATCGTATACATATACATCGTCTAGGTAAGCGTGCCGCAGTCATTACGCCTAAGTCTCACAGTATGTCTGAGGCAGTGGCTATTATGACTGGTGCAATGGAGGCGGATGGCTCAACACCCGTAGAGTAATTTTTGATAAAGGCGGATCAATCATGATACTGTTAAGCAATCAATGTGACTAATACATGTATTGTGATTGATAGTATTTTGTTTGATCAGCTAACGATGTATTGTTATTTACTCACGATAGCCGAGGTTACACATTAATGCGTAAACGTTATGTTATTTCAATTTTTATAACCAGTATTCTGTCGGCTTTTCTTTTAACATCTCCTGTTTCCAATTCTTCCGAGAGCATTCCATTACGCTCTATTGGGGTTACCGTACCAGATTTAGGTAACCCTTTTTTTGTTACATTAGTTGACGCAGTGACGGCTAAAGCTAATGAGGTGTCTATAGAACCTGTAGAAATTATCGTGCGTTCAGATGCTTATGATTTAGAACGGCAAATTGAACAACTTGAATTTTTTATTGAGCAAAAAGTCGATTTAATATTATTCACTGCTGCGGATGAGCATAAAGTGGCTCCTATTGTTGCTAAAGCACAAAGAGCGGGTATTAGAGTGATTGCCGTGGATGTGAATGCGCAAGGTGCGGATGCGACAATTACCACCGATAATGTGAATGCGGGATATATTGCCTGTGAGCATCTAGCTCAACAGATGAATTTTGCAGGCAACTTTGTCATTATTAATGGCGTGTTAGTGTCTTCGGTTTTAGAACGCGTAGCAGGGTGTAAATCGGCTATTAACCGCTACCCTGATATTGTGTTGTTAAGCGACCGACTTAACGGTACTGGCAGTATACAAGGTGGAATGGAAGCAATGACTTATCTAATGGAGGAATATAACCAAATCGACGGTGTGTTTGCGATTAACGACCCTACGGCACAGGGAGCAATACAAGCAGCTCAACACGCTGGACGCTCAGAATTTTTAGTGGCTTCGGTAGATGGCGCTCCTTTTGCTATTAAGGCCATTCAACAAGAAAATAGTTTGTGGACGGCAACGTCTAAACAATTGCCCCGTCTGATGGCAGAGCGCGCAGTCGAAATTGGTAAAGATTTACTTGATGGTAAGGAGGTTGAACAACGCTTTATCTTAATCACTCCTCAGCTATCGACTAAGGATAGCTTCAATACATTAAACAAAGATTCACAGCAATGGTAATACCGGTTGCTGGTCTTTTATCAGTAAATTGTCACACTCTCATTTCCATTGGCTGAAAGGCAATGCCTTCTTTTTCTCCCACAGGGCCTGATTCTACAAATCCAAATTTTTTGTAAATGGGAACTGCGTATATCGATGAACGTACAGTATATATATTATTAGGGTTTTTATTTCTGTACAGTGTTAAGGCGTGCTCCCATAAGTGTCGGGCAAAACCTTTGCCTTGATAATTCTGGTCAACGAATAAATGATATAAGTGTGAATATTGCTTAATCGAAAAATAACCAATAATTTTATTGTCTATCTCATACACAAGATGCATAAAATTGGGGTTTTCAAAGCGCTGTAAAAATTCATTACGGCTTAAGGTGATAATAAACCAAGTGGGTAATGTCGCATTCCCATCTTGTAAATAAAAATGGGAAAGGGATGATACTAGCTGACTAATATCATCAATATCTTCAATAGTGGCTGTGCGAATGCTCATCATTTATTCCCTATAAACGGTTGAGTAGTCATGGTGTATAGACGCAATGGTTGTTATAAGACAATTCATATGTACTGTCGCTTATTCGCGTTAAATATTAATCTGCTTTAAGTCGAATAAGATATAGACCCGCAAGACTAATAATAATTCCGCCTATCATTGCGAGCGTACTGGGTAGCTCATTCCAAATAAGATAGGCAAGTATTAACCCCCATACTAACTGGCTGTATTGAATACTGCTAATGGCACTTGGTCGACCACTATGGAAAGCGCTAACCACCATAGCCGATGCTGCTGCATAACAAAACCCGCCGCCTATACTATAAAGTACATCGAGTGTTGTCATCGGTGTAAAGTTAAAAATAGTAGCCGCACCTGTTGCTGCTGTGAGTAAGCATAAACCATAAAATGCAAATGCTTGAGGCGTTTCTTTTTCCTTGTAATGAGTCACCATGAGAAAACCTAAGGCTTCGATAATAGCGCTGCCTAATGCCGCAAGAAGGGCAATATTAAATGTTTGATAACCGGGTTTAAGTACCAATAAAATACCAATAAAGCCTGTAAAGCTAACCGCCATGCGTGTGATATTCAGTTTTTCGTAGCCCATGATAATAGCGAAAACAGCGGTAAATAATGGCATGGTCAGTATCAGTGTGTAGGCTTCTGCTAAGGCCACTTCTCCATAGCTATAAAACGCGAGTAGGTCGACAATTAAAATAACCGCTGCTCGGCTAAAATGGACTTTAGGACGAGTGGTTTTTAATGTTGATAAATTTGGGTAAATCCATATCAACAAACCCACCAAACCAAAAAAACAATTAAAAAAAGTGACCTGTACCAGAGAGTAACTTTGTAATAACCACTTGATACTAATATCCATTACGGTGAACATAAAAAAACCACCGGCAGCTAATAGAAGAGCATTCATAAGACCGTTATTCCTATTATTATTTTTATGATTTAAACAGAAGTAGTAGAGCTCACACAATGCCTTATCCTATAAGGCAATATTATTGAGTGAGCCGTTTTGCTATTTTATCGTTTAGTCGTAAATAGGGTAGAGCTTACCAAAACCTTCATTCAGAAATTGACCAGGATCATTAAAACGACGATTAATATTGAGTGCGGAAATAGCCGACATTTCCTCTTCTGATAATTCGAAGTCGAAGAGTGCTAAGTTCTCACGCATACGCTCAGGTTTACTGGTCTTAGGAATAATTGATGTGCCTCTTTGTATCCCCCAGCGTAGTACCACCTGTGCAGGCGTCTTACCAAGGCGAGCGGCCGCTGCTTTTACGGCAGGTTTTTCTAGTACCGAATCTTGCTGTCCTGCCATATCTAACTCAACATAGGAGAGAGCACCTAGAGGAGAAAAAGCAGTCACTTCTAGCCCATATTCTAATGCCGATGTAATAAGACGTTCTTGTGTTAAATAAGGGTGTGACTCAATTTGCAAGGCAGTGGGTTTGATCTCGGCATAGTTCATAAGATCGTGTAATAAACCTGAATTGTAGTTACAGACACCAATATGACGAACTAAATTCTCATGCACCAGTGACTCCATCGCCGCCCATGTTTTATGTAAAGGCACTTGCTCAAATTTAACGCAAGGGGAGTCTGACTCTGGGTCAAAAGCCCATCCAGCAGGGTAGCGCACATTCTCAGGAATATGTGCCAAAGCTATAGGGAAATGAACCAAATACAAATCCACATAATCCAATTGTAAATCGTTTAATGTGCGTGTTAATGCGGGTTTCACGTTCTCTGGAGCGTGATTCGTATTCCATAGTTTAGAGACTACCCACAGCTCTTCTCGGGTGCATAAACCGTCATTAATCGCTCGGGCAATGCCTTCGCCCGTTTCTTTTTCATTGCCATAATCGCTGGCACTATCTAAGTGTCGGTAACCGGCTTTAATCGCTTCGTAAACGGTGTCTGCGCAGACGTCATTAGGGACTTTCCAAAGCCCAAATCCAACGGCTGGTATCTTTGTGGTAGTAGACATAGTACTTCCTATTATTAAGGGTGATATTGATGAATGTATAAGGGGTTAAAGGGTGAATAGATACCCTATAAGTCACTACTTTTTAGTATAGGCCATTTAGTATAGGTCATAGTTTGCTACACTTATTAAAATAAGTAAAATGAGTATTTTTTAATTAAAGATAAAAATATTTTATGAATATTGCCTCTCATTTAATCGCTCATTTACCCTATTTGGCGGCTATTGCACGCTGCGGTAGCTTTACCCGAGCAGCGGAAGAAACCAATGTGTCTCAGGCGGCTATTAGCTATCAAATGCGTCAGCTAGAGCAAAAACTCGGTGTTACCTTAGTATTGCGCCAGTCTGGTAGCCGTATTCAATTAACCAATGCAGGAAAGCTGCTTGCCGAAGAATATAGAGCCTGTGAAAAGCGTTTACGCATGGTGCTCGAAGCCATTGATCCTCAAGAATTTAACGGCGTACTTAGAATCACCACTCCCGTGGATTTTGGCAGCTTAGTGATGCCGCAGGTATTAGCAAGGCTACAAGAGCTGGCACCGAATCTTAAGATTGAACTATCCGCTAGCGATGAATTGATGGATTTGGCCAGTAGTCATTTCGACTTTTCCATTCGTGGTAAAAAAGTGGGGGTGGGTTTGGAGCACGAATGCCTGACTATTTCCCAAAAAAGTGTGGTTGCTAGCCCTGCCTATTTAGAAAAATATGGTACACCCTCGTCCTTGCCAGATTTATTGAATCATACTTTGTTAACTCGCGGGCTATCGCCTAATCAAAGTTGGCAGCAGTTATTAAATCAGCACAGTAAGCCGATTGAATTTTTAGAGGCCAAGCAAACCATGGTGCTTGGTAATACGTTTGCATTGGCTGAAGGAGTAAAGGCTGGTTTAGGTATCGCCGTATTGCCCAATTTTGTGATTGCCCCGGCGATAAAAAATAAAACTCTACAGCCTATTCTATCCGATTATTTTACGCCTTTGGTCACCTCTTTTTATTTGAGTGCCGTGGAAACACAACAATCAGAGCCACTAAGAAACTTATTGCTTAAGGTATTTAAATCAGTTTTTCAGCAAGAAGAATTTCTTCATTCTTTTACTATGGAAGCCGTATTAACCGATTTATAAAGAATCAGGTGCTATCGGTTTTAAAAACATCTTACGTATAAGATGTTTGATATTTTCGTAAACCACATAGTTCACGGGCACAACGAGTAAAGTAATCAACGTGGCAAATAAAATACCGTAACCCAAAGAAATAGCCATGGGTTTTAAAAATGCGGCTTGGGTGCTTTTCTCTAATAATAAAGGCGTTAAGCCTGCAAAAGTCGTGAGTGATGTTAGCATAACAGGGCGAAAACGTTGCGCACCTGCAGTTAATACTGCATCCATTAATTGGGCTCCTCGTTCACGTTGCTTATTAATATAATCAACCAACACTAAGCTATCGTTAATAACAACACCCGTTAATGCCAGCATTCCCATCACACTCATGATGGATAAGTTAAACCCAGTAATTTGATGGCCTAAGATAGCACCGACTGCTCCCACAGGAATGATGGACATAACGATGAGGGGTTGTCCGTAAGATTTAAAAGGGATAGCCAATAAAGCATAAATCGCTAATACAATAATCAGTAATCCTGAAATAACGCTAGCAAACGACTCTCGTTGTTCTTTCGCTTCTCCTTCTAGTTCGTAACTCACATCAGGGTATTGAGATAATATGTCTCTCAGTGATTGGATAAGGTCGGCTTTAACCGCTTCTAAATCGGTGGTTTGTTTATCGGCATCGGAGGTGACACTGAGTGTACGATAGCGTTCTATACGATATAACGATGCAGGACTGTTGCCCGAATTAATGGTAGCCACTTCACTTAATGCAACACTACTACCGTTATTTAAGCGAATAGGAAGGCTATATAGATCTTCTAACGATGAACGGTACTCCACAGGCAAACGTAACATCACGCTAATTTCATCACGACCACGTTGGATTTTTTGCGTTTCTAAACCAAAAAAGGCTTGTCTAACCTGAGAACCAATTTGTCCTAGAGTCACCCCCAAATTATAGGCGGTAGGTTTTAGGGTAATTTGAAATTCATCTTTACCATTAGATAAGTTATCTTGGATATCAAATAAGCCATCATATTGTCGTAAATGTGCTTTGATATCGTCACCAGCCTTACGCAGACTATCTAAGTTTTGACCTTGAAGTTGTATCTCGATGGGTTCACCAGCGCGACCAAACTCGGCTCTGAAACTGAGTTGTTCTGCACCTGGAATAGGGCCAATCGCCCTTTGCCATTCGCGAGCAAGCTGACGTACAGAAATATCCATAAATCGTTTATCCGGTGGTAACACTGCAAAGGAAACTCTCCCTAAATTGCCGCCCGTGGAGCGACCACGACCACCACTGGTTGCCAAGATATGAGTAATCACACTTTGGCCTGTGGCTTCATCACGATATTTTTCTTGCAGAGTCTGAGCTGCCTTGACCATTGTTTGGATATGTTTGTCAGTAACACTAAAATTGGTTGGGCTAGGCATAGTGAGCGACGCCGAGACTACTTCGCTTTCAATTCTTGGAAAAAACTGGAAACGTATCCATCCATTAGAGACCAAACTAATAATCAAAAACGAAATAATCCCAGCACTTAGCAAGGTAATCATTTTGTTGTGAATACAGATTTTGAGTACAGGTTGGTATAAACGCAATATCGCTGTTTCAAACCCATTGGAAATAGAACGTTGCACTTTACTGAATATATTGGTGGGAGCGTCGTTTAAATGAGATACATGACGAAGATGTGATGGCAGTACTAATTTCGATTCGACTAATGAGAATAATAAAACAGGAATAACAATAGCAGGTATTTGAGCAAAGATAGCACCGCGTGCACCATCAATCATTAACAGCGGAACAAAAGCGACGACAGTGGTGAGTATACCGAAGGTCACAGGTACAGATACTTCTTGTGTACCCTCTATAGCGGCAGTTAAGGAGTCCTTCCCCATACGCATGTGACGATAAACATTTTCACCGGTAACAATCGCATCATCAACGACAATGCCTAAAGCTAAAATAAAAGCAAACATACTGATGAGGTTAAGCGTCACTCCCATTGCTGGCATTAACAAAATCGCACCCATAAAAGAGACAGGAATGCCCAACGTTACCCAACCAGCAATAGAGGGCCGTAAGAATAATGTCAGTAATAAGATGACGAGTAATCCACCTTGCCAAGCGCTGGTCATTAATGTGTTAAGCCGATCCTTTACGACTTGTGAACGATCTCGCCAATAATCCAGTGTGACGCCATTGGGAAGTGTTGACGTTTGGGAGTCTAAATAGGCTTTGACTTTATCGGCCACCTGAATCGCACTTTGGTCGCCAGTGCGATAGATTTCTAACACTTTTGCTGAGCGGCCATCGAATAATGTGCGTGATTGGTTTTCATCGAAGCCATCGGTAATGGTGGCAATATCACCTAATACAATAGCTTGGCCGTTACTTGGGGTCAGGATGGGGATTCGAGAGTATTCCTGTTTACTATAAGCTTGGGAACGTGTGCGTACTAATATTTCGCCTTGAGCGCTTTTAATATTACCTGCCGATACATCAAGAGAACTGGCATTAATGGCTGATGAGACCTCTTGTAGGGATAAACCCAGAGCATCTAGTGTATTGGGGTCGATGGTAATAGTAAGTTCAAACTCTCGGGCATTATCAATTTCTATAGAGCTGATACCTTGAATCCTTAGCATATTATCGCGATGGAATTCGGCCATTTCTCGTAAAGAGCGTTCGTCAAAATCTCCCGATACTACTACGCTAATGACTTCGCGTACGCGAGCAGGAATACTAATAACCGGTCTATCTGCCTCGTCTGGTAAAGTGGATAAGCCATCGACTCGTAACTTAATATCATCGAGTAAATCTTTAGTGTTGTATCCCTTAGCGACTTCGACACGGATAGTTGAAAACCCTTCTGATGAACGTGAGGTTAAACTTTTAATACCCTCTAAATCATGAATCGCTTCTTCGATACGCACAGTGACGCCTTCCTCAACTGAAGCGGGTGTGGCACCACGAACACTCGTATTAATATTGACTTGAGAGAATTCAAACTCAGGAAAGACTTCTAAAGGAATTTTGTTGTTGCCTAAAAAAAACAAACCGCCCAATAAAATACTCAACATAAGCAAGTTAGCGGCAACAGGGTTATGAGCAAACCAGCGAATCATTGCTTTAACCCTCTTGTATTATTGCTGCGGGTCTTTTCTTATCGGCAGATTTTGTTCGCGGTTGATTGCTATCATCTCCAATAAGCTTGGCACTAGCGCCGTTAACGGCTCCTCCTAGGCTGGTAGTCACGACCTGTTCATCATTACTAATACCCGTTACCACACTGTTTGCATCATCTTGCCAAATAACGGTTATTGTATGTTTACGTAATATTCCTTCATCAAATAGGTAAACATAGCTACCTTCACGAATAGAGGTGTTAGGGATAACGGTTGCTTGTTGTACCACTCGACCTTCGATAATCGCTGAAACATACTGACCAATTTTTAACTCAAGGCCTTGATCACTCATAGAGTTTAAAACTTTGGCTGTTACATTGATCTGTCTGGTGCTGGTGTCAAAAACACTATCGGAGCGAACCACTTGTGCTTCCCACTGATGCTCGATACCGCCCAATGTGGAGGATAAAAGTACAGCCGGTTTATTGGCAATAATCAGTTGTGCATATTGATGCTGGTTAAGCGGCAGTTGAACTTCTAATCCCTGATTAGAAAATACCTCTCCTAAGGTGGTACCTGTGGAGACAAATTGTCCTAAATCTGCATTTTTATTGATCACTCTCCCATCAAACGGTGCAGTGACTTTTGTGCGAGAAAAATCCAGTTGCGCCTTTTCATAAGCCGCTTTTGCAGAAGCGACTTGGGCTTTTGCAGCCGCTAATTGTGGCTTGCGTAACATCAAATCATTAGGTTCGCGATTAATTCCAGATCTTTGCCATTCTTTTAATGCTTGCGCTGCTTCTGCTGTTTCTTGTTCTAAGTTAGCTTGTGCTTGAGAATAGTTGGCTAGGGCACTACTAACGGCAGAGGCATAATTGCGGGAATCGATATCCAGTAATACATCGCCCTTGGCAAAGCTACCACCATTAGCAAAAACCGGCGATACTTGAGTTATTTCTCCGCTCACTTGGGCGACTAAGTGGCTACGAGTAATCGCTGATACGGTGCCATTAGTGGTGATTTTCAGGGGGTAATCGGTGATGGTAGGAGAACTGGCTTGTACAGAAACGATGCTTTTAGGAGGTGAAAACTTTCGTGCCTCTGGTTTATTGTTAACAATATATCGTTGAAAGCTAAACCCTATAATTAGTAAGACCATAAGCACAATGGACGTTTTTTTCCATGAAAGGCCGCGGTACTCTATTGTTTCATTAAAGCGCGACTGATTGGATGTAGGCGTATTGGTCTGTTCTTCCATAGCGTGTTACCTATTACCTCTTTTAAACCCCTAAATGCGTAGACAGTGGACGGATGTGGTTGTTTATACGCAATAGCGGCTAATAATTATCACATTGACCCTGATTAATGGGTATTTTGCATGTATCAGTCATTACCTGACAAGCAGTAAATAGGCAGGTTTGTAACAAAGCGTGACGAGCAAGTGATGACACGATTATTGTATTTTTTTGCACATCAGCAGGATAGATAGAAAGATTTTCCCTAATAAGTGGAAAAAACAGCACTTATGATATAAACCTAAAGCATACAACTCAAAAATTACAGGATGTCATCCTATTGCTGCTAAGGCGAATCATCTAAAATGAGTACTCATTCATTTGAACATACATTACTGCATACTTTAGCCAATAATGTCCCTCATAGGATTTATGCCAAAGACACACAAAGTCGCTTTATTTTTGCAAACAAGTGTGTCGCCCAAGAAATGGGGCTGGAGACGCCCGAAGAACTATTAGGGAAGACGGATTTTGATTTTTACCCTCATGAAGATGCTGCCGAATTTGCTGCCTCAGAACAGGATATGTTGCGTACAGGTGTGCCTATATTAAATAGGGAAGAGTTTGTTGATTGCCAAACAAATCAACAAAAACGTTGGCTATTGACCACTAAAATCCCACTTTATGATGACAATCAAAAGATCATAGGTCTAGCAGGGATTAATTATGATATTACGCAACAAAAACACTCACAAAATGAGTTACGTGCAGCTCATAAACAATCAGAAGACATGCGAGTCGAGCTCCAAGAGACTATCACCCTATTGTCTAGGGAGATTAAAGAAAGGCAGCGTTTCGAAAATGCCTTGCGTCAACAAGCGCTTCATGATGGTCTGACCGGCTTACCAAACCGAACCTTATTAGTCGAACGGCTAGAACATGCAATGGAATTGTCTCGGCGTGAAAAAACATCGCTCACTTTGCTATTTATTGACCTTGATAGACTGAAAATGGTCAATGACAGCTTAGGGCATAACGAGGGTGATGAGCTGATCAAAGAAGTTGCTAACAGAATTTGCAAAAATATCCGTAAGCATGACACTTGCGCTCGATTTGGAGGAGATGAGTTTGTCATACTCTTACCTAATGATATTACCTATAGTGCTTTAGGTCGTATCACTAACGATATTATTCGTGCAATTTCAGCACCTCTACATCTAGGCGGTGTTGAATTATCTGTCACATGTAGTATAGGTTGTAGTACCTACCCGCAGGATGCGGGAGATGCAGATACATTAATCAAGCATGCGGATACCGCCATGTACCAAGCAAAGAAACAGGGCGGCAACAGTGTTAAATTCTACACTCAGTCTTATAGTATTGGTGTGACTGAGCGTTTAACGTTTGAGTCGGAGTTAAGAAGCGCGATAAGCAACAACGAATTACTTTTACATTATCAACCGCAATTGGATGTAGCCAGTGGGAAAATTGTAGGAGTAGAGGCGCTAGTGCGTTGGTTGCATCCTGAGCGAGGTATGGTGCCACCATTAGATTTTATTGCTATTGCAGAAGAAACCGGGCTTATTGAACCCATTGGTGAATGGGTATTGAGAGAGGCCTGTTCTCAAGCGGCAAAGTGGAATCAAATAGGGTTTAGCGTACGAATGAGTGTTAATTTATCTGCATGTCAGTTGATGTCTCCCGATCTAGATGATTTAGTGTCGGGAATCATTAAAGAAGTTGATTTGCCTGCGCAACAACTGGAAGTGGAGCTAACAGAAAGTGTGTCGATGCAAAATCCGGAAGAAACCATTCGGATTTTAAAACGGTTCCGGGCTTTAGGTATTCAAATTGCCATTGATGATTTCGGCACAGGGTATTCTAACTTAGCGTATTTGCGTCATTTTCCAGTTAATCGGATCAAAATAGATCGTTCTTTTGTGAATGAGCTGACACAGGAAAACAGTAGTCAGGCGATTGTAGAAGCCATTATTATGATGGCCCATAATCTTGATTTAGGTATTGTTGCCGAAGGAGTTGAAACCATCGAGCAACACGACCAATTAGCAGCATATCATTGCGATCTAATACAAGGCTACTGGTTATCGCGACCACTAGACAGTGCAGCTTGTGAAACGTTTTTGCGCGAACATAGACTGCTTGACCAATAGAAAGTGACGGTATCGATTTTATTCTCGTGGTAAATGTTTTTGTTATCGACTACGATTTTCCTACATCAAACCAAAATTCAATTTCATCAGTCTCTTGTTCAAAGTACGCAGAGTGTTCCATATGGGCAGGTACATGGTACCACTGACCAACCCCAATTCTAGAAGTCTCCCCATTCATTGTTAGAATTAATTCGCCTCGAGTAATAACACCATGGTTATCTGTGTCATGGCTATGGGTAGGTATACTTGTTCCTGCCGGATAAGAGGCAAAAAGCACATCGCTGCCTTTCGCCTCTAATTTATAAGCGTCAAATCTACCATCATACAATGGCAGAGATTTAATTTGATCAGGATATTGGCCCGGCATTAGGCTACCTCATATCATTTAGATGATGGGATGAGTTATTTTTGTCAGATGTCGTATAGTGTAAGTGTGTTGTTGTCTTTTGCACTTTATCGATCAGATCTTCAAAATGATCGGCCACTAAATAAGTCGAACTGTCTGTATAGGGCGCTAGCATATCAAGTAAGCCATCCCAAAACCCATTGTCTGAATCAACGCGCTTATTGTAAATAATAATGGATTTGTTATTCATTAATGGATGATTGGATTTTTTAAAAATTAATAGGGCTAGCAATTCTTGAACGGTGCCTGCTCCACCGGGGAAGATAACAAATGCTTGCGATTTTTCTATCATGACTTCCATGCGTGTGTATATATCCTCTCGTAACCAGAACTCTGACAACCCATCGGGTAACCCCTCCAACTCAATGATATGGGGAATATTAGATCCGGCAGCCCATCCATTCGCATCGATACAGCCTCTTACTACCTCACCCATCACACCTGTTTTCCCAGCTCCGGAAACACAACCTAATTGATTGTGGGCTAAGGCTTTGCCTAATTGATAACCTTCATCTAAAAAATCTTGGTCTTTGATGCTAGCAGAACAGAACACGCAAACATGACTTAGTAGCTCATATTCGTGTTCATGTGTAAATGATTCCAGCTTATGGTTTGGCGCCGCTTTTTTCTGGAAAACCTGCGTGTTCTCGTGAGTCATATGGCTTAAATGAATCAATGCACTGTCTACAGATTGCACATCCAGTAAGTAATCTCGATAATCTTGGTTAATGGTCCCTTGCGCTTTTAATGTATCCAGTAGTATAAATAAAGGGTCCCAGCTATGATCAGTATTGAGTATTACGGTTGTTTTGTTTTGTAGGTTTGGGTCGAGCGTTTGATAACCGACAAAGATAGAAATCGCTTTAAATAAATCATCCAATGTCGCTCCAGGCATAAACATAAAGGCATTAGATTCGATAATTTTTTTTTCGATATTATTAAGAGTGATTTGTTGATCACCATTAGAGTTATAGATATCCCAGCCAGAAGCAAAGAGTCTATATAGTGTCTCCGCTCGAATAGGGCGGTTAGGATCTTCTGCTCCAGAAATAGTGCCTGATAGGCGAATTTTTTTATTCATACTGCATCACCTTCTTGTTAGTGGATAGAATAATGGGTGTTTGCTTTAGCGAATTATTTTTAGTTAGGCCTCCTAGTGGCTGCTCACACTAATACGGCCTTAACACAATTACAGTATGGCATATCATTGTTATTTTCACCTGATATTGCCGACTGTTTTGTGGTTTATATGATAAAGGGTGATAAAGAAATGGTTTTCTGTTAAGAGTGTTAAATACGGAAGTAATGTGTTTTAGGGCTTATAGATAAATTTGAAATAAAAATAAAAAGATTTGAGATCGGAATGTAATGAAAATAGGCGAGATGTAATATGGGGGAGTCTATTTCTTATAAGTTTTTATTATCAACGCAAGTAATGGCATCCTTAAAAATAGACACCACATCGGCTTCTTTACCTCGTCGAGCTAATTCCTTCATTGATGACTTAGCTTGCTTTTTTAGGCTGATATCTGACTTTTTATCCATAATAAAATCAGTATCTAGCTCTAATAGGTCAAATAATATTTGCAGGTCATGTAAAGAGGCTTTCACTGCTTCATCGCACTCTAATGCTCTGATCTGCCGAGACGATAATTTACATCCTTGTGCGGCCAGTATGCGTGACAATTGGGTTTTAGAATACTGTCTTTGTTGGCGAGCAATAGCAAGTTGTTCACCAATAGACAATTCCAATTGCGCAGAACGCTTATAAGAATCCTTATAATTGATCATGTAATTCCAATTCTCTTAAAACATCTTGAGCAGGGTCGTAAGCAGTCACGGTATAATCAATACCTAAGGCCATGGCGATACTGTTGGTATAACGAATACAAATCGACTGGCCCAGTGCATATTTACCGATATACGCCCTTGATGGTGTATTTTTCTCAATCAGTTTGTCGAAAGCATCTTGGCTTAAGACTCCTTGGGATACCAAGTAATGAACTTTGCTAAAACGTTGCATGACATCATTAGCAATGATCTTAGCGAGTTCATCGTACTTCATTTTCTCTTGTTTGATTTTTCTATTAATTTCTTGACGTAGAATAAAATCAATATCTGCTGGAGTATTACAACTGGGAACGGCAATGTCTTTTTTACGAGCAAGCATAATGTTTCTCTGTCTCTAAAAGTAGATGGTCTACAATAATAGATAGCTTTTAACTTTTGTCCACTATTTTTTACACAGAAAGATGTCTTTGATGCCATTTTCTAAATTTAATCCTAATTCATCATCCCATTCCTCTGGAATTCTTGCGGTATTAAAGACGGTGTCCCACAAAAAAGTCACATAATTATATTTATGTAATCCTTTTTGATGGTGAATTAAATGCATTTCTGGCGTCTGGATAAACTTGCTGATCCAACGCATTCTTTTAGGCGTTTTAATATTCGCATGATGATAGGTTTCTATCGCTCCCTCAATCAGTAAGCCAAAAGCAACCGCTTCTATAGGTAAGGAAAAAAACCATGCTATCGCTAAAATAAGACAACTGTTAGCAATTATTTCTAAAGGGTGTTTAAAAAATATTAATGCGGTTTCCATTTTGGAAGGTGCATGATGAAAACGATGAATATAGCGCCATATTATGGGGTTGCTATGTTTTAATCGGTGCCACCAATAATTAAAAAAGGAGTAAATAAAGAAAAACAATAGACCAGACTCTACCATGCTATTGCCCATTTGAAATGGCCCGTTCATAGGGCTAGCAATGACAACAAAGAGTATTTTAATCCATAAAATAGCGAATCCTTGGGCAAATAGCCACCATTGGAAAAAGTCTTTGTTTCTGGGGAGGTTTCGCGCGGGGTAACGATTTTCTAAAACAAAAAAAGTAATAAATAATAAAAATTGAATAAAAGCAATAAGTGTTAACATAGTTTTCTCCATAATCAGTCGTTTTTTTGTTGCTGATAATGGTGACAACTTTTGCATCTAAATGACAATATTTTGTTGAAAATTACTTCTAGCTGCTATTTTTTAATAAAGTTTGCTTATTTTTTTTTAATCCTCTATTTTCAACCCTGATAGAAGTTATTTGATACTCTTTCGGTTAAGAATAAGGCCATATGATGACAGAGATAACAGACTTAAATCATTATCGAAATAAAGCGTATTTGGAGCTGTGCTTAGATCTCGTTCAAGATGCTTATGATAGTTTGCAAGAAGGTCATTATGATCTCGTTGAAGCGCAATTGCATACAGTGCTAGATACTTTCGACCGCGAAGAACTATTGCAGGAGTCATCAGTATATCGCGTTGATCCCGCCTTTTTTATGAATAATAAAAAAATTAAATAATACCGCTGCTATTAAAATGCTCTTTGCCTTTTATTTGGCATCTGTCATTTAATAACAGCGGGGTAGAGGTATAGATTGATATTATAATTTCTTTGCATCCTCAATCGAAGCAACTAACTCTTCAACAGCTTCTTCACTAGTCATCTCGCCATTAAAATGTGCAGTAACTACGTCATATACAATAGATTGATACTCTCCCGGCGCTGCATGTCCGTGAGCCATGGAGCCATATAACCGACCATCTGCATCGGCCTGAGCAAGATCTTTAATGGCTTTTTGCCCGCAGC
Source organism: Candidatus Endobugula sp. (assembly GCA_020628895.1). Lineage (GTDB taxonomy): Bacteria > Pseudomonadota > Gammaproteobacteria > Pseudomonadales > Cellvibrionaceae > Endobugula. The sequence goes on from JAHDEM010000023.1 coordinate 38,704, forward strand.
TATCGAAGTTGTCACCAGACATATCCGTCCTTGCAGGGATTGATCCTTTATGAATATTAAAATTAAATTGCACCTTTTCACTCATAATGGATGATGCCATTTCTTTTTGCATGGCCTGTTGCTCAGCATTGTCACTTTTAAACATCACAAACTGGCCTGAGTTAAACGTAATAGCACCTTGTGTGCCAGGGAAACGAATACAAACAAAATCTTTATCAGCTTCTTTACCAGCATTTAAGATCACGCCTTTTGCCCAATCTCCCATAATTTGCATGCCGGCTTTACCATCAGTAACCATAGAAACAACAATATTCCAATCTCGACCCGAAAAATCATCATCAACATAGGTGCGTAGTTTGGCCATACGGTTAAAGGCCTCTAACATCTTGGCTCCTCCTAGTGCCTTGGGATCAAGGTCAATAAAAGCGGACTGGTAAAAATCGTCCCCTAGGCTTAGAAAAATAGAGTCGAAAATAGTCATTTCTTGCCAAGCCTCTCCTCCATGCCCAAGAGGAATGATGCCATTGGCTTTCATTGCATCAAGTACAGTAACAAGCTCTTCCCAAGTTGATGGTACTTTGCCACCAGTTGCGTCCAGCGCTGATTTATTTATCCACACCCAGTTGGTTGAGTGAAAATCTATGGGAGCAGCAACCCAATTGCCATTATGTTTAGAAAATTTTTGTAATGCTTTGGGGATAATTCCGGCCCAGTTTTGTTTTTCTGCAATATCATTTAAATTAGCTAATGCGCCTTCAGTTTTTGCCCAGTCAGTAATAGCGTAACCTAGTAAGGCCGCAGAGGTAGGAGGGTTGCCGCCGCTAACTCTGGCGCGTAGTACGGTAGTGGAATTGCCGCCACCGCCTCCCACAATTGGCATATCTTGCCAACCAATACCTCTCTTAGCAAGATCCGATTTTAATGAGCCAATGGCTTTTTCTTCAGAGCCTTTAGATGTCCACCAATGGAGTACCTCTACTTTGTCAGCGGCAGCGGTATAAGAAAAAAGGTAAGTTAATAAAAAAGCGGCGATAACTTTTACTTTTGTGTAAATAGTGATGTGCATAATACCTCCATAAAGGTAGAAAAAATTTTCCGTAGTCACCATGTGGCTACTCTCTATATCACTATAGACGTAGTTTTTTCTGAGGAGGTATAAGCATAGAATTGTTTTTTATATTTTACATTTTGTTTGGCTAGAAAAGTTCTAAAAATACATTTATTGATAGAATAACTCTTTGTATGATTGGTTGGTATTTTTTTTATGTGTTTGATTTATAAGGAATAATATTTTCTTTAGTCGTATCTCTTATCGCTAGTTAATGGTTGGCGCTATTTTACTTTTTAACTAGTACAGTGCTTTATTTTTTACATTCTACCAATCAAGATCGTCTGGTATTTCAAACTGAGCGTAATAGTCGTCGTCGGATTCAACGGCTGTACTTTTGGCTTGGCTAGGTGTTGGGTTAAAAACAACAATGGCATCGGTGTTGCGCTCACGAATTTTTTCAGCAACTGGCCTTGGAATAATCTCGTACTGATTATCAAGTTTGGCAATGCACAATCGACCCCGTATCACTTCTTCTGAAATTGCTTTGCCCAGGCGTATTTTTTTGATGGTTTTCCCATCAGTAAAATTATATTCCGTGTCATCACCTTGTTTATCTACACGGTAGTGTTTAATCATCTGTGCTACTTGAGCCTGTAGTGCCTTTTGCTCTGCCGCCAGGTTACGTTGTTGATTTAATGCAGAGTCACGGGCTATTTTTTCTTGTTTGGTCGCTAAAGCTGCAGCCTGTGCTTCGCTGATAGTGGGCTCTTTACTTCTGCGCTGTGCATTTTTTTCTTTTCGGTTCTCTTTGGCTATTTTTTTAGCCTTTTTTGTATCGACGAGGTTTGCACCTAGTAGCTGTTCTTGTAGTGATTTGCTCATGATGAATAAAATACTGGTTGTTAGTTAAATGAATATGTTTTTTAATACTGTTGTAGCTTGTAGCTTGTAGCTTGTAGCTTGTAGCTTGTAGCTTGTAG
>JAHDEM010000079.1 GCA_020628895.1 Candidatus Endobugula sp.
ATAATAATGAGTTACTAAGAGTTTAGCAGTTCTTCGTAAAAAGCATAATAATCAGTAATACCTATAGATAATTCTATAGCCAAAAAAATGCCGAATAAATGTTTATTCGGCATTTTGAATGGAGTCATTAGCTAACGGTGACTATTTTTTCGCGCGTTTACGCTCATTTTCTGTGAGCAATTTTTTACGTAAGCGAATATGATTTGGAGTCACTTCTACCAGCTCGTCATCTTCGATAAATTCTAACGCTTGCTCTAGTGTATGGTTCACTGGTGGCGATAACGTTAATGCTTCATCAGTACCCGATGCACGAACATTGGTTAGCTGCTTACCTTTAATAGGGTTAACTGTTAGGTCATTATCTCTAGAATGAAGGCCAACAATTTGCCCTTCATAAATATCAGCACCATGACCTAAGAATAAACGGCCTCTACTTTGCAGGTTAAACAATGCGTAAGCGGCTGTTTTTCCCTTAACCATAGATACCATCACACCATTCTGGCGACTGGTAACCTCACCGTCTTTTACTGGGCCATAATGGTCAAATACGCTGGTCATAATCCCCGAACCGGAGGTTAGCGTCATAAACAAGCCACGGAAACCAATCAAACCACGAGAAGGGATCATAAACTCTAGTTTAATACGGCCTTTACCATCTGGCTCCATATTGGTCAGCTCACCCTTACGTAAACCGAGCTCTTCCATAATAGAACCTTGATGTTGTTCTTCTACATCAATCACAACACTTTCATATGGCTCTTGGATTTGACCATCGATCTCACGCTGAACCACCTCTGGACGCGAAACACCTAACTCAAAGCCCTCTCGACGCATGGTTTCAATAAGTACAGATAAATGTAGCTCTCCTCGACCCGATACTTTGAATTTATCGGCGCTATCACCAGGTTCAACGCGCAACGCTACGTTATGAATCAACTCTTGGTCCAAACGTTCTTTAATATTTCGAGAGGTAACAAACTTGCCATCTTGTCCTGCAAAGGGTGAGTTGTTCACCCAAAAGGTCATGCTTACTGTGGGCTCATCTACAGATAATGCGGGTAAGGCTTCTACTAATTCAGGGTCACACAATGTATCTGAAATACTTAAGCCATCAATACCATTAATACAAACAATGTCACCGGCTTTGGCTTCTTCGACATCTACACGGTCAAGACCCAGATAGCCTTTTACATTGAGCACTTTGCCTTTTCTTTCATCACCACCAGCCTGCTTAACAATGACCTGCTGATTGGCTTTTAACTTGCCACGGCTAATACGGCCAACACCGATGACACCGACATAACTATCGTAATCCAATGCAGAGATTTGCATTTGGAAAGCCCCTTCAGGGTCTACATCTGGAGTAGGTACTTTATCGACAATCATTTCGAATAATGGTGTCATATCATCGGCTAGTTCATCGGCATCTAGGCCAGCGATACCATTTAAAGCCGAGGCATAAATAATCGGAAAATCTAACTGTTCGTCAGTTGCACCAAGACGATCAAACAAATCAAACACTTGATCCACGACCCAATCAGGACGAGCACCTGGGCGGTCAACCTTGTTAATAACAACGATAGGTTTTAAACCTTGCTCAAATGCCTTAGAGGTCACAAATCGTGTCTGGGGCATAGGGCCATCGACCGCATCTACCAATAACAGTACCGAATCCACCATCGACAATACGCGCTCAACCTCACCACCAAAGTCGGCGTGTCCCGGGGTATCTACAATGTTGATATGGTAATCATTCCACTCAATAGCCGTATTTTTAGCAAGGATGGTAATGCCACGCTCTTTTTCTTGGTCGTTGGAGTCCATGATTCGCTCTGAATCTTGGTCTTTACGTTCAAGTGTGCCCGATTGGCTTAATAGTTTATCAACAAGGGTCGTTTTACCATGGTCGACGTGCGCGATAATGGCAATATTGCGGAGTTTTTCAATCACTGGAGACATCTCAGGTAGGGTGAAAAGAATATAACATGCTCCAAAATCAACTCAGGGCACGCTGAAGGCGCGCATTATACCGATGATTCACCAAGGGGGGTAGCTTTTATGGTGTTTTCTTGTACACCACAATTTCTGCTGACTCTTGAGCCATATAGCCCATCGCGTCAACCACTTGCCATTGCACCTTAGGCAAGACCAATTGGGTATACGCAACACTATTATCGGCCAACGAGAAACTGGCCTGCGATGCGGCCAATACATCGCTATAAATGTTTTCACCATAGGCACTAATAATGATGTTGTATTGCTGCTCTATGACCTGTTGCGACTCAACGGTATCGGTACGAAGATTCACGTAACCTTCAGGTGTCACGATAAATTGGCCAATAGAAGGTGAGAAGGAATATAAGCTGGCAAACCACGTTTTTGCCATAGGTTTGTTATAGATAATGGCTAGATTATCACTGCCTTCATATTGCTCAACACGAGCTTGGATTTGATCAAAACGATTATGTGCGTATTTTTCTCCCGATACCGCAAGTGTATATTGCCCAAAACCAAGCAGCAATGCCAGCAAACAACACACCACCCACTGTTGGGTCGGCAGCAAATCTGCCACACTAAAACCAAACAGTAAGGCGATAACAGCAAGCATCCAGATATTATAGTGCGGGGCCAAAGCATCAAAATTGGACAAGAAAATATTGGCAATAAAAACCACGGTAAAACCTGATGCAAGAATAATAATCAGGGATACTTTGATGAGGCTGATTTTTTTAATTAACGAGAATACAATCGTTAGATAAAAAATAGCTAATGCAGCAAAAGGAAACCAAGACACACTTTGCATAGATTGGTGTGACACTAAGCGGTAGATCAATTTGACCGCTGGCCCGACAATCGATTGCGACGATTTACCGCCCGCCTGAGAGGTAAAAGAAGCCATTACAGGTAACACGATAAATAGAATCGCTAAACTCAGTAGCACACTCGCTAGCCAAAAATACTGTGCTTTAAATTCAAAGCGTTTATCAAATAATGTTGTTAACAAATAGGTTAATAACAAACTGCCACACAACACTAAACCAAAAAAATGGGTATTAATGGCTAACGCTAAAACAACAATGAGAACGAGAATATGACGATCAATATTCTGGCCTTTTTCACGCGACCAAATAATATCGATGTAAAGCAAAATAGCTACAACAGACAATAAAAAAAACAGTGCATACGCACGTATTTCAACAGCAATTATCGTTAAGTTTGGTGATAAGCACAAAAAAAGTAACGATGAAAAAAGAACAACTGGCTGGCCACGACGAAGTAAGAAAAAAGTGAGAAGACATAGACTACTTGCAACTAATACAATAGAAAACCAGCGCATAGCCAATACATCGAGACCAAACACAACTGCCCATGCTGCTCCTAACCAATAGCTAAGCACAGGCATTCTATCGGACGGTACCGGAAAAGGATTATCTATCAAGGCACCTAACCAGCGGTAGATATCAACAAATGATAAACTTAAGCCACTAAGCTGGGTGCTCTCATCGACCCAAAGATTTTGATGGAGTGCAAAAGATCCAGCAATCAAAAGGAATAAAGCCACCAAAAAGAACGCGGCAGTGGCTACTATTTTGGTAGTGAGATTATTCATTGCCTGGCCGTGTTCCATTGCTAAACTATTGCGAAAAAATAATTAAGCCATCCCGATATTAAGATGACTTATAAAACTTGCGTTTAAAGACGACAAATTTCATCATCGTAAAGTTAAGCACCATCGCCGCACCAATACCGAATAATGATGCTAATTGCACGTGCATGTTTTCATAAGTTTCAACAAGGAAAACACTCACACCGTATTGAACCAACAAGCCTAAAGAAACCGACAGTACATATTTAACAAACTGGTGCAGTATGACACCTTCGCGAGAGTGAGAAAAAGTAAACCGCCGATTGAGCAAAAAGTTAGTACAGACCGACACCATGATTGCCAACGCAATAGCCAGTCTATCTCCCATCCCAAGACCAACCAATAAAGTTAGCACCGCTAAATTAACCAGTGTCCCAGAGGCCCCTACGGCTAAAAACTGGACAACTTCACTAGACTGAGCGTACTTAAATAGAAATAAGCGGCGTACATGCTGCACGTACTTGAGTTGTTCTGTGAGTGTCAGCTTGCTCTCACCTCTGACTCGGTCAGTAAAGTGAATAGGCACTTCAACCACTTTCTTACAGTGACATTTAACGATCAACTCGAGACCGATTTTATAACCGATTGGGTTGAGCTCATCGGCCTGATTAAATTGCTCACGTTTCATGGCAAAAAAGCCACTCATTGGGTCTTTAATATTCACAAAAGGACGTGCTAATAATGTAGCAATTTGACTGTTGAGCCAACGATAAAATCCCCAGTTGTCGTCGGTAGATCCACCCTCAATATAACGTGACCCTACCACAAAATCAGCGCCTTCTTTTAATTCTTGCACCATAGAAGGAATAGCTTCAGCAGGGTGACTAAGATCAGCATCCATGACTAGCACAATATCCCCTGAACCTTCTTCAAAACCTCTTAACACTGCACTACTGAGTCCACGATCAGTGGTGCGAACAATGAGGTTAACCCAATCTAAGCCCAAAGATGCCACAGCTTCCTCAGTCCCATCTTGGCTATTATCATCAACGATAAATACATTGATATCGAAATCGCTTTGATCTCTAACACCAGCAATGCGCTCCACTAGAGGCTGAATGTTTTCGCTCTCCTGGTATGCTGGAACTACAATATCGACACGTAAACTCATACTTTCACCAAAATTATTCAAAATACTGTGGCCTAGCCCAATTGATAACAAACTGTATACACAAGGGGCTATTGTATTAATGCTCTTATTCGCTCCACTTGAGCCAAACCACTAAAGCTCAGTTTACAGATCACTTTCTCATACAATTATGACAACTGCTGGGGGGATAGAGTGAAAAGAGACATTAGATGCATATAGCGACGTGATTATACGCAAGGTACTGATAGAAAGTCATTACTACAATAGACTAAAGCCTTGCTGGCTAATTAATAAGCTACAGACCTATTCGCATGCATTATGGACCGACCATTCCTAGAAAGATTATTAAAATCCAAATGCATTACCATGTTCACGGCGAATGGCTTTTGGCTTAAACTCGCCCTCCTCCAAATATTCCATCCGCGAAATAGCACTATTACTTGAGGCGACGACACAGTTAACAAACAAACGCTTTACACCAGACTGTTTATCAGAACCATTAAACACCTCCACTTCATAAAACAACTTAAATCTGTTGTTTTTTTCATCGAAGTAACTTGAGTGATCATCCACAGCCATAGAGCTTAGTGCCGCACCCTGATCTTGCCGGACTCGTTTACCGCATACTGCTTCTGCATCACTCACATAGCTAATAGGCGGGCCTTGAGGTGTGGATACTTCGACTGTACCTGTGGCAATGAGCATAGTGACCACCGATACAATAACAAGAAAAATCAATACACCAATCAGTGCAAAGATCTGAGATGCCATGGGATTTTTCTTTTTACTTTTTACTTTTGCCACACGCTCCACCCGAGAGATAAACCGCTTACCATATAAGTGTAGTGAAAATGTGGAAATTCGCGCAGATTAATTTAGGCCTGTCTTAAAACCAGCCAAGTCAGCCAGCAACCAGCCATTAAGACCGTATAAGATGTGGAAAAGTGATGCCTTTTTGCTGCCAATATTCGTCCAGCATTTGGCCAATGGTATTAGCAACAACTAAGTGGGCAGCATAATAAGTATGCAAACAACGGATACGCTGGAAATCAGCAATACCGCCAATACCACGGGTAGTGAGCACTTCGGTATAACCTGATGCATCGATAGCCTGCTGCTGCTCCGATGTAGTATGCGACTTACGCAAAGCAATATGTGATCGGTGATCCTCTTGCAAACGCAATTGTAAGCTCTCATCAGCGTCAATACGCTGCTGAAATACTGCAATCAAACCTGCAGCTTCGACTTGATCAATCGCATAATTAAGCGCCTTATCAATCAGCCAAAATAAGGTGGGAAAAGGCTTACCTGCCACTAAAGGTGCTACTCGAATCACCACCGGAACCCCCTGCCTATCTCTCACGGCAATATCCTCTAAACCTCTAGGCTCCCTTCCAAGTAATTGTGTAACAGCGATTCGGTCTTGTTCGGTAATATTGTCGATAGTATTGGTTTGCATGATAGTCAATTAATGAGATAACGATAAATAAACACCTAGTATATCACTATCGCTTTGCCCATACATTTATCTAGTCGGTATATACTTACCACAACAAAGTTGTCATACCCGTCACACAAAAGGTGAATCATGCTAGAGTTTCCCCAGCAAAAAAATCATGAAGTCCCTCTATTTACTGAAGAAACCGATATCGCGCTGCCCGAAACCATTAACCCGAGAACACGTTACGCCTACTTTTCCACCATTGCCAAAGGAGGGAAATCACTCATTAAGTCGTGCGTTGACCTACATTTGCGACGACGCATTTGCTACAAAACACTGCGCCCTGAATTTGTGGACAATGAAATAGAAAATCACCGACTGCTGCGCGAAGCGCGTATTTCTGCCATGTTGCAACACACCAACATTGTACCCACCTATGAGTTGGGACGAGATAATCGCGGCCATTACTACTTTACAATGAAATTAGTACACGGTTATACCTTGCGTGAAATTTTAAATTTCCGTGAACGCTATGCCCTCAACCAACTCATAGAAGTGATTTTGCAGGTTGCACATGCACTAGCCTACGCCCATTCCATGGGGGTATTACATCGCGACATTAAGCCCGACAATATACTCGTCGGCCCCTATGGGGAAGTACTTCTTTTAGACTGGGGGCTGGCAAAAGTATGGCCAAAAGAGAGTCAAAAAAATACAGACGATACGACCGTCGATGAAGTCGACACTGGCCCAGGAATGACCGGGGAAGGCAAACTTCAAGGTACCGTCATGTATATGTCACCCGAGCAAGTAGACCGCGACCCAGAGATATCATTTACTTCGGATATATACAGTCTAGGCGCAGTTCTTTACGAAACATTGAGCGGGGTGACACCTTTTAAAGGAGAGGTTGTGCGCAAACTACTAGACAATATTCGCCACGACATCCCAGCTGACGTTCAATCAGTCACTAAAGAGCGCCTTCCTCAAGGATTGAGTAAACTAGTCATGCAATGTTTGCAAAAAGACCCTGAAAACCGCCCTAGCAGTGTTGAAGATATTATTCGCACGATCCGTGAAGGAGTGTAAATATGCCGCATCGTTCACTGCTCCAGCATATCGACTTCGGAAAAACGGATTTACGACAGCTAGACACATCAACCGCTGAACCCTTTAGCACCCATAGCCATGGTGACACTCATAAGGGCTATATTCGCATCATCAATGAGGATGCCTACCTCGAACAATCAGATAATCGTTTATGGGTGGTAGCTGATGGCATGGGCGGCCATAAGCGTGGGGACTACGCTAGCAAGGCGATTATTCAATCCTTAGCTGGGTTCTCTCGCCACCCCACAAAAGATACCCCTATAAGTATCATCGAAAACCTACAAAATCGCTTAATTGAGGCCAATGAAGCTTGCCAAAAAGCGTTTCGCGCTAAACGTGTTGGTTCGAC
>JAHDEM010000080.1 GCA_020628895.1 Candidatus Endobugula sp.
GGTTTTTTAAAGCGTCTTGCGTTGCTCCTCAGGGAAGAGGGGTACACATAGAAAATGTCTGGAACTATTTTCGTGCCAGCGTCTGATGTCTCGCGTTTTTATCCATATGGATGGAAGATCATCATGTAAATAGTCGAGGTAATCGTTGCTTGTCGCGCTTTTCATCATATTGAATGACGCCTTTTAATTAATGCAGAAAAACGAAATAAATTTCGGGTAAATGGATAAATAACGTAATGCTTTTGGTGGTCAAGTCTGACATATCAACATTAAATGGCACTTATGAGCTTAAGTTTAAAAGAAAGTATTGGGATACGCGTCAAAGCCGCTCGTTTGTTTTGTCAGTTGACGCAAGTGCAATTGGCAGAGAAGATAGGGCGGACGGAAGAGACTGTGTCGAATATCGAAAGAGCTGTTACGGCGCCTAAGATAGAAACGTTAGAGCGGCTTAGCCATGTGTTATGTGTGCCTATGTGTGAGTTTTTTGAAGCCTATGATGATAAACATAGTAGTAAGAAGCGTTTAGCCTTGGAATTAGATATTCGTGAGTCCCTAAGAACGCTCTCTATCCATGAATTAAGCATTGCTAAAAAACAAATTCGTGCTCTAGTAGGTGATTAAATAGCCTGCTTGGAGCGCGGTAGTATTCCTATATCTGCGTTTGCTCTTCTATCATTGTGGGGTTTTACCCTTTACGGTTGGCTATCTGCCCGTAAAACCCATACCAATCAAGGCTATACCCCGCTATAATCGCTGCCTTTATAACCATCTGATGCCTTGAGCGTTGGCTATTTCATCTATCGTGACTCATCGGCCACTGAAGTAGCATTGTTTTGGACGTAGCTTAAGGCAAAGTACTTAGATAAAGAGGAATCCCGTGTCGACTCCCGACGTGAACACCTTCCAAGGGTTAATTTTGGCATTACAGCAATTTTGGGCTGAACAGGGCTGTGTGATTTTGCAGCCGTTAGATATGGAAGTAGGGGCTGGTACCTTTCATCCCGCCACTTTTTTACGGGCAGTAGGGCCAGAAACTTGGAGCAGTGCTTATGTGCAGCCTTGCCGCCGTCCTACCGATGGTCGCTATGGCGAAAACCCTAACCGTTTGCAGCATTACTATCAGTTTCAGGTGGTGCTTAAGCCATCGCCCGATAATATTCAGGATTTGTACTTAGAGTCGTTACGTCGTTTGGGGATTGATACCGCCATTCACGATATCCGCTTTGTAGAAGATAACTGGGAGTCGCCTACCTTAGGGGCTTGGGGTTTGGGCTGGGAGCTATGGCTCAATGGTATGGAAGTCACACAGTTCACCTATTTCCAGCAAGTCGGCGGTTTAGAGTGCTTTCCAGTAACGGGTGAAATTACCTACGGTCTTGAGCGTATTGCTATGTATTTACAGGGTGTGGATTCTATTTATGACTTGGTGTGGACTAAAAGTGCCGACGGTCAAGTGGTGACCTATGGTGATGTATTCCATCAGAACGAAGTAGAAATGTCTCATTACAATTTTGAGCAAGCGGATGTGGAATTCTTATTCCAGAGCTTTGATACCTATGAGCGTGAAAGCCAGCGCTTGATTGAGGAGCAATTGCCATTACCGGCTTATGAGATGGTGATGAAGGCTTCTCATGCTTTTAACCTGCTAGATGCTCGTCATGCGATATCCGTTACCGAACGCCAGCGCTTTATTTTGCGTGTGCGTACATTGGCCCGTGCGGTAGCACAATCTTATTACGATGCCCGTAAAGCATTAGGTTTTCCATTAGCGCCAGAGGCTTTGCGCCAACAAGCATTAGCGGCAACGGGGGGTGAAGCATGAGTCAGGATTTTCTCGTTGAGCTAGGTACCGAAGAGTTACCACCAAAAGCCTTATCCAAATTATCAGCCGCCTTTACCTCGGGTATCGAGGCCGGTTTAAAAGCTGAAGGCTTATCATTTGCTAGTATCACCCCTTATGCCACGCCACGCCGATTGGCTGTTGTGGTCAGCGATTTAGCCGCCAGCACACCAGTAAACGATGTGGAAGTCTGGGGCCCACCCACCAAGATTGCCTTTGATGATGACGGCCAACCGACGAAGGCAGCCGAAGCCTTTGCTAAGAAAAACGGTATTGCCGTTGAGGACTTGGCCAGCGAAAACGATGGCAAAATTGATAAACTCGTGTTTCGTACCACCGCGGGTGGCGTCTCTACAGTGGGCTTGTTAGAAGGTATTGTGAGTGCCTCTTTAGCGAAATTGCCTATTCCAAAACGTATGCGCTGGGGAGCGAGCCGAACGGAGTTTGTTCGTCCGGTGCATTGGTTGGTGATGTTATATGGCAGTGAGATTGTGGATGCCACCGTATTGGGTTTACGTGCTAATCGTCAAACTCGTGGCCACCGCTTTCATTATGATCAGGTGTTAGATATTGCTTCGCCGAGCGATTACGCCCAGCAACTCAACGATGTAGCTTATGTGATTGCGGATTTTGATCAACGCAAAGCACTCATTAAACAGCAGGTAGAAGCACAGGCGAGCCAGGTTGGCGGTGTTGCGGTTATCGACAATAGCCTACTGGATGAAGTCGCCGGATTAGTAGAGTGGCCAGTGGCGTTAACCGGGCGTTTCGAAGAACGTTTCTTATCGGTACCGGCGGAAGCATTAATCTCGTCCATGAAAGAGCATCAAAAGTATTTTCACGTAGTCAATGATGCCGGTGAGTTAATGCCGCATTTTATTACCCTGTCGAATATTGAAAGTACCGATCCAGCACAGGTGATCGATGGTAACGAACGTGTGATTCGTCCGCGTTTATCCGATGCCGCTTTCTTTTTTGAGACCGACAAAAAAACCACGCTCGCGAGTAAACGTGAGCAATTAAAAACCATTGTTTTCCAAGCCAAGTTAGGCACGGTGTATGAAAAAACCGAACGTATTGCCAGCTTAGCCAAGCAGATTGCCCAGCAGCTTTCTATTAATGTAGAAGATGTGGTTCGTGCAAGTGAGCTCTGTAAGTGCGATCTAGTGAGTGAGATGGTTTACGAATTTGCCGATATGCAAGGTATTGCGGGTTACCACTATGCGCAATACGACGGTGAATCCACTAGCGTTGCATTAGCGATGAATGAACATTATCAACCACGGTTTGCCGGTGATGTATTACCTTCGGATGATGTCAGTGCCGTGGTCGCGTTGGCCGATCGTTTGGACACCCTAGTGGGTATTTTTGGTATTGGTGAGCAGCCGACAGGTTCAAAAGATCCTTTTGCATTACGTCGAGCGAGTGTCGCGGTGTTACGTTTATTAGTAGAACAACAGCGTAACTTAGATTTACGTGAGCTGTTAACACTGGCTTATGCTCAACACAGTAACTTGTCCGAAGGCGAAGCGGTTATCGATCAAGTATTGAGTTATATGCTTGAACGTTTCCGTGCGTGGTACGAAGAGCGGTCTATTCCTGCAACGGTATTTCAGGCCGTCAGTGCTAAGCAATTATCACAACCGCTGGATATTGATCAGCGAGTGCAGGCGGTGAATTATTTCCGTCAATTACCAGAAGCCGAGGCGCTAGCGGCGGCCAATAAACGTGTGGCCAATATTTTAGCGAAAGCCGATACTGTGCCTGCCGATGTGGATGTGAGTTACTTGCAAGAATCTGCAGAAAAAGCCCTTTATGCATCGGTAGTTGAGCAGCAAAAGCAGGTTGCTCCATTATTTGCTGATCGACAATATAAAGAAGCGCTAACTGCACTATCATCATTGCGTAGTGTAGTGGATACGTTTTTTGATGACGTGATGGTGATGTGTGACGACGACGCCTTAAAAAATAATCGCCTAGCATTGTTGCAGCAACTACGCGGATTATTTTTTGAAGTGGCCGATATTTCTGCATTAGCGGCCACCAAAAAATAGGTCGCTTTATTTATGACCCCCATTTTTATTAGTCGTGATGGTGTGATTAATACACGCATAGAAGGCGGGGTCACCCATCGCACGCAACTAGAATTAATTGCTGGCAGTACCGAAACCATTGCGCAATTATCGCGCAAAGGTTTTACCGTTGTTGTCGTTACGCATCAACCCGGTTTGAGTTTGGGACTATTCGATCTTGATGAAATGGATGCGATGCATGCCAAAATTATCGACAGTGTCGAAAACTATGGTGGAGTGATTACCGCTATTTTTTATTGTCCTCACGATGAAAAAACCCATTGTCATTGTCGCCCTCCTGCAACCGGTTTATTAGACGTGATAGAAATCGAATTAGATTGTAACGCGAGTGATGCTTATTATTTTTGTGATAACCAAGCTGAAGCTCAAGCGGCTAAAAAGAAAGGTTGTCATGTGGTGATGTGTGATGCGGATAATACATTGCGCACTATGGTTAACACACTTACGTTATAACACCTTATCAATAGGTATAAAGTTTTATGCTTAATACGCTTCGCAGTTATTGTTTTTATGTTGGCTATATTATTAGCCTAATTATTATTGGGTTATTGAGCCTGCCTTTATTATTTTTGCCTACTGGATTTTCAGCCCCGATTATTTTGTTGTGGAACCGTTTTGTTTTATTTTGGTTGCGTGTGTGTTGTGGCATAACGCATAAAATCCACGGTGATATTAAACATTTACCCAGCCCTTGTGTGATTGTGGCTAATCATCAAAGCCCATGGGAAACGATTTTTTTACAATTACAATTTTATCCATTAACTACCGTATTAAAACGTGAGCTATTACGTATTCCTTTTTTTGGTTGGGGTATGCGTATTTTAAAACCTATCGCGATCGATCGTTCTAATCCTGTACAAGCACTCAAACAAATTAAAAAAACGGGTGTAGAGCGATTAAAAGAAGGACAAAGTGTTTTGATTTTTCCCGAGGGCACACGCCAGCCGGTGGATCAGTTGGGCAACTTTACCCGTAGCGGAGCCGACATTGCAAAAGCAGCTGATGTACCGATTGTGGTGATTGCTCACGATGCTGGGCATTATTGGATGAATAAAAAAATACTTAAAAATCCCGGCACCGTTAACGTTTATGTTGGCGATGTTATATCGGTAGGCGACAAAAATACTAAACAAGTGATGCAAGACATTCAACAATGGATAGATGAGGTATTGTAATGATTACTATTATGACCACTGGCGGTACATTCGATAAAATTTATTTTGATGCCAACAGTCAATTTAATATTGGCGATACGCAAGTTGGACGAATTTTAGAAGAAGGCAATGCTACTGTCGATTACACAGTTGAGCCGTTATTGCGTAAAGATAGTTTAGAAATTACCGATGAGGATAGACAGCTTATTTGTGATCGTGTGACGGCTTCAGCCGCGAAGCAAATTATTATTACTCACGGTACCGACACCATGGCGCATACCGCCAAAGCATTAGCCGCCTGTGATATTGCCGATAAAACCATTGTATTAGTTGGGGCAATGCAACCGGCTCGTATGCGTGTAAGCGATGCGCCTTTTAATTTAGGCTTTGCTATCGCTGCTGTGCAACTATTACCTACCAATATTTATATCGCGATGAATGGTAAAGTGTTTCATCACGATAACGTGACTAAAAACTTAGCTGCTGGACGTTTTGAAACACTAGAATAAAAAAGCGTCTAGCGTTGAGCATCTAGCTATTAGCCACTTTATATCACTTCAATTCAATCTTATGCGCAGCACTAAATTGTTTTTTAGGCAATCCATCGCGCCCTCGCTCTCGTAGTTGCCAAGCTTGTACAGTGACTCTTACGGTTTTCTTTTTGGTGAGGTCGAAGCCCAAGGTAAAAAAGTGTTCTTTGGTTTTTTCGTAACGCAGAATGCCTAACCACGTTTTTACTTTTTGTGTAGCAATTTGCCATTTGTCTGGATAGTTGACCGGTTTTTCGGGAATCTCGTCGACGTTAATAGCCGGGAAACGTTTAAGTTTAGTGGCTTTGTGGGCTGCAACACGCCCATCAATGCCGGTTAAATTCGACATCGGGGAAGAGATGACTTCATGTAATGTACCACCATTATTGCCTAGTGGTACGCTGCCAATACGACCATAGTGTACATCGCCAGCTAAACAGAGAATATCGTGCCCGCTTTGGGCGAGTGCTTGTAGTAGTTGTGAATATTGTTCTGAGAAGTTAGCCAGGTTTTTATCCTCGCTTCCACCGGGTTTAACCATTAGTGGTTGAGCCAATACTAATACACCGGGGCTGGTTAAGTTTTTTGCCCAGTCAAGCAATTGTGTAAACTCTGCTGGTGGTAAAAAGGATTTTTGGGTCCGTGAACTGCGTACGTCAGCGACACAAAATGACAGGTCATTGCCAATCGAAAAGGTGCGCAAACGTTTAATTTGTTGTACACGTTCAACCCCCTGTTTGGCTGCGCTGCGCCATATTTTTTTAACCGTATCAGATAATGTAATCATCCAAAGATAAGGATTTTTACCACTGGTGTGAGGATAGTTATTCCAATATTCGTGATCGTCGGCAAGAAACCATGTGCCTCCCGAACGCAACATTTGCCGCAGTGATTGCCATGCAATTGCGTAGTCGTCGGCAATACGGCAGCGAATTTCTGACTCTACAGGTGATAGTGAGTCTAATCCAATATCTAAATAGACTTGGTCGCCTGTTAAAAACTTAATATCTGGTCGGCTATAGGCATCGCCTTTATGAGTGAGCAGCCCATAAGCTCCTGCGGTTTGTCCGCTATCGTATTCATCGTAGTAGCAACTCCCTAGTGCAATCACAAAGGGGTTTTTATTCACTTCTAATTTATTGGGTAAAGTTTTAAATGTACCACTGGATAATGTGGCTTGTGGGATAGTATGTTCGCCAACGGCTTGTTCATCGCGAGTAAAGTGAATATCGTAGTGAGTGTTTGGACTTAAACCTTTAATCGTGAGTAATCGGTAAAAGCGTTGGTTTAACTGCGAGAAGGGTCTTTGCCATTGCCCACGCTTAATAATGACTTCGTCGATAAGTGAGTCCGTTCCCTTTAACATAATGCGTACACGACAGGATGTTGGTTTACTGTTGTTAGGAAATAATGTGCCTACCCAGATGTTAGCGTAATCGTGACTGACTTCATGAACCACTATGCTCCATGTGCTTTTCATTATTTAGCCCCCTATATTGGTCTCACTATTATT
>JAHDEM010000081.1 GCA_020628895.1 Candidatus Endobugula sp.
CATTAATAAAATGACTTCATGCCATACATTACGGCATTCATTTGCAACACATTTAATAGGGCCTGTTCACACTAATTAAATACCTACTGTTGCGACCAAAAACGTGCCAATCAAGGCATGAGGAACGCCGTTTGGTCATTCCAAATAAGTGACGAATAACGCAGAGTGGCGTGTTTTTGGCTGCAACCCTTCGGGCCGGACCACTTTTTCCCTCTGGCTGCGTTATCAGTCGTTTATTTAGAATAACTAAACCTCTATCCTTCTGCCTTTCCAGAGGAAAAAAGTGACTCCGGCAGTGGGCATTTAATTAGTGTGAACAGGCCCTTGAACGGGGAGCAGATATACGAACTGTACAAGAACAATTAGGGCATACGGATATTCGAACGACCGAAATTTATACACATGTGCTCGACAGAGGCGGCCACGCCGTGCGCAGTCCCTTGAGTGATATATTTCATTAAATCACAAACAAAGAAGAATTTATTATCAACGGACTAGGACTTTTTAACACTAAACAGATTGCCTGATTATGCCTTTTTTTGTATATTGTACAAAGTTTATGTACAAAATTGAGGCTAGACGGCTATGCAGACTGTAAACATCAGCGACTTTAGAGCTAACCTTTTGAAATACCTAGAAAAAGCAAATTCTGGTGAACAAATAGGCGTAACGACTAATGGAAAACTATTAGCGACAATAACTCCGCCCATACAGCAAAAGCAACAAGCAAAACAGCAATTGGAGCAATTAGCAAAGAGTGCGAAGATAGATGATGTAATCAACCCAACCGACTCAAACTGGGAGGCAAATGAATGATCCTGATGGACACTTGCGCAATCATTTGGGACGCGCTAGAACAAACTCAATTATCAAAAAAAGCATTAAATGCAATAGACAAAGCTGATAAATTTAATGCGTTAATCATCAGCGATATTTCTATTTGGGAAATCACAATGCTAATAAAAAAAGAACGTTTACGCATTGATACTACGGCCTCAAATTTTATTAATTTGTATTTACAAACCAGAAATATTTCCGTTATCCAAATTTCCCCAGAAATTGCTGAACTGTCTGTAAATTTTGGAGAAGAAATTAACAAAGACCCTGCTGACAGAATTATTGCTGCCACATCAATCATTCAGAATGCACAGTTAGTCACCGCCGATAAGAATCTCATACAAAGTAAAATGGTAGAGACTATCTGGTAGTGATTTAAACTAGAGACTCTCCCACAAGGGCGGCATCAAATTAAAAAGGCCACGTCATGCGCAGCCCCTTGAGCGATATATTTAATTCAATATTTATTCTACTGAATAAAATTCCCCGATCGATAATCGCTAAATGCTTGCATTAATTCCTCTTGCGTATTCATCACAAAAGGACCTGAGCGTGCGATGGGTTCGTTTATAGATTCGGCCGCAAGCACTAAAGCACCAAACGGCTGCTCGGCCGACAGGGTCACTGAATTACCTTCTGATAAAGCCACGAGTTGCTGCGATTGCACTTGCGTTCCTTCAATACTTAATTCACCACGATAAACATACACCAACGCAACATGATTTTCTGGTAATACCGCTGTCCATTCGCCACTGTTTAATTGAACATCTAACAATAATGGATTGGTAGCGATATCGTTTGCTGCACCATCAATAGTTTTATCACCTAACTTAAGTTCACCTGCAAGAATACGCACTTTACCATCGTCGGTATTTATTTCTGGCACATTGCTTGACGCAATTTCCTGATAACGCGGCGCGCGCATTTTTTGTGATGCGGGCAAGTTAATCCAGAATTGAAATCCCCACATTCTGCCTTCAGTTTGTTCTGGCATTTCGGAGTGAATAATACCTGAGCCTGCGGTCATCCACTGAATATCTCCAGAGCGAATCACTCCCTCATTCCCTGCGCTATCTTTATGGCGCATTTGCCCTTCGAGCATATAAGTAACCGTTTCAAAACCACGGTGCGGATGTGGAGGGAAACCACCAATATAATCAGCAGCGTCATCACCTTTTAATTCATCAAGTAATAAAAAAGGATCGAGCTCTGGTAACAATCGCGAACCAATACTGCGAGATATTTTTACACCATCGCCATCGCTGGTGGCTTGTGCATTAATTTTTTTTGTGACGGTACGTTTCATTTTGTCCTCCTCTTTCTATATATGCGCACTATGGTGTTAAACATTATCGCGGCCATGGGGCGCATCAAAATTTTGTTCGGGCCCAACAGGCACGATGCGCGTTGGATTAATCATGTCGTGGCTGTAATAGTAATGCCGTTTAATATGCTGCATGTTAACGGTGTCGCTGACTTGCCCATATTGATACAACTCTCGCACATACCCAGATAAATTAGGGTAATCATCAATCCGCTTTAAGTTGCATTTAAAATGGCCGACATAAACGGCATCAAAGCGCACCAGCGTAGTAAATAAACGCCAGTCGGCTTCTGTTATTTTTTCACCGAGCAAATAACGATTTTTCCCAAGCCTTTCTTCTAAACTGTCTAAGGTTTCAAACAATGCCTTAAAGGCTTTTTCATAAGCCACTGGTCTTGTTGCAAAGCCGGCTTTATAAACCCCATTGTTGACGGTGTTGTAGATCACTGTATTTAATGCTTCTATTTTTTCGCGTTGAGCTTCTGGCCAGTAATCATCGTCGTTACCTGTAAGATGATTAAAAGCACTATTTAACATTCGAATAATTTCAGACGATTCATTATTCACAATGCATTGTTGCTTTTTATCCCACAAAATAGGCACCGTGACTCGGCCCGAATATTTTGGGTTGTCATGGGTATAAATTTGGTACGCAAAATCATAATCGTATAGGGTATCGCCGGTTGCACCTGCATCGTCAGTGGCAAACGTCCATCCTTTATCTAACATATCAGGATGCACCACCGAAACAGTAATGAAGTCTTGCAACTGTTTTAGCTCACGAAAAATCAATGTGCGATGAGCCCAAGGGCATGCATAAGATACGTATAAATGATAACGATCTGCTTCAGCAACAAATCCACCTTTACCACTAATCCCTGCTCTACCATCGGGTGTTATCCAGTTGCGATACTGAGCATCTTCACGAATAAATTCACCGTTGGAATCTTTGGTGTTATACCATTGATCTTTCCACTGCCCTTCAACCAATAAGCCCATTGCACTCTCCTCTTTTCTTGCTCTTTCTTCGTTGCTTTTTTTCTTTAACTCTTTAACTACGTACCATTTAATACGTGGTTTTCTATACCGCTACTGCCTCGGCAGTCTGAAAAACAATCTCGTCTATTTGTTGTTTCGCCTGCTGGATTAATGTATCGGGGTCACGTTTGGATGCCGATGCATTAATAATATGCACTTCTTCAATGCCGATAAATCTGCACACTTGTTTTAAGTACGCGCTGCTAAAATCAATCTCGCTACCTATTGGGGTGCCGCCTGCAGCCACAACAATAAATGCACGCTCTATTTTGAGCAAACCCTGAGGACCATTCTCGCCGTATTTGAAGGTTTCACCTACACGGCATATCAAATCGATCCATGCTTTTAGCGATGCAGTGACAGAGAAGTTATACATAGGTGCACCAATAATTAATTGTTGCGCTGATTTTAGTTCCTGAACTAATTTATCCGATGCGCCCAATAAGGTTTTTTGCTCGTCACTTCGTTGATCTGGCGCAGTAAAATAAGCACCAATGTGTCCATAGGTTACCAGTGGCAGTTCTGTTTTCGATAAATCTCGATGCACAATATCTACTGGCTGCTGTTGGTTTAGTTGCTCAGCAATGTAAGCTGTTAATTGTCTGGATAATGAATCCTCACCTCTTGGGCTTGAATCCACTCTTAACACAGTATTAGACATTTTATACTCCTGTTATTCGTAAAGGTTTATGGGTTAGCTCATCGTATTAAGCAAGTCTTCTGGTGATCCACTCATCGGCAGAATATTTACCCGCACCTAAAGGGATTAATGCAGCGGTAACGGCTAATAACGCCAGTGCAAATTCATAACCGCCATTAGCAATAAATAACCCTGCAGAAAAATGTACGGCAAAAATCGCTACCAACATGGTGATTGCCAATACCAATGCCGCTGGACGTACAAGCAAACCCAAAATAAGCGCAATACCACCAAAGAATTCTGCACTACCGGCCAACAATGCCATTAGGTAACCCGGCTCCAACCCCTGAGACGCCATAAATTGACCTGTGCCTTCCAAGCCATAACCGCCAAACCAAGCAAATAATTTTTGGGCACCATGAGCGGCAAAGATCACACCTGCTGGAATACGTAGTAGCAAGCTGCCCCATTGTTCATCGGTATTTATTAATGTTTGTATATTCATGTTCATTTCCTCAATGATATTCGCGTGTTGTCGTTCGATGTAGACACTATAGAAGAGGGGCAAAAAGAAGAAAATTGATATATTTTGCAATACATGTTCAAATTATTTGAACAAACTTTAAAAGGCCGCAAAATGATACCCATAGAAGCACTTCAAGCTATTGATTCTATTGATAGAAAAGGCAGTTTTGCCGCTGCCGCAGAAGAGTTATATCGTGTACCTTCAGCGATTACTTACACGATTAAAAAACTCGAAGAACAGCTAGACATCAAATTATTTGACAGGGACAAACAACGGGCAACACTCACCCCAGCAGGCCGATTAGTCTTGGAAAAAGGACGCGAAATATTATTGCGAGTACAACAGTTAGAGGAACAGGCCAAGCAAGCGCATAGCGGGTGGGAGAAACGTTTACGTATTGTTATCGATACCATTCTGCCTTGTGAGCCCCTATGGCCACTGATTGACGAACTGCAAAAACAACAACCCTGGCTGGACATTCAATTGATTGATGAAGCACTCAGTGGCAGCTGGGAAGCACTGATCAGTGACCGAGCAGATTTGATTATTGGTGTGAGCGGCGACGAGCCTGCAGGCGGACACTGGCACAAAGTCCATTTAGGCAACCTGCAAATGCAACTCTGCTGCAGCCCCGAACATCCCGCCAGCCAACTAGAGCAACCCATTGATCATGAGGCTCTAAAAGACTTCACTCATATTGTGATTAGTGACAGCGCCCGCCATTTACCTCAACGCACATTAGGGCAGCTAGGGATTCAGCAGGTGCTTGCGGTTAGCAACATGTCACAAAAAGTCTCTGCCTTGGTCCATGGTTTGGGACTAAGCCATTTGCCTCGCCATATTGCCGACCCGCTAATTGCCCAAGGTAAACTGATCAGCCTAAGTCCTCTGAGCAACCCAGGAGGCTTTTTTATGTGTTGGAAAAAACAAACCACTGGTAAAGCCAATGAATGGATGCGCAATAACATTATTGAGCAAGAGCTTTTTTCAAATATAGGAAGCTAAACCTAACCAGCAGCACGCAAAGACTATTGATTTTCGTCTATCCAGATAAAGCTGGCAGCATCATAATCATTATATTGGGAGCAATCACTACCAACGCTCACCCACGCCTTCACATTTTTGCCTGCCATTTTAGCAGCTAGCACCATCGAGGAGCCAACATCAGATCTGGCACATAGCCATTTATTACTAATGTTGTTTAATACATAGGCTAGCTGTAATTTACCGTTAGCATCGGCGCAATTAGAGTTGTCCGCCATTACCCTTACCACTGGCCCTTCACACCAACCATCTGCGTTAGCCAATGCTGGCACCAATAAAACAAGACTTAGCAATACTTTTTTCATCCTTTTTCCTTTTGCATTTGTTTGTAGGGAAAACATTATGCATTAAAAGCAGCACAAGAGAAATAACGCCAAAATTACCAAAAACTATCAAATCAATTTAATTAATTAAATTTACCTAAATTAATGCAAGCACTATAGTGTCTCTATCAACCAACAACATTCAGGACACATAGTCATGTTAGAAAATAGAGAAGGCCAAGCCGTACCACAAGTGACATTTCACACTCGCCAAGGTGATAATTGGGTCGATGTAACCACCGATGATATCTTCAAAGACAAAACTGTTGTGCTATTTGCTCTGCCTGGTGCATTTACACCGACTTGCTCATCAACTCACTTGCCGCGTTATAACGAGCTGGCGCCTACCTTTGCCTCGGAGGGTGTAGATAGTGTGGTATGTTTATCGGTTAACGACACGTTCGTGATGAACTCATGGGCAGGCGACCAGCATGCGGACAATATTACCTTTATCCCCGATGGTAACGGTGAATTTAGTGAAGGCATGGGCATGCTTGTAGGCAAAAACGATATTGGTTTTGGCAAACGTTCTTGGCGTTATTCCATGCTGGTTAAAGATGGCGTGATAGAAAAAATGTTTATCGAAGACGATGTACCCGGCGACCCATTTGAAGTGAGCGACGCCGATACCATGCTCAACTACATCAATGAAAATGCGGCTTTACCCAAACGCGTCAGCTTATTTACTAAACCCGGCTGCCCACATTGTGCACGCGCTAAAAAAGCATTAGCAGACAATGGCTACCAGTACGAAGAAATCGTTTTAGGGGATAAAGGCGTTACATATAGCTCGTTAGTCGCTGTGACTGGTGCAGGTACCGTACCCCAAGTCTTTGTAGAAGGTGAACATATTGGCGGCGCTGATGATTTAGAAAAGTGGTTAGCGGCTTAAAATAGCTGGACGCTGGATGCCCAACGCAGGACGCAAAGCAAAAACGTCTGGCTTCAGACGTCTAGCGTCCAGCGAATGAATGACCATCTCTAAATACATCACAGGTTAGAGCTGAATCA
>JAHDEM010000002.1:0-112270 GCA_020628895.1 Candidatus Endobugula sp.
CGTCGGGCTCATAACCCGAAGGTCGTTGGTTCAAATCCAGCCCCCGCTACCAATTCTATCTATGTGGGCGAAAGCCCCATTGATAGCCTTATTATCATTCGATGCGTTCAAGCATAGTTTGTCCAAGATTTTCATATCTCTCGTCTCCAAAGACATATTCAAGATTCCAGCTAAATCACCGTATAGATCAATACGCAGGCCTTTCTCGCCTTCTTCTGGTGTTAGCACCACTTTTTCGATAAGCCCCCTTAAATGCTGTGAAGCTTCGGCGCGCGCGCCATCCGCATTCAACGATGCCTTTAGGTCTTTAATGGCTTGGTGGTAACGTGAAGCCATGGCCGGATGAATCAGAGGTTTGAGTGCGGGTTGCACCGTCAGGGCTTGTTCTGCTTTCTCAATGCGCTCAGAAACACTTTCCAGATCGTCTTTCACCATACTGGCGGGGATACCGTCTTTGATGGCCTGTATTAGGCGCTCGCGCTCTTTGAGAAGGCTGTCACGTTGAGATTCAAGTGATTTACGCTGCGCATTGGCCTGCGCATGCAAGGTGCTTAAATGCTTGGTGTATTCTTTACAGAACACATTGACCAGCTCTTCACGCATGAGATGGCCTTGCAAGCCATCCAAAACATAGCCCTCAAGCGCTTCTCGTTTGATGGTGCGGCGATTGTCACAGACGCTATCCCCTTTGTTCTTGGCCGCAGAGCAGCCATATTGGGTAGAGTTGATTTTGGAATACCCGCCACCGCAAACGCCACACTTGGTCAGTCCTGATAACAGATATTGGGGGCGGTTCGTTTGCCAAAGCGCGGTAGATTTACGATCCAGTGTTTTCTGGCGCGTCTTAACCGCTTCCCATAGCTCAGAATCAACGATGCGTTGCTCTGGTACATCCTGAATAATCCATTCAGACGGATCATTCAGGCGCGTTACACGTTTTCCTGTGGCAGGGTCTTTGATAAAGCGCTGTCTGTTCCAGATCAGGCGACCGATATACAGTTCATTGTTCAGAATGCCAGTACCGCGCTTGCGGTTGCCGTTTATGGTGGATTGCCCCCAGCTTTTGCCAGATGGGCAAGGTATGCCTTCTTCGTTGAGCTGAGCAGCAATAGCTTTGGGTGATTTGTTTTCAATGCCATATTCTCGGAAGATGCGACGGATGATGTCGGCCTGCACTTCATCAATCTCACGATCCCCTTTGATGGCTTCGCCATTGGCGTCGAACTGTTTTACCACCTGATAGCCATAGGCCAGACCGCCACCTGATTTGCCTTTCTCTACACGGCCACGGAGCCCTCGGCGGGTCTTGTCGGCCAAGTCTTTCAGGAACATCGCGTTCATAGTGCCTTTCAGGCCTATGTGAAGCGTGGATATTTCGCCTTCTGAAAGAGTGATGATCTTAACGCCAGCAAACTCCATGCGTTTAAAGATACCTGCAATATCCTCCTGATCGCGAGAGAGGCGATCCAAGGCTTCAGCAATGAGTATGTCAAATTCGCCATTCATTGCGGCACTGAGCAGAGATTGAATGCCAGGGCGCATGAGTGATGCCCCTGAAATTCCTGCATCCGTATAACAATTGCCAAGCTTCCAGCCTTCAGCGCTTGCTTTGTCACTGCACAGGCGAATTTGATCTTCAATGGATGCGTCACTTTGAAGGTCAGAGCTATATCGGGCATATATGCAAGCACGTTGCGTCATATTCCTATCCACCATCTTCTATATCGGGATTGCTAAGCGCGCTGCGGTAAAATTCGTAATCTTCTTCGGCGGCGCGTCTTGCGAGAAACTTCACGAGAGCGATTATCGCTTCATCGTCGGAACCCCGATTATGACTCGCTTTCAGCGGAGTCTTCAAACAAATCTGAGCCATATTGGACTCATTTTTATTCTGTTTTATGAAGGGTTTATCCATATATCCCCCCATAAAAAAGCAGTGAAAGCGAATTACTGCTCTCACTGCCGTATTCTTTGCGCCAGCCGCGTATATCTGAGAGATGGCACGTTCTGGGTGCGGAACATGCACATACACCCACCTGACCACAAAAAAAGAGAGTTGCATGGAACGCTCTGGCGCTCCCACAATCTCTCATACTTATAATGATACGCCTGAAATCGTTAATAAATCGTAAATAAGCACCCTGTAAACCGCATGTTTCTGCCGTTTTTTTGCTTTCTGTTTTTGTGGGCAATAAATTAATCACATTCATTACCCCGCCTTTGATGATTTTTTAAGAAGGTAAAAACAGGCAACGATGGATACGATCCACCATTCGATATGCTCAATTGAGAATTGATTTAACACACCAGCTAGGGCGAAAAGAAATAGCGCCTGTGAAGTAAGTTTCAACAAAACTGTATTTGTTTGCTTATGCGCCTGTGTTGAGAGCCCACGACTAAGAATTGGAGGCGATTGCCTTGCTTGCAGCATGCGTCCCCAGATGAAAATGCGATACCACGACTTTGCAGCCAAAATTAATAACAGCCATGGTGTTACCCAATGGAAAACAAAACTAACTGGCGCGTATTCATAAGGAGGGATTCTCCCATCAAGCCCAATCCACACGCTCCCTGCACATACGCCCATTACAACAATTGAAATCCACGCTCTAAATATCATATGCTCACCCTCCATCAAATATCGAAGAAAGAGGCGCAGCAATGTTCAGCCCCTGCTTAGTGAAATTAACAGGCCTGCTTATTGGGTCGTCGGCAAAGTTTGGATGAATATCGTAAATGGGCGAACCATTTTTATTTCTATATCTCTGATCCAAAAAATAGGCGGTTTTAAAACAGGCGATTGGATTGGCATGAGACAAGATAAGAATCTGAGCAACTGGGCTCATCGTCATTACTTCGTCGGGAGTGATAAGCGAACGCGATGTGAGCGCATCCTCTCGGCTTAAAAAATTGGGATCACTAAAAAGGCGAGCCCGCATCTCAGCGCTGTACTCACTTAACGATTCAATCGTTGTTATGCCGCACAGCCTTGATGTGTATTCTGAAGTCATCAGATCACGGGTGCCGAAGATTTGTATAACGCCACTATTGGCAATGAATGTTTGCCACCTCTCACCATAGAGTGAGACGAGCTGATTTAAGTCCTGCACGATCATGTGGAGCTGCATGCCATATCCCGCCATTAAGCCAAATGCGGTTTCAATGACCTCCATGCGCCCCAAGGCAGCAGCTTCTTCCATAAGAAAGTACACGGGAGGGTTTGGCTTGGTCTTAAAGCGGGTTACTGAAGTAATTGCAGAACTTAGCAGCATTCGCAAAAAGCGATTATAGGTAAACAATCTTCCAGCAGGCAAAACGACAAAGATATCTGTTTTACCAGTTTCCAGTTCTTCAAAGGTAAAATCTGATTCCGATAAAGTGCGCTGTATTTTTGGGCTTTCTAAAAAATGCGTATTTTGTTGCGCCGTTGATAATATGCTGGAAAATTCTTTGGGCGCTTTATTAAGAATACGTGCGGCGGCAGAGCGAACATATTCGTTTGAGCTTTGCATCATGCCGGGCTTTATTAGCACGGCATTGCCTTCTTCATCCTTTTCGTATTCGCCGCCCACAAGGTTTTTGAAATCGTTAGAGGATAGACTTAACAATCTTCTCACTTGCGGAATGTCGCGTGAACGCTTGGCTGTCGGCATTAACACCAAAGGCGTGGCCGCAACATAGAGAATTAGCCCCATAACAAGCGCGCGAGCTTCATCCGTCCAAAACGGGTCTTTTCCGCCTCGGTCAGTGACAAGGCTATCGGCTATGGTCATGGCATCCTCAACAAAGTCATCATTGTCAGGATCAAGCCAATCCATAATGTTAAACCTTGATTGAGGCATGCCGAGCTTTGAGCAAGCTAAATTCCATGGATCAATAATGATGACTTTATGGCCAAGCACGTCTCGCCGATATCGCGCAGCAATTAAAGACAGCTCACCATCCTTTACGTCAAGCGCAACCAGCGAACCACGATGCTCCAAGCATCGCGGCATACTGGCGGTTAGAAGTTTTCCGCTACGTGTTGGTGCTACAGTTAGTAGGTGCTTTTGAGTGTTTGTGGTTATGCCATAAGCGCGGCCTTTGTTCGCTTCGGCCATGCCGTAGCCAAGGAATATGCGCCCACTTTCGCCATAACCTTTTTGGTGAAGGTGGTTTTTCGTCGCCCATTTACTTGAGCCATACAAGTCGGGGTCGCGGCTATATATCCGCGACGGATGCTGTGCCCCTTGGCTACGGAGTTGCATGCGCACCTCCATAGCAAGGCTTAACACTCAAAACTTTCTGGCTTTTATAGGCAAGACCGATGGCACTAAAGTAATGCGATAGCGACTGCTTTACATTGCCGCCTTGCGAAATGAAGTGATCGGTAATTCCTTCAAGGTCGTCTTTATGGTTTCCGCCAATGAAATATACAAAGGTCAGAATGCCATTTTTATTGGCGAGTAATTCAGCTTTTACTTTTGCATCATTCACGGTGTAACCGTCAGTGATGACAATGGCCGCCTTCTGATACCCATTGAAGTAACTGCCCGACAGGTCTGAATAGGCGCTGCTTAGCGCCTTAAAAATATCTGTGCTGCCACTGGCTTCAATATTTTCAAAGCCAAATCCACCGCCATTACATTGCTGGTAGTTTTTATGGCCGTAAGTTAAATCGGAGTTAAAGCTACCGACGGCACATAGCGCATGCGACGGCAATGAATTAAGGAAGTTATTCGCCGTGCTTTTCACCGCTTCTATGTTGCCAGCCATAGAGCCAGAGCGATCAAGCAGCAATGCAATGCCGATGTTGGGTGGTGCTTGCTGAACGGTTTTGTAGTCAAAGCACAGCTTTTCACCACTCATAGAATAAACCGCGACGCTATCAGGAGGTGGTGAAACAAACTGACCACTGACATCTCGAAAGCTGGCAACGATATTGAGCTGTGAAGGGTTTCCCGATGTTTGAATAATCTCGGAGGTTCCACCGCTAAAGGCGACAATAATATTGTTCGACTGATCGATATCGAACCCCGATACGATCTTAATGCCATTAGCATCGACCATTCCGAACTTGGAAATTGTTCTTATGAGAATGTCTGATGCATCAAGCGAGGGGTCAGTTTTTAACTTCAAAGAAATGGACTTTTCAAAATCATATTTTGATCGAATCACAATGATCGGCGCTGAATACTCTCTTTTAGATTTAACAGTGATAACAGGCTCATTTGCCAGCAGGTTGGTGTTGCAGAAGGCCGAAAGGCCAACTGCAACTGCTAGATTTTTAATGAAAGTTTTCATCGATACCCCCCCACTTAAAGCAACGTTTTAAGTCGAGACTTCGTTTGCGCTTCACCAAGCAACTCAAAATCAATGTCGCCACTGCGCGCACGTTTCAAAATCCCGAGTGAGCCAAGATAGGCTTGTAGCACCTTGTCTTGATCGGGGTGAACGCGCATGATTTTGAGAGTGGTGAGTTTGCTGGCGAGATTTGCCAGCGCTAACTCGCTTGGAACCTCTTGAGGCACCTCAACGTCAATCGGATCATTACCTTGCTGAAACGGCACATGAACCGTAGAGCCAATCCAGTACAAGCGGATGGAGTCAGGTTGCGTTAGATTCACGGTTGTTTCAATCTGATCAAACGCCATAACCAAATCCGAAAAGGTCGGTTTAAACACAATCAGATTCGTAACTTCTTCCGCTTGTGAGAGAAGCTGCCCAGCCGTTCCCGACCACGCAATACGGTTAGGTAATGCGCTCAGAATAATGTGAATCTGAGTGTCACTCGTGGCTTTCCTTCGGGAGAGTGAGGTTAATTGCTGAAGTAAGTGAAGAGCGGTATTCAGTGCTTCCTTCTGATCTTCGCTGGCAATGGTTCCACCATTCTCGATGAGCACAAAAATATCTTCATGAGTTTTAGTTTTGGGAGCCTGCACTTGTTCACCGCAAGCGGTAATGCAAAGAGTAAGAATAAGAGCGGTTAAATATTTCATGACTATTTCTCCTCTGACTTAAGGCTTTGAAAGGCGCGTGTCGTGAACAGCGCGAGAATGATGTTGATGACGGCAATCACTGCGCTCACGCCAATCGCCAGCCCTTTGTTTTGTGCAAGAAATGCCATCACGCCGCTTTCTTGCTGCACTACAAATCCGCCTTGAGTGCTTTCCCTTGCAACAAGGGTGTATAAATTCACGACCTCAAGGCCAATGACCATGATTAAGACCAAGCCAGCGATGCTCGCCAAAATCTGATTTTGCGGGTGAGAAAACCATTCTTGAGGATCATCCAAGATATTTTGACGATGCACTTCCGCCCAAATGAAGAGCGGCGTTGCCACCGAAAACGTCGCTAGCAGTATCGAGATGATGTGAGAGGCATTGGCATCGGGATCGAGCATGCCAAACATGCCACCGAGTACAGGAAGCTCTGAAAGGTAAGTTTCGTTCATCAAGCCTATCGTTTCGGTGTAGACCGCATAGAACATAACGAACATGGCGGCTTCAAGTGAGACAGCAAAGAGGACTTTGATGACTCCTGAAGGGCTGACGGCTTTCACACCGTCAAACGGGGATGGTTTGTCGAAGTTCATGAGCGCACCTCCCCAGATTTGAGGGGCAGCGCATTACGGCAGCCATGCTTGGCACAGTATTCACTATTACAGCTATAGAACTGCTCGCAGCGAAGCTGGTCTGTTATTGCTGTTGTGAGTTTTGGTGGTTCGCCTATTGGGTCAGCGACTACTGATAAGGTGATATCTATTGATATCTTGGATAAAGTAGACATAAGTCCATCCTCCTGTTGTGAAGCCCAAATTTCGGGCGGAATTTGCCTTAAAAGACAAAAAGGAGGATTTCTTAGGGGGGATATTTGGAGTATACGCCCCGTCAAGAGCCCGTAAAGCCTGCTGTTTGGCTTAGGTACGTTAATTGCCCCAAATCGGAATGATTTGAGTTTATGGTTAGAAGCTACAAACAGAAAAATCGATATTTTAAGAACTCGCGCCTGTCAGACGAGCAAAGCGAGTTCCTTATCCTTTCTTACTTAAAAGGCGTGAAAATTTCCAAATGCGCTGATTTGCTTGGGCGTTCAAAACAAAGCGTGAGCAATTTATATAGGCGTTTGGATGATCTAGTTTTTAATAACGATAGTAAAGGAAGAGCGCTCTTTCATGACCTTACCCAGCTTCTTGATGATGATAAAGATAGCGAGGCGGATGCGGTTAGATACATGTTATTTACAGTGCATGGGATGCTAATCAACCTTGATGCAAAAGGTTACACCAGAGATATGAGGGTGCAGGAGGGGTGGGATGATTTCCTTTGGGAGGAAACAATGCGGCACACCCCTCATTTGCTTTATCACTGGGGCATGTGGCAAGAATACCCGAAGCAGAATCATCTTGAGTCCTGTATTTTCACGTGCAGCTCCGATACGCCGCCCTTAGCCGTGAAAGAACAAATTGAAAATGGACAAAGACAGCAAGTTATAGAAAAGCGCATAGCGTGCAAAACATGCCCGATCAAACTCAAACAGGTATATGATCCGCCATGGGGCAAGCCTTCATATCCTTGCAACGAAAGTTCTGAGCGATCTATTGTCTATGAGCCATACCGAGAATACGTTAATGATGTAAATGAAATAATCGTATTTTGGGTCGATGTTTTGTGGTTTCTGGGGCATTTTCGAAACATCACTGAAAGTGTGCAAGGTTTAAAAAATAAGGTCATGCGAGGGGCATATTTCAGTGCTCTCAAGCGCTCTGAGTTTAAAGTAAGTGAAAATTTGATAGGTGGTGTCGGAGCAGACGTTCCAACTCCATTTTTATATCCTGAACAAATTGAGGGTCAGAAGCGTGGCTTGAGATTTGTATCGCAGCTTGATCGCCCAGCGCTCAATGCTTTTGCGAAAGCATTAGACTCCAGAAAGAAAAAATAATCTATTCGCAAAATCTATTTAGGTGATTTCAGGCGGGGAGTCGTTACTCTGCTCAGCAAAATGACCAAACTGATCTCTTTTCTTTACTCTTTCAGCGTGTTTGCTCCATTTTCTAACGTCTTTAAAAACATTATAAAAGCGAACGTCATCACCTCCGTTTTCAGGAAGTTCAAATAGTTTATTTGCAAGCTCAAATCGCGTTAGGCCAAGCTCTTGGCAATCCATATCAAACTCGTCAATGAGTTTTGGATCGGCACCCGAAAGGCTTATATCTTTCCATGTTCCAGTTTGCTTTCGCCCGCTTGGTGGACTGCCATCAGGTGTTGACCTGTATGTAAATTCGTCTTTCATCCATAAAAACCTTTCAGCTTTATGGTTATCAGAAAATCTTTAAAATTTTCAATAAAAATCGTAATTAGACGCTAAAAGCGATTTTCTTAAGCCACTCATGCTTTTTCTCAAGCATGTGACCACGACCATATTTCGGCCCCGACTTCTTGTGCCCCATAAGCTCGTCAATGACTTCCTCTGGCGCGCCTGCGTCGCGGAGGCGGTCTTTAAAGGTATGGCGTAGCGAATAGAGGGAATGATTTGGTGTTGGCTTTAAATCGTTTTCACGTAAATATTTATTGATGGTCGTGGAGGCAGTATCGGCAGTGCGATAATGGTTAAAGCCACTCGGTAATTGCTGGAAGGCATGAAGCGCCGCACCAACGAGCGGTACTTTGCGCTCTGAGGTAAGTGTTTTGAGCGCTTTGTTTTCACGCGCGCGAATCCAGATATAGGGAATAGGCTCATCCAGAACGATATCTTCTTCTGTAAGGCCGATCAGCTCAGATTCACGCGCGCCAGTATCGGCCATGGCGAATACTAAAAGCCTCGCTTCATCATTGAGGCCATTTAGGCGATGCTTCGACAACAAGACATCTTGAACATAGCTGGCCTCAAAAGGTGGCCTTGATTGCTCCAGCTCTTTAAGGCGTATTTTTGAAAACAGCACATCAAAGTCGGTCGCCACTTCATATTGAAGCCCGACCACCTGAAGCATGTCTTTCACATACATCATATTTTTATTGGCAGTCGCGGCCACGACTTCGCCTTTTTCAATGCGATCCATCCACCATTGCCGGAACTGCAAAATGTCAGAGCGAGCAATGGATTTAAGAGGCTTATCCTCGATAGCGCTGATAAAGTAATTGATGGCAGCAAGACGCGGGTTTTTCCATTTACGGATTTGATGCTCTGACTTATTGGTGAGCCTATCACGGCATAGCGGCCAGTATTTTTCCGCACAAGTGCTTAACGGTAACTCTGGCACATCCGTGCCGCCAAGCACGGAAGAGACTGTTTCGGGTTGTTCTATGGCCTTGTTTGCCGTCTTTAGGCGCTCAACAATTTCCTCTAGTGGCTCTTTGGCAATTTCAACGGCATTCTTATAGGCAAAGCCATGGGCTTTTGCGAGCTTGATTGCGGTGCGATATTCGGCTTCAGGATCAGCTTTGCCATTGCCTTTAATCAGGCTGCGCCAATAATCTTCGATATAGTCGTTATAGATGGCAGCTTTTCGGATGGCTTCTTTTTCATCTTTTGTGCCCAAAGATATTTTGATGATGGCGCGCTTATCATAGTCGGACACGTATTCAGGAACGCGCCTGCGATAATAAAAATTCTTCCCTCTGCAAAATACATAGTTCGCCATCCATGTGTCCCAATTTGTAGCCCACTTTGTGTACCATTTTTAGGTAAAGCAAAAATGTGCCTTGGTCAATTGAAAAGTAAATTTCAATCAATACAACATGTTAGCGGGTAAATAGTTAAGATTATGTAAATGAAAATGGTGGAGGGGGCAGGATTCGATTTGAAAGTTTTCACCTCTAATTATTATTCTATTTCAGTGCGTTAGGTATTTATTAGAAATTACTACTATAAAAATTTGTGTCCCAGTATGTGTACCATTTTGTGTCCCAGTTTTTAGAGGTCTGTAGGTTCGAATCCCGTATCCTTTTCTGCAATTTTTATCGCACGTTTTAGGGTTTTAACTTTATCTTTTCTGTTCTGGTATTCTTTTTCAAGGCGCTCGAATATCGGCAGGTATTTATCGCCATATCGTGCCACAATTTTTGCAGCCTGATGATACGCCCTTTTAATTTGTGCCAAGCTTAATTGATCACTCATGCAGCCCCCTCTGATGATAGAGGTGTGGGCACTTAATCCATTCATGCAAATCTTTCAGGTAAAACGCCTCGCGAATACGCTTGCCTGTTGAGGACAATGTTCTGGGTTTGGGGAATGTGCCGCAATCAATGCGCCTTAGTATTTCGTGCTTGGGAATGCCGCATAGGCGAGCGGCAAGCTTGAGAGGGATAAGCGCATTGCTCTGGATCATAAGCGCCGCTGTTACCTGCGCTTCAAAATCCGCTTTTATGCTTTTGCCGTTTAATAACTCATCCATGGGGCTTTCCTTTTATAGGAAGCGGTAACAGCAAATGCTGCATCGCTTCCTTGCACCCATGTTTGAAAATTAGCTACGCGCCTGTTGGTAACAGGTAATCGCTTTCTCAGAATTAAGCCACGTATCTATTAATATCATACGTGTTGTATCTTAATTATTCGTTAATCGTTCGGAATTGACGGCTCTGCTTTACCGTCCAGTGCGCCTTGAACAAGTGAACCCAAGAATTTCGTAAATGGCTCTATGTTTTGATTTGTGCTCGCCTCTTCAAGTGCAGCCATGTAATCATTGCGCTTTTCCAGCGGCACAATCGTCCAAGGGTAGCCGCCGCTTGCCAGCATGGCATTCATCAAAAAACGCCCTGTGCGACCATTACCATCCATATAGGGATGAATATAGACAAAGATAAAATGCCCCAGCACAACACGCACAGCGGCATTTTCTTCGGCTTGCAGCAACTCAAAAAACGCTGGCATAGCATCGCGCACAGCCTCTCGGCTTGGCGGTGTGTGCATGGAGCGACGGATAAAAACAGGTGCATTCCGATAACCAGCAAGGTCAGCAGGCTTGTGAATACCAGCCGTCACTCCGGGCGCAAACATTTCACGATACCATACGCGATGATCATTATCGACGACTTCCCCTGCATTATGCCCATCGAGTATTTGCTCGATGCTCTTGCGCACGGCTTGATAAGCCTGCCAATAGCCCCTAGCTGCTAGGGCATTAAGCCGCTCTTTATCATCGGCATTTTGTTCTGGGTTCCAGTCTCCAGTGCGAACGCGATTGATCAACTCAGGCGTTACACGATATCCCTCAATGGAAAGGGAGTGATAGGCATCGGTCACATACACATCTTCAACATGCTGCATGTATGCGGTTTTATCAACACTTTGCGGGGGTGATGCTGGAAAGTGCGCTATCACAGTTTCCCGCATATCCTGCCACATAAGCCGAATACGATTGACGTATGGGGATTGTTCGCGCCGTGAGAATCTTAGACTGGATTGTTGCTCAAACGGGTCAGTTTCGCGCAAGTCATACCCAGCCGCGCGCATTGTGCCCATAATATCGTCGGCAATTTGAGCGCGGCCAATATTCCTGAATGCACCCGCCAAGCGGCCAGCAATAGAGCTATGCCCACCCTCTAGTAATTGCTCTAAGACTTCAGAGGCATCACTGATCATGGATAATGCCGCGCGCATATCCGTTGGGTTCTGAGTAAAGCTTTGCTTGCTACAGGCAATCAAAGCAGCAGGAAGGCTATATATGCGCAAACCGTTTTTGGTCGTCACCTGAGCAAGTTCAGGGAGCGCAGCGCGAATATCTAGTAAAGACGTGCCGTGAGGTAATTCTGTTACATTGTTCCGTGCCTTGGTGGCTCGAACTAATAACTGTTTGGGCACGGTCATATTTTCGGTATGAAGTGCGATAGATTGCTCAGGTGATAAACACCAGTCGTCGCCTTTTAGGTGATTAAGGTAGGCTGCACAAAATTGCCAGAATGACGCATACCAAGCCGTGCTTTCCCCGCGCGTTTCATCGGGGCGTGCTGGTACATACCAGCCCTTGATAACTTCCTCAAGGAAGCCGTTTTGAACGAGGCGTTCACGATGAGTGCGCGAGAGGTCGGCTGAGCGTATGGCAACTGAGCCATTTGTCTGAAGGTCGTGAAGGGCTTCTAATGCATCAGCCAGTTTTTCGGAAGGGGTCGCCATGGTGGTTCTTCTCGCTTATCGTGCGTATCTTTTATTCGCTTATTATGTTGTATCATTATTCGCTTATTGTGTCGAGCCATAATTCGCTTATTGTGCGCAAATGGTGTAAGCAGTTGAGTATTTAGAAGCTACATTTGCCCATTATTCGGTGTCCCCTAGTAAGCCTTGCCACGGGTCTTCATCCAGAGGCTTCTTGTTTTGAGTATCGGCGGAGGTCGTTGTGTTGTCGTCTAATACTGCCAATACGGTGGCCAGCCTCTCTTGTGGAATGAACAGTAATTCGCTCTTGAGCCCCTTTGCGATCAACTCAAGGGTATCTAGCCGTGGATTGCCTTTGGATTCCAGTCGCTGATATTGCTGGCGCGACATTCCAACGCGCATCATCATATCGTGCTGTTTGAGTGCTAACTCTAATCGGCGTTTTTTGATTTGTTTGAGTAGTGAATCCATATTGAAGCTCATATGTTGCTATTTCTTGATTAAGAAACATATTGGTTTCTTTTTTAAACTTAGGCAACACATAAGTTGCTATTCTGGCGATAGCATGACTATCAATTGCCTGATTTTCTCTTCATAAAAGTTCTTTACAAGAACGCTTTTCTTGCTACTGATAGATGAGAAAGTGAGGAAGAATGAAGCCCAGCTATAAGAAAATAGGTTTGTTCGTTTTGATCGGCATCGTCTCTTGGGGCATATACGAATACTTTAGGCTCGGCTTGCATACTCGCCCAGATATGCCAGAGGGAGCATGGAGTATTGTTTCCAAATCAGGAACCCGCGCAATCGTTGTTGATATTCCAGACGAAAGACTTGAGCGGAAATACTTCCTAATGCCGACCGCAGAAACTCCAGAGTGGTTTAAGGATGCATGGTCATTTTGCGAGCAGGCAACAGATGAGCAAAAAGAGCTTAACCCACCTGATCGTGGAATGAGGCTGGAAGGGTTTTGTTCAATCAATGCGGATGGTGAAATAATCTACACGGCTGTTTTGCAATCCGCACCAAGGTTATAAGCCCCCAGCCAGTTTTCTCAATTTGCAGAGCAAGTAGCGCAAGGCGCTACGGAAAACTGACTGGCCGCCAAGCCCACCCTATATGACCTGATGGCAATGCCATCGATCATCCGACTGCCTTGATGATGATTCAACATCACGCTTGTAATCGATATCGACAGTCGGTAAACAGGTGGTGGGCGCGGAGCATTAAAGAGTAAGCTTCTGCCCTTGGGGCAGGCCTCAGCAACACCGTCATCGTGAAGATAAGACAAGAGTGACTAGGAATAAATTGCTGCAATTCAGCATAGTTCCGCTATTGGCGCGGCTTTACGATGACCGCAAGATGTGTGCGTGTAGTACAAAATCGGAGATTTTTCCCTCCCCGCACCTATCTTGAGAAGGACGTTGCCCCGTCCGTTCTATCCTCAGGCGGCGCTCTAAGCATCGAATTATCATTCTCTGACAAGAGCTTATCTGGTGCGCAATCCATAGTGATTGGTATGCTGCACCAGCGAACGATTGGCCGTTCGATCACCACTTATGGGAGCCTCCGAGCTACCCCTAAGAACCCCATGGGCAAGGCTGAGATTTTGCTCTCCCCTTGCATCCCCATCAACCAGAAAGGAGAAGTTAGCTCTCCCTTCATGGACTTCCCATCAATCAAAGGGGCATGTCATAGCCCCTCATGAACTCCCTCGACCAACCCTGCGCGGGTTGGATGCCGTAAGCGTTTCGACGCTTAACCACGACCACTGTTTCGCCAGTGGACGACGACCAAGATGCGACCTTGGATGCGCCTTATGATTCTGTAGTAGTCGGCAATACGGCGATTTGAATATTGGGAAAGCTCTTCTTTAATGTTTCGATAGTGTCAAATGTTCTAACTCCCCACTGGTTCGTAAGAACATAGGTCTTTCCATTTGATCGAAACGGTTCACCCTCACTGGTAAAGAAGCGTTTCGCACGAATTACTTTGCCACCAGAATGTCCATCCATAATGGCCTCATAGACCTCTTGATCACTTAGCTCACCATCAAGAACCTCGAATATGCTCCATGAAATTGCGTTATTTATCTCCTCAGGACTAACGCCGCTTCGGATGATTTCTGCGACAATATTGAACATCATCCAGCGCTTACTAAGGCCAGTAAATTTGGCACTTCCAATCGAAACATCATATTTGGTGAAATCTCTGGAGCTATTTCTTGCCTCACGTTCTTTTTGCTTTTTCTCGCGTATTCTGACCTGATAATCGGCTACTTCAGGAATCGGAATGACGGTCTGAACGTCCAGTAGTATCTCTCCATTGCTTTTGTACGGGTGCATTCGAATACAGCGAATATCAAGTCCAAAATCGTTGAGCCACATCACCGATGTTGTCAGCTCTTTGGAGAATTCAGCAGAAGCCAGAATAATCTTTACCTCTTGCGCAAACTGCTCTTCATCAGGCTCATTCCACTCAAGGAATTCAAGCAGGTTTTCAGTCGCATCAGCTTCAATATTATTGTCAGCCAGATAACGCTCATAGATCGCGACCAGCTTGCTAAATGTCAATGTAGAAATCATGGAAGCATAACGGATTGCTTGTAACTCCATATGGCCGCCATCCTCCGTGCGCTTAAGCTCAATCACAACGAGGTTTGCATCTTTATCTATGCCCAATAAATCAATTCTGCGCCTGCTATCTTCCCATTCGCCGAACTCCTCAGCTACCACCAAAGTATCTGGAGCGATAACGTCTATTTGGGTCTTCAGCATTGTTTGCAGATTCTCACGCTCACGAAGGCCTTGCTGACTAAAGGTTGTTCGCTCAATTGGAATGATTTTGTCGTCAAAAACTTTGTATATGGGCATTTAATTTCTCTTTCTTTCTAAATAAACTTAGCTCGAAGCCATTCTTCCAGCCTACGCGTTGCAATCACATCATCGCGGTTATAGCCGAGTATTTCGGCCTTTAACTGAGCTTTCATATCTGGATCGTTTTCAGCCAAAAAACGGTTGAATTGAACCACCGACCATTGCGAGCCTGAACTGTCATCTTCCCATTGAAAATTCACCAAATCCTTGTGCTTACAAATGTCCTTCAGGCCATAACCTTGTAATGGCAAAACAAGGCTATCGAGTACAGGCTTTTGCATATCAAATAGTGGGCTTTCTTCACCAAGCAGATACAGGACGGTTTCATTGCTTTCCATGTCATAGCGCTTGGCGTAGCTTCGTATCGTTGTTCGCTCGTGCTGCGAATAGTGAGCAAGTACCAAATCAGCATAGCGCTCACGGTATTCTTCGATTTTGGTAAGGAACTCCATCCAGCCTTGTCTATCTTGCTCGGCAGTATCCGTCCATACATATTCGAAGTCGGCATTCCTAAAGTCGGGTACTAAAAAGCCCCAAAGATACACATGCTTTTCGCCATTCCCCGTAAGTGGATTGTCCTCGATATCAAAATGTACCCAGTGACCATCGGGAAGGCTCACGGGCGCAATTTGATGCACTTCGCCACTGAAATATGATTGTGCCTGCAATATGGCACGCTGCTTCTTTTCATGGCCTTTGAGGTAAGGCACATCGGGTAAGCTTTCAGGTGAGCTTCCGGCCAATTCCGATATCGTATTAATACCGTGTTTTTCCAGCCCATCGGCTGCGCGGCCTTGCACACCGTAAAGCAATGAAACTTCTTCCTTCGCCTCAAAGGCAGGTTTGCAATGTGTGTAATAAGGGCATGCGCGGCATTTGCTATGGCCATAGCGAACCATTGGCTCTGTATCACTGGCCAGTAGCTCCCGCATTTCGGTGACAAACTGGTTGGTGAGCGGGTTGGTTTCGTCGCCAATTTCAGCGGTATCACCGTCACCTAAGAATACAATGGCAGGTAAATTTGCATTAAGTATTCGACGATAAAAGCCAAGCTGTACCTGTATTTCCTTTTTATCTTCACTGAGGGATAGTTTGGCATCGGCTGGTTGATACTCACCACTGGCATGGCGGATCAAGAAGTCAGGATAGCCCACAAGATGATTTTCCTTATCAAGCAACTGGGCTTGGTAAATCACATCAACACCTTCGGCCATAAGCCTTTGCGTATCTTCTGGTGAAGTGGCCGTATGCACCGACTTTTCATTCATTAGCTGGGTTAGTACCGCTTGCTCATGAGCAAGGCCAAGCTCAATGATCAAAGCCTCAAAGGCATCCTCTGCCTCTTCAACTTCCAGTTCGCCCAAAGCCTCGGGATAGTTATCCAGCCATACACGGCGCGCGCACAACGCCCAAGAGCTGGCATCACTTGGCTTGATATAGGCTTGGGTTGGCGCGTTGTTCATCTAAAGTCCGTCAATTCGGTTGGCTGCAAACAATTTAGTGCAGAAACTCCAACAATCATAGGTGTTTTTGGTTGTTCCTTCCTCTATTTTCCCATATTCTCCCCTATAGTTATGAGGGTGATACATGCTATGACAGATCGAATATTGACCTTAAAAGAGGTCGCGGCGTATTTAAAACTCGCTGAGAAAACCGCCTATAAGCTGGCAGCAGCAGATAAGCTGCCCGGTTTTAAGGTTGGAGGGAGCTGGCGCTTTAAAAAAGAAGATATCGACCAGTGGATCGAAGAGCAAAAGAACACGAATAAAGGGTAAAACCACTTGAACGCAGTTGAAATAGAAGAAGCCATATCGTTACTCGCTGAGCAAGACTTTGACTCAGCTAGTTTCCCGTATGCCTTTTTAGAGGCGTTCGGAAATAAACCTGCCACCATTAAACGCCTACAAAGCGGTAATACGAATTCCTCTGATATCGACGGAGGTGTTTTACAGCGAAATAACATCCATATAGCTACGTGTAGTGAGGGCTTGGTATCTGAAACGCTAACGCGGTTGAAAGAAAGCCCAGCAACAGCCAAAGGCAAAGCGAAGTTTGTGGTTGCCACAGATGGGATTGACTTTGAGGCTGAAGATTTAACCTCCGATGATCCGCCAGTCGTTTGCCGCTTTAACGAATTTCCTGACCACTTTGGCTTTTTCTTGCCTTTGGCTGGCATTACGACAGTTAAGCAAATCCGCGAAAGTTCATTTGATATCAAGGCAACTGGGCGTCTTAACAGGCTTTATATCGAGCTTCTTAAAGATAACCCTGAATGGGGCACGGAAGAACGCCGCCATGATATGAACCACTTCATGGCTCGCCTGATTTTCTGCTTCTTCGCAGAAGATACCGATATTTTCAATGGCGAGGGCTTGTTTACCAAGACCATTGAGCAGATGAGTGAGCGGGATTCTTCAAATACGCACGAAATTATGAGTGAAGTATTCCGAGCAATGGATACTTCTATTGAAGATAGAGCTGGTGCTAATCTACCGCGATGGGCTGATACCTTCCCCTATGTGAATGGTGGCCTCTTCTCGGGTAATACTGATGCTCCACGTTTCAGTAAGATTGCGCGATCTTACCTTATTCATATTGGGAATTTGGATTGGACGAAAATCAATCCTGATATTTTTGGTTCAATGATCCAAGCAGTGACGGATGAAGAAGAGCGTGGCGCGCTTGGTCTGCATTACACCTCAGTGCCAAATATTTTAAAAGTTCTGAACCCGCTATTTCTTGATGATCTTCGAGCGAAACTTGAAGAGGCTGGTGATAGTCCTCAAAAGTTACTCAATCTTCGCAAGCGTATGGCGAAAATACGCGTTTTTGACCCTGCCTGTGGTTCAGGGAATTTTCTCGTTATCTCCTATAAGGAAATGCGAGCTATTGAAGCTGAGATAAATAAACGTAGAGGTGAATCTGGTAGGAGGTCAGATATTCCCCTAACGAATTATCGGGGCATAGAGCTTCGAGAATTCCCCGCTGAAATCGCCCGGTTGGCACTAATCATTGCTGAATATCAATGCGACGTACTTTATCGAGGTCAAAAAGAAGCTCTTGCTGAGTTTTTACCTCTTGATGCAATGAACTGGATTATATGTGGAAACGCGCTCAGGCTTGATTGGCTGGGAGTATGTCGCCCTACAGGGAAAGGGGTTAAAGTCAAAGCAGATGATCTATTTGGCACACCTCTTGATCAAACAGAAATAGATTTTGAGAATGAAGGGGGTGAGACATTTTTGTGTGGAAACCCTCCATATATAGGCGATAAAAAGCAAAGCAAGGATCAAAAAAGTGACATAGAAAATATTTTCAGTGGCTTAACGAAAAGCTGGAAATCGCTAGATTATATATGCGGATTTTTTTACAAGGCACATCAATATCTTCAGCATGTTAAAGGTGTGTGTGCTTTTGTATCGACGAATTCTATAGTTCAAGGTCAACACGTTCCACGTTTTTGGCCATTGGTCTTAGAAGGCAGCGAAATAGTATTTGCTGTTACATCTTTTAAATGGTCGAACTTGGCGACTAATAAAGCTGGAGTAACCTGTGTCGTCGTTGGTATGGGATGGAGGGGTATTAAACGGAGTAAGGTTTTATATCAGGAAGAAAGCGTAAGAACTGTAGAAAATATATCTCCATATCTGGCGCCAGGTGAAGACATAATAGTTTCACCGTCAAGTAAATCTATCTCAGGATTGCCGAAATTGACATTAGGAAATGTGCCAAAGGATGATGGTGGACTACTGATGAGCAGTTCCGATTTGGATGCCCTGGGACTGACGCTTCAAGAAAAGCAGAAGTGGGTTAAAAAAGCGCTAGGTTCTACTGAATTTATTCAGGGGCGTTCTAGGTATTGTTTATGGCTATCAGATGAAGATTTAGTCGATGCCGTAAAAAACTCTGCAATACATAGGAGAATAGAGCATGTCCGATCATTTCGAGAGAAAAGTGTTGACCCGGGCATGGCTCCAATGGCTAAGCGCCCTCATCAATTTCGTGAAATGAATGTTCCTAAAAATTTCGCAATTGTCGTTCCCAGAGTTAGTTCAGAAAATCGAGATTACCTTCCAACAGGGTTTATCGGTGAAGATTCAATAATCACGGACAGAAATTACGCTATGTATGATGCTCCGGCATGGAGTATGTCTATTGTTGCTTCAAGGCTACATTGGGTCTGGATTGGAACGGTTTGCGTAAGAATGAGAACTGATTTTTCATACTCAAATACGCTAGGCTGGAATACTTTCCCTGTTCCTAAACTCACCGAAAAGAATAAAGAAGATTTGACCAAATGCGCAGAAGACATTCTTCTCGCCCGCGAAGCGCATTTTCCCGCCACTATTGCCGATCTCTATGATCCTGAAAAAATGCCAGATGATTTGCGCAGGGCACACGAGCGCAATGACGAGGTATTAGAGCGCATATACATTGGACGTAAGTTCAAGAATGACACTGAGCGACTTGAAAAGCTTTTTGACCTCTATACAAAAATGACCAAATCCACTTCCAACTCTAAGAAAAAGGTATCTTGAGCATGACGGAGCATAAATCTATACCCTCAGTATCTGTTAACTATGCCAGCAATGGCAGCTCAAAGAAATCGAATGAGCTGGGTATGCGCGTCATGCAAGAGCGTGCTTACGAAAAACGTGGTGAACAATATCTTTTAATTAAGTCTCCACCTGCTTCTGGTAAAAGCCGTGCTCTCATGTTTATCGCTTTGGATAAACTGAACAATCAAGGCGTTAAAAAAGCCATTGTTGTCGTTCCTGAAAAATCAATTGGCTCAAGCTTTAACAATGAGCCACTGACAAAATATGGCTTTTATTGGGATTGGCAAGTCGTACCAAAATGGAATCTTTGTAATGCCCCAGGTGAAGA
Source organism: Candidatus Endobugula sp. (assembly GCA_020628895.1). Lineage (GTDB taxonomy): Bacteria > Pseudomonadota > Gammaproteobacteria > Pseudomonadales > Cellvibrionaceae > Endobugula. The sequence continues at coordinate 19,830 of JAHDEM010000002.1, forward strand.
TGGTGGTAAGGTCAATTCAGTAAAAGCATTCCTTGATAGTGATGATCAGGTGCTGGTCTGCACACATGCGACTTTCCGTTTTGCAGTAGACCGTTTTGGTGTTCCCGCCTTTGATGACTGCCTGATAGCAGTTGATGAATTCCACCATGTCAGTGCCAACCCAGATAACAAACTTGGCGCGCATCTTGGTGAGTTTATTACGCGAGACAAAGTTCATGTTGTGGCAATGACGGGTTCGTACTTTAGAGGTGATGCTGAGGCTGTTCTTTCCCCTGAAGATGAAGCTAACTTTGAAACAGTGACTTATACCTACTATGAGCAGCTTAATGGTTATGAATATTTAAAATCGCTGGATATTGGCTACTACTTTTATTCAAGTGGCGATTATACGCACGAGATTAGAGAAGTCCTCGATCCTTCAGAAAAAACCATTGTGCATATACCCCATCCCGCATCCAGAGAAAGCCAGAAAGACAAGTATTCCGAAGTTGAGCGTATTTTTTCAGCACTGGGCGACTGGGAAGGTTCAGATGAAGATACTGGCTTTCAGCTAATTAGAACGAACAAAGGGAAGCTGATTAAGGTTGCCGACTTGGTAGATGATGATCCAAAGCGTGACAAAGTATCAGCCGCGCTCAAGCGCCCGGAGGCCAAATCGAACAGAGATTTTGTTGATGTAATTATCGCGCTTGGCATGGCGAAAGAGGGTTTTGACTGGGTTTGGTGTGAACATGCACTGACGGTTGGTTATCGTTCCAGCCTTACAGAAATTATCCAAATTATTGGTCGTGCCACCCGTGATGCTGAAGGCAAAACACGTGCTCGTTTCACAAACCTGATTGCAGAGCCTGATGCATCGGAAGAAGCGGTAACAGATGCAGTGAACGACACGCTTAAAGCAATCGCTGCCAGCCTACTTATGGAGCAGGTGCTTACGCCTAAATTTAACTTTACGCCAAAAACGCCAACCAGTGGCCCACAAGAAGGCTTTGATTACGGTGAGGAAGGCTATAATCCAAATGGGAATAATGTTGGTTTCAACGAAGAAACAGGCCAGTTCCAAATTGAGATTAATGGCTTGGTAGAGCCAAAGAGCGATAGTGCTAAACGTATTTGTCAGGAAGATTTGAATGAGGTGATCACAGCATTCGTTCAGGATAAATCCGCTTTGGAGCGAGGCTTGTTTGATGAAGAAGTTGTTCCTGAAGAACTCACTCAGCTAAAGATGGGTAAGATTGTTAAAGATAAATATCCAGAGCTTGATGCGGAAGACCAAGAGGCTGTTCGCCAGCATGCAATTGCTGCACTGAATATCACTCAGCAAGCTAAAGATATCGCTAATGATGGTGCGGATGGAGAGGCCTCTGCTAATACAGCGTTTGTAGATGGCGTTCGAAAGTTTGCTATGGACGTGCGGGAACTGGATGTTGATTTGATTGATCGTATTAACCCATTCAGCGAAGCCTATGCGATCCTCGCTAAATCGATGGATGAAGAAAGCCTTAAGCAGGTGAAGGCCGTTATCAACTCCAAAAAAGTTAAGCTCACCGAAGAAGAAGCTCGTGAGCTTGCAACACGAGCGGTACAGTTTAAACGCGAGCGTGGTCGATTGCCTGATATTACAGCCGCTGACCCTTGGGAGCGCCGAATGGCAGAGGGTATCGCCTTCCTTCAACGGAAAGTAATGGAGGAAAGTAATGGCTGAGGTAAAACAAGAGAAAACTAATCAAGAGCTTTTGGCTGAACTTGGCGTAGAGGTTAAGCAAGAAAAGAAAGCTGCCAGAACACCAAAAGAAGAGCGCATCATCGCAGGCTTTGAGGAAATTCAGCGATTTGTAGAAGAGCATGGGCATGCTCCAGAGCACGGTGAGAACAAAGATATATTTGAGCGCTTGTATGCCACAAGACTGGATCAGATTCGAAAGCAGGAAGAGTGTCGCACTCTCGTTGAAGAAATTGATCATCAAGGTCTTTTAGCTGGCAGCTTGCAAGTGGCTGAGCCTCCAGCCGAATACAGTACGGACGAAGAGCTACTAGCTGAGCTAGGTGTTGAAGCACCTAAAGAAGGTGATATTACCTACCTAAAACATGTGAAGTCTCAAGCAGACAAAAAGGCGGCAGAAGAGATAGCTAACCGCACTCCGTGTGAAGACTTCGATAAATTTAAACCGTTATTCGATAAGGTTCAAAGCGATTTAAAGCATGGACTTGTAGAAGCTAAATTGCTCAAAGATCAAAAAGACCGCGATTACATGGCCAAAATCGAACAAGGCGATTGGTTTATTGTAAATGGCCAAAAGGCGTATGTTGCCGAGTTTAGTAAAGAACGCAATCACGGCTTTGATAAGAATGACTATAGACTTCGTGTGATCTACGACAATCGCACGGAAAGTGACTTGCTATTGCGCTCACTTCAGAAAGCGCTTTATGAGGATGAGGCTGGCCGAAGAATTGTTTCTCTTTCGGCAGGCCCGCTATTTGATGACGCAATCGAAGATGATGATTTGGCTAGCGGAATTATCTATGTGTTGCGCAGTAAGTCCGATCACCAAGTAGTTAGCCGAAACCGAGATGTTATCCATAAGATAGGTGTCACAGGTGGTAAAGTTGAAAAGCGAATTGCCAATGCCAAGCTTGATCCGACTTTCCTGATGTCAGAGGTAGAAGTTGTGGCAACCTACAAGCTATCGAACATTAATCGAACCAAGTTAGAGAATTTGCTCCATAAGTTCTTTGTCGGAAGTCAGTTAGATATAGAGGTTCCTGATCGCTTCGGGAATATGGTGAAACCGAAGGAATGGTTTTTAGTGCCGCTATTTGTGATTGATGAAGTTGTTGAGAGAATCAAGGATGGTTCAATTACTGATTTTAAGTATGACTATAAATTGGCTAAGTTGGTTGAGGTGAGGTAGCGACTTTGCGTCGATATTGAGATTTCAATGAATTTTAAACAAAGGGATTTAAGGCGGGATTTTTTATGAAAGATTGGTTTCCATTCACCAGCTACGATTTCTACAGCTATCTTGCATGCGGAATGGTTTTCCTTTTTGGTGTTGATTACTGGTATTCAGGTGGTCAATATCTATTGCACGAATGGACGGTTTCTCAAGGAGCTTTAATTGTCGCATTGTCGTACATAGTTGGCCAGATAATAGCTATACCTTCTTCAATGGTGCTTGAACACTGTCTGGTACGTAGTGCTTTGCGAGCTCCAGCGATTTTAATGCTTTCGGAGAAGCAAAATAAAACTGAAAAATTTATCGAGAAGTATTTGATCGGTCGTCATTATTCTCCTTTGCCAAAAAATGTAATCAGCCGAGTATATATGAGAGCTGAGGAGGAGACGGGGCTTTCGTATACAGCTTTAGAAGCTGATGTAAATGAAATTTTTGCTCCTGCATTGGTTAACGCCAGAAAAACCGCTGAAATCCGTGACAGGATTGATTTCTTTCGTAACCAATATAGCTTTAGCCGTAATGTATCGTTTAGCGCGTTTCTAGTTTTTTTATTAATGCTTGATGGTTATTTTCGAATCGGAAATGAAGATTTCTTAGCTGGTATGATTTTCGCGTTTTCTATTAGCTTTGGTATGTTGGTTAGATTTATAAAATTCTATAGCTGCTGCGCCGCTGAGGTGTTGCGAAGTTATGCGAAGCAGAAGGTATAAAATGACCGAAGAAGTCGTTGCAAAAGTGAAGAGCATAGATATCGGTGGTGAGTGGCTCACAAACGGTCATCTAAAAGCTTGTATCCTTAAACTTTACCCGCCAACTCAATCTGAGTGGGAGAATGATGGAAGTCGTGCTAATAACCTCTCCATGGCTACACAACTTCTTGTGCCCCCTGATGAATCCTCTCAAAGCTTATTGGTACAAGAGTTCCCCGAAAAATCTGCGGTTGTGATAGCTCCTGAATTGGCTTTCGGGTCTCCAGATTTTCAGTCATTGGATACCCTTGTAAAAAATTATAACCAGAATCTTATTTTTATTTGCGGCTTCGGGTTCTCGAATGGGAGTGACTTGGCTACTTTGGCACGGAGAACTGATGTTGAAGGCGTTTGGAACATAGAGCCTAACGCTAGTAAGCGATATAACGGCGGCTGGGTGTGGGTGAAAAACGGTTCTTCCACACAATGTTATATCTTCCTCAAAAATTATTTGGAACAGAACACGGAAATTACTGTTGAAAACATTGCAACAGGAGATTATATCCTGCGCCTCAATGGCAATGACATAGTTATCTTTCCATTGGTTTGTGCAGACTTGATATCCAAGGAAGATGGCAGTCCTAGTAGCCGAATTGAACAATCTCTCAATAGAAACAGCAATAATAATCAGCGAGTATTGGTGACTGGATCGCTATTGAATAAGAAGTCAGAAAGTGATCATTGGAAGACTGCCATAGGTGATTTGTTAGATTCATCAAAAGCATCAAATGTTAGATTGTTATTAAGCAATTGCATTAACCCAGTTCCGGTGAAAGATGAAGAAATAGACAAGTGGCGATGTTTATCTGGAGCATTCCAGCATCGTGAAGGGTGCAAGCCGCCAGTCAAGCCACTCCCATATATTCGCTACGTTAATGGTGAAAAATTTTCTGGTCTTGTCTTACGTAATTCTGAGGTCGGTGCGCTTTTTGGAAAGTTGCAGTGGACAAATAATTCATCTGAGGGAAAACAAGCTTTTTCAGAGTGCGCACAACATGTTTGGAGTGGCGATAAATTTCATTCTTGTGATGCTATTTGTGCTGCGGATGAGCTTTACCGCTTTGTAATAAGAAATAAAGGAAACTTGCTACATAGTAAAATTACCTCAAATGAGGCAACAAGAACCCTTGCTGATAGTGAGCTTGATAAGCTATTAACTGAATTATCGCCAACCTCAAATTCCCCCCTTCGTGCTGTTGCAGGGAAAATTTTTCAGAAATGTTTGAAGGGGGTAAAGCAAGATGCACAGTTCTGCCCAGATCAACTATACAGCCGTTCAGAGAATCTCGATTGCGCAATTACGACACTAAGTCTTATTCAGCATGCTATTGAAGCCGAGCTTATGCCAGAAGGGAAAGAACTTGGGTATGGTCAGTTGCTGTCAAATAATGAAGAGCAAGAGATTTTGATTTGGGATTCTTCGGAGCATACAGCTAATCAGTTATACAGTCTTGTAAAGGAAGGTATTGTTAAGGACGGTGGGAGTGCTCGCCCTTTAATGATTGTTGGTCGAGGTAATGGCGGTGGAAGTTTTCCTGATGAAGGTCGGATACACAGCAATCGGCTCGCGGATATTTCTGATGCCCCGCCACTAAATGTTGGTAAAGATATATGCGAAGCGAATGATCGAGTTGTTTTCTGGAAAAATCAGGGAAAAGTCGATGATATATTGGCGTCTGCCGATCCTAGGCAGGATTTGGTTGCGAGCTTACGAGAAGAAATTATAGTGCCCGAGGATTCATGACAGAAGCTAATTCAAATACGGAACTTAAAGAATATTTCGTACAAGCGGGATTTGTAGATTCAACTGAGCTTATGGCCGATATCTGTGATATTCCAGATAGGGTGTTCGTAATGCACAATAGCTACGCTCTGGTGGTCGGATATGCAGCGTTGCCGGAAGAAAACGAGGCGGATTCTTCGTTAATGGAAGCAAAAGAGCGAATGCATGCTTTTATCCGTAAGGCATTATTAGTTTTAGAAAACCAAAAAGGCCTTATTGTTGATGGATATCTACTTATAGCACTTCATCAAGCGCCTCGTGCAGAAGTAAAAGAGGTCGTTCGGGATATTGAATTAGATACGAAAGTTTGTAGAAAGCATGTTGTATGGCCTGTGGAGAATGGGAATGGCTTAGAGAGGTTGCAATTCGTAACTATACTTTCTCTACCTGATCCGCTTCGTGGCAATTCTGCTAACGCAACTTCTTTTGAATTGTCTGTTGAGGCCAAAAAACTGCTTGCTAAGTATGATGAGCTTGGAAGTCTGGAGCGGTTATTAGATGCAATTAAAAACGGAGAGCTAGCCGATGCTAATTGATAATCTTCAAATACAGTGTTTCAGAGGAATATCTGACTCTTTATCATTAGACTTTACGGCACCTTTAACCGTTTTATATGCACCTAATGGTACAGGAAAAACCAGTGTTTGCGATGCCGTAGAATGGGTTTTATGTGGAGGTGTTGGACGGTTAGGGAAAGATGAAAGCATTCGATGCAAATTGGGTGATGACAGCCTTAAAACTACTGTTGAAGCCAGTATTCCTCAAAATGGCAGCCCATTTTTTATCAAAAGGGAGTTATCTGGCTCGGCTGCTCCACTTTATTGGAAAGATATTGATTGTGATTACACAGTTGCGACTGACCAAGAACTGCTCAGACGTTTTGTTAAAGCGTTACCTCCGAGTGGGAATTCAAATAAAGCTAAAGTGGACTGGGTACGATCAACACGGTTTCTTGAGAGCGATTCTCTGAGGCTTCTTATAGACAGCGACAAAGAGTCAAATGATACTAGAAAACTAATTTTCTCAAGTTTATTTGGAGTAGCAGAGTATCAAAAGAACGAGCGTGACCTTAACAGGATTTTGGGCAAGCTTCCTTCTGAACGAAAAATTAATACTGAAATAAGCAAAATTAATAAGAAAATTGAAGAATATGAAGAATTAATAAAGAAGCTGACTGCAGAGCAAACTGCACCATACAGAGATCACGTATATAACTTGCTCAGTACTATTTCTGACAGCTTCGGGATTGCAAAAAATACAGACAAAGAAACTGACCTCCAGAAATATCATGAAACCTTAGAGGTTCATTATATTAAACATGTTGAGTCTCTAGTTGAGAAGAAATCTATACTAGCTTTTATTCGAGATAAAGTCGGGATTTACCAAGAGTACTTGTCTAATTATGAGGCTCTCAACAAGACAATTGATGCGCGTGTTTCTAAGCAAGCTTCATTGACTCAAGATTTGAATAAGAAGCAGGCCGAGATTGCGGAAAATCAGGAATCTTCTCAAAAAAGAGATGAGCTAATTAATGAGCTCCATGAAACTGTAAACAGAATAAAAGACGAGAAGGCAACTTGGCTTAGCCTGTACAATTTGTACACAAGCATTCCCCTTGAGGTCGGTGTCTCAAAAAACAGATCGACTGAAATTTCTAACTATATTGTTTCTACAGAACAAAGAATTTCAACATTAAATGAAAAACTTCTTTTAGTGGGAGAACTTATCAATTTACTTCCATCATGGCAGAAGAAACATGCGGAGCTCAGGGGAATAGGTAGTGAGCTTGAGGCATTACGAGAGCGAAAATCAAAAGATGCGTCTGATATTCCCCTTGCAGAGCAAACATCAAAAATAAAATCAGAATTAGATGCTTTGCAATCTTCACGTGAGAAGGTTCTGGGGGAAATTAATCTGCTGTTATCTTCGGGGAAAAAGTATGTTGAAACACACGCGGAGGATTCAAAATGTCCACTGTGTGAGCATGATCACGAAAGTAACTTTGTTCTTCAAGAAAAAATTAACACTCGCTTTTCCAAGCTATCAAGCAAGTCTAAAGAGGAAGCTGTATTAGCCTCGAGACTTGATGAACTAACTCAGCTTTTGATTCAAGAAAATAACGATCTTAAAAAGGCTGAAGAATTAGCCAGAAATAAAATTGTTCTCATAAATGCCATTCAAGAAACAAGTGATAAGCTAATTGCGGTGGGCTTAGAAAAGTCAGATATATCTAAGCCAGAGTCTGTCTCTGAGAAACTTGAAGGCCTTCAGGTAAAAAACCAAGCCACGTTGGAAAAGTTACGCCAGAATATTGCCCCTTACAAAAGTGGATATGAAGCAGTTAGCAAATTAGAGGAAATGCGTATTACAACTCAGTCCTTATTATCTTTATGGTGTAAGCGACTAGAGATAAGCGGTGAAGAATCATTTGATATAGATGGTATTGGACACGCATTGGAAAAACTAGAGGCAGCCCTTGAAAATAAAATTAATGAACTGAAGCGGTTACGGGAAGACTCAAAACCAAATGTTAAAAAGCTCTCTGATGAATTACTAAAACTAGATGAAGAAAGTAAGAAAATATCTGCTGATATTGCGTCAGCCAAAGAGCAAATTACTCCAATTCGTAACTTTATTCAGGAGTATAAAAGAAAATGGTCGACAATTTCTGAGGCTGATGTTTTAAGTGATGCTCAAATCGAGAATGCTGCTGTCAGCATCGTAAAAAAGGAACAGATGCTTAACGAAATAAAGGGTCTTTTTACAAAAGTAGAGGAATATTTCGTTAAAATAAAAGAGTCAGAGATAAAAGAACGAGAGCACGGACTATACCAAAAGGAAATTAAAGAGGCTCAGGACGAGCTTAAGGAATGGAATCATCAAGCCAAAGCACGCTCTGTTGTTGAAGCTGAAATTGATCTTATAAAGGAAGAAATTAGACGTTTTATAGCGGAGGAGATTCGTCCTCTTACTAACATTATTAATACTCTTTATTTGCGCGCTCAAGGAAATCGCTTTATAAATTCGATAGAGGCTCGTCCTAGCAAAGAAGGTTTCTTGGAGTGGATTGCTGAGCTTAATGATGAAGGTGAGTCGTTTGAAAAAATGCGGTCTTTGAGTCAAGGTCAGAGGCAAGATTTGGCTCTCTCCATCTTTTTAGCGCGTGCTAGAAGTCTTGGTGGAACTTTCTTCTTGGATGAACCGCTAGCTCATTTAGATGACCTGAACCGTGTTGCATTGCTTGATACGCTAAGAATAATAGTCTCTGAACAAAGAGCCACTAATCCTCTGCGCTTAGTTCTTACAACAGCCAGTAATAATCTGCTCAGACATTTGAGAGAGAAATTTAGTCTGGTGGAAGATGCCGATGGTAGACCTGCTCTTCGAATTTACAAAATGAGTGGTAATCCTAAAGTTGGTTTGCATGTAGAGCCTCCTGAACTTGTGCATTCCCCTAATAGGTTGTTAACGCATCATTCTATTCACGCTTAATACATATAAGAAGAATTTTGGCGAGCAATGAAAAATTCGAAATTTAGGTGGCTTATGGGGTTAAAGGAAATCAAGGGCATGGAGCCCTTGACGCAAGTTCGTTCTCGATATTTTCAAGTGAAGCCAATGCGTTCACACGCTCCGGTGTTTGCGGCTTGCTTCTCGCCAGCTCATTAAAAACCTTTCTATGCAGACCATAAAGCTCGTTCGTGTTTTTGGCTGCCAGTTCAAATCTTGTAATCAATTTCATTGTTACCTCCTGTTTTTGGAGGCCGTGACTGCCACGGCCTTTGTATGGCCGCGTGTTTGTGCAAAGTGACTGATCTGCACCTTAGGTCGCAATAATGTGAAGAGGCTTTACGCTTGCTGATCCGTTGTCACGTTGCGCTAGTGGTAATGCTAAAAGGCAGTGCTGGTTAAGGGCTCAATCAGGTGGTGCTGATTGATTAAAAATTGCTGGTAGTGCTAAAAAAGCACGACTGCTTGAAAGGCGTTGAAAGTTTTCGCTGCACTAGGCTGAAAGTTCAATAAGGTGTGAACACTGATCGTGTTCGCTTGATTCAATAATTACGTGCCCCTTTTGGGTAAACGTCAAAATATCACACAACTTGTCTCCATCAAGACATCCCCCTTCCTTCCGCGCCCGAAAAGACTGGGCTTGTGCAGGACGGGCGGTTCCCCCTGTCTGGATTACGCCAAAACATGTGATCTTACGCTCGCTTCTCTCGCTCCTTTGTCTGGGGTTTTCAACCCCAAAAGGGGATGTGTTTTTAAGATTAAGGAGAAAAGCTATGAGCGAAGAAATCAGAATTTATGTGGCATGTTTGGAAGCGTATAACAGCGGCTATTTGCACGGTGTTTGGATTGATGCAACGGCAGACATTGACGACATTCAAGACCAAATAAACAGCATGCTGGAATCCAGCCCCGTAGAGGATGCAGAAGAATACGCCATTCACGACTTTGAAGGTTACGGCAGTTATCGCCTGTCAGAGTATGAAGGCATAGAAAGTGCCCACGAAGTAGCCTGTTTTATTGAAGAGTATGGCGAGATAGCCGCCGAATTGATTAGCCATTTTTCAACGCTTGAAGAAGCACAGAAAGCCATGGAGGAAGATTACCAAGGCGAGTATGCAAGCCTCTCGGATTACGCGCAGGAAATCACGGAAGAAACAAGCGAAGTGCCGAGCCATTTACAATTTTATATCGACTATGACCGCATGGGGCGCGACATGGAAATGAGCGGCGATATTTTCACAATCGAAACAGGCTATCAGGAAGTGCATGTATTTTGGAACCGCTAAGGCGGTTCCCTTCATGCGGAAAGGGAATTTTAAAATGCGAGATTTAACAAACGAAGAAAAACAGCAATCACTAAAAAGGGCTTTAACTTGCACGGGTGGTGCGCTGGATAGATGGAGCGCCAGAGCTGCTACAGGTCTGAATGATGCGGATATGGCAAAAGCGGTACGTTATGAACTGGGTATTTGCGGCGGTTCAGGTTGCAGCAATAGCATACATATTCATTATGAAGGCGCTGGCTTGAAAGTATGGGCAGCATGGGAAATATTTATCCCTTCATCTGAAGAGCCCATATTTCAGGGCGAGGCCACCATTAAGGCTGCACGGTGTTTGTTTGGTGTTAAAAATCCAGATGACGTGCAGCTTGATTTATTTTGATTGATTAAAAATCGCGCCGCCAAGCTTGGGGCTTGGCGGCAATGCTCGCTCTCAAATTGAGGCTGCGCTAATAAGGGATTTTTAATAAGGAAAAACGCCAGTAAATGGCATTTTGCTATTTAATATCGCCTGAATATCTTCAGGCAAATAAATCGTCGGATCGTCATAGCCGATCCGAATTGCGGAATTATTGCGCGGCATGAATTCCATGCCGTCTTTTTTGATAGAAAAAATGAGCGTGTTGTGCGCAAGCCAGCGCCCGAAGCGCACTTCATAGCCTTCGCTCTCAAGTAGTTCGGCGATTTCAGGCGTTTCAATTTTTCCATCGCCGTCATCGTAGCCGAATTTTGAAAAGGCATGGCTCCAGTGGTAGCGGTTTCCGCAATGTTCGCATTTATCACAAGCCATGCCATTGTCCTTTCTTATATCTCAGGCTCAAAATCCATGCCTTTGTCATCATCACGCCTGTTTTGACGGTTTGGTGCATCGGTATTTTGAGTGTTTTTGCTTTGCGTATTGGTTTTCGAGCGATGAGCGTGTTTTGATTTTTCCTCATGTTTGGCAACATGAGAAAGATCACGCACCAGCGCTTGGCGCTCTTTTTCTTGAACGTCGCGCAGCAATTGGATTTGCGTTTGTAAGTTCTGGCGCTCGGTTAACTGCTTTTGAATCAGTTCTTCTTGCTGTTTACGATCACGCAAATGTGCCTGCCATGCTTCTTGCTCATTGCGTTTTCGGGTTTTCCAGTAGCGGCCATTAAGCTTGTCCCAAATGCCTTTAAAGCCTTTGCGGATTCTTGCGGATCGCTTCAGTTCTTCAGCTTGCCAGCGTTTTTGCTGATATTCCTTAAGGCTGGCGCGTACCGAGCGGTGTTCATTGGTTAGCTTGGCCTTATCGGCCAGCAGAGGTTTGAGCTTTTCATTGTGTACGTTGCGCAATTCTACTTTGTAAGAATCAAACAGTTTTGAAAGCTGGCCTTGTATGCCGTTTTTCACCTTCTGCACTGATAGCAAGTCCTTGGCGTTACCAAGGCGTGCTTCTAGGGCTTTGGCTTTTTGCCCAAGCTGGCGCGCGAGTGAATACACTTCGCCATATACATCTAAAGCCACAAAACCGCGTTTATCGCCTTTGGCTAAAAAGTAGCCTTTTTCACGAAGTGCATGCTCGAAACTGGTTTTGGTGTCGGATATTGCCCAGCATTCCTGAAGCTCACTTTTTATGTCCGAAGCTTTGCGGCCAATACGCTGTGCTTGCTGCCATTCGGCGCGGGTGAAGTTCAGCGGGTTTTTCTTGGTTTTGTCTTTGAAGCCTTCAGGCAGCTTCCAGCCATGTTCGAGATACAGTGATTTTGAAATATCATTGAGCTTTAGTTTTGGGTGCGAGATATTGACCGCCTTCATCTCGTCCGTATTGATGCGGCTCCAAACGCAGTGCGCATGGCGGCGGCCTTCCTTTTCATGGAAGACCACCACGCGGGGCTGACCTTCCAGCCCCAGTTTTTGCTCCACGCGCTCCAGCGTTTTTTCAAAGGTCTCAATATCGACCTTTTCATCCTGCGGCGGATTCAGGCTCAGGGAATACATGAATTGCTTGCACTTGGTTCCCTTAGATAGCGCATAGGCTTCATTCAATGCGCCGAGAACATCTTGCGCCATAAAGCCGCTCACCTCATGCACATTGACGTGCTCATTTTGCTCCCCGTTGAGCAGGTGAAGCGCCATTTGGCGACCGCCAGCGCGTTGATTACCCTTGAGGATCATCGTCATCCTCCTTTTTAGGTTCACTTTGGGGCTTGAGCCCCAATGCCTTAATCAGGGTGTCACGCATCCACTGAATGGCCGTAACAGACTCATTGAGCGATTCCACAACGTCATGATTGACGGGGAGGGAGCCAGAATTAGCCGCCTTGGCGAGCTGGTTAATATTGGCACTAATACGGGATTGGCCGAGCGCCCCAATGAGCTTAGCGATGGCCTTTTGATCAATATCAGCAGTTTCACCACGGGTTCGCTTTTTGGGCATTTCGGGCATATCTTCTTTGAAGATCAGCCAGCGAATGTAAGCCGCCAGCGGTCTGCCTGCCGCAGCCGTCTCTAGCGCCTTGCGCTCTTCCTCGGTAAATCTCATGGAGAATGGAGGTGGATACTTGGTTTTTGGCGTTTTATCGACCATTTTAAGCCCCTCCACTTGTCAAAATGGGGCTTTCGCCGTTATACTCCGCGCCCTGTGAAGCGTGGGCTTCCTCTAAGCTAGATAGTAACGCGCTGATATGTGGTGGCTTAGAGGCAATATCAGGGGCATTTACCAGCAGCTTAGACAGCGTTGGCAACCAGCCCCCGCTACCAATTATTTAAAAAACCCGAAGATTGAATCCAAGTGATTTGTCTTCGGGTTTTGTCGTTTAATGGCTGGAGTTGAACCAACGACAAATAAAAAGTCATGGTTCAGTGATTGTGCAACAATCACCAACGAGCGGCTGAGCCGCGAAGCCCGTAGGGTAAGAACAGCCCTTAGGCTGTTGTTATTCAACTCAGTCCCTGCTACCAATTATTCTAAAAAGACGATCTTTGGGTCGTCTTTTTTATGTCTATTATTTCTTAAGTTCCACCCAATCCATTTTACGATTAATGCCATGGCTTTCGCTAAATCGCCACATGGCTGGCTTATGATCATTGATGTCGAATATTGACAATAAATACCATGAGAGTCTATTATTCCCAAATAGCCTGTTTTTTGAACGAGGTATTTTTCATGTCAAGTAGTCTTAATTTATCCCTAACTAATGAACTAAGAGAGTTCGTCGATATGCGCTCTGGTGATGATGGTCTCTACGCAACTCCGAGCGAATATCTAAGAGATCTTATCCGCCGCGATATGGAGTCTCAATCCACTGCTATTCACGTGATGGCTGGTCTTGCTGATATCAAGGCAGGGCGATTTTCAGATAAATCTATCCTTGATATCGCAGAGGAGGATTAAGTTTCGTGGCGGCAAGGAAGAAGTCCTATATCTTAACGGCAACGGCGGAAAATGACTTTCGTCAAGCCAAGCGCTGGTCACTGTCTCGTTGGGGGCAAGAGCAAACAAAAAAGTACTTTTCTGATCTCCATGATGGGGCGGAATATATCGCGAGAAATCAACCATCCCAGACTGAAAAAAGAGAGCTTGTTGGTGACACTGGCTTGGGAATCTATAGTGTCAGAGAACACTACATAATTTATGAGCCTGTTGACGAACATTCCATTATCATTGTTTCTTTAATACGGCAAAGCCGTGATGTTCCGGCTATTCTAAGAGCCAATCATTATATGTTTCGGCGGGAGCTTAAAGAGATTAGGCAGATGATTACTCAGGGGAGACTCCCTCACCTTTTTAGTTAGAATGTGCCTTCAGAGGCGGATGACTTATTTATATGTAAAAGTTTAGATTTGTCTATATTTTGCTCCCTATTGTTTCTTGTCTGCCTTTCATATCTAGTATCTTATAGCGTTTTGCGGTAGCGTACGGTCTTATTCATAATAAAGGCTAGTTTATGGTAACTCCAACCTCCTTAAAAACCTCCTTGGCACATTTGCCAGAGTTACAACAGCAAGAATTGGCGAAGGTGGCGGATATTATTTGCGCTATGTGCGATGACGTACGCGCCGTTCTGCTTTATGGTTCCTTTGCTAGAGGTGATTGGGTGGATGGTCCGCATGAGCAAGGGTACGGTCAGTTAGTTGGGCATAAAATCAGTGATTACGATATTTTAGTTGTAACGCTCTCCGAATATACCGCTAACGATGCAGATTTATGGGCAGCTATACGCAATAAACTGAGTGGCGTTAGTCGATCCACTATTTACCCTATTGCCCGTGACTTACACTTTATTAACGAAAAGCTGATCGAGGGCCAATACTTTTTTACCGAGGTTATTAACGATGCCATTGCGCTTTATATTAACCCTAAATTTCCATTAAAATTTGAAGCGCCTCAGCCATTAGAGCCTAAGCGGGCGGTAGAGATTGCTGAGGGTGTGCTAGACGAAATTTTTGAAGATTATGCCAAAGCTTTTTATAAAAACTTTCAATTTTCTTTTAGTGAAAAGCATCTTAATATCTCTGCTTTTCAATTAAATCAAGCCTGCGAACATGCTTTTAAAGCGGTGTTGCAAATTTTTGGTGGTGAATATCCACAAGAGCATTACCTAAATAAACTCTCTCCAATGGCGCAGCACTACTGCCCAGAATTAACAGGGATTTTGTTTCAAGATAGCCATGTGCCAGAACCTATATTCAAGCTGCTCGACTACGCTTATATAGGTGCGCGTTATGATAAAAATTACAAGATTACCCCCGAAGAGCTTCAAATACTTGCCCCTAGAGTCGAGTACTTGCACGAGGTGGTTGAGAAAGCTTGCAAAGCAAAAATACAGCAGTTAGTTAAAAAGATAGAGTGAGTTGATGCTTATTAGTTTGTGTTTTTGATTTATGAACAACAGCTCTGTGTAGTGGGTAGGAAATATCGGTTAACTCGTTGAGAGGAGGAAGAGCGAGTAAATGAGTTTGGCAGGGGTTCGTTCTAATCGTGGTGATGAGTACCAACGGTCTGTTGCGATCTTTTGGGTCATCAAAATGTTGTCTGATTCTGACATTCAAGCCGTCGAAGTGGATGCTATCTCTACTTTGAGTGAAGGTATTCAGTTTGGCGACGACATTGTTATTTACTATATTTCAGGTAATAAGACCTTTATTCAAGCAAAGGTAAATCAAAAAAAACATCAATATTGGCGTTTTTCTGATGATACTTTCAAACAAGAATTGATAGCGGCAGGAAGCCAGTTGCAAGCAGATGCTAGCTGTGAGTGCCATTTTTATTCGCGAACCCCTTTTGGTGACTTCCAACGTTTAGTAGAAGAGTTTTCCTGCCACCATAATTACCAAGTATTTACCGAAAGCGCACCGATTAATCAAGTAGAGGTACTCAATCAATTGTCCGTTATTTGGAATTTAGATTGTGAGTCTGCTTATCATTTAATAAAGAGGATTAAGCTAGGTGATCACCACTCTTCGGAGCAATGGTCTTTCTACGGCATTGAATTATTAAAAACAGGCTTTAATCAGGCAAGTAGTGCGTATGAGTATATTTATAACTATATTACCAAGTCTCATAATAAATTAGAAACTGCTAAGTTGCTGATTAGTCGAGAAGATATTTTAAGCTTGCTTCAGGAGCGTGGTATCCACGCTTTACATAATTTTGATGAAAAAGAAGTTGCTCAGTCTTTCCGTCAATTTTCACTTAATGGTCGTCAGTGGGTAAGAAGTATCGGTGGCGAAAAGATAGAGCGTTCAGAATTAGCCCGTTTAAAAGAACTAATTGATCAGAGTTGTTCTCTTGTCCTTCTGGAAGATGTTGCTGGTGGCGGAAAAACTTGTATCTTATTAGACCTTTTAGATGACCTTGACAAAAATAATCATTTTTTTACTCTTTTTATCAAGGGTGATCTTTATGCAGAAATACTCTCTTTAGATGATTTTAGCCAGCATGGTTTAAGCGATATTTTGTCACAATGTGCTGGCTTGGCACAGATCAAGCCACTAGTTGTTATTGCTGATTCTTTAGATGTATTGGCCGTGGGACGTAGCCATAAGAGCCTTCGGTGTTTACTAGGTTTGATTGCTGAATTATCACGAATGACTAACGTTACCGTTATTGCGGCTTCCCGATCTTTTGATATTAAATATGATCCTCTCTTAAGAGAAGTGAAATGGGATGAAAAGGTATTGGTAACCCCTTTGGTCTTTGAAGAGGACATCACCCATTTACTAAGCAAATGGGGAGTTAATCAGGATGAAATTAATGCTACCTTAAAGAAGTTATTAGTAAACCCCCAAAACTTACGCTTGTTTTATGAAATCATATCAAGAGGTGTCAATATATCTGACATCAATGAAGGGGATTTATATGATTCTTACTTAAGAGAAGTGATTGAAAAGGATGATGTTCTTAGTGGTGTGCTACCTAAGCTTCAAGATATATCCTTAAGTTTGCTGAAAAACAGATCCTATGAATTTTCCAGAGACTTGTTGAATGTTGATATCAGCGTATACCAACGTTTGTTGAGTCAACAGGTTGTAACAGAAGTTGAAGGTCATCAATTAATGTTTAGCCATCAGACCTTGGCTGATGCTCTACGCATTAGAAAAGCACAACAAGACAATGTAGATTTATCGGCTTTTGTTTTGTCTCAGCCGCAATTACCATTTGTAAGGCCAGCTATTCGATCTTTTATTCTCTACTTAAGAGCAAATCATCAAAGCCAGTTTGTTAGGCAATTTACTCAATTGATTTTAAACGATGCTGTATCCATGCATGTTAAACGGTTGGCAATTGAAACGTTATGTGAATTTGAGCCTATAGTTGATGATAGCCGAATTATTATGGTTTTATATTCCCGCTTACCTATATTGTTTAATCGATTTTTGATGCAAGCTACGAATATTTTATGGTTTTCTTTTCTTAAACAGCAGTGGGAAGAAAGTCTATCAAAAATGATTACTGAAGATAGTTCAGGTTATATTCTACGATACTTTTCTCGATTCTTTACCGATGACAAACTTTGGGTAATTAATCTATGGAATAGAATAATAGATGAAGATCTAGTACCGATACCATCTATTGCTTGGGATATTACTGATAGTTTGAATAAGCTAGAAAGTTTACATTTAGAGGGAGTTAGTGAGCTTCTTGGAAAATTACTTGAATCGCTTGAAGAGAATCGGGCTACATATCTTGGGAAGGCAATTAGCCGCTATGTTAAAGACTCTGATGAGGGGGATAAATTATTATGGGATTTTGTACTTAAAGATTCCCTGCCAATAGCGGAGTTAAAAGAGTGGCGTGATGTTAAATTAAACTGTGAAAGATATGATTTGGTTGAAGAAGGTTTTTTCAGAGAAAGAGTTAAGGCTTCAGAAGAGTTATTTCAATATGTAATGGATTATATTTTATTGGTAGATACTTCTTTGTCAGATAAAAATGAAGTGTCTGGTTATGATTTATTGTATTTAACATCGTGGGAAAGGGAAAATTCACCCATATCAGTTTATGAGCAATCATCAGTGCATGAGTTAATTGATGCCATTGGTGACGCTCTAATAATGAGGGCTAAGTTTAATGATGTTCTATGGATACGGTATGAGGCTTTATTGAGAGAAAAACAAAGTCTAGGTCTTCGCTACCTTTTACATAAAGCCTATATGGAAAATGTAGAAGATAATGTCGAAGGCATCTCATACCAATTAACCGATAGAAAACTCTTGCGATACAATAATATTAAATATGACTTATATCTTCTAACAAACAAAGCATACCCTTACCTAACAGAAGAGACCTGTCGTACTCATCAAAGCTATTTAATTTCACTTTATGATGATTTTGTTGGCGATGATTGGGTTGAGCAAAATATATATACTCGATTTCTTGGTATTCCCTGTATATATATGCAGCCACAATATACAGAATTTATAGAAAAATGTGAAAAAAGGTATGGGTTCCACCCTCCACTGCCCGGTACTCGTCCTCGAGTGTCTAGAGTGTTTTCACCATTGTCCGATGATGTACTCCTCTCTTTAAATGCTGAAGATATGTTAAAGGCGTTTACCTATTATCATAGCTATAACGATTGGGCTCCTAGATTTGAAGAACGAAATACTGGCGGCCGAGAAAGTTTAGTTTCCGCTCTAAGAGGTGTATCTGCCTTGTTACCAATGAAGTTTGTCCCTTTGGTAGATGAAGTGTATCAACGGGGTTTATGCTCAGATTATATTCTAGCGGTCATAGAGGGCTTGGCAGATCATTTGCGGGCTCGTTTTGGTAATTCAAAAACCTCTGAATGGAAAGAAGTTGAACCATTAGAGGATGGTTTTTTTCTCGCAGATATCCTGCTTGGTCTGGTCGAAAAATATGGTCGATTAGATATTAAAGGGTATTCTACAGTTACTGCTATTCAAGCATGTTGTTTTTTATTAACTGATGATTTGTTTAATCAACGTATTTATTTTCAATTATGGAAAATCGGAGCGAATAAAGATCCTGACCCATCTAAAGACGATGAAGC
Source organism: Candidatus Endobugula sp. (assembly GCA_020628895.1). Taxonomy (GTDB): domain Bacteria; phylum Pseudomonadota; class Gammaproteobacteria; order Pseudomonadales; family Cellvibrionaceae; genus Endobugula. Next base: position 38,592 of record JAHDEM010000002.1, read on the forward strand.
GAAATCATTAATCGATCGGGGAATCAATTCTATAAGAGGCAGGGCAGCAGAAGCGTGTATGATTTTGGCAACCAAGAAAAAGGAGCAAGCTAAAAGCCTTGATCAAGAGCTAATTGCCTTAATAAAACGCTATTCAAGAGACCCATCAATGGCAGTGAGGGCTGCTTTGATTAGGTATCTTCCTTACCTTATGAGCCTTGAAAAGCAATTAGGCTGGGATATTATGCAAGAATTGACTCATCATATTCAGCCACGATTAATTAAACACTTAGGTGATAGTTTATATTATCAGTATCATCATCACTTTGATTTAGTTAAGCCTTACCTAGATATGCTAAAACAAATTGACGATGAGAAAAGTTCGGCAGCTTTTGGAAGGCTTTGGTCTCTCTCTTATTTATCAGGCCATATTAGTAAAGAAAGCTTATGGTCAGAGGCCTCAATATGTCATGAGGGTGTTTATATTGGTATGGCAGATGTTTTTTCTGCCAATCTATCCAGTCGTCAATCTACTCAAGCATGTGTTAATGGCTTAATTCAACTAATGGAGTTAGATAAAACGGCAAAGGTTTACTCTCGCTTCGAATTCAAATTATCAGACGACAAGGTTGCCGCTGTTGTTCCCGATGAATTAATCCAACTTTTTTTAGAAAAAGCACCAGCAGAACATGTTCGTGAGATTGACGGTGTTTTTCATTGGTTTGAAAGGCATGTCCAGAGAAAGCCTGACAAGGTTCTGGAATTATTAGAAATTATGATTAGTAGACTTGGGGCGATTAAGGAGTATATCCATTTCCATAATGATGAATCGCTTATCATAACTATTCGTGCTCTTCTGCAAGAGGCTGATTTGTCTGATGATGAATGTTTTGTTAATCGCGTGCTCACAGCTCAAGACTGGTTTTTAACGCAGGGAGGTCTTGGTGAAATGGAAAAAATGTTGGAAGCCAATGAGTAGCTAAGTGAAACTTAGCATTGGTATCCAATACGGTAATAATTAGGGCTGCAATGGTTTACATTATTTGTATTGCTCGGTTGGTTAGCTCTTTGGTGTTGGTATTAGCGAAAAAAGGATGCGATATTGATACCTTTCCTACCGACTATTTAAGAAATAGGGATATTTTCGAGGTATTTGGTGAGTTGATTCAATGCTTTGTTACTTTTTTCTTTAAGGCTTATATTTGTCTTTCATTGTTTTCCATTTCAGTTTTGCAGTTCCTATCTGTAATTGCCGATTTTTCAGTTTTTATCACCTTCTTATTTTAATTCTCTGTCTGATTCAGTGTGGTCTATACTCTGTCTTATGATTGCCTTGAGTACTCCAAATGCTGTTATAACAGGCTCTAACGTTTTTCTTTGGTCATATTCCGAAAGGTGTTAAGCAGGTTGACTACAAATCTGAAATATTTCAGATTTGTTTTCAGATGGTCTTTAGTTTGCTTTCAGTTTGATTTCAGTAGTATTGGTTAGGCAATTTGCTGTATCGTTGCAGGAAACATGTAGTTTAAGTTGTTATGGATTGTTATGAGAGCGTTTTGAGTCTGCTCAATATCGCCGTAACCGATTTTAATCAATTGAATAAGGTAGATAAGAATGACTATTGAAAATACTACAACAGGTTGGGGTTTGATTGGTGCAAGTACTATCGCAAGTGAGTATATGATTGATGCTATTCGTGCGCAGGCTGGTCACGATGTTGTAGCAGTGATGAGTAGTAGTCTAGAGCGTGGTAAAGCTTATGCGCAAAAGAATGATATTGAGCAAGCATATGATTCAGTAGAAGACCTGCTTAACGATCCTAAAGTTCAAGCAGTTTACATTAGTACAACTAACGAATTGCACCACGATCAAGTGCTTGCTGCCGCTGCTGCGGGTAAGCATGTGTTGTGTGAGAAACCATTGGCGCTAGATATCGAAAGTGCTAAGCGTATGGTTAAGGCTTGTGAAGATGCCGGCGTTGTTATGGCGACTAACCACCATTTACGCAATGCGGCCACACATCGAAAAATTAAAGAATTAGTAGACGGCGGTGCAATTGGCAAACCTCTATTTGCTAGAGTTTTTCACGCGGTTTATTTGCCGCCACATCTACAAGGCTGGCGTTTAGATAAGCCGCAAGCTGGTGGCGGTGTTATTTTGGATATCACTGTGCATGATGTAGATGTGCTGCGTTTTATCTTCGGTGCCGAGCCAGTAGAAGCGATTAGCATGAGTCAGTCTGCTTCGATGGCGCAAGAAGGTTTGGAAGATGGGGCTATGTCTGTGTTGCGTTTTGATAATGGTGTTTTAGCTCAGTTGCACGATGCATTTACGGTTAAACATGCGGGTCATGGGATCGAGATTCATGGTGAGTCTGGCTCAATTATCGGGCGTAACGTAATGAGTCAACAACCAGTTGGTGAAATCTATCTGCGCGATGAAAATGGTGAGCAATTGGTTGATCTTGAACCTGAAGGTCTTTATGTCCGCGGTGTGGCTTCGTTCTGTGCGGCGCTTAAAGGTGATGGTCAGCCTTCGTGTACGGCGCAAGATGGTATCCGTTCCTTAGCAACAGCATTGGCTGTTGTTGAATCATGTAAAACAGGTGCAGCTGTTGCTGTTCCGGGAGTAGGTGAAGAGTAATGAAAAGTAAAGTTATCACCAGTGAACAAGCAGCAAGCTTAGTTAATGATAACGACGTTGTTAGTATCAGTTCGTCCAGTGGTCTTGGTTGTCCAGATAAAGTGTTGGCTGCTATAGGTGAGCGTTTTGATAAAGAAGGTTCACCAAAAAATCTAACCACATTAAACCCGATTGCTGCGGGCGATATGTACGGCATTAAGGGTATCGACCATATTGCTAAACCGGGATTGTTGTCTCGCATTTTGGCAGGGTCTTATCCCAGTGGTCCTTCATCATTGCCAATGCCAGCTATTTGGGAAATGGTGGTTAATAATCAGATAGAAGCTTATAACATTCCAAGTGGTATCTTGTTTGATATGCATCGTGATGCGGCTGCTCAGCGCCCGGGTGTTTTAACACAGGTGGGCGTTGGAACGTTTGTTGATCCTGATCAGCAAGGCTGTGCGATGAATGATGTTTCTGCGGCTAATCCTGTTGTACGTAAGGAAACCTTTGATGGTAAAGATTGGTTGTACTTCCCTGCTGTGGTGCCCAATGTTGCCATTATTCGTGCGACTACGTCCGATGAGCGAGGTAATCTTACCTATGAGCACGAAGGTGCCTTGCTAGGTGGTTTGGATCAGGCATTAGCTGTACGTAACAATGGCGGTATCGTTATTGCGCAGGTGAAGCGTGTTGTGAAAAATGGAACATTACGACCTCATGATGTGCATGTGTCTGGGAATTTAGTGGATTACGTGGTGGTTGATCCTGATCAATGGCAAACCACACAAACGGTTTATGACCCTGCCATTAGTGGCGAGACTATGCAGCCGTTATCTAACTTTGATAATCAGGTGTGGGGTGCAGAAAAAGTCATCTCACGTCGTGCAGCGCAAGAGCTTACCAGTGGCCATGTTGCTAACCTTGGTTTTGGTATTTCAGCCAACGTTCCGAGAATTTTGTTGGAAGAAGGTTTGCATGATGAAGTAACTTGGGTAGTTGAACAGGGTGCCGTAGGTGGTATGCCATTACTGGGTTTTGCCTTTGGTTGTGCTTCTAATGCCGATGCTATTGTACCGTCCTCTAGCCAATTCACTTACTTCCAAGGTGGTGGGTTTGACGTAACACTATTGTCGTTCTTGCAAGTAGATGAGAATGGTAGTGTTAACGTATCTAAGTTGGGAGCGAAACCTTATTTAACAGCAGGTTGCGGTGGCTTTGTGGATATTACTTCTCACGCGCCTCGTATTATTTTCTCTGGATTCTTTACAGCAGGCGCCAAGTTTGAAATTGGCGATGGCAAGTTAACCATTGTTAAGGAAGGTAAGGTACGCAAGTTTGTGAAGTCTGCTGAGCATATTACATTCAGTGGTGTGATGGGTCGTAAGCGCAATCAACAAGTGACTTACATTACAGAGCGTTGTGTTATTGACCTAGAAGATGATGGCTTAGTGGTACGTGAAATCGCGCCAGGTATTGATTTGCAACGTGATGTTCTTGATCAATCAGAAATCGAGCTGCGTGTTGATCCTAATCTTCGCACCATGGATCCAGCCATATTTAGTGAGGCGCCTTTTGGTTTAGAGTTAAAAGAAAATGAAGGGCGTGAAATATGAGTGAATCATTTATTACATGCGTTAAAAACGGGTATGTAGCAATGGTTACTGTTGATCGTCCTGCAAAGCTTAATTCCTTAACACCGGCCATGCTGGATGATCTTGAACGTGTTGCTCGTGAATTAGATGCAGACACTGAAGTTCGAGTGGTTATTTTAACTGGTGGCGGTGAAAAAGCATTTTGCGTTGGTGCAGACATTAACGAGTGGGCGGCATTGCAACCCTTAGATATGTGGCGCCGATGGGTAAAGCGTGGTCATCAGGTGTTTGACCAGTGGGCCAGTCTTCGTCAGCCAGTCATTACGGCCATCAATGGATACACTTTTGGCGGCGGTTTGGAATTGGCTATTGTTGGCGATATCCGCATCAGCGTCGAAAATACCCAGTTTGCATTGCCTGAAGCGTCTATTGGTACCTGTCCTGGTTGGTCTGGTACACAGCGTCTTGCACAGTTAATTGGACCGAGTCGTACAAAATATTTGGCACTGAGTGGTCAGCGTATTAGCTCTGAAGATGCCTTAGCCTGTGGTCTTGTACACGAAGTGGTTCCTGTTAGTGAAATTTTGGATCGTGCTAATAGTTTGGCAAGTGAGATGGCAACGAAAGCGCCGATTGCATTGCAATTGACTAAGCAGTTGGTTAATGCAGCATCTGGTGAAGGTTCAGAAGCCATTCTGGAGGCAATGGCTGGTGCTATAGCCGCTAATACCAATGATGGTGCTGAAGGTATTGCGAGTTTCCAAGAAAAACGTCCGCCTAATTATCAAGGCAATTAATTTTATATTTTTAAGTTAACAACAAATATTACGAGAACATTATGAAAATTCCTACTACTTCTGAAGTCCTTGCTAGAGAACCGTTCCAAGGCAAATTATTAATCGATGGTGCATGGGTTGATGCTGCTGATGGTGCTACTTTTGAGCGTGAATCACCTGCTCATGACAAAGTAGTTGCTGTTTATGCAAAAGCCGGTGTTGCTGATGCTGAAAAAGCGATTGAATCTGCTCGTCGTGCGTTTGACCATGGTGAGTGGCCAAAAATGAAAGCGGCTGAGCGTGCCACTATCTTGCGTAAAGTAGCAGACGGCATTCTTGCACGTAAAGAAGAGTTTGCACTGATGGAAACATTAGAAAACGGTAAGCCTTATGAGCAAGCGATGTCTGAAATTGAAGGTGCTGCAGACTTGTGGCAATACGCTGCAACTTTAGCGCGTAACCTTCATGGTGACAGCTATAACAACCTGGGTGAAGATACTTTGGGTGTTGTACTACGTGACCCTATTGGTGTAGTGAGCGTGATTACTCCTTGGAACTTCCCATTCCTAATCGTTAGCCAGAAATTACCATTTGCATTAGCCGCTGGTTGTACTGCGGTTGTTAAACCTGCAGAAGTGACTTCAGGTACAACCATTATGCTGGGTGATATCTTAATCGAAGCTGGTATGCCAGCTGGTGCGGTAAATATCATTTCTGGTAGTGGTCGTGTTGTGGGTGATGTGATGGTGACTCACAAAGATGTTGATATGTTGTCGTTCACTGGTTCAACCGGTGTTGGTAAACAAGCGGTGGCTAAATCTGCTGATACCTTGAAAAAAGTATCTATGGAATTAGGTGGTAAAAACCCTCAAATCATTTTTGATGATTGTGATTGGGATGCAGCTGTTGATGCGACTGTTTTTGGTATCTACTTCAACGCAGGTCAATGCTGTAACAGTGGTAGCCGTATCTTGGTTCAAAAATCGATTGCCGAGAAATTTGTTGCCGAAGTGGTTGAGCGTTCTAAATTAGTGAAAGTTGGTGATCCATTAGAAGCGGGTGTTCAAGTGGGTGCTATTACTACTACTAAGCAGTGCGAAACTATTTTGGAATACGTTGAATCAGCACGTAAAGAAGGGGCAACTATTGCACTAGGTGGTTCTCGTATGGATACCGATGGTGGTACTTACATCGAGCCTACAGTAGTGACTGGTGTGACCAAAGATATGGAAATTGCAAAAGAAGAAGTATTTGGTCCAGTGTTGGCTGTACTGACTTTTGATGATCTTGATGATGCGATTGATCTTGCTAACTCTACATTATTTGGTTTGTCTGCTGCGGTATGGAGTAAAGACTTCTCTACTTGTATGACAGCTGCTCGTCGTATTGATGCAGGTACAGTGTGGGTAAATACTTTCCTTGAAGGTAATGCTGAATTGCCATTTGGCGGTTATCGTGAAAGTGGTATTGGTCGTGAGTTAGGTCGCCTAGCGACTGAAGATTACACTGAAACTAAAACATTATTTATGCACCTTGGTGAGCGTACAAACTGGTACTTACCTAAGGGCTAATGTGTTTTAGACCAAAAATGATAGTGATAAATGGTTCCGTGCAATGATTAAAAAACAATTCATAAACATTACTTTTAAGATTCTGTTGTCGGCAAGACAGCAGAGTCTTAATTTGCAAAGCAGTAGGTATGCATCATGACAGATCAACAACATTATGATGTAGTGATTATTGGCTCCGGCGTTGGTGGTGGTTCAGTTGCCTACCAGCTAGCGGGTAGCAATGCGAATGTATTGATTTTAGAGCGTGGGCCTGTGCTTCCGAGAGAAGCACAAAATTGGGACCCCGAAGCGGTATTTTGTGAAGAGCGTTACAAATGTAATGACACATGGTATAGCGACGGGCGACCATTTCGTCCTGGAATGTTTTATTTTGTGGGCGGACATACAAAATTTTATGGTACGGCCATGTTGCGGTATCGAGAAAAAGATTTTCAAGAGATCGAGCATGAAGAGGGTATTTCTCCTGCTTGGCCTATTCAATATGCAGACTTAGAGCCTTGGTACGCAAAAGCGGAAACCCTTTTTGGTGTGCGTGGACAAGAGGGTATAGATCCTACTGAGCCTCCTAGGAGTACAGGATACCCGTTTCCGCCGATGCCACATGAACCAGTGTTGTTGGATATTGAGAAAAAATTAAAATCTCAAGGCTTAAAGCCTTTTCCAATGCCAAGTGCTGTGGATTACGGTTCCGGTGGTATTTGCCAGCGTTGTGAAAACTGTGACGCATTCCCCTGCAAAATCGATGCTAAGGGCGATGCCGAGATGAAACTGGTACGTCCGGCATTAAGATCTCCTAATGTAGAACTTCGTCCTGGTGTATGCGTTGAGCGTTTAATTACCGATGATACAGGCAAACGTATTGTGAGCGTTGAGGTTAAGGAAGGGGATAAGCAATACACCATTCATGCAGATACGTTTGTGTTGAGTGCTGGTGCTATTAATTCTGCCGCTTTGTTGTTACGTTCTGCTAACGAGTCGCACCCTCAGGGTTTAGCGAATAGCAGTGATGTAGTTGGACGTCATTATATGACCCACAACACATCGGCGATAATGGCAGTGCACCCATTTAAAATTAATAATACCCATTTTCCTAAAACACTAGCCATTCACGATTTTTATTTTGGTGATGGTAAAGAAGGTTCTGAGCCACTGGGTGGCTTGCAACTATTAGGAAAAATTCGCGAGCCAATGCTTCGAGGCCCGCTTTCTTACGTTCCTAAATTTGTTCGTCATGCGCTCGCTTCGCGAAGTGTGGATTGGTATGCGCAAAGTGAGGATTTGCCTCATCCCGATAGCCGCATTACGGTTCGTCCTGATGGTGCGATTAATATGCATTGGCACCGGACTAACCTTCCTGCGCATAAGCGTTGGGTAGATAAGTGTAAAAAAATCTTACGCGGAACAGGCTATCCCATTGTTTTATCGGAGTCGTTTGGTACCGAGGTTGTGTCCCACCAGTGCGGCACCATACGCTTTGGTAATGATCCTAAAACCTCGGCACTAGATACCAATTGTAAAGCATGGGATCACGATAACTTATATGTGGTTGATACCAGTTTTTTCCCGTCATCTGCAGCAGTAAATCCAGCACTAACACTGGCAGCTCAAGCTTTGAAAGTAGGGCATCACTTACGCACTGAGGTCATTGGCTGTGACTAAGGCCAACAGCCCACTTGCTTTAGTGACTGGAGCAGGAGGCAGAGGAATAGGCTTTAGTGTTGCTAAAGATCTAGCGCGTAGAGGATTCAATTTAGCATTAATGGATATTAATACCGAACAAGCAGATGAAATCATTGATGAGGTGAAATCGCAGGGAACGAATGTCCAAGCGAAGATGTTTGCATCGGATTTGTCCTCGGTGGAAACACATGGTGATTTAGTTGATGAAATTGTTGCTTGGGGCGGGCCTATTACTGCCTTGGTAAACAACGCTGGAGTGAGCTCACCTAATCGAGGTGATTTATTAGACATTACTCCCGAGACAATGGATTTTGTATTGGGTATTAACCTAAAGGGAACTTTTTTCCTCACGCAGGCAGTGGCAAAACATATGCTCGCGCAAGGGAAAGTAAATACTCCGCGATCAATTGTGATTGTTTCATCAGTGAGTGCACAAATGGCCTCTATTGATCGTGGTGAATATTGTATATCAAAAACAGCCCTTGGCATGGTAACGAAATTATTTGCTCTGCGTTTGGCTGAACATGGTGTAGGTGTTTTTGAAGTGCGTCCAGGTATTACGCACACACCTATGACCGATGGGGTGCAAGATAAGTTTAATCAGCGAATTGCTGATGGTCTCGTACCGATGAAACGTTGGGGTTTTCCTGAAGATGTATCGCGTCCTGTGGCCGATTTAGCTTCTGGAGAGTTGGCTTTCTCTACAGGCAGCGTCATGAATGTTGACGGTGCATTATCAATTCAAAGGTTTTAATTATGGAAACTTACGATTACATTATTACTGGTGGCGGCTCTGCTGGCAGCGTTTTAGCTAACCGTTTAAGTGCAGACCCTTCTATTAAAGTGTTGTTACTAGAAGCAGGTGGCTCCGACTGGCATCCATTTTTCCATTGGCCAGCAGGCTTTGCCAAGATGACCAAGGGTATCGGTTCTTGGGGGTGGCACACAGTTCCTCAGAAACACCTTAATGATCGTGTTATTCGTTTTACACAAGCTAAAGTTATTGGCGGCGGTTCTTCGGTTAATGCTCAAGTTTATACTCGCGGTGTTCCTGCAGATTACGATGAGTGGGAAGCCGATTTCGGTATTAAAGGATGGAGTTATAAGGATGTTTTACCTTACTTTAAAAAGTCGGAAAATAATGATCGTTTTGCGAATGACTATCATGGCTATGGTGGGTACCTAGGCGTATCCACTCCGGTAAGTCCTATGCCGATTTGTGAAGGCTTCATAAAAGCCGGACAGGAAGTGGGTATTCCATATAACCCAGACTTTAATGGTGAAAAACAAGAAGGTGTTGGTTATTACCAACTCACTCAAAAAGATGCTAAACGTTCTTCAGCGTCAATTGCGTTTCTAAAGCCGATTAAAAATCGACCTAACTTGACGATTAAGTTAAAGACTAAAGCTCAACGTCTTTTGCTAGAAGGCGATAAAGTGGTTGGCCTTGAAATTGTTGAAGGTGCTAGCGGGCCTCTAAAAACAGTTCGTGCTAACAAAGAAATCATTGTGTCTTCTGGCGCGGTTGGTTCGCCTAAATTGTTAATGCAATCGGGAATTGGGCCTAAAGATCATTTAGAATCTGTAGGCGTAGAGTGCTTGCATGACTTGCCGGGTGTAGGTTCTAACTTATCAGATCATGTTGATTTATATGTTGTTTCTGAATGTACGGCCGATAATCACACATATGATAAATTAAACAACCCATTTTTTGCAGGTATTGCAGGCATCCAGTATCTGTTATTTCGCAAGGGGCCTGTTGCTTCAAGTTTATTTGAAACAGGTGGTTTTTGGTATTCAGATGATAAAGATAAAGCGCGTTCACCGGATATTCAAATGCATTTGGGTATGGGATCAGCCATTGAAGCGGGTATGGCCAAGTTAAAGAACGGTGGTGTTACACTCAATACTGCTTACTTGCGTCCTAAATCGCGTGGTACTGTTCGCTTGCAGGATGCTAACCCTGATTCTGCGCCACTGATCGACCCTAACTATTGGGCTGATCCGGATGACAAGAAAAAAGCGATTGATGGTTTGCGCCTAGCCAGAAAAATTATGCAGCAACCAGCACTTAAACCGTTTGTTCAAAATGAGGTTTTACCGGGTCCTTCAGTGGAAACGGATGAAGAGTTGTTTAAGTATGCTTGTGAGAATGCGAAAACAGATCATCACCCTGTAGGCACTTGTCGAATGGGGCTGGAGAGCGATCCACAAAGTGTTGTGACTGCTGACCTTAAAGTCATTGGTTTGCAAGGCATACGTGTTGTTGATGCTTCCGTAATACCTTCTGTGCCTTCTTGTAATACAAACTCACCAACAATAATGGTAGCGGAAAAGGCTGCGGACCATATCTTAGGAAAGATCTAAGGGGTACTACCCATATAATATTTGTGGGGTTATATGGGTAGCTTTAACGCAAAATACTTGCCTTTTGGTAGTGATTTGGTTATATTTCGCCCCCTAATATTCAGGGTGCTTCCACTTTGTTTAGAAGTGGGTACTTTTTAAGTTGTGTACTTATATACTCTTATGGAGTGTTATACAGTGCGAGAGAGCCCCAGTTGGGGTTTTTTTGTATCTGAACCTCTGTAAAGGAATGAGTCAATCAGTTCTATAAGCTTTCTAGTAAGCTTGTCGGAACCTATGAAGTGGGCCTTGTGCCCATTTTTTGTTTGTGTCTTTGGGTGAGCAATCTCCCCCTTAAGCAAGGTAAATTGTCATGTCGTCTGTGCAAGAGAAATTGCACGATCTTATTGCTCCTGTAGTGGAAGCGTTAGATTGTGAGCTTTGGGGCTTGGAATACATTACGCAGGGTCGTCAGGCGACATTGCGTATTTTTATAGAAAAAGATGCTGAAAAAGGTGTTGGCTTAAAGGATTGTGAAAAAGTGAGTCGCCAAGTAAGTAGTGTGTTAGACGTGGAAGACCCTATTACGGGTCATTATACGCTAGAGGTGTCTTCCCCTGGAATGGATCGACCACTATTTACTTTGGATCACTATACACGTTCTATAGGACAGCAGGTTGCTGTGAAACTGAGTCGTAAGTTTGAAGACCGTAAAAAATTTACTGGGGTCATCGCATCAATAGAAGGTGATGAAGTGGTTCTGCGAGTAGATGAGGAAGAATACTTGCTCCCCATCGAATTAATAGAAAAAGCGAATATTGTCCCTACATTTTAATACGCCGATATAGGGTAAAAATGTAAGCAGTATTTATTGGATAAAACTTTCTGTGGTATGTAGTTAAAAAAGAAAAGGGTTAAGAGGCGCAACTATGGGCAAAGAAATATTGTTAGTCGCTGAAGCAGTGTCTAATGAAAAAGGTGTTGATGCGGAAATTATTTTTGGCGCATTAGAATTAGCATTAGCCACAGCGACTAAGAAACGTTACGACGAAGATTCCACCATTGTAGTGAATATTGATCGTAAAACGGGTGACTACGAAACTTTCCGTAGTTGGGAAGTTGTCGATGACGATACCTTAGCACTATTAGGTACTCAGTTCACAACAGAAGAAGCCATGGAACAAGATCCTGACTTAAAGCCAGGTGATGTATTTACCCAACAGGTAGAAAATGTTGATTTTGGCCGTATTGCGGCACAAACGGCTAAACAAGTTATCGTTCAGAAAGTACGTGAAGCCGAGCGAGAGCAAATTGTTGATGAATACCGAGAAAAGATCGGTGAGCTCATTAGCGGTACGGTTAAAAAAGTGACCCGTGACAATATTATTGTTGACCTAGGGAATAATGCTGAAGGTTTATTACCTAGGGAAGAACTGGTAGGTCGAGAAATTTATCGCATGGGTGATCGTATACGTGCGATGTTAATGGAAGTGCGTAGTGAAATGCGTGGTCCTCAGCTATATCTTAGTCGCGCTAGCTCAGAAATGCTGATTGAACTTTTCCGCATAGAAGTGCCAGAAATCGCAGAAGATGTGATCGAGCTAAAAGGTGCAGCTCGAGACCCAGGTTCACGTGCAAAGATTGCAGTCACCACTAATGATGGTCGTATCGATCCTGTTGGTGCTTGTGTTGGTATGCGCGGTGCTCGTGTTCAAGCAGTCTCTAACGAACTGGCTAATGAGCGTATCGATATTATCCTTTGGGACGATAATCCAGCTCAGTTTGTCATTAATGCCATGGCTCCTGCAGAAATCGAGTCAATCGTCGTTGATGAAGATGCCGGCTCTATGGATGTGGCGGTAGCTGAAGATAATTTAGCTATGGCTATTGGACGTGGTGGTCAGAATGTTCGCTTGGCATCTGAACTAACCCAGTGGGACGTGAATGTTATGAGCGTCGAGCAATGGGAAGAAAAACAACAGCAAGAAATGGGTGGACAGGTTGATTTGTTTATTCAAGCCCTTGATGTTGATGAAGATATTGCTGGTGTACTTGTTGAAGAAGGCTTCAGTAGTCTTGAAGAAGTGGCTTATGTTCCACTAGATGAAATGTTAGCTATTGAAGGCTTTGATGAGGATATTGCTAACGAACTGCGTTCTCGCGCGAAAGATGCATTATTAACAAAAGCATTAGCTTCTGAAGAGAAACTTGAAGGTGAAGAACCAGCGGAAGACCTTTTAACAATGGAAGGAATGGACAACGTATTGGCATCGGTGTTGGCAAAACGCGGTGTAGTAACTATGGAAGACTTGGCTGAACAAGCCGTAGACGAGTTGCTTGATATTGACGGTATGACAGAAGAGCGAGCGGCAGCGTTAATTATGAAAGCCCGTGAGCCTTGGTTCGCGCCTAATGAAGCTAGTGAGTAATTGATTATTGAGGAAATAAAATGGCAGATGTAACAGTTAGTGATCTAGCTAAACTAGTCGGTGCTTCAGTTGATCGGTTGCTCGGACAAATGAAAGACGCTGGTCTATCACATACTTCTCCGGATGCGTTAGTGTCTGATGAAGAGAAAAAAGTACTACTAGTATTCTTGAAAACCAGCCATGGTGAAGAAGAAAGTAGTGCACCCAAGAAAATTACCTTAAAGCGTAAAACGACAAGTACGTTGAAAACAGGTAGTGGTTCTGCTCGTAAAACGGTTAATGTTGAGGTGCGTAAAAAACGCACGTATGTGAAACGTGAAATAGAAGCACCAGAACCAGAAGACGTAGTTCCAGTTCAAGACGTTGAACCTGAAGTAGAAGCTGTATCTACAGAAGCCGAAGTAGTGGAAACCCCAATAGAGCCTGAAGTGGTTGTTGAGGATAATACTGAGGAAGTTGCTGTTGAGCCCATTGAAAATGTTGTAGAGCCAGAAGTGGCTGAATCGGAAGAGCCAAAGAAGGCCCAGCGAGTGAAGTCAGTATTGGTAGATGATATTGAATTAAAACGCCAAGCTGCGTCTCAAGCTAGACAACGCTCAGAAGCTGAAAGTAAGTCTAAACATGAAGCATTGCTAGCGAAAAAAGCCGCTGAAAAGGAAAAACAAAAGCAAAACGAAGAGCTTGATCCCAAGCAAAAGCAAGCGGCAATAGAAGCAGAAGCTTTAAAAGCTCAGCAGGAAGAAGAAAAAGGCAAACACGGGCGTAAGAAAGAAAAAAGCTCTGAGTTTGCGGAAGAAGCGCCTCGCAAAACCAAAGTTGTGCGTAAAGGGACTGGACCTAAAAAGACGAGCAGTAAAGTAGATCTATCCCGACTATCGGACGATTACGAAGATGAGACGATTGTTCGTCGAAGAAGTCATCGCCCTTCAAAATCCAACAGTCATGGTTTTAAAAAGCCAACGGTGAAAATGGTTCACGAAGTGCAAATTCCTGAAATGATATCTATTCCTGACCTTGCTCAAGGAATGAATATTAAAGCCTCTGCCTTGATTAAGGAATTAATCAAAATGGGAGTGATGGCAACCATTAACGAACCGCTAGATCAAGAATCAGCACAATTAGTAGTTGAAGAGCTTGGGCATACACCCGTATTAGTTAGCGGCAATGCGTTAGAAGAAAAGTTAGAACAAGATCTAACAACGGTAGGTGACCAAGTTGCTCGTGCACCAGTGGTCACTGTAATGGGACACGTTGATCATGGTAAAACCTCGCTCCTAGATTATATCCGTAAAGCGAAAGTCGCTGCAGGCGAAGCTGGTGGTATTACTCAGCATATTGGTGCGTACCGAGTGCAGACAGACTTGGGTGAAATTACTTTCTTAGATACACCTGGACATGCTGCTTTTACGGCTATGCGAGCTCGCGGTGCGCAATGTACAGATGTTGTGATTCTTGTTGTGGCAGCTGACGATGGTGTGATGCCTCAGACAGAGGAAGCCATTTTGCATGCTCGTGCTGCAGGCGTACCTCTGGTTGTTGCGGTGAATAAATGCGATAAAGAAACGGCTGACCCTGACCGTGTTAAAAACGAGTTAGTGGCTAAAGAAGTGATTCCTGATGACTGGGGTGGTGACACTCAGTTTATTAACGTATCAGCTCATACTGGTGAAGGTATTGAGCAACTGCTGGAAGCTGTTTCTTTACAAGCGGAATTGCAAGAACTTACAGCAGTGAAAGATGCTGCAGGTAAAGGGGTTGTTGTTGAGTCTCGAGTTGATAAAGGTCGCGGTGTGGTCGCTACTGTATTGGTGCAAAACGGCACATTATCCCGTGGTGATGTATTGCTTGCAGGACAAAGCTTTGGTCGTGTAAGAGCAATGACGAATGAATTAGGTCAAGCAGTCGAGGCTGCTGGTCCATCTACCCCTGTAGAATTGTTAGGTCTCGATACTGCGCCAGCAGCGGGTGATGAGTTTGTTGTGGTGCCTGATGAACGACGTGCTCGTGAAGTGGCAGAGCATCGTGCTGAACGTGAGCGTCAAGATAAATTAAAACGTCACCAAGCGGCTAAATTAGAAAATATGTTTGCCAGCGTAGGTGAAGGTGAGAAGAAAATACTCACAGTGATTGTTAAAACTGATGTTCGTGGTTCGCTCGAAGCGATTATCGCTGCATTAGCTGATATTGGTAACGACGAAGTACAAGTGAATGTTATTTCCTCTGGTGTCGGTGGTATTACTGGCAATGATGTGAATCTAGCCTTAACTTCTAACGCCATCGTTATCGGTTTTAATGTTCGTGCAGACGGGACGGCTAGAAAATTGGCCGAGGCTGAGTCGATAGAAATTCGTTACTACAGCATTATTTATCAACTGCTTGATGATGTGAAAAGTGCCTTAGAAGGTATGTTGTCACCAGAGTTACGTGAAGAGATTGTGGGCATTGCGGATGTTCGTGAAGTCTTTAACTCGCCTAAGTACGGTCAGATTGCGGGAAGTATGGTGGTCGAAGGGACAGTTTATCGTAATGAGCCCATTCGTGTGTTGCGTGACAGTGTTGTCATCTATCAAGGTGAACTTGAGTCTTTACGTCGATTTAAAGACGATGTTAACGAAGTGCGTAATGGTATGGAGTGCGGCATCGGTGTGAAAGATTATGACGTGAAAGTAGGCGATCAAATTGAGGTTTATAAAGTCACAGAAGTTAAGCGTGCTTTATAAGTCATGTTGAGTTTGCCATCTAGCGGCTAGATGGCAAGGTATCTAGGTGGTAATAACGTATAAAGGATTAGCTGCTTTAGCTATCGATATGATGTAAATCATCAATTCAAACCTATAGCAGTCTTTGTTTTAACAATACGTTCTTAATCACCTATGTTAAGAGTTTTGATATTGAGACCTTTTAATGGCAAGAGAATTTGCACGTACTGATAGAATTGCTGATGCGATTCAACGTATTTTAGCTACGACTATTGCTCAAGAAGTGCGTGATCCACGTGTTGGTATGGTGAATATTAACGATGTTAATGTGACCCGTGACATGTCCTACGCAAAAGTCTATGTGACCTTCGTTGGACGTGACTCAGAAGAAGAAAGCCAAGCTGCTGCGGATGCACTGAATCACGCTGCTGGTTTTCTAAGAAGTATCGTTGCAAGAGAGCTCGATATTCGCGTTACCCCAAGGCTGCAGTTTTTTTATGATAAAACATCAGTAAAAGGGCAGAAGCTATCGAATCTGATTGATAAAGCAATTGCTCAGGATGATGCACACTCGACTGATCGAGAAGATTAATTAGGTGTGTGTTAGTCCAAATTAGAAAGAAAGATATAGAGAGTACTTGTGGGAAGACGACCTAAATGGGGGAGACCCTTAGATGGCGTTCTGCTGTTAAATAAAGACACCGGAATGACGTCAAATGATGCATTACAACGAGCAAAACGATTATTTTTTGCCAATAAAGCTGGCCATACTGGCAGTCTCGATCCTTTAGCAACAGGAGTACTACCTATTTGCTTTGGTGAGGCGACAAAGTTTTCCCAGTATTTGTTAGATGCAGACAAACGTTACAGTAGTACCTTTCGTTTAGGAGTAGTGACAGAAACGGGTGACTGCGACGGCGAGACTGTAGATATCAGCGATGCTAGCCATATTACTTTGGATAACATTCTAAATGCATTGCCGCAGTTTACAGGAGTAATTCGACAAGTACCGTCCATGTATTCGGCCTTAAAATACCAAGGTAAACCTTTGTATAAATGGGCAAGAGAAGGTGTAGAGGTTCCTCGAGAAGCCAGAGAAATTACGGTTTATAAGTACGAAGTGACCGATTTTCGTACTAATGGAGCTCATCCTGAGGTCGACGTAGATGTACATTGTAGTAAAGGAACCTATATTCGTTCGTTGGCTGAAGATCTAGGAAAACTCTTGGGTGTAGGAGCTCATGTTTCGCGCTTACATAGAAGCATGGCTGGGCCATTTGAGCAGGATAATAGTATTAGCCTGCAGGAGTTAGTTGAATTGAGAGGTGATAAAGAAGCCGATGTGCTTGATCACCTCCTATTACCAACAGACTCTCCCGTGGAAAGTATGGCAAAAGTACTCATATCTGAAGAAATGGGAGATTACTTTAAACAGGGACAAGCGGTAATGAGTACGCAGGCCTATCGTTATGCCGAAGAAGGTGGTATGGTGCGCGTCTGTTTGGACTCTGGTGCCTTTTTAGGGGTTGCAGAGCTAATAGAAGGCCAATTAGCGCCTAAAAGAGTGGTTGTTAGTCGCTAAAAGAGATTTGACCTACCTGTAAATATGCACGGGTAGGCCAATAAAAGGATAAGTTGGGTCAGGGAAGTGGAATAAATGGGGTCAGAGTAAAGTTTTCTAACACAGTGTATATCATTGTATAAATTCTTGAAAAGTTTACTCTGACCCCATTTATTCGCTCTGACCCCACTTATCCAGCATATTAACTAATGAGGAAAATACTATGGCACTAAGTGCAGAAGAAAAAGCAAGCATTGTTCAAGATAACCAACGTGAAGCGGGCGATACAGGTTCTCCTGAAGTTCAGGTCGCGTTGTTAACAGCGAATATCAATAAGCTGCAAGAACACTTTTCGGATCACAAACAAGACCACCATTCTCGTCGTGGTTTGATCCGTATGGTAAATCAGCGTCGTAAGTTGCTGGACTACCTGAAAGGTAAAGATGTTGAGCGTTATGCCAGCCTTATCAAAAAGTTAGGCTTACGTCGTTAAGCAATAACTCAAAGTGCCCGCTTCTGCGGGCACTTTCATTTTCTTCTATAGGCAAAGATTCGGAATAAATGGGGTCAGATAAGAATAAATGGGGTTAGAGTAAACTTTTCAGAAATGGATATAAATATTCATAGACTGTATAAGAAAACTTTACTCTGACCCCATTTATTCGATCCCATCTATTCATAAACAAGATTTAAAGAAAATAGAAAACTGAAAGGATATATTTGTGAATCCAGTAATTAAAACATTTCAATTTGGTGACGATACGGTCACTTTAGAAACGGGTCGCATTGCACGTCAGGCAACAGGTGCGGTGTTAGTTAGTATCGGTAAAACGCAGGTGCTGTGTACAGTAGTAGGTGCTAAAAGCGTCTCAGAAGGTCAAGACTTTTTCCCGTTGTCTGTTCACTATGTTGAGAAAGGGTATGCAGCAGGCAAAATCCCTGGTGGTTTTTTTAAGCGTGAAGCTCGCCCTAGTGAGAAGGAGACATTAACCTCTCGTTTGATTGACCGCCCAATACGCCCATTATTCCCTAACGGCTTTATGAACGAAGTTCAGGTCGTTTGTATGGTTGTATCATCAGATAATGACGTTGATCCTGATATTGCAGCAATGATTGGTACATCAGCGGCATTAGCCATTTCTGGCGTGCCATTTAATGGACCAATTGGTGGTGCTCGTGTGGGTTATACTCAAGAAAGGGGCTATATCTTAAACCCAGGCTATGCTGCTCTAGCGACTTCAGAGTTAGATATGGTGGTTGCAGGAACTAAAGATGCTGTACTAATGGTGGAATCTGAAGCCAGTGAATTGCCAGAGGATATTATGTTAGGTGCTGTTTTATTTGCACACCAAGAATATCAAGCCGTGATTCAAGCTGTGAGCGATTTAGCGGCTGATGCTGGCAAACCTCGTTGGGAGTGGCAAGCAGAAGAGGAAAACGTTGCTATTAAAACCGCGGTAACCGAACAATATGGTGCTGCTATTGCCGATGCTTATCGTATTACGGATAAAATGGAGCGTTATGGTCAATTAAATACATTGCGTGTTGTTGCTGTAGAAGCTTTGGCAAGTGATGAAATGTCAGAAGATGATATTAAAGCAGCATTTAGTAAGCTTGAGAAAAAGACGGTACGTGCCAGTGTGGTGGCTGGTGAGCCTCGTATAGACGGCCGTGATACCAAAACCGTTCGTCCTATCGATGTAGAAGTGGGTTTATTGGATAAAGCGCATGGGTCGTCTTTGTTTACTCGCGGAGAAACTCAAGCTTTAGTAGTGACCACATTAGGTAACGCACGTGATGCACAAATTATCGATGCCTTGGAAGGTGAGCGTCGTGACCCATTTATGCTGCACTATAACTTCCCTCCTTATTCTGTTGGTGAATGTGGTCGTATGGGTGGAACAGGCCGTCGTGAAATTGGTCATGGTCGTTTAGCTCGCAGAGGTGTAGCTGCCGTATTGCCTGACGAAGAAGCATTCCCATATACCATCCGAGTCGTGAGCGAGATTACAGAGTCCAATGGTTCTAGCTCTATGGCGTCAGTATGTGGTGCTAGTTTAGCTATGATGGATGCGGGTGTTCCTCTAAAAGCGCCAGTGGCTGGTATTGCTATGGGGCTGGTAAAAGAAGACGCAGGCTTTGCTGTTCTTACTGATATCTTGGGCGACGAAGACCATTTAGGTGACATGGACTTTAAAGTAGCGGGTACCGCAGCAGGTATTACTGCACTTCAAATGGATATTAAGATCGAAGGTATTACTGAAGAAATTATGGAAATTGCACTTGAGCAAGCGCTTCAAGCTCGTTTACATATTCTTGCCGAAATGAATAAAGTCCTTGAAGCTTCTCGTTCAGAGGTGTCGGATAATGCTCCACGTTTTGAAACGATCAAAGTTGATCCAGATAAAATTCGTGACATTATTGGTAAAGGTGGCGCAACTATTCGTTCTATCACAGAGGAAACAGGTGCCTCAGTTGATATTGATGATCAAGGCCTTGTGAAAGTTTACGCTGCTGATAGTGATTCGTTACAAGCAGCAATGAATAAAATTGGCGAAATCACAGCGGAAGCTGAAGTAGGCGCTATTTACGAAGGCGTTGTTGCTCGTATCGTAGACTTCGGTGCATTTGTAACTTTCTTACCTGGCAAAGATGGTTTAGTACATATTTCACAAATTGCTGAAGAGCGTGTGAATAAAGTGACAGATTATTTAGAAGAAGGTCAAACCGTTAAAGTTAAATGTTTGGATGTTGATCAGCGCGGCAGAATTAAATTGTCAATTAAGGAAGCTATGGCTGAGCTTAATCCTCCAGCGGAAGTTGAAGAGCCATCAGGCAATGTTGATGCTGAACCAGCGTCTGTCGCGGCGGAAGATTCAACAGACAGTCAAGTTTTGACGCCAAACTCAACTATTGAATTAGATGATCAAGCAGTAGAAGAAAAAAGCGAATCATAATTCATAAACTTGTCATACAAATATCACCTTAAAAGCCGAGAATATTCTCGGCTTTTTTTTATCTTTTAAATGCCAAACAATAATACTTAACCTATATAAATCCCCTTATTATTACAGGTGGTATTGTTATTAATGGGTGCACTTGCTAGACTCGTTGCGTTGTTACGCATTTCTAAGATAAAAATAAAATTTTCATAAAAAACATCTTGTCAGAGGGATATTTGTCATGGCTACTTTCTTTCAGCAAATTTTTGCTGCACTTTTTTATTTGTTAAAAAATATAAGGCTGTTGATAGGCATTATTATTATTTTAATGATTGTGTCACTCATCATTGGTAAAACATACCAACACTGGGATAAAGACCCTGATCGTGGAGCTATTGGAATTGAAAATGGTGCGTTTGGCGACAGCTATTCGACTCCGGTTTATCTCGACCAAGGTTGGTCAAAAGCTGACAGTTTATGGTTTTATAATACGACTCAAGGTTCTGGTTTATTGCCCTATGATTTTTTTGTTGTATTAGAAGATGCCAATTCTGAAGAGCTATTTCGCTCTAACGAGAATGTTGATAAATATCGATACTTGCCTCAGAAGCCGACTTTCTTTAATCCTGATGGCTTGCCTGTAGGTTTTGTAAAAGATACTTATAAAAAGAAAGATTATTTGGGTTACACCTGTGCAGCATGTCATACCAGCCAAGTTAATTTTGAAGGAAAAGGTATACGCATCGATGGTGGTCCTGCGATGGCCGATATGGTGGGTTTCCTAACAGGGCTTGAAAAAGCGATGCAGGCGACTTTAGACGATGAGGATAAAAAGCAACGCTTCATCGATAATGTGATGGCGTTGAATAACGACTTTTCTAAACCAGAAAAAATTATTTCAAGTTTAGATGAGTGGACAAAAACGGTTCGCTTATATAATACTGTCAACCACAGTCATATCGATTATGGATATGCACGTTTAGATGCATTCGGACGTATTTACAATCGTGTGCTTCAGCATATGATTAACAAGCCGCAATTAAAAAATGCTATGCAGCTAGTCACATCTGCATCAGGTAAGCGAATTTTAACGGATGCTGAAATTGATAAAGTGTTAGAGGGTATCGGCGAGAATATTATTGTCGATAAACAATTTGCTTTAGTCATAGAACGTTTAGCATCAAAAGAGCCAGGCTATCCTGGTTTAAATCAACGTAATCTATTACGCGTTCGTAATGCTGTCTTTAACGAGCCCAATGCGCCAACCAGTTATCCATTTCTATGGGATATTGCACAGTCAGATTACGTACAATGGAATGGTGTCGCTAACAACTCAGGTGTTGGACCTTTAGGACGTAACACCGGTGAAGTGATTGGTGTTTTCGGTATTCTAGATTGGACTTCCCAAGAAAAAGACGGCTTTAGTTTGTCGGCTTATATCACAGGACAAAAAAATCTAACTAATCAAATTGATTTCACTTCATCTATTGATTTAACTAATTTACGTCGTTTGGAATCTCACCTAAAAAGTTTGAAGTCTCCCGTATGGCCAGAAGATATTCTTGGTCAGATTGATCAAGAAAAAGCACAGCGTGGACAAGTAATTTATGCGGAATATTGCCAGTCTTGTCATGAAGTGATTGATCGTGATAACTGGAATCGCATAGTGGTTGCCAAAATGTCTGACGTTACTTTTATCGGTACAGACTCTGCCACTGCGTCTAATGGCGTTGTTTATAGCGGTAAGTCAGGACACTTAAAACATACTGTGCAAGCAGTTGATGTGGGTGATTTATTTATCGAAGAAGATGCGCCAGTTATTCAAACGCTGACTTCTGCGACAAAAGGCGTTATTGCAACACCTGACCCAGACAAAATGTTTATCCGCCGTTGGTTAGATCGTCTATATGATATTGGTGCATCATTCTTTGATAATACAATGCCAAACACCATAAAAAGTGGTAATTATAAAGCGGATACGACTTCTGAGCCTTACAACTCTCTACTAGCTTATAAGGGACGTTCGTTAAATGGTATATGGGCAACAGCACCTTATTTACATAATGGATCAGTACCCACCTTATACGATTTACTATTACCGCAAGAGCAGCGCCCTGCTGAGTTTATGGTAGGTAGTCGAGAGTTTGACCCTGTGAAAGTGGGTTTCCGTTCTGAAGGTTATGATGGTTTTAAATTTACCACTTTTCGTTTAGGAGACAAGAATACTGGGCATGAGTACGGAGCAGGTCGAACGCCGCAAATGGACGGTACCTTATTACCGGCATTAAGCGAAGAAGAGCGTTGGGATTTGATTGAATATATCAAAACGCTTTAGTTCATAGCGCAAACATTCTTCTATAGGGGAAAAGGATATGACAAAAAATTATTTAAAAGAATATGATGCTGCTGCGGACGCGGATAAGTATCCATTAGTACAAAAATGGATGAAAACCGAACCGCTGCCTTTTTTTAAACAATTACGGGCAGAGCGTCCAATATTGGTGACACCAGAGTGCACTCTATTGGCTTTGTTTACCGATATTCGTGATGCATTGCAAATGCCCAAAATCTTTACGGTTGATTTATATAAACCAAAAATGGGAGTCACTGATACTGATGAAGGCTACTTGATGGCTCACGATGATGATGCACTTCATTATCGTGAGAAGTCGATTATGCAAGGGATGTTGAATCGCGATGATATTCCAAGAGTGAGAAAAGGGATTCAGGACTCGGCTAAAAAAATCTTAGATGATGCTAATGGCAGTATCGAAATTGTGAATAATTACTGCCGTATGGTGCCAGCTATTATGGTGCAAGAGTATTTTGGTTTAGATGGTATCGACCCACAAAAGCTACTTAAATGGTCTTTTTGGAACCAGTACAACACTTTCCATAATCAACCTTTTGATTTAAATCCAAAAGAGAAATTTGATTATATTGTAGATGAGCATGCTAAGTGTTCAGTCGAATTGGTTGACTATATAACGGTTCTTATGGTGCGCAAACTACTCACTGTAAAAATTAAAGACCGTTTGTTTGGTACCGCACTCAAAGTAATTAATGTCCTGCGAGCGGTTGTAAAAAAAGAACCTATTGTCTTAAAAGATGATATTGTTAAGCGGATGTTGCGCACTAGCTTTGCTGAGCAGGTTGATTTTCCTCTGACTCGTATTGGCACAAATGCAGGGGGATTATTAATTGGAGCCGTAGAAACGACCTCTCAAGCTGTCGCTCAGGTCATGCAATATTTTATCGACCGACCTGATCTACTTGCCCAAGCGAAAGCGGCATCTTTAAAAGAAGATACCAGTGATATTGATGCAATGGTTTGGGAAGCTTTACGCTTTGTGCCCATTAGCCCTTATATGTTTCGTCAAGCATCTCAGGATTATACCTTGGCAAAAGGAACCGACAGGGAAACCACTATCCCTAAAGGCACAAATGTACTGACTCTGACTCAGTCAGCCATGTTTGATACTTATGCCTATGAAAATCCAGATGAGTTTAATCCTGACCGTAACTGGTACCATAATTTCAACTATGGGTTTGCTTCCCATGATTGCTTAGGTAAGTATGTTGGTATGGCGATGATTCCAGAAATGGTTCGTCAGTTGATGCTTCGTGACGACCTTCGTGCAACGTCTACTATGGATTATAAAGATGGGCCTTTCCCTGAGGAATATCATGTGGCTTGGAGTTAAGGCTTTGTTGTTTTGATGATAAAGCACGTTAAAACGCCTGCTATTATTAGCAGGCGTTTTACGTTTAGTCCTTTCCTATTTTTAAAATAGTCCCATCCTGTGCAATAAATGCCTCATATAATGTTTTGCTAAATATTCATGGTTTTTTTAAATTAAGCATATCTGCTGTACCAAAATTTTCGTAAATAGCATGTGTTATTTGGCTTAAGTGATTGTTGTATTCAACGATAGGCTCTCCCATACCTAATTTGTCTACTACTGTGCGAAATGCTCTCGATCCAGCAGGCGTGTTAATCACGTTTGCGATTGCATCGGCCACTAGTTGTGGATCTTGTTCTGGGGTATTCGCTAGTGCTTGTTCAAACCCTTCTTGCGCTTGAGCTGGGGCGTGAATAAAGTCACCATAAAACTTATCTCTAGTGTTATCGCTGGGCTTGACCAAACGGTCTACAAAGGAGGTAGGAAAGCCACCGGGTTCGATAATCGCCACATCAATTCCGAAACTGGATAGCTCGGTACGATAATTTTCCGATAGGGCTTCTAAGGCCCATTTACTGGCATTGTAAGGCCCATAAAAAGGAATAGTTATACGACCTAATAGACTAGAAATATTGAGCAGTAAGCCTGATTGTTGTTGATGAAAGTGCGGTAATACTGCACGCGTCATTCGCTGTACACCAAACACATTAATTTCGAAGATTTTTTTCATATCGTCGATAGTAAATAATTCCTGTATACCGCCTACACCTACACCAGCATTGTTGATCAGTACATCCAACCCTCCAGCCAGCTCAATGGCCTTATTTACCCCGTTATTTACGCTGTGATCATCGGTTACATCGATATCGACCACATGGGCACCGGCTTCTCTCAGCTCTTCGGCGATTGCTTTATTACGGCCATCGATATCACGCATCGATGCTACAACCGTATGGCCTTTTGCTAGTAACGTGTTAATGGCTAATGTGCCAAAGCCACCGTTTGCTCCTGTTATTAATATTTTCTGTGTCATGATAGTGTCTCCAAATGTATTGAGTTGACTTTATTGAGATTACGGTTAGTATTATTTATTCTTTTATATGAAACAATAACGGTCTTAAAAACTTATGATTCTTGATTTGAGAACGATGAGCTTTCAAGAGTTGCAAATATTTCAGCAGGTTGTTAGATGTGGAGGTATCACTGCAGCAGCACATGAAATGAATATGGCCAAGTCCGCGGTGAGCAATTTGCTGAGTCGTTTTGAAGAGCGATTAGGTGTTAAGTTGTTAACTCGTAATTCACGCAGAATTGCACTGACTCGTGAGGGTGAGTATCTCCTGCCTAGGATTGAGTCCTTGTTATCGGAAGGAGAGCGATTATTTGAACAAGCTCAAGCGAATATCAGTGAGCCATCAGGTATTATCAATATTGCCTCTACTCCCGATGTTGGTGGTTTTATCGCTAGAAAATTTTTCCCGAAGGCACTTGCCATGTACCCGCAATTAAAATTAATAGCGAAGTTAAGTTATCAATTTGAGGATTTGCAAGATCCATTTTTTGATATGGCATTTCGTGTAGGGAAAGTGAATGATGATGATTTGGTTGTGAAAGAGCTAGGTCACATTAAAAGAATACTCGTCGCTAGTCCTGAGTTTTTGCACAAACATCCTGTCACTGAGCCAGAGGATTTACTATCCTCCTCATGCTTATTATTTTCCAGTAGAAACGGTCAAAGTGTATGGACAATGCAAACGTCTGTTCAAAATTCAGATGATACATCTTCAGATAATATAGAAACGAAAAAAATAACAATTGAATCAAGTATTGTCGTGCAAAATTTTCATTCACTTGTGCAACTGGCCCAAGATGGCCACGGTATTTGTTATGTTCCTGAAGTCGTCGCCTTAAAAGCTCTAGAAGAGGGAAGTTTGGAGCGTTGTTTACCGCTTTGGTCTAGTGGTCCACGACCAGTGTACTTAGCTTACCGATTCGGCAGTGAAAAAATTAGTCGTATTAAAGCCGTTTTGGATTTAGCAAAAAAAGAGGTGCCTGCGATTATTGCCAACCCGTTTGAAGCGTAATTCATTATTGTATGAAGAGTAATATCAAGATTGATTGCGCACTTTTGCTTTATTATTTGAATGTTTAATGGCATCGATGCTAATAAAAATAATTGCTGTCCAGATAAACAAAAAGGTAATAAGCTGATCTATACTAAAAGGTTCATCGTAGACAAAGGCAGCTAAGAAAAACAGTAAGCTAGGTACGATATATTGTAAAAATCCAATAATACTATAGGCGACGGTTTTTACTCCAGTTGAAAATAATAATAGAGGTATAACGGTTACTGGGCCAGCTAAAATGAGTAGGCCCCAATCAGGTATTTTCCATAACATGGGCCCTTGTCCGCTTGTCGACAAATATCCTAAGAACATTAGGGCAATGGGCAGTAATAGCAGGGTTTCCAAAAATAAACACGGTACGGCATCTTCGCTGATCTTTTTATGGATTAAACCATAAAAGCCAAAGCTAAATGCTAAACACAAGGCTACCCATGGCACGTGGTTAAGTTGCATCACTTGGAATATAACACCAATGGTTGCCAGTAAAACTGCTAACCATTGCAACCTTCTTAATCGTTCGCCTAAAAATAAAACACCAAGAACAATATTCACTAAAGGGTTAATATAATAACCTAAACTGGCTTCGAAAATACGTTGGTTATCAATCGCCCAAATGTACACTCCCCAGTTCAGGGCAATAAAAACAGAGGACAGTGTAAGAGCATATTTTTGTTTGGGGTGACGCAATATCCCGCCAATGGATGACCATATATTGCGTAGATAGATAATGAACAATAATAAAAGTGCTGACCAAATAATCCGATTCGCAAGAATTTCTAGCGGTGGTATATGACTAACTTGTGTAAAGTAGAAAGGGAAAAATCCCCACAGAGTAAAAGCGAGTGTCGCATAGAGCAGGCCTTTTTGTGATGATTGCATATATCCCACTATTAAATGTCACATATAAGATGTGGACAACTAGCCATTAATAAGCACTTTTAAGTAATATTGCTTAATAATATTTAGGTAACGCTTAATGTATCACTTTACTCATTAAGCTGGGCTATTTATGGTTTCCCCTTTTTTAAAAGCAATGTTCTTCGCTGGGAAATTCTCCGGCTCTGACTTGTTCCCCAAATGCTTTAAAAGCACTGCTGATTGAACCTGTTTCAGCAAGAAAGTTTTTTGAAAACTTAGGTGGCTTTTCTGTGAGGCCGATTAAATCATTGGCCACTAGCACTTGAGAGTCTGTGTAACGACCAGCACCAATACCAATGGTCGGCATTTCAACAGCTTCAGTAATTCGAGTAGCAAGCGCTTCTGGAACGCATTCGAGTACGACTAAATCGGATCCAGCAGCGTCGAGTGCTTTAGCCTCTTCTAAAATAGTATCAGCACTATCATGATCTTTGCCTTGTACAAAAAAACCACCCAGTTTATTGACTGACTGAGGTGTCAGTCCTAAGTGTGTACAAACGGGAATACCTCGTTGAGTGAGCATTTGCACTGTTTCGACCAACCAGCTTCCGCCCTCAATCTTTACCATATGTGCACCGGCTTGCATTAATAATGTTGCGTTATGCATGGCTTGCTCTGGCGTGCTGTAAGACATAAACGGCATATCCGCAATAATAAACGAAAGGGTATTGCCTCTAGCGACAGCCTGAGTGTGATAGACCATATGTTCCATAGTCACAGGTAGAGTGCTAGTGTGGCCTTGCACAGTCATTCCAAGGCTATCTCCGACTAATAGTGTTTCTATACCTTGTTGCTGAGCAATGGCTGCTGTTTGTGCATCATAAAGTGATATACAAGCAAAGCGTTGCTGCTGTGCTTTGTAGTTTTTCAGGGCGCGTATAGTAATCGCTCTATCAAGGGTATTAGCATGGTAAGACATAATGATCTCGCCTTTTATAAAAGGGTAGAAGTGGGGTTAAAGTAATGACGACCCGGTTTAATATTCACAATGTAGTTAACGAGTTTTTCATAACTATCATCATTATTCACCCAATCGATTTCGTTAGTGTTTACAATCAATAAAGGAGATTGATCGTAGAAGTGAAAAAAACGCGTATACGCTTCGTTGATGGTTTCTAGATAGTGGCGGTCAATACTCTGTTCCGCACTAATAGCTCTTGTTTTTATTCTATCAAGAAGGGTGCTAACAGGCGCCTGTAGATAAATCACTAGATCAGGCTTAGGTGCATCGATGGTTAACTGGTTATACACTTGCTGATAAATAGCAAATTCGTCTTTATCTAGAGTGACTTCCGCAAATAACGGATCTTTATCAATAAGAAAGTCAGCAACCCGAACAGGTTGGAATATATCGGATTGCCGTAACTCTTGAATTTGCTGTGCTCGTTGAAACAAAAAAAACAATTGTGTCGGCAAGGCATTGCTAGCACGGTTCTGATAAAAACGCTCAAGAAAAGGGTTCTCTTCCGCTTTCTCCAAAAGTGTATCGTAATTAAATGAAGCGGCTAGTCGTTTGGTTAATGTGGTTTTACCTGCACCTATAGCACCTTCTACCGCAATAAATTGTGGTAGTTTTAAGGAAGAGTCCGTTGGTAAAGATACTTTTATAAAATTATTCACATTAGTGGTCGTCTTGTTGGTCGATGCGATATAAGCCATCCATAGAGGATCGACTAATAAGGGCGGCTAGCATTTCCCCATTAGGAAGCTGTAGTGATGGAGCTAAGTCGCTTAGCGGATACAATACGAAGTTTCTATTTGTCATTTCTGGATGCGGTAACTCTAATGTATCCGTTTTCATGATAACACTATCGTAGAGTAATAGGTCTAGATCTAAGGTGCGTGCGCCCCAGCGTATTTCTCGTTGGCGTCCATGTTCTGTCTCTATAGCCTGTAGTTGCTCTAATAAACTTGCAGGAGTTAGGTGTGTTTTAACGGCAGCCACAGCGTTAATATAGTCTGCTTGAGTGCCGGGGCCTATTGCTTTACTGCCATACCACGGTGAACATATGAGTTCTGTGCTATCGGGTAGTTTGCTTAGGGCTTGTAGGGCACTCTGTATGTGTTCTCTTGGCTGTCCAAGGTTACTGCCAAGGCCGATGTAAGCTGTGTGATAAATAGTCAAGTTAATTGTCTTTTGAGTTTACAGTGTATGAGATTTTGGTGAGGCTTTTCTTTTGCGTGGCGACCTCTGTTTGGGTTGTAGCTCTTGTACCATAGACTCTCTTTGTTCTTCAGGGGCATCTTGAAAGCGAGTCCACCAATTACCTAGCCCATTTAGGCGCTCTCCTGCCACTTCTCGCATCAATAAAAAATCGTACCCTGCACGGAATTTCTCGTGCGAGAGTAGTTTTTCTGCGCGTTTGCCAGTTCTTAATGCCAGCCGCCACTGAAGCTCCCAGATTTGACGCATAGGAATGGTAAAACGCTTGGGTATTGCAATAAATGCCTGCTGTTGTCGAATCACTTTCTCTGCGGCTTCATGGACGGCAGGTATGATCGGCACTTTATTTTCTACCAATTTATGTTGTTCATAAATAAAAGCTGGCCACAGTAAGGCCCCGTAAATAAAAGCCGGTGTTACGCGTTTATTATTGCGTATTCGCTTATCGGTATTAATCATTACTGCATCAATGAGTGCTTCAAAATAAGGGCTTTTATCCATCACGGCCATCGTACTGGGGAATAAAGAATCTAAAAGCTGGTAATCCTTAAGCAAGGAGTACGTCGCCGTAGCCGAACCATTGAGGAAAAGTTTTAATACTTCGTCAAACAACCTCGCTGGAGGTACGTGGGTTAATAAATGTGCATTATCCCTTATAGGCGCTGCGGTTTTTTCCTCTATAGAGAAGCCGAGCTTGCTCGCAAATCGTATAGCTCGTAATAAGCGTACGGGGTCCTCTTTGTAACGTGTTAATGGGTCACCAATAATACGCAGTTGGCGTTTTTCTATGTCCTTAATACCCATTGTGTAGTCATAAATAGACTCATCCTCTGGAGAGTAATACAGTGCATTGACCGTAAAATCGCGTCTTAAGGCATCGCTACGCATATCACCGTAAACGTTATCTCTCAATAATTGGCCTGTACTAGACTCAACTTGCTGTTCGGAGTCTGTGGATTCGCCTCTGAATGTGGTGACCTCAATAATTTCTCTGCCAAATTTTACGTGTACTATACGGAATCGGCGCCCGATAATACGAGAATGACGAAAAACTTTTCTGACTTGTTCGGGAGTTGCATCTGTTGAAACATCAAAGTCCTTAGGGTTACAACCCATTAGGCCATCTCTAATACTTCCTCCGACTAGATAGCTTTTGAATCCTGCTCGGTTTAAGCCTTCGATCACTTTAATGGCGTTATGACTGATATCGTGATGAGAGAAATTATGTTTTTTCGGAGGAATGACCTGCAGAGTTCCTACTTTTTTAGCCATAAAATAGCGCTCTCGACCTAATGAAGAAAAAGGATTAATGGTATGTAATGACAAAGTGTTACTGTGCGTTTGTAAAAATTGAAAATGACTGATATTAAAAGCTGAATTCTATCACGAGAGCTAAGACTTTTCAGAGTCAATTTAATCACTAGATTGCTCCATTTGGTGGTGAAAGAGAGGCTAGAAAGAAGGAGCGGTGTAAAAATGTGCGGAGGTCTTTTGGTAAACCTGAAGTGGTGATGGCATTTTCCTAAGCCGCATAGCAAGACGGCAGACTCTCTAGAAAGTCTGCCGTCTGTGTAACTAATAGGTTACTAGTCATTTATTCTTATTATAAAACTTCCCTGCTGTGAGCTCTCAGAAATCCTGTAAACTCTTCCCATTTTGGTCAATGTAAAACGCTTTTTATTATTATTATTTATTTTTATTATGTAATGCTTTTTTTATTATTATTTATTGTTCTTATTATGCTATCTACTATAGCATTTGATATGCCAACTTATAAAAACTTATATATTTCAATGAGTTATCTTTTTGGGGCTAAAGTTATTAAGAAAAGTCATAATAAAAGTGTTACCTTAATACACGTTTTTTTAGCTTAAGGTAACACTTTTTGTGTTGTCGGTAACACTTGAGGTGATTTTGGTGACAGGCTGTCAAGTAAGAAAAACACGATTTTTTTATGGAAGTCTTATTGCGTATTTTTTTTTCGGGGAATCCCCAATTTTTGACGGCGTTCCCATAGGCATTTTCGACTGACGCCCAATTTCTTGGCAAGCTCGGTTTCGCTCATTTTATCTTGGTTTTCAAGGACAAAACGTTGGAAATAGTCCTCCAAAGACAGTTCTTCTGACACAGGTTGAGTAGAGCTTGAAGGCGCTTGTTGTTGCTGGTTAAACCTCTCGTTAACCTCTAAATTCAGTAAAGAACTGTCAATTTCATTATTGTCTTCACATAGAATAACTGCTCGTTGAATCGTATTTTCGAGTTCTCGTACATTACCTGGCCATGAATAGTGCAGAATGGTTTGTTTGGCATGGTTAGACAATGCTAGAGGAGGTTTTCCATTGGTTTCGCAGTACCTAGTAATCAATGCCTCTGCAATTAATACAATGTCATTGCCTCTTGCTCTAAGTGGCGGAACATCCAGCTTAATAACATTGAGTCGAAAAAATAAGTCCTCTCGAAATAAACCTTGCTTACAGCGCTCGTGTAAGTCCCTGTGAGTAGCAGCTAATAAGCGTATGTTCACTTTTTGTGTTTTGGTAGAACCTACAGGTCGTACTTCACCTTCTTGCAGCACCCTTAGAAGACGGGCTTGTGCTTCTAAAGGCAGTTCACCTATCTCGTCAAGGAATAAAGTACCTTCATCGGCAGAGACAATGAGCCCATCTCGTTGGCTTGCAGCGCCAGTGAATGCGCCTTTTTCGTGGCCAAATAGCTCTGATTCTATGAGTGTTTCTGGAATAGCTGCGCAGTTAATACAAATTAATTCGTTCTTTGCTCGTTGGCTATCGTTATGTACTGCTCGTGCCACCAGTTCTTTACCTGTGCCGGTTTCTCCTTCGATTAAGATGCTTGCATTGGTTGGAGCCACTTTGCTTATCTGATGGAATAATTTTTCCATCGCTTCACAAGAGCCAATCATTTCCCTTTGAGTTTTTTTGATATTGTTATCTGGCTCATTAGCAGCGATGTGTCTCGGCGTGGCATTGAGTATACGTTTTACCGTCTCGACCATTTCGTCGTGATCAAATGGTTTGGCAATATAGTCAACTGCCCCTAACCGCATAGCATCTACCGCGGAACGCAGACTTGCATAACTGGTCATGATCAATACTGGCGTATGATCAGGTGCTTTTTGTTGAGTAAGAGAAACTAACTCTGTTCCAGGTGCCCCTGGTAAACGCAAATCACTAATAATAAGGTCGAAGTCATGAATGTCATAAAGGTTGGTTGCTTCTCTAACAGATTCAGCTTCGCTGATAATATACTCGTGTCTTTCCAGTAATTTGCGCAAAGCCATACGGATGATGGCTTCGTCTTCAACAATTAATATTCGGCTCATAACAGGCTGGGTAGGTCATTAAGGTGGATGTCAATCATAACTCTTTTGTCTCTTCAGGGTTGCTAGTGTGCAGTGGCTGGCCATTAGTTTCAAGCGCTGGAGAATATAATGGTAACTTTATCGAGAAACAGGTGCCGCGTTGTTGGGCAACAGGGCTGCTTACCTCGATATGTCCCTGGTGTTCTTCTATGATGCTAAAAACCACTGATAGCCCAAGCCCTGTTCCTTTACCTGCATCTTTAGTGGTAAAGAATGGCTCCATAATTTGCGATATATGTTCCTGAGATATACCAGAGCCCTCATCAATCACGTCTATCAGCACAAACGGGCTGTTGGTCGTTGTTTTAATGGTAATTGTGCTGAAGTCAGGGCTAGCGTCGTTAGCATTACTTAATAAATTAACGAAGACTTGTATCAAACGTTGGCTATCGCCCCATACATAGCAATCAGCTGCGGTTAAATTGCTGTATTCAATTTGCTTGCGACCAGATTGTAATGACAGTAGATGGATAGCTTCATCGGCACACTCATAAATAGATACTTTATGAAAATCTTTTTGTGAGGATTTTCCTGTATGAGCAAAAGTGACCAGTGACTGTACGATGCGGCTGATTCTGTCTGTTTGCGATAATATTGCCTTAGCGGTTTCTTGGCGGTCTTCCTCTACCCCCTCATAAGGTAGATTTTGTGCGAGACAAGCAATACCCGTGACCGGATTACCAATTTCATGAGCAACCCCAGCCGCGAGGCGACCAATGGATGCTAAGCGGGTATTGTGGACTAATTCCTGCTCGAGTAGCTGAACTTCGGTGATATCTTCGATCAGAATAACTTGCCCTTCCTGTCGTTTAGAAGGTGACTCCTGAATGGCAGATTTATGTAAGCGAAACCACTGGTTATTGCCGGAGTTATCTTGAGTCTGACGGTTAACATGGGTTTCATTACTATTGGCAAATTCGTAGATGAGTGTGCCCCAAGGTGCTGGTAAGTCATTAATATTAGAACCTGTAATATCGCTACCTTGAATATGGGTGATGTTGCTCATGGCGTTATTCCATAACAGGATTTCATCATCCATACCCAATGAACAAATAGCCATAGGGAGTTCCTGTAGTGTATTGCGATGGTGTAGGCGAAGCTGGTTTACATCGGAGGTTAATCCATAAATATTATCGCCTAAGCGATCCAGCCGACTTTCCATAAGGTTAATATCCAATACTTCCCCAGATTGTGGTTTACTGTAAGGGAAGTGCTTATCCATAATTTCTGCAGCAACACTTTGTCCCATCAGGGCGGCTAGATTAGCCTGTATGCGTGTTCTTAAACGCCTTAAGGCGTAGGGGCGAGATTCATTTTCGTCCATACCAAAAAAGGTCAGGGCACGGTTAACTTCTTGTACAGCCGCATTAATACCAATGCTTTGTGCCAAGCCCGTTTTGTAGTCGTTTGCACATGAGACTTCTAAGCCTCGACGAAACGGCCGGCTGAGTTCATCTTCCGCACAGAGTTCAGCATGGTAGTGTTCATCGTCGCTCATCGTCGTCAAACGAGAGACTAGGACAAAAAACAGTATGTTACAACCTACTGCAAGAATGGTCATATTTTCCCAGTGTTTAATACCAAAGTGAAAAGTCCAATCTATCAGTGGTAATGTGATTTGCGATACATGAGTAAATAGTGGTGATATAAAAGCAAGAACCCAAATAACAGTACCAGCAATGATCCCTGCATAAAACCCGTTACGATTAGCCGATGGGAAATAGTTGATGGCAATAACGCCCGGTAAAAATTGTAGAGCCTGAATAAAGGTCATTAGTGCCATATCTACCAATGAGTAGCGATAGTCAATGATGCGATAAATAAGATAACCAAGTAGAGCAATACCTAAAATTAGCCCACGTTGTAGCCAACGTAATTGCGCATAAATGTCGCCTTCCTTTTTTAATTTAAATAGGGGTAATACCCAGTGGTTGGCCATCATTGTCGATAATGACAATATAGCAACAATCAATGCTCCAGATGCAGCAGATACGCCGCCAATGTAAGCAACCATCGTGAAGAAACTGGAGTTATACGCCATTGGCACGCCAATAGTGAAATAGTTTGGGCTGTAGGGCACGTTTAGCTCGAATCCCGCCCATAAAATAGGGAATACAGGAAGAGCCACTACAAATAGTAAAGCGGGTAGCGCCCATGTGACCGTACGAGTCACTTGTTTAATGCTCATGTCCACATGATTCATGTGAAAAATGTGCGGCATAATAATGCTCACACCCAAGAAAACCACTAGTAGGGTATGGACTGACGATAAATGCTTGGGGTGGTAAAGATTTTCAAGATGTTCAGGGTTGTCTAACAACCATTGATCCAATCCACTAAATCCACCAAATACACCGTAGATGGAAAGTAAGCCTATGGCTAGCATCGCTAATATTTTAATCAGTGACTCAAAAGCCATGGTTGTTATTAAGCTACGATATTGCCGATAGCTAGCACCAAAAATCATGCAAAATGCGGCAATCAATAGACAATAGAAAAAAGCGGTAATATCTCGTTGCTTAATCCATGCCTCGAAGTTAGAGGTTAATAACGAGGTGCTACTGGTTAAAATTTGCAGCGTATCTGCAACAGATTGAATCTGGATCACCAGTAGCGGCAAAATAGCCAATAACATACACAGTGTCGCTAAACTTCCAGCCATCTGGCTGCTGTAGCGAAAGACTAACAAATCGGCAATGGAGCGAAGCTGGAATCGTTGGCAAAGTTCAGCCAGTGGAGCTTGAATAACCGGGGCGAATAAGAAAAAAGCGCCTATACCCGCATAATAGGTGAGAGCACCATAACCGAACTGATAAGACAGATCGATGATGCCATAGAAAGACCACGCGCTAAAGAAAATGCCTAAAGATAGTATATATGTCACCGGGTGACGTGTAATACGTGAAGGTATCCAGCCGCGATTAGTCGCGTAAGCAATACCAAATAAGGTGACGAGATAAGCTATCCCCAGTAGGGTGATATGGCTGAGTTCAAATTTCATGATGAGCGATTGAATTTATGTAATGCAAAGGCGACGAATATAATTGCCAGCCATACAATATAGGGTCTAAACCAAGTGCCACTATCAGCGGATATCATCCAGTTGAATAATGTGGGCATAAATACGTAAGCCACTAATAACACTAATAAAAACAAACGATGGTTATACATAGTGTGATTATCCGAGTAATAAGGCCTTAAATAATGGTTAATCCTAGGGCCTGTTAACACTAATTCAACGCCCACTGTTGTGACCCAAAACGTGCCAACCAAGGCATGAGGAGTGTAGTTTGGTCATTCCAAATGAGCGACGAATAACGCAGAGTGGTGCGTTTTGGGGCACAACCCTTCGGGCCGGGCCACTTTTCTCCTCTGACTGCGTTATCAGTCGATCATTTAGAATCACTAAACCTTACTCCTTCTGCCTTGCCAGAGGGAAAAAGTGACTCCGGCAGTGGGTATTGAATTAGTGTTAACAGGCCCTAGATAATACGTCTATCGCTATTGTTCCACAACAAAAGACATTCTATTAGGAATACTTTTCCTGTCCCAGCGCTCTGTAGCCCAACGTAATAGAGCGCCAATATCCTTTGTAGAGCGAATATCCGCAGTCAATGGTTGATTGAGAAAAAGTAATGCACTGCACAGATTATCAAATGCCTTTGTGTTATCAATAGCAGTGGCTTTATGTTGCTTGCTTAATTTTTGTCCGATAGCGTTTGTGGCAACAGGAATGTGTCCATAAAAAGGTAAATGGATAGATGAAGTAGTGTTATCCGTTTGTTTAATCTTGGTATTATTCGTTTTTGTCCTTATGTGGGCTGTTGTATCATTTCCTGTAATTCCATATTCTAGAAGTAACAGCATTAAATAGCGCTGGCGAGGTGTTGATGTCAGTAAGTCGGAACCTCGAATAATATGGGTTATACCTTGCTCTATATCGTCGATAACAACGGCTAATTGGTAAGCAATTAGGCCGTCTTTACGGCGTAAGATAAAATCGCCTACCTCCTTTTGTAAGGATTGTTGCTGTTCTCCTTGAAATAGATCCGTATAGTGCTCGGAAATAGAGAGCGTGTTGCTTAATTGCGGGTTGATATAGAGCCGTGTGGATGTCGTAATATCGCTATTATCATCTACTCGGTGATGGTAACAATGACTATCGTAGACCCCTCTTAGCTCCAATAGTCGTTGTCGAGCACACTTACAGCGATAAGTGGTAAAGTCGAGAGCCTTTAAAATAGTGAGGTAATGGTTTAGTCGCTGGCTTTGATAGATGACTTGTTCGTCCCAATGTAATCCATGCGCAACTAGGCTTTCTAGAATACGTTCTTGCGCCCCTTTTTCTTCTCTCGGTGGATCTAAATCTTCCATTCTCACCAGCCATTTGCCGCTGTAGTGCTTTGCGTCTAGGTAGCTAGCTAAGGCTGTAATTAATGAACCAAAATGCAGAGGGCCTGAGGGAGATGGGGCAAAGCGGCCAATATAAGGGGTAGATGAACAAGTCATTATATTCGATCGACTGTTTTTTTAAGTCGAGTAAAGGAGCTTTGTGTTGCCGTTAAATCAATGGCTAAGTATTGACTACTTTCTTCTTATGCTGCTAGAACTTGATGTGTTTTAAGAAGAAAGTAGTTAGCGATGGCTATATTGGTTCTTAGGAACCTATTTGCTTTTCTTTTATTTCTGCGAGTGTTTTACAATCAACGCATTGTGTTGCTGTAGGGCGAGCTTCTAAACGACGTATACCAATCTCTACACCACAAGATTCGCAGTAACCGTAATCGTCGGCGTCAATCTGCTCTATAGTTTTATCGATCTTCTTGATCAATTTTCGCTCACGGTCTCGGGTGCGTAGCTCTAAGCTGAATTCCTCTTCTTGACTGGCGCGATCGGCAGGGTCTGGAAAATTAGATGCTTCATCCTGCATATGGCTAACGGTACGATCAACCTCTTCCATCAGCTCTTTTTTCCAGGCTAGTAATAAATTTTTAAAATGCTGGAGCTGTTTTTCATTCATGTATTCCTCACCTTTGGTTTCTTGGTAAGGTTCGAATCCATGTAACGTCAAATTTTCATTGCTATTTGGCATTGTAAATATCTCTTAAAACGCTTTATTCTAGGTCTACATTCTATTTTACTACTTAGCTAGAGCTAGACCACCTAAGAAATTGACCGCGCAAACTACCAGAATATTACTCATTGCGCTAGTTCTTTGTTGATTAAGATGTCTATTATGGTGATGTTTAATTGAAAAACAATCCCTTAATATCTCTAAAGTAACCGCTTAATAAGATATTATGGCTCAATATTCTGGTTTTGGTGTGAGTTTTTTATAAAAATGAGTATTCCATGAATTTTGATCCGCCTCTGCAGCCAGCCACATTAATACGCAGATACAAGCGCTTTTTAGCCGATATTGAACTGCCTAGTGGTGAATTAACTACTATTCACTGTGCGAACACGGGATCTATGAAAAATTGTATTGTGGAAAATAGCCCCTGTTGGTACTCAACATCCAGTAACCCCAAGCGTAAGTACCCATTTACTTGGGAATTAGCAACAACACCGGACGGCCATATTGCCGGTATTAATACGTCGAGAGCAAACTATTTAGTTCTCGAAGGTATCGAAAGTGGTGTGATTAGAGAACTGCAAGGGTACGCCCAATGCCGATCAGAAGTGCGTTACGGAAAAGAAAACAGTCGAATCGATTTTCTGCTCAGTGATGAAAGCATAGATGATATCACGACCAGAAAACCAATCTGTTATGTGGAAGTTAAAAACGTCACCTTAGGGATGGGAAATGGTCTAGGTCAATTTCCTGATTCCGTTAGTCAACGTGCGAGTAAACATCTTCGTGAATTAATAGGCATGGTGCGTGATACACATCGGGCAGTATTGGTTTTTTGTGTTCAACACTCGGGTATCGAACGAGTCTCTCCTGCAGAAGAGATTGATCCTGAGTATGCAGCCATGTTGCGCAAAGCGGTTGATGAAGGAGTGGAAGTATTGGCTTATGGTGCAAGTATGAATCAGCACGAGATCGTTTTAAATAGAAAGCTCACGATAGAGTTGTGACTACCTAAAATGAATGATGAGTTTTTTAGTTTAATATAGACAAGAATATTATTAGTAGTGTGAATAAAAAATAAAATTTTGCCCTGGTTATTGATCTTGAAACTAAAATTTTAGAGGCAAGGAAGTGAGTTGTTATGACTAACTTCCTTACTCTTCAATTTTAGGCAATGGTATTATAAATTTCTTAAAGCTGTAATACGCTCTTGTAAAGGAGGGTGACTCATAAAAAGCTTACCAAAGCTTTGCTTGAAACCACTGCTAATGCCAAAGGCTTGAAATGTATCTGGCATGGAGCTTGGAACTTTGGCTTGTTGCTCTGCGAGTAATCGATTAAGGGCGCTTATCATCGACGCTTTGTCGGCAAGGTGTGCACCTGCAGCATCGGCTTTAAATTCTCTGTATCGGGAAAATTTCATTACGATAATACTAGCTAATACCCCGAGCACTAGTTCTGCAAATATAGTCGCAACGAAAAAACCTATGCCATGACCGCGTTCATTTTTGAAAATAGCTTTATCAACAAAGTGGCCAAAAATGCGGGCGAAAAACATCACAAATGTATTAACTACTCCTTGGATAAGACTAAGAGTTACCATATCGCCATTCGCGACGTGACCAATTTCGTGGGCCATGACTGCTCGTATTTCATTACGGTCAAACCGTTGCAGTAGCCCTTGGCTCACAGCGACCAGTGCTTTGTTTTTATTCCATCCTGTCGCAAAGGCATTCGATTCAGGTGCGGGGAATATGCCCACCTCTGGCATATTAATTCCAGCTTTAGTAGACAACTGTCCAACAGTGTCTAGGAGCCAGCGTTCCTGTTCTGTTTGAGGGTTATCAATTATGCGAGTGCCAGTAGAACGCTTTGCCATCCACTTAGAGATAAATAGCGAAATAAAAGATCCGCTAAATCCAAATACGGCACAAAAAATAAGCAGGCTGGTTAAATTAAGCCCTGATCCTTGTAAATAAGGTTCAACACCTAGTAGGCGTAGTGTAATACTAGCAATTAAAATAATCGCGAGGTTAGTCAGTAAAAACAAACCAATACGCATCATATTAAGACTCCACAAACAAAAATAAATAACGATACCCTTATGATGCTTGCGAATAGATAAAATTCAATGGTCTTATTGCATTTTATTTGTAAATAGCTAAGTTGGGCTCAATAGAAGACACAGTATTATTTGAATAATATGTGCTGCTGACAATATGTCAGGATAGTGTGGTGGCTTCACCAGCATCTTCCAATAGTTGTTGCTTAAGCTCTGGAGCTAGTTGATTCCAATGAGTATCTATTAGGGCACCTTGCAGAGCATAGAGCATAACTTTGGAGACATGAATATCCCTACGTTTAATGCGTAAGTATGCTTCAACTGGGCCAATATTTTGCAAGTCGTCATAGGTGTTAATGCCAACCGC
Source organism: Candidatus Endobugula sp. (assembly GCA_020628895.1). GTDB lineage: Bacteria > Pseudomonadota > Gammaproteobacteria > Pseudomonadales > Cellvibrionaceae > Endobugula. The sequence continues at coordinate 78,568 of JAHDEM010000002.1, forward strand.
ATGCAAAATGTTGACAGAGGCCGCGCCAAGGTTCTTTAGCTGGGTTAGTTCACTTAGTTCTTTACTCATAACAATATATTATTTTTATTATTGGTTGCCATTTACGGCTTCTTATACCGAGTGTTCTTTCAGCGTGTACAAGTACTTAATTGCAGATATAAAGTAACATGAAATATGTAGCGATAGCCATCCTTTAAGTCATAGGAGTCTAACTGGACATATTCATCCTACTGACATAATCATAGTGCCAATTGAGGATTTATGCTAGGGTCTATTGCACTTTTGATCGATCAATATTAATGGGTGTTGGTAAGTAACATGGAGACAGTGAAAAACAATAAGCTATTACAATGTGTGGGGCGCGATGAGCAGCATTTAAGTGCTTTACCTAATCACAATGGCATTAAAATACACTCGCAAGTTATTGCTCCGTTGTTGGAATTAATGAGTGCCGCTAAGCAGGAGGGATTTGAACTGCGTGTTGCGAGTGGGTATCGTAGCTTTGAACGTCAGCGTCTGATATGGAATCAAAAATGCTTAGGATTGCGTCCTACCTTAAACAATGATGGGCAAGTTATTGACATTCATCAGCTGTCTCCCCTAGAAAAAATTAAGGCGATTATGCGTTGGTCTGCATTACCTGGGTCTTCTAGACATCATTGGGGTACTGACTTCGATATTTATGATGCCTCGGCAATGCCAGATGATTACCAATTGCAGTTGCATCCTGACGAGTACAGTCAAGATGGGTTATTCGGTCCGATGATGACATGGCTAACATCATATTTAGCTTCGCCAGTTGCCCCGGATTTTTATCGTCCTTATTTACAGGATAGCGGTGGTGTTGCACCTGAATTGTGGCATTTAAGTTATCGACCTATCGCGAAAGAATATATGAGGCATATGTCACAGGAGCGAGTGCTTGAACACTTGCAGCACTTGCCAAGCGAGCATAAGATAGAAGAACAGCAAACAGTAATTAACCATTTACCCTTTATTTACTCACGTTATTTGCACTGCTCTTAGTTATAACGTTAAGTTTTTGTTAAGAAAGTAGATACATAAAATGACAATGAACAATCAATCAGTAATGACCATTGATAAGCAAGCTTTCGGTGATAATCGTGATTCCATGCATCAGAGTATTTGGAATAATATGCGAGAAGAAGCGCAGCTGGCGAGTGAAGAAAACCCGCTAATGGCGAGCTATTTTCACGTCAACATTCTTAATCATTCAAGCTTTGCTTCTGCGATTAGTTTTTTCTTGTCCAACCATTTAGCATCCGATGCAGTGCCAGCAATGATTATTCGTGATGTGTGTGAGCAAGCGATGGAAGATGATGTATCTATCGAAACGAATATGCTGGAGGATTTGTTAGCCCATTACACTCGTGATCCTGCCTGTGAACAATACATCACTCCCTTTCTTTACTTCAAAGGTTATCACGCGATACAAAGTTACCGAATTGCGCATTATTTGTGGAAGAGCAAGCGTAAATTAATGGCCTTTTACATTCAAAGTCGTGTGACTGAACGGTTTGATGTAGATATTCACCCGGCTGCACGCATTGCTGGTGGTTTAATGGTTGATCACGCAACGGGTGTGGTTATTGGCGAAACGACAAAAATAGAAAAGAATGTTTCGATGCTACATGCTGTCACATTAGGAGGCAGTGGTTTAGATGGAGGGAAGCGCCACCCAACTATTCGCGAAGGTGTATTGTTAAGTGTCGGTTCAAAAATATTAGGCAACATCGAAATAGGGGAAGGGGCTAAAGTGGGTGCAGGTAGTGTTGTCTTGACGGATATGCCTGCGCATTCAACGATTGTTGGTGTTCCAGCAAAAGTGGTTGGTCGATGCAGTGACAATATGCCTGCATTAGAAATGGACCATCATATCGATGGTGATTAATTATGGCTGATCACGTGTTATTTGATGTTATTTTCACTGGTGATATTGCCGATGGTTTTAGCCGGGATGTAGTTAGGCAAAAAGTGGCGGACCTATTTAAAATCGATACCAATAAGGCACAGGCTTTACTGGATAATAAAAATGTATCGCTCAAAAAAAATCTTGATGAAAAAACCGCTAAAAAGTACCAACAAATTTTAGATAGTATTGGTCTTATAGTGGTTATTCGCTCACAGAAAGTGCAGCGACCTGAGCCTCATTCTAATAATAATGCTCAAAAAGTGGCTCCTCATTTTAATGATCAAAAAAATATTGGTAGCGAGTCACCGGCCTCTGACCTGAAAAAGTCAGCTCCTGATTGGAAAATTGATGAAGTGGGTGTCTTACTTACGCATTCAACCTTAGACGAAAAAAGGCCAACCATTAAAGCTCCGTCATATACATTGGCAGAATTGCCTTGTAACATTTTACGGCCTGAGGAAATGCAATCATCTCCGGCAGCGCCTGTTTTTCCATCAGTGAATACTATCACTATTAACCAAGTAGGAGAGTCTTTACTTGAAGACGCCGAACGTCAGATTGAGGAAGAAGTTGAAGTGAGTATTGATCATTTATCAACACATCAAGTGGGCGGCGATTTACTGTCAAATGATGAAAAACAAAAACCTATCTTAAAAAATATTGATGTTACGCACTTGTCAGTTGAATAATTTCATGTGGTTAAATTTTTAACAGAAAGCCTACTCTTTATAAGGTTTTTATTGAAAGAGAAATTTTTAGTCTTCCTGAATTTTCTGAAATTTTTAGTTTTTTCTTTTGTTTGAAAAAATAATTTTCTCTAGTGTCTACTCCCTAAATGCATTATTCTACATAGTGAAATAATTAAAAATACTTTTTCCAGTTTGAAGGCAAAGTGTTTGTTTATATTGATTAATAATAAATAATGGGAGAAAAAATATGGGCGTAGTAACTATTCAGGGTAATCAGGTAGAAACCATTGGTGAACTTCCAGCAGTTGGGATGTCTGCTCCTGATTTCACATTGGTGCAAGCCGATGTATCAGATTTAACCCTAGGTAGTTTAGAGGGAAAGCAGATTGTACTTAATATTTTTCCTTCAATTGATACTGGCACATGTGCTACATCAGTTCGTGAGTTTAATCAGAAAGCCGCTTCTTTAGATAACGTTGTGGTTGTTTGTGTTTCTGCCGACTTACCATTTGCATTAGGACGATTTTGTGGGGCAGAGGGTATCGACAATGTGCTAGTTGGTTCGACATTTCGTTCGACCTTTGGTGTTGATTATGGTGTTACGTTCACTACAGGGCCAATTGCTGGCTTATTGTCTCGTGCTGTGGTGGTCATCGATGAAGAGGGCGCTGTTAAATATACTGAGCAGGTTGCAGAAACAGCCGATGAGCCGAATTATGGTGCCGCTTTAGCCGTATTATAATCTGTGGCATGATTTTCGTTTTGGAGGCTTCTTTTTTTGGGTAGCATTCTATGGCTGAAGCATTTAAAAATTGGATTAATGTTGATGTTATTAGTGGTGTTGCCGCACACTTTATTAAACATAACCCTCGCTTTGACCAGCAGGGTTTTGTTGCTTTAGCTTCGGATAATTTAGACGCTTTAGAACTAAAGGCACGGATGGCGCAGGTGACTCAAGCAATGATTGAGTATTTGCCAGAGGATTTTGAACGAGCTGGAAAAATCATTTTAAACAGTTTAGGCCCTCCGTTAGGGGATGATTTGTCAGCAGGCAAAACCGATGACCTTGGCATAGGTGGTTGGGTGGTTATCTGCATGGCTGATTATGTTGCTTTGCAAGGACATGATCACTTTGCACTCTCAATGGAATTATTGAAAGCATTAACTCAGCGAGCAACCTCTGAGTTTTCTGTACGTGCCTTTTTACTGTCATCGAAAAAAGAACAAACTTTAGCAATGCTTTCTGATTGGGCATCCGACACAAATCCCCATGTTCGACGTTTGGTTTCTGAAGGTACTCGTCCTCGATTACCTTGGGCAACCCAGTTGCCTGACTTTATTAAAGATCCAGCTCCTGTCTTATCGCTATTAGAACAGTTGAAAGATGATGATAGTGAGTATGTTCGCAGATCTGTAGCTAATAACCTGAATGATATTGCGAAAGATCATCCTGATCGTGTGGCAGAGATTGCCCAAAAATGGATGAAAGGAGCTAGTGTTAATCGTCAGCGGCTTGTTAAACATGCTTGTCGAACATTAGTGAAGAATGGCCATAAGAAAACATTGCGTGTTTTAGGGTATGGTCCCCCTAAATTAGAGCCAGTAGATATAGAAAATAATACATCTAAGTTGCAATTAGGGCAGGCATTAGAGTTTACTGTATCTCTACGCTCGAAAAGTACTCGATCACAATCATTGGTGATCGATTATGCGATTCATCATCAAAAGGCAAACGGCACTCTATCCCCTAAAGTGTTTAAGTGGAAAACAATCAGTTTGTCTCCTGCAAAAGAAGTCGTTATCAGCAAAAAGCATGCGATCAAAAAAATAACAACACGTAAGTACTATGCAGGTGAACACAAGCTCGAACTCATCATTAATGGTGTTTCTATGTGTATCGTTGATTTCGAATTAGAAGTTGATAGCTAAGTAAATACTATTTTTTTGATTATGGTAGTTATAAAAAAATAGCAAACATTATCAACCCTGTATCTGTAGACTTTTACTGCCTATGAAAAAGACAACACGACAACAATATGTCCAACGGTTGCATCGAGTAATCGATTATATTTTTGAACATCTCGACGATAACCTCGACGTAAATACCTTAGCGGATATTGCTATCTTATCGCCTTATCACTTCCATCGTATTTATCGACAAGTGATTCGTGAAACGGTCAATACAACCGTGCGGCGTTTGCGACTACAAAAAGCAGCTGCTCAATTGATTCGTACGCAGCAGCCTATAGCTGCTATTGCAAAACAAACCTACTACTCATCAATAGAAGCATTTAGTCGAGCATTTCTGCAGCAGTATGGAGAGTCTCCTGTCAGCTACAGAAAGCGTTGTGAGCATCATTTGTCTAATGTAGGCACAAACAATGTACTTCTGCGACGTACAGCAGAGAGTACACAACAACCCCTACAAAAACAGGATGACAAAATAATGTTTGATATAGAAATAATCAATATTGATCAAATACCTCTTCTCGGGATTGACCATAAAGGCGATTATATGAATATAGGTAGTATTTTTGAGAAGCTATTTGTGTATGCTGGCTCTCATGGGTTACTCACAGATAATACTCGCTCATTTGGGATTTATTACGATGACCCGCAAACGGTCGATATAGATAAGTTGCGATCAGTAGCATGTTTTAGCAGTGATATTGGTGCAGATACACTAGATAATCCATCATTAAGAAATATAACAATCCCTGCCATGGCTTGTGCCCGTCTAGTGTTTAAAGGCTCATATGCAGAACTCAATAAAGCTTATGACTATTTGTTTGGTAGTTGGCTACCCAATAGTGGTCGTGAGGCTGGTGACTTTCCTGCATTTGAGGAATATCTAAATGACCCTAAAACAACCCCTCCAGCCGAGCTGCTCACTGCCATACATTGCCCATTAAAATAACGTCTGCTCTATTATTGGTCAGCAGCCACTGTTGACCAATCGTCTTTCCTGTCTATTAGCTATTCATCTTTTTATTATGTGTATTTCGTATAATTGGGTTATGCTATCAAAGTCCAAAGTTGAAGTATTAAATGTAATAACTGACACTGTATTTGAGGAATAGTATGAATAGTGTACATAAAGAAGAGCCCCTTTCTTTTATTGATAGTTTTTTAAAACTCGAATCGGCTGGCGGTATATTGCTGATATGCTCCGCAATATTGGCAATGATTATGGCCAATACCGCCTTATCACCTTTTTATGATCTGTTGTTATCCACACCTGTAGAGATTCGCATTGGTGCCCTTGAAATTGCTAAGCCTTTATTGCTATGGATTAACGATGGTTTAATGGCTATTTTCTTTTTTCTTGTTGGCTTAGAGTTAAAAAGAGAATTGCTAGAAGGTGAGTTATCGGATAAGCGTAATATTATCCTTCCTGGCGTTGGTGCTATTGGTGGTATGGTGATTCCTGCGGCCATTTATCTGTACTTTAACTATCAAGACCCTGTTGCGGTTAAAGGTTGGGCTATCCCTGCAGCGACCGATATTGCTTTTGCCTTAGGGGTATTAGCATTATTAGGTTCGCGGGTACCAGTGGCCATCAAAATATTTTTAACATCGTTGGCTATCTTCGATGATATTGGTGCGATTGTTATTATTGCTATTTTTTACACCTCTAATATTTCTCTTACTGCTCTTGCCGTTGTGGCGATTTGTATTCCTATCTTATTTATACTCAATAGAAATAATGTGATTACTAAAAGCCCTTATATTTTGATAGGGGTGATTATGTGGGTGGCTACATTAAAGTCAGGTGTACATGCCACTCTTGCAGGGGTGTTATTGGCAATGTTTATACCTTTGCGCTCTGCAAAGGACCCTGACGTATCTCCACTCAAAAGTCTTGAGCATGATCTGCACACTATCGTTGCCTTCTTTGTGCTACCTGTTTTTGCTTTTGCCAATGCAGGGATTAGCTTTGCAGGTGTGGGTTTTGAACAGATATTACATAATGTTCCTATAGGTATTGCATTAGGTTTGTTTTTTGGAAAGCAGATTGGTATCTTTGGTTTATGTGGCTTACTCATTAAACTGAAAATAGTCAGCTTCCCTAAAGGGATGAATTGGGGGGTGTTATATGGTACCTCTGCTTTGTGTGGTATTGGTTTTACAATGAGTTTATTTATCGGTTCTCTTGCGTTTGAAGAGACGGGTGTTGATTTATTATTTGACGAGCGCTTGGGCATTATTCTTGGCTCGTTATTATCCGGTGTCGTCGGGTATATTATCCTGCATTTTTCCTTGCCGAGGAAAAGTAGCGAGTGAATGTTGAGGCGGTAAAAACCTTTTGTTTGTCGTTACCTTGTGTTGTGGAAAACGCACAAGGTGACCCTGCCAATATACTGTCTTACCGTATTAAAGATAAGAAATTTGCTTATTTTAAAACCAGTGAACCAGAAAGATGGCGTTTTAGCTTTCGTGTGAGCCCAGATAGGTTTTTAGAACTGACTGATCAGCCTGGTATTAAACCTGCACGCTATATGCATCGCTTTCATTGGGTATCCGTTGTTCAGGTAAACACAATGGATGAGGGTTATTTACAAGAATTAATATTATGGTCTTATCAAAAAGCGATCAGTAGCTTATCTAAAAAACGGCAAGAAGATATTAGGCGAGACTCAAAAGTATAAGCATCGTCATAGTTGAGTATTGCCGAATAATACGACAGTCGTTTTACATTTAAGGTGCCGTATATGACAACATTAAGGCAGATGTTAACTCAAAAGCTATTAATTCTTGATGAGGTGACTGAAGAGTTATGGCCTGATCGGGACGATGGTTTTTCATCTTTGTTATATAAAGGTAAAGAGTTTGCGCACTTTCATCACGATAATGAAATTGATCTGCGGTTAACAAAAAAAGTCATTGCCCAAGAGCTATTGCAACATCCTGCCCGCTCTGAAAACCATCCCAATCGTTCAGCTTCTTCACCTTGGGTCGAGGTGGGTTTTTATAGTAAGGAAGACGTCGATAATGTTTTCAGGTTGGCTCAACTAGCGATACAGCAGCGATAATATAGCTATGTTTTCTCCAAACCATAATGCACTAAATGATACTGCTTTGCATTGCATGTTTGATATCGACGGCACCCTTGTACAGTCCTATGAATTAGACAGTGAGTGTTATATTGAAGCGGTTCACGATGTACTAGGGGTTGTTATCGAGGCTAATTGGGAACAATATCGTCATGTAACCGATGCTGGTATTACTAACGAACTGCTTAGTCACTACTCTGCAAACGATCAAAGTAAATATTATCAAGCAATAAAAATTCGTTTTCTTAAACACTTGAGGCGACGTATAGAACGCCAAGCCGTGCAAGAAATAGCGGGAGCAAAAGCGTTTATCAGTATGTTGTCTTCTTTGGGGGTGACGCTTTCTTTTGCAACAGGTGCTTGGCGTGAAAGTGCTATGGCAAAGTTGAATTCTGCTGGTGTTGTCGTTTCATCTCATATGCTATTTTCCTGTGATGATCATTTTTCTCGCCAAGTGATTATGAAAATGGCGCATCAAAGTGCTACCGCCCATCAAACAGTTCCCTGCATTTATTTTGGTGATGGTGTCTGGGATAAGCAGGCAGCTAACGAGTTAGGTTATGGCTTTTGTCTAGTGGGTAACCGTCTTGAACATACCTTACAGATCAATGACTTTTTGGATGGCAATGCAGTGATAGAAATACTAATCACTTTTTTAGCAGCGAGTGATCTTTAGGTTTTATATGAAAAACACATCATCAATAGTGATTCAGTTTATGGGTGTTTTTGCTTATAGCCGTCGAGCGATTGAGCTGGTGTGGCAAACATCGTCTAAATTCACTATAGCGTTAGCAATATTTACGATCCTTGCGGGTGTTTTCCCAACCTTAATTGCTTACATTGGACAATTAATTGTTGATAGTGTTGTCTCCGCATCTGATACCTCAAATACGACGGCTAGTGCTCAGACACTTTGGTTTTTTTCAGGTGAGAGGTGGCTCGAGACACTTGTTTGGGGAATGCCGGCATCCTTATTGTTGTTGCTTTTTGTGGAAGCGATACTCGTTATGTTGTTAATGGCTACTCAACGAGGTATTTCAGCATTGCAGTCCTTATTTAGGGGCTTATTAGGTCATAGAGTCAACCGCTTGGTGCTGGAAAAAGCGCAATCGTTAAGCTTATCTCAATTCGAAGATTCGGAGTTTTATGACAAACTGGTACGTGCGCGTAGAGAAGCATCTTCACGACCGTTGGCGTTGGTGAATAAAACGTTTGGTCTGCTGCAAAATGGCATTGCCTTATCCGGTTTTGCTGTGTTGTTGTGGCAGTTTTCTCCGATCGTTATTGTCTTGTTATTTTTGGCCGCTTTGCCAGGGTTTATTGCCGAAACATTCTTTTCGGGTAAGGCGTTTAGTTTATTTCGGTGGCGATCGCCTGAGACTCGTCAGCAAAATTACTTGGAAAGCTTATTGGCTCGAGAAGATAATGCCAAAGAGGTAAAGTTATTTGGCCTACATTCTCTATTTATTCAACGATACAGTGACATTTTTCATAAACTCTATAGCGAAGATAGCCAGTTAACCATTCGGCGTGATACATGGGGGTTGGTGATGGATATCATTGCCTCTGTGACTTTTTATGGTGCCTATGCTTGGATTATTGTAGCTACTGTAGGTGGTGAAATAAGCTTGGGGCAAATGACCATGTATCTGCTTGTCTTCAAACAAGGTCAGGCAGCAATCACCGCCAGCTTGCGATCAATTAGTGGTATGTATGAAGATAATTTATATCTCTCGAATCTATATGAATACCTAGAGCAGCCGGGAGAGGAGGCCGTAGGCGGTGTCGTTGTAGGTACAACACCTAGCGACGGTATTCGCTTCGAAAATGTGAGTTTTACATATTTAGGGGCTACAAAACCCGCATTGAATAACGTGAGTTTTCATTTGTTGCCGGGCGATAGTTTAGCGATTGTGGGTGAAAATGGCTCAGGGAAAACAACCTTGATTAAACTATTAACTCGTTTATATGTGCCGACAGCTGGACGCATATTATTTGAGGGCACTGATATTCAAGATTGGGATGGAGACATTTTAAGACAGCGTATAGGAGTTATTTTTCAGGATTTTATTCGCTATCAGCTCACCGTGGGTGAAAATATTGGTGTGGGAGACGTAGAGTCTTTATCTGCGCAGGAAAATGCCCATTCACGATGGCAGTTGGCAGCAGTACAAGGCCAGGCCGATGCTTTTATCCAACGCTTGTCACACCAGTATCAGACACAATTAGGTCGTTGGTTTAAAAATGGTCAAGAGCTTTCTGGTGGACAATGGCAGAAAATGGCTTTATCCAGAGCGTTTATGCGCGACAAGTCCAAAGTGCTTATTCTCGATGAACCAACTGCCGCAATGGATGCTCAGGCTGAAGCAGATATTTTTACCGAATTCCATTCGATGATGGAAGATAAGATGACGATTTTGATCTCTCATCGTTTCTCAACCGTGCGTACCGCTAAAAAAATTATGGTGATGGATCAAGGTCAAGTGATCGAAATGGGCAGTCATGATCAGCTAATGCAGCTAGAAGGTATTTATGCTCGTCTATTTAATCTCCAGGCTAAGGCCTATCAGTAGCAGGCCCTAGCAACCTCATCGCGTGTTTGTGTCAACAAGCCTAAGGCTAGGGTATAATCGTTTTTTACTGAAAGAAAGAGTTATACAGAATATTAAGCAATATGCTAAATATTTTGTCATGGCCCTAATTTACCTGCCATACTTTTATTGGAGAATTGATAAAGTCTATGAGTGATAATCAAGCATTGTTAAATCAAATACTAGAAGAAGAACAAGAACTCGTATTTCCTGATTTTAGCCAGGAAACAGCTCGAGCGTTAGGTATGTCTTTAATGAATCATGGTATAGAGCATAAGCTACCTATTGCTATTGATATCACTCGTTACGGACACTGCTTATTTCATTGTGGTTTGGAAGGTTCCGCACCGGATAATGCGCAGTGGGTCTTACGTAAAAATAAGGTGGTTCAGCGCTTTGGACACAGCTCCTTATATGTGGGTCTGTCCTGTGAGGAAGATGGCGTTTCTTTTGAAGACAAATATTTATTGTCACCTAAAGAATTTGCTCCATTTGGTGGTGCATTCCCGATTACGGTTGCGAATACTGGCATTATAGGAACAGTCACGGTCTCGGGTTTAGCTCAAGAAGAAGATCATAAGTTAGTTGTGAGTCACTTAAGGCGCCTAATCCAGTCGTAAATGGCGACTGATATTTTACGGCATTAATAAGGCAATCTGTTATAGATGAAAAAACGTTCTGTTGAGACAGGCAATCCAGCAAAAATACGGCAGCTTAATCGTAAAGCCGTATTGAGCTATATGAGAGAAAAGCAGCTTAGCTCTCGTATAGAGCTGATTCAGCATCTGAATCTAGCACCAGCGACAATATCTTCTGTGGTTGGTGATCTGGTCGACGAGAATGTATTGCTAGAGGTCACATTGCCTAGTGATAATAAGCGCAATCCAGGTCGGCCTTCACGCAAAATTAAGCTCAATCCTAATGTCGCCTTTGTTTTAGGTATTTCGTTGCGGATTGAGCGTAATATTCTATACATCGATGCCGCTTATGCGAATTACTGCGGCGATATTAGTGTGATCAACACGCGTATCTTTTCAGATATATACCCTTCGAGTACCAGTACGTACGAAGCTATTCTTCAGGCGCTCAAACAAGTAGTGGAAACTTTAGTGAGTGCCCTGCCTGAAGGCGCTAATATTATTGGCTTAGGTATAGGTATTCCAGGGGTGGTCAATAATAATTGTATTGAGCATGCTCCCAATCTTTCTGATATCGAGGGCGACCGCTTATATCGTGATATGACGGCATTGGTTGATTATCCGGTTTTCTTAGAAAATGATGTTAATTTATTAGTTATAGCCAAGTTGGAAAAAAAGCCTGAATTGAGGGAGTTAAATATTAGCTATATTTTTATTTCCCAAGGTGTGGGCGCGGGCACAGCCTTGAATAACACGTTATGGCGTTCATCGGGTTGGTCTGGGGAAATAGGTCATATTATGGTCCCTTTTGAGGGAGAGTTGAGAGCATTAGAGTCCTTAATAGGGTGTGATGGTCATTTTTCTCAGCAACTGTCCGAATATGGTGTCAGTATGACCAATAGCGCCTCTTGGTCATCGTCTAAAATGGATATGCCCCAAGTTCAGAATATTGTTTATCACTACGTGAATTACTTATCTCTGGCCATTCAGATGCTCAATGGTACTTTTGATCTAGACAAAGTCGTGATTAATTTGAGTAATGAACCTATGCTTGAATATTGTATGCCGATGTTAAACGATATTATGGTTTCTTCACCGTTAACTATTTCTGTAGAGTCCGATACTACTGGTCAAAATGTCGTTGCTCAGGGAGCGGCTTTTTTGGCCTTAAGGCGCGCAATTGCCCTGTAATGGGCTATAAATACTGATTAAGTTATGCTCATTTTTGTGGGTAAGTTGACAATCAAGGATTAATTGTATAATTTGTTCGGAAAGTGAATTAATTAAATTGATACTGATTTTTGGGAAATTTATGTGATTTTTCAAGAGTCTATAAAATGTTTCCCAATTAAAAGAGAAAAGAGGTATGCAGCTATGTCGTTATGCTTAGTGGCTGATATTGGTGGTACAAATGGACGCTTTTGCCTATTTGATGGTAAGGACTTTAGCGAATTACAGAGTTTTCGTTGTGCTGAATTTGATACGTTCGAATCCCTATTGAACCATTACATTGATGGTTTATCTGGTGATAGGCCAACCCAAGCGGTGATTGCTATTGCCACCCATGTTAGCGAAGATAACGTTGAGTATACCAATCTATCATGGTCTTTTAGCGTTAAAGACGTGGCCCAAAAGCTGAACTTTGATTATTTAAAGATTATTAATGACTTTACTGCTGTCTCTCTGGCGGTACCCGTATTGAAAGACGAACAATTAGTTAAGGTGTTTGGATCGGAGCAAGATTCAGATAGTCAGAGTGCTAAGGCGATTATCGGTCCAGGTACGGGTTTAGGTGTATCAGGCTTATTCCATAGCGGTGATTCATGGTTGCCTATTCAGGGACAAGGTGGTCACGTTGTTTATGGACCTAATAACGAGTTTGAAATAGAGTTGTTTAAATATATAGCGGGTGAATATGGATATGTATCGGCTGAGAACTTACTTAGTGGTCGTGGTTTACAGTTATTGTATCAAGCGGCGGCCTATGTCTATGGTGCAGAAGCGCAAGCCTATAGCCCAGCTAATATCGTCAGCTTTGCCTTGGACGAAAGCGATGAAAACTGTTTGACGGCTGTGGATAGCTTTTGCGGCATTTTAGGGTCTGTAGCGAGTGATTTAGTGCTGACTTTAGGTGCGAGAGGTGGCGTCTATATTGGCGGTGGTGTAGTGAATCATATGTTGGATTATTTTGTCGCCAATAAGAACTTCCAGAATCGATTCCAGCGTAAAGGCTGTATGACTCCTTATATGGAGGGTATTCCTGCTTATGTTATCTGTGATACGATGATCGGCTTAGTAGGCAGCGTTCAAAGCCGATTGCCACAATATGACTCTTTAGGTATTACTGTTACACGTTGAGGCGTATATCAATAAAACGCAGAGTCTACACTCTGCGTTTTATTATGAGTTTATTATTTTTCGGCTTCGAAGCGTTTAACCGAATCAAGGATTTCTGCTTTAGCTGCTGCTGCATCTTCCCAGCCATCCACTTTCACCCACTTTCCATCTTCTAAGTCTTTGTAGTGCTCAAAGAAATGACTAATGCGTTTAAGCAATAATTCTGGCACGTCATCAAGATCTTGAATGTTTTTGTTGATAGGGCTAATTTTTTCAACAGGTACTGCAAGTACTTTAGCGTCTTCACCAGATTCATCGGTCATTTTTAGGACGCCAACAGGTCGGCAACGTACTACGGAACCAGCGACAAAGCCGAATCGAGAAATCACCATTACGTCTACAGGGTCTCCGTCGCCACAAAGCGTGTTGTTAACATAACCGTAGTTACAAGGGTAGTGCATTGAAGTACCTAAGATACGGTCAACAAACAATTCACCAGTGTCTTTGTCGACTTCATATTTTACAGGCTCACCATTTAAAGGGATTTCAATAATAACGTTGACTTCATCAGGTAGGTTTTTACCAGCAGGAACTAAATTAAGGCTCATAATAATTACTTCAGTATCGTTTGAGAGTGTTAACGATTGTGCAAAAAGCAATGCACATATCAATATCACTCTAATTAAAAGAAACGGTATATAGGCACCTCTGATTAACCTCGGATAACTTCTGGCTTACAGGCGTTGCCGAGATCAAGGCGTCTCTTTGACAGGTTTTTGCTCCTGCATACCAAGGGCACGTAGAAACCCTCATTTCCACCCTCCATGGTGGCCACTTAATGCCTAGACCTTGCAAAAAGAGACAACGTAAAAGTCATTCGAGGTTAATCAGAGGCGCCTATAAATTGACCAAACTCGGGCGGCGATTCTACCACAGTTCTTCGGATATTATCACCGTTACTTGGAGTTAACAGCATAAGCGTGTTTTTATTATGCTTGTTTAAAAGAGCCTTTACTGCCTGGTTTAGGTATAAGGCTTACCTTATTTAAGCATTCTTGAATGAGGTGTGCTAACTCATGGGTTGGATAATTACAAACAAACCCATTGGCGTATTTTTGGTAAGACTGAAACTGGTAAATGATCTCGCCTAGCATAATTTGAGTCTCTTCTATTTCGTTAAAGACAGACTCCTGAGCGGATTCCTCTAATCCCGATAGCCAATCCGTATAGTTGGTATCGTATAAGCCAGCACTATTGACAATTAAAATAATATTATTGGCGATGTTTTGTATGGAAAAAATATCCTTGTTGTTGTGGGTGTAACCTAATTGTTGATTGGTGTCTTTAATAATATGCGTGGTTTTTTGAATATAAACTTGTTTATTCTGTGCTTCATCGACCAATGATTTCACTTCGTCAGCACCGGGATATTTTACTGGTGATTCGGGTGCTTCTTTTAAAGTGCGGATAATGGAAGAAACGGCATCTGGCATATAAGAATGCATATTAATTTGCAATACAGGAATAACACTGCGAATGCTTCTATTGGTAATCTTACATTTTTTATTGTAGATGGCGATAACATTATCCAGTAAGTTAATTAATTGCCCTAGATGGTCTAGTTCTTGGCCTGTTTTATTACGCGGATATCCAGAACCGTCGAGATTTTCATGATGTTCAAGTACGGCTCTGGCAGATGCTTTGGGATAACCAGAAATGCCCTTTAATATTTCGTAGCCAATAATAGGGTGCGACTGAATATTGCGCCATTCTTCTGCGGTTAAATCTCCTTCCTTTTTTAAAATTTCATGATTAATATGAAGAAAGCCGACATCATGACTTATCCCTGCGAGAAAATATTCATCAATTTCTGACTGTGTTCGTTTACCATTGAGGCTACAGATATAAGATAGCCATGCAGAAAATATTGCTTGCTCAAAAACATCTGGAAGCTCTAAGCATAATACAGTGAGCTTTTGTTCTAATAGCGGGAATTTATCTAAACGTAGGCAACAACGTTGAAGTGTGGTTTTATCACCAAGCTTGTTATTGATTTCTTTTAACCAGGGGTCTTCGTTGATAAAAACAGTTATTTTATCGTAGACCGATTTAGCGTTGAGCTGGTTGGCGATAGCAATCGAATCTTCTAACGGTTTTAGTAGTTTAAACTTTAAAATGTTTTCGCAAGTTTTCTTGTTGATTTCGATGCCAGATTTGGCTAGAAGAACTCCTTTGTCGCTCAATATATCCTCGGTGGCGACAATGTTTGCTTTATCTTGCATGTTTGCAAGGTGTCCAGCATATTCATTCATCGTGTAAAAATATGTCTCGCAAAATGAGTTGTCCTCATCAGTATAGTAAAAGAAAAAGTGTTTGCAATTATGCAATGCTTTTTTGATCGCTATAAGAAGTTAAGTTTGTAAGTAAATGTTATTTTTAATTATTTTTGGTAAACGTGGTTTAAAAAAATGCTAATTATGAGGCTAGCTGTTCCCAATACTGAACAATTTCCTCGGGAATCGGGGGGCGGATTGATGCTGAAAAAATTTCAAGAAAAATAGCTAATTTCTCTGCAAGGTCATCTGAATGATTGTCACAATAACCATTAACTGCTTTTTGGTAACCGTGTAATTGATAAATGGCTTCCTCTAACATCAGGCGAACCTGTTCAATTTCTAGATGTAATACTTTGTGGTCTTCGGTTTTTAAGCGCTGCAATAATTCCACGTAAGAGGATTCTTGTAAGCCCGAGCTAGCAATAACTGAAATGATTTTTGCGCCCATGTTTTGTATTGCGGTGATACTTTTTTTATTATGATTAGGCCCAATAAGTCCATCCACTTCTTTCATAACATCGATAATTTTATTGATATACAGTTGCTGGTTATAAGTGTACTCCATCAGTTTTTTTACTAGATCTTTATCAATATCTTCGACGGCGAGTTCAGGTGCGTGTTTTAGTGCCTGAATAACTGCAGACACAGCAGAGGCTCGGTAACCAAAAGTATTCATCTGAATAACTGGTAATAAGCCTTTGATACTGCGTTTAAGTGGATGGAAACGCTTTTGGTGAATAACAACAACATCATCTAATAGATTAATTAGAGAACCCAATTCACTAATGTTTTCTTCAGTTTTTGACAATGGATAACCCGATCCATCAGGACGCTCGTGGTGTTCCACAATGGCTCGGCAAGTGGCTTTAGGAAAATTTTCAATTGATCTTAATAATTTATAAGCGACAATAGGATGAAGTTGCATTTCGTGCCATTCTTTGGCGCTTAACTTTCTAGTTTTATCTAAAGTGAGCTGACGGTTAATAAATAGAAGTCCAATGTCGTGAAATAACCCGGCTAAAAAAGCAGATTCAATTTTTTCTTGGGGAAATTTGGCGATCACGCTAGTAACATAAGCAAAGTAAGCAGATAATAATGATTGCTCAAAAAGCTCTTCCATATCGATTTTTAGAATGGTTAAAATTTCTAACAAAACTGGGAACTGTTTTAGCTTTTCACAGCATTGTTCTAGTACTGAACTCACACCAAATTGTTCATCTATAGCGCTAAATGATGTGTCTTGTTCGATGACTTGATAAATATGATGATAAATAGAGCGTTGATCTAACTGATCAGATACTTCGATACACGATTCTAATGTTTGATTGAGATTCAGGCGGGAGTAGTGTAAGTAAGCTTTTTGATCGATACTGCTCCCCACCTTCGCCATGATACCTTCGGGGTGGGCGATAATATCCTGTGTTGCTGTAAATGCCACTTTACCTCTGAGTTTGGCGCGTAAATAGTTAAGATATCTGTCCATTGGTTTGTGGGCCGAGTATGAGTAGGCGGTATTGGTGACAATGTCTTCTGTCTGTATACAAGTATAGCCAATATAAGCAGTGTAGCAGGGTTTTAAAGGTTATATCCACATTTTTTAAGTGGTTTTTAGGGGATGGTTTTTTGATGTGCCATGATGTCGAATCATTTGCCTGTGCGTTTAGTTAAAAACACAGACAAATGCTAACGAGATTGGTGAGAAGTAATAAAAACTGTTACTTTATAACGAAAGATTTTTTAATTTTTTTCTCAACCATGACTTTCTTTAGTTGAGCAAATTGTGGCAAACCACTTTTACCATAAGGAGGGTAGTCTTCCCCTTGGATTAATGGTTCTAGGTAAGCTCGGCCCTTCTCGCTGATGCCGAAGCCATCTTTGCTGATATAATCTCTTGGCATCATTTTCTCGACATTAGCAATTTGGTCTAGAGGTGCTTCTTTAATTGACCAGCTATATTTTTTGCCTTTGCCGCGAATAATGGCTGGCATGACTGCATTTTTACCTTCGATAGCCATCTCTACGGCTGCCTTACCCACTGCATAGGCTTGTTCTACGTCTGTCGCCGAAGCAATGTGCCTAGCAGCACGTTGTAGGTAGTCAGCTAATGCCCAATGGTATTTGTAGCCAAGCTCATCTTTAATCATATTGGCTAAGGTTGGAGCAACGCCACCTAACTGTTTATGCCCAAAAGCATCGGTGTTGCCAGCGTCGGCCAAAAAACGACCATCTTTATATTGTGCACCTTCTGAAGCAACGATAACGCAAAACCCGTGTTTTTTAACGGTGCTTTTTACACGCTTAAGAAATTTGTCTTTATTAAAGGCGACTTCAGGGAAGAGAATAATATGCGGTGCATCCCCTTCTTTCTCAGCAGCTAGTCCCCCTGCGGCAGCGATCCACCCAGCGTGACGGCCCATGACTTCTAGTATAAAGACCTTTGTTGATGTTTCGCACATTGATTCCACATCTAGAGCAGCTTCCTTGGTGGATACGGCAACATACTTAGCAACAGAGCCAAACCCAGGACTGTTGTCGGTGAAAGGGAGGTCATTATCAACGGTCTTAGGGACATGTATAGCCTGTAGTGGGTATCCCATCGTTTCAGATAATTGAGAAATTTTAAGACAGGTATCTGCAGAGTCGCCACCGCCGTTGTAGAAAAAATAACCGATGTTGTGTGCTTTAAAGACTTCGATCAGTCGTTCGTATTCTGCTTTATTATCTTCAAGGCTTTTTAATTTATAACGGCAAGAGCCAAAGGCACCGGATGGAGTGTGTCTGAGTGCAGCAATCGTTTTGGGAGTTTCCTTGCTGGTATCGATCAGCTCTTCTCTTAGAGCACCGATAATGCCGTTACGACCAGCATATAATTTGCCAATATGTTTTTTATTTTGTCGAGCGGCTTCAATAACACCGCAAGCCGAAGCATTGATAACAGCGGTAACACCACCTGATTGTGCGTAAAAAGCGTTTTTCTTAGCCATAAATAAAAGAGCCTGTAAAATGTGGGCGTTAATTTAAGGTGGCAATCATACGGGAATTCTATAGCAATTTCATGTAAGCTGTGGCCTCTAGGCTTTGCTGTACAAAGCTATCTTAGTTATATCGTTTTAAGACGCTCTATAAGAACATACAGAACATGAAACATATCCATATCTTAGGTATTTGCGGAACCTTTATGGGCAGTTTGGCGCAGCTTGCCGTTGCCAAAGGCTATCGTGTCACGGGTGCTGATGCGAATGTTTATCCCCCAATGAGTACTCAACTAGAAGCTGCAGGTATTGAATTGATCGAGGGCTATAGCCCCGACCAGTTGTCATTAAATCCAGATATATTTGTTGTGGGTAATGCGATTAGTCGAGGAAACCCTTTGCTGGAAGCGATATTGGATGCCGGTTTGCCTTACACATCAGGACCTCAGTGGCTAAGTGATCATATACTACAAGGAAAGTGGGTATTGGCGGTCTCTGGTACTCATGGAAAAACCACAACCAGCAGCATGCTGGCTTGGATTTTAGAATACGCACATATGTCGCCAGGCTACCTTATTGGCGGTGTTCCTAAAAACTTTTCCTACTCCGCTCGCCTAGGTGAAACTCCCTTTTTTGTCATTGAAGCGGATGAATATGATAGTGCTTTTTTTGATAAACGATCTAAGTTTGTCCATTATCGACCCCGAACCCTTGTAGTGAACAATTTAGAATTTGATCACGCAGATATTTTTGACGATTTGGCAGCTATCCAAAAGCAGTTCCATCATGTGATAAGAACTATCCCTAAAAACGGTTTAGTCATTACCCCCTATCAACATACAGCAATTGATCAAGTGATGGAGAAGGGCTGTTGGAGTGAGCATAAAACCCTGTCTATAGAGAATCCACTGTCTGCCACGTGGGGCGTGAGTATGACTAGCCCTGATGGTGAGAGTTTTGATATTTATTACGACGGACAAAAGCAAGGCGAAGTGAGTTGGAGTCAGTTAGGCACCCATAACGTTGCCAATGGGCTTGCAGCCATTGCTGCTGCTCATCATGTTGGTGTGCCTGCAAAGGTGAGTTGCGAGGCTCTGTGTTTATTCGAGGGGGTCAAGCGACGCATGGAATGTTTAGCTGAGATTGGTCAGGTAAGCGTTTACGATGATTTTGCTCATCACCCAACAGCGATTGAGACCACATTGCGAGGGCTACGTAAAAAGGCACCTGAGGATAATATTATTGCTGTGATTGAACCTCGCTCGAATACCATGCGTATGGGAGTGCATGCACAAAATTTATCAGACTCAGTTGCCGCAGCCAATAAGGTGGTTTGGTTTAATCCGCCTAACTTGTCATGGGATCTTAAGAGTATTATTGATAATAGTGGGGTCGATAGCGAAAGCTGTGATTCTATAGAAACATTGCTTCAGCATATATTGATGGCTGTAAACAATAATACCTCAAGCAAAACCCATGTAGTGATTATGAGTAACGGTGGCTTTGGTGGTGTGCATAATCAACTGATAGACCGATTAAAAAACCAAAGTGAACAATCAGAGTGAACAACAAAGGATAACGCTATATCATGCCTCAAGATGTAACGACCAATGCATTTAACAGAACCGTTACAGTTGCTATTACAGGTGCCTCAGGTGCTCAATATGGTTTGCGACTAGTTGAATGTTTGCTTGCACAAAACTGTAAAGTCTACTTATTATTGTCACGAGCAGCGCAAGTGGTTATTGCAACAGAAACCAATATTCAATTGCCCAGTGCTGAGGATGGTAATGTAGAAACGACGCGTTTGCAGCAACAGCAATTCTTTTCCGAGCGGTATTGTGCAAAACCAGACCAGCTACAATTATTTAGCCGCGAAGATTGGTTCTCTCCTGTTGCCTCAGGTTCCAGCTCTCCGGCCAGTATGGTCATTTGCCCAGCTAGTGGCGGAACGATTTCCGCTGTTGCTAGTGGTGCAAGTAATAACCTTATTGAGCGTGCAGCAGATGTTGCTTTAAAAGAACGTCGTCAACTAATCCTCGTGCCACGAGAAACACCTTACTCACAAATTCATTTAGAGAATATGCTTAAGTTGACGCAAATGGGAGCGGTAGTATTACCCGCAAGCCCAGGATTTTATTATAGCCCCGAAAAAATTGAAGACTTGATCGATTTTATTGTCGCACGTATTTTAGATCAATTAGGATTGTCACAAGAACTGATGCCACGTTGGGGAGAGCATTAGTATGGTTGATGGTGAGAGCCCAGCTGCAAACAATCAAAAGGCACGTATTGTTATACATTATTGTAGCCGTTGCCGGTGGTTATTACGTTCAGCATGGATGGCGCAAGAGTTACTGACCACTTTCGAAGAGGAGCTTGGGGAAATGTCGCTATGCCCCAACAGTGAAGGGCATTTTTCTATCTGGGTTGATCAGCAATGTATTTGGGAGCGTAAGCGTGACGCGGGATTTCCAGAATTACCCACATTAAAGCAGCGAGTTAGGGATATTGTTAATCCCGAAAAGTCATTAGGTCATAGCGAAAAAAGACCATAACTTTTTAAAGCCATTGTTACTTATAATCAATAGTTAAATATTTTAGGACGTCAGTATGTTCCATTTTTTGCAAATTTTGCAAAAGTTACGAGCAATATATTTTAACAGTGTTATCCATTATCCAATATGGGTAGTGACTCTAGTTATTTTAATTGCAGCTACTTTAGCAACCCAATTACACAACCTGAAAATAGATGCGTCTTCTGATGCATTAACGCTAGAGTATGATAAAGACCTAGATTATTTTCGAGAAGTCAGTGAACGTTATCAGTCGGGTGATTTTTTGGTGGTCACTTATAAGCCTAATGGTGACTTGATGTCGAATGAGACTCTGGTACACCTGCAGTCACTAAAAGAAGAGTTGTTAACCATCGATGGCGTTGAAAGTGCTAATTCTATTTTAGATGTACCTTTATTATATAGCCCGAAAGTGTCTTTGTTGGACATAGCCAGAGGGATTAAAACATTACAAGATGAGGGTGTAGACAGGGAGTTAGCCACTAAAGAATTTACGACCAACCCTATTTATAAGGATATGCTGCTTGGGCCGGATGGAAAAACGACGGCTCTTCTATTAAACCTTTCAATTGATAAACAATTCATCGAACTCGTCAGAGCGCGCGATGCCCTGCGTTTACAAAGAGATACCACTGGATTAACAGCGGTAGAAGCTGCGCGTTTACAAGCTGTTTCTGAAGAGTTTTTAGCTTACAGTACGGCAGCGACGAAAAAAAGTCATGAACGTGTTCAAGGGGTTCGCGATGTTGTTGCTAAATACAAAGGAGATGCACAAATATTTTTAGGTGGTGTATCGATGATTACTGCGGATATGGTCGATTTTATCGGCAGTGATATAGTGGTATTTGGTATTGGCATTATTGTTTTTATTATTGTTATCTTATCCATCATATTTAGACAGTGGCAATTTGTGGTGCTTCCTTTAACAACCTGCTTGTTAGCTGTTGTGATTATGCTGGGTTTCTTGGCCAGTATTGATTGGCGTCTAACGATTATTTCTGCCAATTTTGTTGCACTACTCTTAATTGTATCTTTGGCCTTAACCATACATCTTATCGTTCGTTATCGTGAGGCCAGTGCTACCTCCCCTGAAGCAGATAAGTCGCAATGGGTGAGAGAAACCGCATCTGCCATGGTGAAGCCGTGTATCTATACTGTGTTAACCACGATGGTAGCGTTTGTCTCGCTAGTGGTGAGCGGTATTCGCCCTGTCATTGATTTTGGTTGGATGATGACAATAGGGCTGTTGGTGTCATTCTGTTTGGCTTTTTTAGTGATTCCTTCTGGTTTAATGCTATTGCCAACAACAAGGGTAGATAATACGACGGATAATTCCGGTGCTTTTACCATGATTTTTTCTCGCTTTACCGAGAAAAACGGGAAGCTCATCGTTGTATTGGGGATAGTGGCGGCGATCATTAGTGTTGTTGGTATTAAGCAACTAGAAGTAGAAAATCGATTTATTGATTATTTCCATTCTTCTACAGAAATTCATCAAGGTATGTTGGTTATTGACCAACAGTTAGGCGGTACGATCACATTAGATATTATTCTTGACCATAAAAAGCCTGAGGCTGCCAAGACGATTCAAGTGAATTCTCAAACCCAAGTTCAGAATACTCAAAGTGAGTTTGATAATGATGAGTTTGGCTTTGATGAATTTGCAGATGACGAGTTTGCAAGTGATGACTTTGGTGATGGTGAGTTTGCTCAGGACGAATTTGCCGGTGATGACTTTGCTAGCGAAAATAGTTCTACCGATAGTGAAAGCAGTGATCCATTTAAAAGTTATTGGATGACTCAAGCTGGGCTCAAACAAATTACTCAATTGCATAATTATTTAGATAGTTTGTCAGAAGTGGGTAAGGTTCAGTCCTTGGCGACCATGTATCAAGTCGCTAATGACTTGCGTGGAAGCGAGTTAAGTGATTTTGAGTTGGCGCTAATGCGTCGAGCATTGCCCGATGATATTGCTGATTTTCTTATAAAACCTTATCTACTCGGTTCGTTAGATCAAACGCGAATAACCATGAGAGTTAAAGAAACTGACCCTGAATTAAGGCGTCAAGAGTTAATTAAAAAAGTGCAGCATTATGTTGTTAATGAGTTGGGTTTTGATGAGGAAAATGTTCATATTACCGGTGTTTTAGTGTTATACAATAATATGTTACAGAGTTTATTTACCTCGCAAATATTAACTATTGGTGCTGTTTTTATTGGTATTTTGATAATGTTTTTAGTGCTATTTCGATCAATAGTACTATCGTTGATTGCTTTAGTACCTAACATGCTGGCTGCTCTAGTGGTTCTAGGCGGTATGGGCATGGCGGGTATTCCTCTTGATATGATGACGATTACTATTGCAGCTATTGCTGTTGGTATTGGGGTTGATAACGCTATCCATTACATTTACCGTTTTCGCCGAGAGTTTTCTGTTGATCGTAATTACATTGCCGCTATGCATCGTTCACATGGCTCAATAGGAAAGGCCATGTATTACACCTCGGTAACCATTATTGTCGGCTTTTCGATTTTGGCTTTGTCTAAGTTTATACCGTCCATTTATTTTGGTTTGTTAACCGGCCTTGCGATGTTTGCAGCCATTATTGCATCACTAACCCTGTTACCTAAACTGTTGCTTATGCTTAAACCATTAGGAAAAGAAAATTACTAAACCGTTGCTTAAAAGAGTGTTAATACACTATCTATTGCGTTTTATTTTGGTCGTTATTCTGTGTAGCGTCATGTTAGTGTTGCCGTTGCGTTGGCTCAATCCAGTGAGTACATCCTTTATGTTACGTGATGATATGGTGAGCTCGGCATGGATTTATCAGAACTGGACGACAATAGATAATATTGCCCCTGTAATGCAAATAGCGGTTATTGCTTCCGAGGATCAGAAGTTTCCACAGCATAATGGATTTGATTTTAAAGAGCTTAATAAAGTACTGCGACAAAAGGGTGGCCCTAAACGAGGTGCCAGTACAATTACCCAACAACTAGTAAAAAATATTTATCTTTGGCAAGGTCAAAGTATTACACGAAAATTAGTCGAGGCTTACTTCACTATTTGGGTAGAAGTGTTGTTACCAAAAGAGCGTATCTTGGAACTGTACCTGAATGTTATTGAATATGGGCATGGGGTCTATGGTATTACCCAGGCCAGCGATGTGTTTTTTGCAAAAACACCATCTGAGTTAAATCGTATAGAAGCCTCTCTGTTAGCCGCTGTCTTGCCTAATCCTAAAAAAATGTTGGTGCAGAACCCATCACCTTATGTTTATAGTCGCGCTGTGGATATTCGTTTTTCTATCAGGCGTTTAGGTGGCGAAAAATATCTGGAGTGGTTGCAGTAGTTAGTTGGTCTTTGTTTCAAAACTAATGGAAAAACAAGCGCCTGATAAGTGAGGTTCTCCTACATTATTCTTTACCGCTATGGCCCCGCCATAGCTGCTGATAATATCAACGGCTACGCTGAGCCCTATGCCCTGGCCTGGTTGGGCGGTGTCTGCTCTAGCGCCGCGTTCTAAAATAGTTTGGCTCATGTTTTGTGCTATGCCTTGGCCGTTGTCACTGATACTAATAATCAATTGGTCTTGATTATTTTCAGTGGTAATGGTGACAGCGTTATTTCCATGTTTGCATGCGTTATCAATAATATTTCCAAGCACTTCTAGTAGGTCAGATTCATCGCCAAAAAATACACTGTCCTCATGACATAAATTAGAAAAGTGCACATTTTTGTCTTGGTATACTTTGCTTATTATTTTTAGAAGCCTATCAACGACTGTTCGAATCACTATTTTGTTAGTATTGTGATTGATAGGGCTTTGGTTAACTCTAATAACCGCTCGTTGTAATTGGTGGCCAATAATTTGGTTGATTCGAGTCACCTGTTCTTGAATAATTTTGTCATCGTTATTGTAAGTTGATAACTGACTTTGTATGACCGCTAGTGGTGTCTTAACACTGTGAGCTAAATCCGACATGGTGTTTCGATAACGATCTCGCTGTTGTTTTTCCTGTGAGAATATCGTGTTGAAGTTAGTAATAATCGGTTGTATCTCGCTAGGGTAATTCGAGCTGATTTGTGTGATGGCGTTTTTTTGCAATTGATGAAGTTGGTTTGATAGTCTTTTTAGTGGTTGTAACCCCCAGCGCATAATAAGTAATTGGGATAAAATTAATCCTAAACCCATAAAACCTAGCCATTGCCATAAGCGTGATCGGTAACCATTAATTTCTGCTGTAAAAGGTGCTGCGTCTTGCATAATAATAAAGCGTAATGCATGGCTTTTATTGTTTATGTCTATCCACTCAGTATCGTAACTTAATATATTTAAAGTGGTGTTGTTGCTAGATAAGTATTTTTGTGAAAAAAATCTTTGATTAAGTTTAAACGATGTAGGCTGGCTTAATATTGTATCAGGTAAGAATAAAGCAGATTGTGAACGCCATAATTCTGTTTGTGAGTCATCAATAATTAGTGCATATAAGCCCGATTGTGTTTGATTAAAACGTGGTTCGGCAAAAGCCTCCGGGAGAATGACACCGTGATCGCTAACTTCGGTAACACTCAGTAAAGAATATAGCTGTGCTTGTAGTTTTTCTTGTTCTGCATTCAGTTGGCTATGTTCGAAAGTATTTAATAATGTGGTTCCACTAAGCACAATAAATAAAGGTAAAACAAATAAAGAGGCAAAAAAGAAACGATGCAGTAGCGATAGACGGTTAATAGAAAAGTGCTTCTTTGTTAGTGGTAATTTCATGTGACTCTTCTGACCCATGGTCTAAAGTTGTTTAGTTCTAAAATACGACAATAGCTTTATAAATTAAGTTGGTACCCTTGCCCACGCAATGTTCGGATAGGTTTTAACGAAGATTCTGGGTCTATTTTTTTGCGTAATCGTCCTACGAGCACTTCGATAACATTGCTATCTAAATCAAAGTCTTGATTATATAAGTGCTCAGTGAGTTCTGTTTTTGAGATCACGCGTTCTTTGTTTAAGGCAAGGTATTCAAGTGTGTTGTATTCGTATTGTGTGAGTGTGACAGCTAGGTGGTTAACACTAACCGATTTGCTAGCGGTATTAATCGTTAGTGGGCCAAATGTTAATTCTGGAGATGCATAACCTTTAGAGCGTCGAGTTAATGCATTGAGTCGTGCGAGTAGTTCTTCGTTTTGAAACGGTTTTACTAAATAGTCGTCAGCACCGGTTTCGAGGCCTTCTACCTTATCCTGCCAGCTACCGCGTGCGGTGAGTATCAGCACAGGAAAGTCGCGGTCTTGCTCTCGTAGCTGTTTGATAACGTCTATACCATTAATGACGGGTAGCCCTATATCGATAATGGCAATATCATATGGGTGCTCTGTGCCTAAATATAAGCCTTCTTGCCCGTCCTCTGCAGTATCTACGCTATAGCTATTATTGGTTAAATAGGTGGCTAAATTATTGCGTAAAACGTCTTCGTCTTCGATTAATAGTAGGCGCATGCCTATAATCCTTTTGATGTTAACCCCATATATTATGAAGTTTCGTTAATGATTATTGAGCCGAATAGCGAGCGTTTCCATTATCACCATCGACAAAAATATAACGTACTTGGCCATTGGGTAGTAAGACTTTTACACGGTAATGAACAGCATCGTTATCGCGAAATGGCTTTACACTGAGTACTTTTCCTTGTGTAAAACTTCGTGCGCTATCTGCAGCCTCTGCAGGGGATTTCTGCTGAGCATATAACCATGGCGAAAACGCTAACATTAATACACAACATCCCTGTGTTAGTCGCCTGCGAAACAATACTTTTGTTGATGCATATTTGGTATTGTTCCTTGTATATCTACTTACCCATGTGCTCACTGATGTATTCATATAATACTCTTAGGTAGTTGGCTCTGTGACTATTCCGATATTCAGTCGTTGCATAGTCGGATCATTATTGAGCCAACTATACTAGTAGTCTATAGGTGTAACATCAACTGCAATGCGGATTTGGTCGCCTGGGTGTGAGCTCATAACAGTGTTGTAGACTTTGCCGTGATATTTATAATCCACTTCATAGCCAGTGACTTGTTTCTCATGTCTAACCGAGTGGCTGACATGGCATACTTCTTCATTTTTTATATAACTACCTTGGTGTCGATGACCACGATTCAGGTCGCTAGCGATGGAACCACCAAGTATGGCGCCAGCAACAGCGCCTACGCGTTTATTGCTTTTGTTATGTCCCAGTTCATTACCGATAGCTCCACCAATAAGTGCACCTACAATATTAGGGGTAATAGAGCGATTTGATGAGCGTTGAACCACTCTCTGTTCTATATGACATTCTCGCTGAGGTTCTCTAATGGTGATCGTTTCGTAAATCGGTGATACGTTCGTGACTGTAGCAAAGTCTGTATGGGAGCTAGCCGTTGTTTGCATGGAGCCAACCATTAGTCCAAATGAGAGTGCTATTGCGGTTATGTTTGTGTTTTTTAGTCCGGTGTTCATGGTTATATCTCCACTATCATGTTTTATGTTGTAAGTAGAATAGTGTTTTGAACATGAACTGAAGCTGAAGATTATGCACTAGGGCCTGTTCACACTAATTTTATAGCGCCTGTTGTGACTAAAAGAGCACCAATCAAGGCGCGAGGACCGAGTTTAGTGGGCCTAAATGAGCGACGAGCAACGCCGAGTGGTGCTCTTTTAGCCGCAACCCGAAGGGCTAGCGCCATTTTCTCGCCCAACTGCGTTGGCATTCGTTGATGTATGCCCAATACATGACACTCATGCCGTCTTGTTGGACAAAAAAATGACTGCTAGCAGACGTTATAAAATTAGTGTGAACAGGCCCTAGCCCGTCATTTTGTGTTATTTGTCGATCATCATGAAAGTTTTCCTGACTTTGCCCCTATTTTGCCCACCTTTTGCGCACTCTTGTACTTCAATCACGTATAATGCACGGCTTATTTGTTAGGAATGAAGAAGTTACCATCATGAATGTTAAAGAATATATGCAACAGCTAGGACAGCAGGCTCGATCAGCCTCCCGTACTATTGCAGCAGCCAATACAGGACTTAAGAATGCCGCGTTATTAGCAATAGCTGATGCACTCAATAGCAACCGAGAAGCATTGCTAGCGGCAAATGCTCAGGATATGAGTAAAGGGCAAGAAAATGGCTTAGACGATGCTCTGTTGGACCGATTAAAAGTCGATCATAAAGGTATCGATTCAATGATCGAAGGTCTTCAGCAGGTAGCGGCATTGCCTGATCCTTGTGGTGAAGTCAGTGATATGAAGTATCGCCCTAGTGGCATTCAAGTGGGAAAAATGCGTGTCCCTTTAGGGGTCGTTGGCATTATTTATGAGTCACGCCCTAATGTGACCATCGATGCTGCCAGTTTATGCCTTAAGTCAGGCAATGCGACGATTTTACGTGGTGGTAAAGAGGCTTTGCACTCCAACCAAGCTATTGCGCAGTCTGTTCAGCAAGGCTTGGAGCAGGTTGGTTTACCTGCGAATGTTGTGCAGGTGGTTGAAACAACCGATCGCGAAGCCGTCGCAGAACTGATTACCATGAGCGAGTACATTGATGTGATTGTTCCCCGAGGCGGAAAAGGCCTGATCGAACGTATCTCAAATGATGCCAAGGTGTCAGTGATCAAGCATCTTGATGGCATCTGTCATGTCTATATTGATGATCAAGCAGATATGGACAAAGCATTTAATATTGCGTTGA
The DNA here is from genome assembly GCA_020628895.1 of Candidatus Endobugula sp. Classification (GTDB taxonomy): domain Bacteria; phylum Pseudomonadota; class Gammaproteobacteria; order Pseudomonadales; family Cellvibrionaceae; genus Endobugula. Next base: position 107,424 of record JAHDEM010000002.1, read on the forward strand.
ATGCAAAAACTCACCGTTATGGTGTTTGTAATGCGATGGAAACACTATTAATCGCTCAATCGGTTGCGCAGACCATATTGCCACGATTGGCCGACGCTTACATCGATAAAGGGGTTGAATTGCGAGGTTGTGAACAATCTTGTGCTATTGATTCTCGTCTTGTGTTAGCGACAGCTGAGGATTGGGCAACAGAATATCTAGCACCTATATTATCCATTCGTGTTGTTGCCGATATGTACGAAGCGATAGACCATATTGCACAGTACAGTTCTGCTCATACAGAATCTATTGTGACCGAAAATATTACTAAAGCTCGGCAGTTTATGACTTTGGTGGATTCTAGTTCAGTCATGGTGAATGCGTCCACTCGCTTCGCTGATGGTTTTGAGTATGGTTTAGGTGCAGAAATTGGTATATCGACGGATAAGATCCATGCTCGTGGGCCTGTAGGGCTAGAAGGGTTAACATCACAAAAATGGGTTGTCTTTGGCGATGGACATATTCGTGAATAGACCTGCACTTTAGATTTATGCGCATATGAAAGTCATCGGTATTTTTGGCGGTACTTTTGATCCGGTTCATAACGGCCATCTGCAGATGGCTGTTGAGGCTAAACAGTCGTTATCGCTAGATGAAGTGCGTTTAATACCCTGTCATCAGCCTCCTCACCGTGACATGCCAACCCTGACCAGTTTGCAACGCCTGCATTTATTATCGCTAGCGATTAGAGAATATGAAGGTCTAGTGGTTGATGATCGTGAACTGCAACAAGACCAAACGTCTTACACGATCAAAACGCTACACCTGTTGCGTGAAGAGTTTGGTGACCAAGCTAGTCTTGTGTTGATGATGGGCGCTGATGCATTCTCTGGGTTAGATACGTGGTATCAATGGCAATCATTACGCGAGCTTGCGCATATTGTTGTTATGTCGCGGCCAGATAGTCCATTACCGACCAATGAAACTCTGCTTTCTTGGATGCAAGAGCCTGATGAGAGAAACATTGTTCACGATCAACCTGCAGGTGGGTTTGTGTTATTGCAGCAGAGCTTATTACCTATTTCATCTACGCAGGTGCGAGCGGAGTTAAAAAAGGGGAGGGGGAGTCAGCAGATCCCCGAAAGTGTTGCTCGATATATTAAAGAACAGCGACTATATACTGGTAAGTAGATAAATATTGTCTACTTTATGATGATAAATGATGGCTTATCTTGTCATAAGATAATTCGATATGAAAACAGGAAACAAAATGAAAGATGAAACTGGCCGTTTAGCGGTAGAGGCTTTAGAAGATTTAAAAGGCCAAGATATTGTGGTGCTGGACGTGACTACACTAAGTGATGTGATGGACGATATGATAGTGGTCACAGGAACATCCAACAGACATGTTAAATCACTGGCTTCTAATGTGGTCGATGAGTTAAAAAAACAAGGCCATAAGCCTATTGGTGTTGAAGGGTTGGATGCGGCTGATTGGGTTCTGGTCGATTATGGAACCGTGGTGGTACATGTTATGTTGCCGCAAACTCGTGATTTTTATGACCTTGAGAAACTATGGACTCCCATGGGGCGCGAAGAAAGTGGCCAAGAAAGCAGCGACCATTATCGTCACTAAACGGGTGCCTTAAATATTATGCGAGTGCGTATCATTGCTGTTGGTACAAAAATGCCTAGCTGGGTGCTTGAGGCGAGCGAGGATTATCTTAAACGCTTCCCTCGTGAATGGAGTGTCGAGTTTGTAGAAATTCCGCTGGGGCATCGTAAGAAACCACAGGATATTGCCCAGGCGATCACCAAAGAAGGCGAGCAAATGTTGGCAGCCATTGATTCGAGAGAAAGAGTGATCGCCTTAGATGTTAAGGGCAAAAGTTGGAGTACCCCTCAGTTAGCACAGCAAATGGAAGCTTGGCAGATGGACGGTAGAAATATTGCGCTACTGGTTGGCGGGCCCGATGGGTTGTCCGAATCTTGTTTGCAAAGAGCGGACATGAAGTGGTCTTTATCGGCTTTAACCTTGCCTCATCCTTTAGTGCGTGTATTATTAGCAGAGCAGTTATATCGTGGCTGGACAATATTGAAAAATCATCCATATCATAAATAATAACAATAAGTGATGGTTTGGTTATTGTGCACTCATGATGACTACATCATACAATAACAGTGATTCTAACATTGCGGCTTAGTACTGAATAATCATGCGTGAATTAGAGCATTTTAAAGACCATCACCGTGAAGCTAATATATTTACTGCTCGTGTAATTATTACCTTTCTGATTGTTCTGTGCATGTTAGGTATATTGATTACTCGTTATTACAGTTTGCAAGTCGTTAATCACGAAAACTATGCTACCCAATCGGATAAAAACCGAGTACTGGTGCAAACGATTCACCCCAAACGCGGGCTTATTCTCGATACTAATGGACAATTATTAGCTGATAATCGCCCCAGTTATACTGTATCGCTGACCCCTGAAAATGTTTCTGATCTTGAAATAACCATCGAATTGATAAGAGAGCTTATTGACGTCAGTGATGATGATGTGGCGACTTTTCGTAAAGCGCTTAAAAGTGGTCGTCGCCCTTATCAAGCGGTTCCTCTGCGATATCGATTAAACGAGACAGAAATTGCCCGCATTGCTGTCAATGAGTACCGTTTGCCTGGTGTGGAAGTTGAGGCTCAGCTGGTACGCAGTTATCCGCAACCTTTTTTATTTGCGCATACCGTTGGTTATGTCGGAAAAATTAATGACAGAGAGTGGCAAAAATTTACAGAAGAAGAGCAAGAGCGTTACAAAGGTTTACAAACTATCGGCAAAATTGGTTTAGAAAAATATTATGAAGATGAACTGTTTGGGGAAACAGGCTTTCAGCATGTAGAGATTAATGCGCGTATGAGAGTACTTCGGACCTTAGAGAGAGAGCCTCCTGTTCCTGGTAAAGACTTACATTTGCATATAGATCAGCGTTTACAGGAGACAGCCCTTGAAGCAATGAATGGCCGCCGTGGCGCTGTTGTGGCGATTGATGTAAAAACAGGAGGCATACTGACTATGCTCAGTACGCCGACTTATGATACTAACCTCTTTGTAACAGGTATTAGTCACCGAGATTACAATGCATTAACCGGTAGCCTAGATTTGCCGCTATTTGACCGCACTATTCAGGGAAGCTATCCACCAGCCTCCACTATCAAACCTGCTCTGGGGCTAGCGGGTTTAGATTCCAAGTCTATATCCATAGAGCATCGTATTTTTGATCCGGGTTACTATAAACTCGAAAATGACGAGCGCTTATACCGAGACTGGAAGCGCACAGGCCATGGTTGGGTGAACTTGCATAAAGCCATTGTTCAGTCCTCAGATACTTTTTTTTATGATATGGCTTACCGTACAGGCATTGATAATTTACATGAATACGGGAAACTGTTTGGTTTAGGAGATTATACGGATATCGATATTCCCAACGAAAGAAAGGGGCTGTGGCCTTCAAGACAATGGAAACAGAATACCAGAGGTTTACCATGGTTTCCCGGAGACACCCTAAATGTTGGGATAGGTCAGGGGGATGCATTGGCTACACCATTGCAGTTAGCGGTCATGACATCGACACTAGCTAACAGGGGTGTTCGTCATCAGCCTCATCTGGTGAAAATGTTAGGAGACCAACCTATCGAGCCCAATGTGGTGTCGATTACCACTAACATCAGTGACCGTCACTGGGATGCTATTCACAAAGCCATGTATGATGTTGTTCATGCTGCCAATGGTACTGGCCGACGAATTGGTCAGAACATCGCTTACAAAATGGCAGGTAAAACCGGCACCGCGCAGGTGGTTGGTATTAAGCAAGGCGAAAAGTATGACTCTGAAGCACTTAAAGAGAGACATCGCGACCATGCTCTATTTGTTGGTTTTGCTCCTTTCGATGATCCACAAATTGCTGTTGCGGTGATTGTTGAAAATGGTGAAGCCGGTTCCTCTGCGGCGGCTCCTGTTGCGCGTAAATTATTTGATGCCCATTTGCTAGGGGAATATACCTCTCTTGCTCCAGGTAAAAGTGCTCGGGCTATTGTTGATAATGGGGTACATCGTTAATGTCTTCGGTAAGGCAACAAGACTTTATTAGGCGTATGCCTGAAGCGAGTTCAGACTTGCGCCAGCGCAGAAGTTTATGGAATGTTATCCACATTGATCCTTTGCTGCTGTTTCTCTTGCTGGTATTAACGATCAGTGGGCTATGGGTTTTATATAGCGCGAGTGAGGGCAATATGCGTATGGTGCAGCGCCAAGGCATCTTTTTTATGATTGCCTATATTGCCATGTTTGCTGTCGCGCAAATTCGACTATCTCTGGTCGCTCGATGGTCCATTTTTTTGTATCTTGCCGGGGTGGCACTATTAATTGCGGTCTTAGTTGTTGGCGTTGGTGCTAAAGGTGCACAGCGATGGTTAAGCTTAGGCGGGTTTCGCTTTCAGCCTTCCGAAATAATGAAGCTGGCAATGCCAATTGCTATCGCAGCGTATTTATCCAGTAAAACCTTACCTCCTCGATTCAAGCATGTGTTCTGGTCTTTGGTCTTTGTCATTATTCCAACGGTATTAATTATTCGTCAGCCAGATTTGGGCACATCTATACTGGTGGCTGTCTCCGGATTGATTGTCTTGTTTTATTCAGGATTGAGTTGGCGTTATATCGTATCAGCCATTACTTTAGTGTGTTTGAGTATTTGGCCTATGTGGAATTATGTATTAAGGGATTATCAGCGTCAGCGAGTACTTACTTTATTTGATCCGGAGTCAGATCCACAAGGCGCAGGTTGGAATATTATCCAATCAAAAACGGCTATTG
>JAHDEM010000002.1:112370-118057 GCA_020628895.1 Candidatus Endobugula sp.
GAGTCAGATCCACAAGGCGCAGGTTGGAATATTATCCAATCAAAAACGGCTATTGGCTCAGGAGGTATGTCGGGTAAAGGATGGTTAGAGGGAACTCAGTCACATCTGAATTTTTTACCCGAGAGTCATACGGACTTTATTATCGCTGTATTGGCCGAAGAGTTTGGTTTTATTGGTGTGCTTTTACTGTTAGGCTTATATTTGCTGATTATTGCAAGAGGTTTAGTGATTGCTGTCAATGCCCAAGATAGTTTCCGGCGCCTACTTGCTGGCAGTATCACACTCACTTTTTTTATTTATGTGTTTGTTAATGTAGGTATGGTAGGCGGTTTGCTACCAGTAGTCGGTGTACCATTACCTTTGGTGAGTTTAGGTGGTACATCGTTAGTGACGTTAATGTTAGGTTTTGGCTTATTAATGTCGATTAGTACAGAGCAACGTTTAGTGGTTAATAAATAGTCGAGACTTTTATCAATCGTTTTTGATGAAGGTTGTGAAATAGGTGTACATGGGGGTAGTAAAATGACAATCATGCAATGGATGAAAAGTCCGAGTTCGTACCTTATTGGATTGCTAAGCGGTGCGTTGTTATCCACATCGGCTTGGGCTAGTGATTATACCAACCGACAAGAAGTCGATCTGTTTATTGACGAAATGGTCAATGAATATCAATTTACCCGAGAAGAACTGGAAAGATGGTTTGCTCAAGCAAAGAAAAAACAAAGTATTTTAAAAGCCATTTCTCGACCTGCTGAGCGCACCCATACGTGGGAGTCTTATCGTAAAATTTTTGTCACTGACTCTCGTATTGAGAAAGGGGTTGAGTTTTGGGAGAACAACTTAGCCACGTTAGAAAAAGCCCAGGAAGAATTTGGTGTTCCTGCTCAGGTGATTGTCGCCATTATAGGTGTGGAAACACGTTATGGAACCAATAAAGGTAGCTTTCGTGTTATCGATGCCCTGAGCACCTTAGGTTTTGATTATCCCCCAAGAGCTAAGTTTTTCCGCAAAGAGCTTAAACAGTTTTTTTTATTAGCTAGAGAGCAAAAGCAAAACCCATTAGATTTGATCGGCTCTTATGCTGGAGCCATGGGTTATGGCCAATTTATTCCTTCGAGCTACCGTGCTTATGCCATTGACTATACCAATGATGGCTTTGCTGATATCTGGAATAATCCAACTGACGCCATTGGCAGTGTCGCTAACTATTTTAAACGCCATGGTTGGGCATCGGGCGAGCCTGTGATTGTACGAACACGTATTAATAACAACTACAACAAAGAAATTCTGAATGACTCACTAAAGCCAAAGCACACTGTCAATAGTTTGTTGGAGCAAGGTTATACCCCTGTGACTAAGTTAAGAGAGCAAGAAGCGAATGTGATTCGTCTACAGGGTAAACATGGAGCAGAGTTTTGGATGGGCTTAAATAACTATTATGTGATCACGCGTTACAACCATAGTCGGCTTTATGCGATGGCTGTATGGCAATTAAGTCAACAAATTGCGAAAGCCAAAAAAGCGAAATAAAGTTCTCGTCTATTAATTATCTTAAAAATAACTACCTAAAAGGTCATTATGTCTTTTAAGCTTTATTCATATCTACCGATAGCGGCCACGGTATTGCTATTGATACAGTCGTGTACGACTTCATCGGTTTTAGTGCCTACCGAAATTGCTTCTACACCAAAAGTGGATAATGATAGTGATAGCGCACCATTGATAGATAAAGATATTTCTCAGCTGCAAGACGCTCAACCTAAACCTGTTGTTCGAACACGAGCAGGAAATAAATCACCGTATACGGTGTTGGGCAAAACCTATACATTATTGCCCGATAGTAAAGGTTATAAAGAACTGGGATATGCCTCTTGGTATGGGACCAAGTTTCATGGACGCCGCACCGCGAATGGAGAGGTTTACGACATGTGGGGAATGACCGCAGCCCACAAGACCCTGCCTATTCCCAGTTATGTTCGTGTAACCAATGTTGCCAATGGCGAGAGTGTTGTTGTACTAGTCAATGATCGTGGCCCTTTCCACGATGGGCGTATTATTGACTTAAGTTATGCTGCTGCACTAAAACTTGGCTTTGCTAAAAAAGGTGTTGCTCAAGTTGAGGTGGTAGATGTTACACCAACGCAGGCAACAGTACCGTTGAAACCTCAGGAGCCTGCTAATGGTCAGTTAAATGAGGTTCCTGTCGCAGCAACTCCCGACCCAATTATTGATTCTTCTCACACTTTTTTACAAGTCGCGGCGTTCAAACAAGCCAGTAATGCCAAAAAATTGCGTGAAAAACTCAGCGGCATATTAAGTGTTCCAGTAAACGTAGTGCCCAGCGCCGATAATGTATGGCACCGTGTACAGGCAGGTCCTATTGTCGGACAACAACAGCTTTTAGAAACACGGCAGTTATTGTTTGAGCAAGGCATAGCCAATCCGCAAACCATGAAAAAATAACCATATAGCCTGTTATTATTTATCATCTGTGCGTATGTTAGAATACCGCTTATAAAGATGCTGACTATCTACTAATTAGTACCACAATTATTACAGAGTGTATTTATGAACTGTTCCTATCGCCCACTCATATCCCATTATTTGAGTCAGTCGTTATTTAACTGCCTTGGTTTGTTGGTGTGTGTCGCCTTTCTTATCAGTTATTCGGCCTCAATACAGGCTCGGCAGGTCATTATTCCCTCACCTCCTCAATTAGCTGCATCGGCTTATTTTTTAATGGATACGAATACAGGAAGAGTGCTTGTCGAGCATAATGCCGACGAGCAGCTACCGCCGGCCAGTATGACGAAGATGATGACCAGTTACATCGTATCGGCAGAGATAGAACGCGGATCAATCAGCCCAGATGATTTAGTAGAGATTAGTGTAAAAGCATGGAAGAAGGGCGGATCAAAAATGTTTATCCGCGAGGGCACTCGAGTACCTGTGAAAGACTTATTGCGAGGCGTAATCATTCAGTCGGGTAATGATGCCAGTATTGCTTTAGCAGAACATTTAGCTGGTAGTGAAGAAGCATTTGCTGATGTGATGAATCAGCAAGCCGCTTTGTTGGGTATGACCAATACGGTATTTAAAAATTCTACGGGCTGGCCAGAAGAAGGTCATGTCACCACTGCTAGAGACCTCGCTATTTTAGGGACTGCATTGATTCAAGATTTTCCCGAACACTACAAACTCTACTCTGAAAAATACTATTCCTACAACGGTATTAATCAACCCAATCGTAATAAATTGCTATTTACCGATAAAACCGTCGATGGTATCAAGACTGGGCATACTGAAGAAGCAGGTTACGGTTTAGCGGCCTCTTCAGAGAAAAATGGTATGCGTTTAGTCTCCGTAGTCATTGGTACTCGGTCGGAGTCGGCTCGAGCATCGGAATCACAAAAGTTATTGTCTTACGGATTTCGCTATTATTACACCCATAAGCTATATAGCGAAGGTGATGTAGTGAATACTGCCAAAGTTTGGAAAGGTAAAAGTGATAAAATGGACCTAGCTATACCACGTGATGTGTTTTTAACAGTGCCACGAGGTAGTGAAAGTGATTTAGTTGCCAGTGTACACATTGATCAGGTTATAGAGGCGCCTATTCAACAGGGTCAAGAATTAGGGAATGTGGTTGTCACCCTGCAAGATGAAGAACTCTTGAATATCCCAGTCATTGCCTCCACTTCCATCGAACAAGCAGGTTTCTTCTCTCGCATCAGTGATAGTATTAGTTTATTTTTTAATGGTTTTTTTAAGGCAAAATAATGGCAGATAAAGTGACTCCATCAACGGATCAAAATGAACCGCCAAAAATAGAATTTCCCTGTGAAGATTATCCTGTGAAAATTATGGGCGACGCTGGAGATGAGCTACTAGCGTTTGTGCTGGAGACAACAGAAGCATTTGCTCCCTCTTTTGATCGCTCTAAAGTATCTGTTAAAGCCAGTAGTAAAGGGCGTTTTAATTCTATTACGGTACTTATTACCGCAACAGGAGTGGATCAACTTGAGCAATATCATCAAGCGTTACGAAAAAACCCAGCTATTAAGATAGTGCTTTAACCTCTCTGTTTATGAATCTACACACCCAAGATGTTGCTACAGATAGCCATAGCTTATTCATTCGTGATCTAGGCATTCAGCCTTACGAAAAAGTCTGGCAGGCTATGTCGCGTTTTACCAATGAGCGTGATGATGAAACCGTTGATGAATTATGGATGGTAGAACACGAGCCCGTCTACACTCAGGGACAGGCAGGCAAACCAGAGCACATTTTACAGCGTACTTCGATTCCTATTGTTAAGTCTGACCGAGGAGGGCAGGTGACCTATCATGGTCCTGGCCAATTGATTTTATATCCTCTAATTAACTTGCGCCGCCGGAGTCTGGGGGTACGGGATATGGTCACCTTGCTGGAAGAACTGGTAGTGCAATGGTTAAGTGCATACGATTTAACTTCTTATGCCAAACCGGACGCCCCTGGTGTTTATATGAGCATTGCTGGAAAAGATGCTAAAATAGCATCTCTGGGCTTACGTATACGTCGGGGTTGTAGTTTTCACGGTGTTAGCATCAATGTCGCGATGGATCTTGAGCCATTTGGGTGGATCAATCCATGTGGTTATGAGAACTTATCAATGACACAATTGAGCCAACATATAGAGTCATCTCGTATAGACAAGAGCACGATTAAACAGCAACTGACCCAATTGCTGGTGCAACAGCTTGGTGTGACTCATACCGCTATAATCGATAAGCCCTTACCTTAATTTATCGTATGTTTTATTTTTCCAGAGTGTCTAAAAGTCCTCTGGCTTGGCAACTAGCCGTTATTTGATTTGAGAATGTTATGACTGAACCCACTATCCCTTCTAATTCCACTCATCAACCAACATCTCCAGTGCGACGAACGGTTCGTCATGCCAAAGGGGAAAAATTACGTGACGCAGATAAAGTGGAGCGTATCCCCGTTAAAGTGATAGCGACAGATGAAATGTTACGCAAGCCTGATTGGATTCGTGTCAAGGTAGCAGCATCACCAGAAGTCGACAGAATTAAAAAAGTATTGCGCAAAAATGGCTTATCTAGTGTTTGTGAAGAAGCTGCCTGCCCCAATTTGGGTGAGTGTTTTTCCGGCGGTACAGCAACATTTATGATTATGGGTGATATTTGTACTCGCCGTTGTCCTTTTTGTGATGTAGGCCATGGAAAACCTAATGACCTAGATGCGAATGAACCAGTGAATTTGGCTGAGGCGATTGCCGAAATGCGGTTGAAGTACGTGGTTGTCACATCTGTTGATCGTGATGATTTACGTGATGGTGGTGCTCAACACTTTGCTGATTGTATCCGTGAATCGCGGGAGCGATCTCCAAACCTAGAAGTAGAAATCCTCACCCCTGATTTCCGCGGGCGAATGGAAATTGCATTAGATATCTTAGCTAAAGAAGCGCCTGATGTTTTTAACCATAATTTGGAAACCGTTCCTCGTCTTTATCGTGAAGCCCGCCCGGGTGCAAACTACAAGTGGTCTCTTGAGTTATTGAAGCAATATAAAGCGCGCCGACCAGATGTATTAACAAAATCGGGTTTGATGGTGGGTCTAGGCGAGACCAAAGAAGAAATTTTCGAAGTCATGAAAGATATGCGTGAGCATAATATCGATATGTTAAC
>JAHDEM010000002.1:118157-122718 GCA_020628895.1 Candidatus Endobugula sp.
CGTGAATATGTCGAGCAATAAATTGTTGATTCTCTTCATTATGGGCAAATAAAGCAATTGCCCATAATGCCCCTGATAAAAAAGCATAAATAACGGTTGAATAAACACTAAAAGCTTCTGTAAACCACACTTCCTGGTCGGCAAAAATCCACGGCCCCAAGGCGCCGGCAAAGAAGGGTAGCAAGCCTAAAAACATATAGTTAGTAATTGTTGCTTGGTGTGATGATAAAAGCTTTTTAATATCCGATGATGCCATAAGTGCTTCTCAAAAAATCAGCGTGTAGAACAGAAATAATCTTCGTGTAATGATCGACTATTCAATCAGTGATTGAATAGTATTGATAAACTGCTCGTTTAATTCTTCATTCTTAATGATGCCTTTTGTCGTATCAAAATTCTGGTGAAACGAAGGTAGTGACATGCTGGCCTTTACGTCTCCATCAAAGTGCGGTGTTGAACTCATTGCTGCCGCTAATACACTGGCTCCACCCCTACCTCCAGGTGATGTAGCTAGTAAGACCATAGGTTTATTTTGGAAAACTTTTGGATTAATACGTGAACACCAATCAAATAGATTCTTATAAGCGGCGGTGTAGGATCCATTGTGCTCCGCAAAAGAAATAATAATGGCATCTGCTTGCGTTATTTTATCAAGAAATGCTACTGCTAATTCAGGTTGGCCTAATTCCTGTTCTTTATCTTGGCTAAATAATGGTAACTCGTAGTCATTAAGATCAAGTACTTCTGATTGGATATTATTGTGAGTTTCTACTAAATAGTTAGCAGCGTAGGTCGCTAGCTGTTTGTTGATGGATTGTTTGCTGCTGCTAGCGGCAAAAGCTAATAGTTTCATAAAGCCCCCATATTGTCATATCTGGATGTAAATGGTCTCTAGCGGGGTACTCTACCATTAGCTTGCGTGGCGAGATAGGGCTAATAAAAAATAGGTCTTAGACTATTTTGGTGTCCTTGCTAAAACCCAAACACTGACTTGACCCGCGCCTGCTTTTTTTAACTCGCGAGCCAGTGCATTTGCACTGGCTCGCGTTGTCATCACATCATCAACAATAGCAATATGTTCTCCATTTAAAATGGTCGAGATATCGAAGGCTTGATTAAGATTAAGCAGCCGTTGTTTTCTGCTCAGTCCTTTTTGGTCAGGAGTGTTTTTTCTACGTATTACTTTTTTGAATAGTGGTATAGACAAATGCTTGCTAGCCGCCTCTGCAAAAAATATTGCGTGATTAAACCCTCGTTTCCATTGCTTATACCAGTGTTGAGGCATAGCAACGATGAAGTCGGGGTAAGGTAAGTGATACTGCATATAGTGTTGTTTAATATCTTTTACAAAGATATCCGCTAAGGTTTTGCCTGCATAAAAGTCATGGCTTTGTTTAAAGCTAATTAGCATGTTTGATAACGGTGGCTGATAAAGATATGGACTGAAGGTACGATCAAAATCAGGTGTATCTTTAAGGCACTCACCGCAAAACAGCGCGTGATGGTGCATCATGACGCCACAGCAAGTACATTGATATTGAGGTTTTATTAAGGAGGTTTCCTGGCAAGACCGACATAATCTATTGCTAGATCTAATATTGCACAGGATGCAATGGTGGTCTGGTGCGATATTAGCGGGAAATCTCTTAAAAAGTACTTTAGGCCCTGATGGTCTTAGATTGCTCCATTGAAAAGACAGGTAGTTGATACATTTGTAGTAGAGTCTGCGCAATTCCTTCTGTATCATAGTAGTTAACCTGTAAATCCATTTGTGGTTGACAGCATATTGTTGGTTAGATAGCACTCACTTACTGAGTTGTTAAGACCTTTGCGTATTTGATGCATGGGCATCTCTTTCTTAAACAACATGTTACCAGTCACTTGGCGCAAAAATCAACATATATGACTATCGGAATGAATATGCCTCATAATGATCACTCTATCGCTGCAGTAACTTCTGAATCTACTACTTATCAGGCAAATGCTAAACAACATTTGCGTCACGACTGGATGAGGCATGAAGTCGCAGCGCTATTTGACCTGCCTTTTAACGATTTATTGTTTCAAGCACAAACCGTCCACCGCCAACACTTTAACCCCAATCATGTACAGGTGAGCACCCTATGCTCTATTAAAACCGGTGCTTGTCCGGAAGACTGTAAGTATTGCCCACAAAGTGCTCGATATGATACCGGGCTTGAGAAAGAAAAGCTGATGAAGGTGAATGCCGTTATCGAAGAGGCAAAAGCAGCTAAAGATAGTGGCGCGACGCGTTTTTGCATGGGGGCTGCTTGGCGATCACCCAAAAACAAAGACTTACCCTACGTGATAGAAATGGTGAAAGGAGTAAAAGCCTTAGGATTAGAAACCTGCATGACCTTAGGCATGCTAGATGCCGATCAGTCTGAAGCACTTGCTGATGCTGGTCTGGATTATTACAACCATAACCTCGATACTTCACCTGAGTATTACGGTGATATCATTACTACCAGAACCTATGACGACCGCCTAAATACCCTGCAAAATGTACGTGACGCGGGTATGAAAGTGTGTAGTGGCGGTATTGTTGGCATGGGTGAAGATGTGCAGGATCGAGTGGGTTTATTAATCCAATTAGCTAATATGTCCGTTCATCCAGAATCAGTACCGATTAATATGTTAGTGCGTGTTGAGGGAACACCATTAGATGACGTAGATGATCTCGATCCCTTTGATTTTATTCGTACGATTGCGGTGGCCCGTATATTGATGCCTGCGTCCCACGTGCGCTTATCTGCTGGGCGTGAGGAAATGAACGAACAAATGCAAGCAATGGCTTTCTTTGCTGGAGCTAACTCTATCTTCTATGGTGAGAAACTTCTCACAACGCCAAACCCTGAAGCTAATAAAGATATGCAGTTGTTTAAACGTTTAGGCATTGAGCCTGAGCCTTACTCTGCAACACAAAAGCGTCGCGAAGGGGTGGAAATATTCGAGCCTAAGCCATCAGTGAAAGAGGCGGCTTCCTCATTATTTTATGATGCTGCGGTGTAATCTATTAGGACTCGATCGTTCTCATGCCGTTTAATACCAAAGAAAGAGAAGCCTTGCTGGAGCTAAAAGGTGTTGGACCAACGGTAATTAAACGTTTTGAGGACATTGGTATTCATAGCTTTCAAGACCTCAAAGGTTACGAAGCTGAAACCATAGCCGAGCGGGTGGCAAGCATGCTGCACACTACCTGCTGGAAAAATAGTCCTCAAGCGAAAAGTGCCATCAATGCTGCGATTGAGCGAGCTAAACAATAATCGACTCACATAGTTAGCACTTCAGATAATAGTGCTATTTGAGCATTGAATATAAGAAGCGAAAGTAAAAAATATTTTTATGCCTTCCTTTGATGAAGAATTAACACCTGCTTTGGAGCAGCGCAAATCCGAATTACGCCACCGGCAGCGTGGCGTGTCCAGCTCTCCCGCAGGTGCCCGTATCACAGTTGACCAGCAGTCGTATTTGGCTTTTTCTAGTAATGATTATTTAGGTTTAGCGAACCATCCCAATGTTGTATCGGCGATGCAAACAGCCGCTTCTGATTATGGTGTGGGCAGTGGTGCATCTCATTTAGTGAACGGTCATACCGAGTTGCATCATCAATTAGAAATAGCCTTGGCTAAATTGGTTAAACGTGAAAAAGCCTTGCTGTTTTCCACCGGTTATATGGCAAACTTGGGTGTGGTCTCCGCATTAATGGGACGTGGTGATACTATTTTTCAGGACCGTTTAAATCACGCATCCTTAATTGATGCAGGCATATTAAGTCGAGCTAAAGTTAAGCGATTTCGTCATAACGACATAGGGCATCTTGAGAGCCTGTTGTCCCAAGATACGACTTCTAACCGTAAATTGGTGGTAGTTGATGGCGTTTTTAGCATGGACGGTGATATTGCACCGCTTGCTGATTTATCAGCATTGTGCCGCCAACATAATGCACGTTTAATGATAGATGATGCGCATGGCTTGGGTGTTTTAGGGCAGCAAGGCGGCGGCTGTGCAGAGCATTTTGGCTTAGATAATGAAAGCTTACCGATTATTATGGGGACATTGGGTAAATCATTGGGTACCTTTGGCGCATTCGTCGCTGGCTCAGCAGCACTGATTGATACGTTTGTTCAGTTTGCACGACCTTATATTTACACCACTGCTTTGCCTCCAGCCGTGGCGGCTGCAACCTTAGAAAGCGTGTCTATAGTGCGTGATGATTCTGCTCGTCGTCAACATTTACATCACCTGATCGGCTATTTTCGCAAACAGGCTGCAGCGGCTGATCTACCATTAATGGACTCATCTACACCGATACAACCTGTGTTATTAGGTGATGATAAAAACGTTATGCAAACAGCTAATACGTTGCGTGAAAACGGTATTTTAGTGGGAGCAATAAGACCGCCGACGGTACCTGAGGGCACAGGACGTTTACGAATTACGCTCAATGCTAATCATAGCGTCGCTGACATCGACTTGTTAATTGACAGCCTGAAATTAGCGATCCCCTCTATTTAATCATGATGATTAGTACTACACA
>JAHDEM010000002.1:122818-127612 GCA_020628895.1 Candidatus Endobugula sp.
GACAGCCTGAAATTAGCGATCCCCTCTATTTAATCATGATGATTAGTACTACACATTTTGACTGTTTATCGTCATCCAACACGCCCTCCATCGTTTTGCTCAATGGGTGGGCAATGCATGCAAACGTATGGCAGCCAATGATAGTTGAATTGCAGGTAATGACCTCGGTAATGGTCGTTGATATTAAGTACAGCGAAGTGAATGTTGATCATGTAGATACTTTGCACGAGGTCATTATTCAGGCTTTGCCTAAACCTTGTATTTTAATGGGCTGGTCTTTGGGAGGGATGTTAGCAACAGCATTGTCAGAAAAATTTCCGCAATGTGTTGCTGGGCTTATCACCCTGTCAGCCAACGCTAAGTTTGTTGCCGACTCTCAGTGGTGTGATGCCATGCCTGCTAATACTTTTGATCAGTTTTTCCAATCATTGCTTAGCGATGCTAATGCAACACAGCAACAGTTTTTTCGTTTAGTGATTAAGGGTGATCAATACCGTCGAGAACAAAAACGCTATCTAAATAGTATGGCTAACGATCAGTCAATGACAAACGAGCAGCAAAGAAAACAATACGAGGATGGCTTAGAACAAGGTTTGCGCTTACTTAACCTTATGGATAATCGTCAGTATTTATCGCAAATTCAGTGTCCAGCATTGCATGTTTTTGGACAAGAGGATGCTTTAGTTCCAGTATCTGCTGCGAATGCTATTGCATTATTAAATAATCAGCATCAAGTGCAAATTTTGCCGGATAGAGGGCATTTACTGCACGTACCTCCCAAGCCTTTAGTTTCTGTGATCAATCAGTTTTTAAGTGAGTCGTTTCATGCATAAATCAAAAATGATGATCGCGGATTCCTTTAGTCAATCCGCAGAGCGTTACGACCAAGCGGCAAAAGTGCAACAGCACTCAGGTATAAAGCTACTAGAGATCATGCAGGAATATGTTGGTTTAGAGACAAACATACGATGTATTGCTGATGTGGGTTGCGGTACGGGCTTTTTTACTCAACACCTTATTAATCACTATGCGCCTGAACAATATATCGGAATTGATTTATCACAAGGAATGTTAGATGTTGCTGCTAAAAATAATTCTATTCAAAACCATGGTGATAGTACTTCCAGTCAACGGGTAGAACATATTTGGTGCTGTGATGACGCAGAAAATTTGCAGCTGGCTAGCGAATCTGTAGATATGATTTACTCCAATTTTGCCTTGCAGTGGTGCGATGATCTCGATCAATTAACGGCTCATTTTAAACGAGTGTTAGTACCCGGAGGCATATGTTGTTTTACCTCTTTGGGTTCACAAACGCTGCATGAACTACGCGATGCATGGGCTCAGGTGGATGGCTATAGTCATGTGAATCAGTTCTATGATCATTTGATATGGCATCAGGCAATTACCAAGCAGGAGTTCTCTATTATTCATCATTCAAACCAGATGCCTGTTGTGCATTACCCAACAGTAAAAGCATTATTAAGGTCATTAAAGGACATTGGGGCAAATGTGGTGACAGGAGATCGACACCGAGCCTTAATGGGTAAAGAGCATTTTTTTCGCTTTGTAGATGCTTATGAGCAGTTTCATACAACGGCAGGTTATCCCGCCAGTTATGACGTAGACACGTGGATTATTCAAAAAGCAAAATGATCAAAAGAGATTGATATGTCAGCACAGTTTTTTGTTACAGGTACAGATACCGATGTCGGTAAAACATTAATTAGTACAGGCTTGTTATATGCAGCCGGTAGTAAAGGCCTTTCAACATCAGCACTTAAACCGATTTCTGCAGGTTGTGAGCAAACACCCGATGGTTTAAGAAATGAAGATGCGTTGTTATTGCAGGCAGCAATTAATACTCCGCTGAGCTATGAGCAGATTAATCCTGTTGCCTTAGAGCCAGCAATGGCACCTCATGTGGCTGCCGAGCAAGTACAAAAACGCATCACAGCTGATCGTTTAGCAGGATTTTGCCGCGGTGTGTTAATGAAGCGCACGGACTTTGCAGTTGTCGAAGGGGCGGGAGGTTGGCTTGTTCCACTCAATTCGCGAGAGACCATGGCTGACCTTGTTAAATTGCTTTCTTTGCCAGTGATATTGGTCGTGGGGATGCGTCTGGGGTGTCTGAACCACGCTTTATTAACAGCACAAGCCATACGTCGAGATGGCTTAGCGTTGGCTGGCTGGGTATCTAATCATATCGACCCTAATATGCCGGCTTATCAAGAGTCGTTAGACACCCTTGAGCAGACGTTGGGGGCTCCCTGTCTGGGGCATATTCCTTTCTTATCTGATCCACAAGGAATTGATATCCAAACGCTTTTAGATATAGATAAATTGCTGGATTAGTCGATTTATTAAAAGCAAACAATCTTAAAGTGGTTTTATATTGGGTGTTTTTTGTACAGAAATTGGTTAAGCTGAAACTCTGAGATTAACGTAGAGGTGATTATTATGATCAATACATCTCAAGGACTGAATACAGTTTTTCAGCAGGGTGTTTCGGGATTGAACTCTAGTAGCCGCTCCATTGTTGAGTCTGCTAACGACCTAGTACGTTCTGGTACTGTAGAGCGAGCACCTACTTCAACAACCGATATTGTTGAACCCTTAGTAGAAATCAATAAAGAACAGCACGTCTTTACCGCTTCTGCTCATGTTGTTAGTGTTGCCGATAAAGCATTAGGAGCGCTGATCGATATAAACGCCTAGATAGTGCTTGATTCCTATGGGTATCTCAGCAGCCTATATTGGCGTTAATCTTAGCTCATCATTAAGTTCTTATCTTAGCGCTGGCAATGCTTCTTCGCATCAGTCTGGTGGATCTACACACGATAATAAAGATATGGGTGTGGTTCATTCTGTGTCTGCTGTGCATCCTAATCACTTAACTTATAGCTTTCATAAGTTACCAGAATCGTCCATCTTGCCTTTAGGTCAGCAAAAGCAAATTGACCTACATATTCTGCAAAAATTGTCTACACTTGATACAGAGGTTCGCAGTCATGAGCAGGCTCATGCCATATTGGGAGGCCAATATACTAGCGCTCCTAGTTACGAATACGAAAAGGGCCCCAATGGCGTTAACTATGCAGTATCGGGTGATGTTTTTTTTGACACTACACCGGTAAAAGATAACCCTTTAGCAGCCATAGAAAAAGCCGGAACGATTCGCAAAGCGGCTTTGGCACCTAGTGAGCCATCTGCAGATGATTACCATATTGCTGCTGCCGCAACGCAGGTATTGGTTGATGCAAGGTTGGCGCTCTTAGTGAATAAACAAAATGTATATAGCCATCAAATACGAAGTTATCAGTTAAATGAGCAATTAAAGGAATAATAGAAGGAACACATACTGATAGTGGATAAGTATCCTAGTGGCTAGGAGTGGTTAAAATGAAACCCTATAGTGAAATAACAGTGAATGATGAATTTGCTAATGCTGTAAATACTTTGTCTGAAGATATTGTGGTAGACGATATGAATCAGGCTCAGGAGTCTGTTTTTAATGAAATCAATAGTGATTTGGCAGCGCAGCTGGTATCGCTCAAATCTGTATTGCATTTGCCGAAACCTCACCAAGCCAGTAAGTTAATGTAAGTCTATACAAGCTCTACCAACGGTTTATTACTGTATTGGTTGTGTGAGAAATCCGTGTAAATAACGGATACTTTTATTTTTCAGTCGTGCCCCCCTTTTTGTTTCTTCTTTTTTATAGCATAGTATGCCTAGCATTTAATTAGTGTGAACAGGCACGTCTGCCGCTCTAATATACTTCCAATAAATCAATAATAAGACACTATATTGAGTAATAGGTATGAGTAAAACAAAAGAAAAATCTGTGCTAACTCCAGAAGATCAAGAGAGGGTAGAGCGTTACTTAAATCGCCCTAATCATCAGGTGGATAGAAAGCCTTTTCGCCCTTTCTTATTGTTGGGGGTGATTGTTGTTGTGTTAACTGCTTTAAGCTTATTTAGCTATGCTATTGCATGGATGCATGAAGTGGTTTAGTTGTGTAGAAATAAATCGAACTGATTGGTAACAAAGGGTAAATACTAGGTACAAATTTGCACCTAGTATTACAGAGAAGTCGCTTATTTTAGATAGCTTAGCATGACACCTGCAGCAACAGCAGAGCCAATCACACCCGCCACATTGGGCCCCATCGCATGCATTAATAGGAAGTTTTGATTATTCGCTTCCAACCCGACTTTGTTGGATACTCGAGCTGCCATGGGTACAGCAGACACACCCGCAGAGCCGATCAGTGGATTAATTTTTTGGCTGGAAAATACATTCATTAACTTCGCCATCAATACACCAGTTGCCGTACCAATACAAAAAGCAGCTAATCCAAGTAGTAGGATACCAATGGTTTCTAGGTTTAAGAACGAATCCGAATTCAGCTTAGCACCTACACCTAGTCCCAAAAATATCGTCACTATATTAATTAATGCATTTTGAACGGTATCGCTGAGTCGATCAACAACACCAGATTCCTTCATTAAATTACCAAAACAGAACATACCCAGTAATGGCACCGCACTTGGTAACACTAGCGCAACCAGAACCAGTAGTACTAATGGAAAGCAGATTTTTTCGGCCTTAGAGACGACACGCAACTGTCGCATAACAATCTTGCGTTCTTCTTTAGTGGTTAGCGCCTTCATAATAGGCGGCTGAATCATAGGTACTAGTGCCATATAAGAATAAGCTGATACGGCAATGGCGCCAAGTAATTCAGGGGCTAGTTGGCTAGCAACAAAAATAGATGTTGGGCCATCCGC
>JAHDEM010000002.1:127712-141903 GCA_020628895.1 Candidatus Endobugula sp.
CGTGGCGCTTTAATTTCTGTTTCCATTTTCATCGCTTCTAGAATGATCAGTACTTGTCCTTCTTTAACCGCACTTTGTGGCTTAACCAATACTTGGAAAATATTGCCTGATAGAGGTGCTTTAATTGGCTCGCCAGTGGCGTTAACGGGGCCTTCATTTGTGCTATCTGCACTCTCTCCACTTGCACTTACGCGGGCTACATGAACTTGGTTATTGATAGATACTTCCACAGAGCCATCGTTGCCGCTGACTTTAGCGGTATAGCTTTTACCATTAACATTTACCGAATAAGTGTTGTTGGCCGAGGTAGCTGTTGGCGCAGGGCTGCTAGCCGCTTTCTCGGATTCTTCTGTTGGTACAGGTTCAAACGCAGAAGCATCCCCACGATTTTCTAAGAACTGCAAACCAATTTGTGGGAAGAGTGCATAGGTTAAAACATCATCTACCGTATGATCTGCAAGCTCGATATTCTGTTTGGCTGCAAGATCAGTAAGTTCATTAGTGAGCTTGTCCATTTCTGGTTCTAGCAAATCTGCAGGTCGGCAAGTGACTGCTTCTGCGCCATCGAGTACTCGTTTTTGTAGTGCATCATCAAATTCAGCTGGTGCAGACCCATATTCACCTTTTAGGATACCTTGGGTTTCCTTCGAGATACTCTTGTAGCGCTCACCGGTGAGTACGTTGATAACCGCTTGTGTGCCAACAATTTGTGATGTTGGTGTTACTAACGGAATGTAACCTAAGTCTTTACGCACGCGAGGAATCTCTTCTAATACGTCATCAAACTTATCGCTGGCACCTTGCTCTTTTAGTTGGTTTTCCATATTGGTCAACATGCCACCAGGGACCTGAGCAATCAGAATACGCGCATCAACACCGCGTAATGTGCCTTCAAAGCGCGCATATTTTTTACGTACTTTACGGAAGTACGAGGCTATCTCCTCTAGTGCCAAAAGATCTAGACCGGGATCGCGATCAGTGCCTGCTAGTGTGGCAACTAATGATTCGGTTGGCGAATGTCCGTATGTCATCGACATAGACGAAATAGCGGTATCGATATGATCAATACCGGCCTCTATGGCTTTTAGTTGTGTCATAGACGATAAACCAGCCGTCGCATGGGCATGTAAACTGATAGGTACATCTACACTGGCTTTCAATTTAGTCACTAGATCAAAAGCATCGTAAGGCGTTAGTATGCCAGCCATGTCTTTAATGGCTATAGAGTCCGCACCCATATCTTCTATGCGTTTGGCCAAGTCTATCCAGCCTTCTTGAGTATGCACTGGGCTAGTGGTGTATGAAAGAGTGCCTTGTGCATGCCCACCTTGTTTTTTAACTGCTTGCATAGCGGTTGTCATATTGCGTGGGTCATTCATCGCATCAAATACTCTGAATACATCTACACCGTTGGTGACTGCACGTTCAACAAACTTTTCAACAACATCGTCGGCATAATGGCGATATCCCAGTAGATTTTGTCCACGTAGGAGCATTTGTTGTTTCGTTTTTGGCATGACCTTTTTTAATTCTCGGATACGCTCCCAAGGGTCTTCTCCCAAGTAACGGATACATGAATCAAAAGTCGCACCGCCCCACGATTCCAAAGACCAGAAACCAATGTTGTCGAGCTTTTCAGCAATGGGAAGCATATCGTCTAATCGTAAACGTGTAGCAAATAATGATTGATGCGCGTCGCGTAAAACCACATCGGTTATTTTTACAGGTGTTTTATTAGTCTTCATTGATAATCACTTACTTAGTTTGAGAGTTGTGGTGAAGTTGGTATGCAGCGGCTGCAACAACGGCGATATCGACATCTGTATTCTCAGTCGTCGTGTCTACTTCAACGACTTCTGGACTTAATTGCTGAATAACTTTGGACATAATGGTGACGGCAGCAATGAGTAACACTAAAAAAACAAATACTGTTCCCATTCCCAATCCCATTAACAAAAATGTGTCTGACCAAACTGTAGGCATAAATACCTTCTCCAATATCGAGGAATAATTTATAGGTGATTAGCGTTGATAAAACGTACAAGTAAAATTTGTATGATGAGGGCTTAAAAATTAAGGATAATGGCAACTCTAAGACACCGTTGCTGGTGTCGCTGACTTCAGTTGAGAGTTGACCAATATCTATTTAAACGCCAATGTTGCGCTAAATTCCCAATCTACAGATTTTTAACTCTCACCTTCTAATATTAAACAGGCTGTTTAGCATGGTTGATTAGACGCTAACGTCTCCAAATAACCACGAATTAGTCACTAAAATACACCAGCGACAACTTGTTTGTTACTCAGCAATGATAATTCACCTGATCAATAAAAACTAGTGTTGATTAACCTTTATTACACTTAATATTTAATCTGTTGTACTTTTACTTTAACAGTTCTTTAAGTGAGTGATTTATATGACATTATTACTAAAAGTTAAGTGATAAAAAGGAATATTTTAATCTTGATATTTAGTGTTAAAAACAGACGCTGATAACGATTTAATTACGCGTTTTTGCAAAGATAGATTAGTGGTGGATTCATTAATATTTAGTGTGGTTATTAGGAAATATTTGGACAATGGTATTGTTCTAAAGTATTTATCTAAAAAGCGCAGGCATAAGCCTCGAGAATTGATAGCAAATTAGTATAAAACTTAACCAATTGTTGCGTGTGTTTGTATGTTTTTTGTGCAAATATAGTTTTCCCCCTTACAAACGGTCAATGATTGAGTAGGAGAGTAAGATGAATATTAAGCAGTTATTCAGCAAAACCCTATTGGTACTAATGTTTTCTTGTTTATTTATTAGCACTGCATACAGTAAAGAGGTGTATACCTTTGGCGTTGTGCCCCAAAGTGGTACCTTAAAAGTCGCTAAGTTATGGAGCCCTTTGTTAAGACATATTAAAAAAACTTCTGGAGTGAAGGTAAAGTTTGCGACGGCAAATACTATGGAGGCTTTTGAAGAGCGATTAGCCAACGGTGATTTTGATTTTGTTTATATGGACCCGCAACAGTATGTTGATTTTAGTAAGAGTGGCCAGTATTTAGCCATCGCTAAACGTAAAGAGCAGCCACTAAAAGGCATTATTGTTGTGCATAAAGACAGTCCTATTCAATCACTTGCAGATTTAAATAATTCGAAAATGGCATTTCCATCTCCCACTGAGTTTGGTTCAACATTAGTGCCACAAAAAGCATTGGTGAGCGAAAACATATCCATGAAACCGCACTATGTTAATTCTGATGATTCAGTTTATTTGTCGGTATCTAAAGGTTTATTTCAAGCTGGCGGAGGCATAAAGGTAACTTTTGATGCCATGAAGAAAAAAGTCAAAAAGAAATTACGAGTGATTTGGGAAGCCCCCGATTACACACCGCATGCTATTGCTGTTCATGAAAGAGTGCCTGCAGATATTGTCCTTGCTGTACAACAATCTTTCTTAACCCTAAGCGACGATAAAAATTGCTCGGTGCAATTAAAGAAATTAAAAATCATGCAGGGCTTAGAATTAGCAAAAGATGAAGACTGGAATGATATTCGTCAATTTAAAAGTGCATCATTATAAAAAAGCCGCGATATTTATTATGAAATACCGCGGCAAAGGGTTATAGAGAAAAACCTAAATAGCTAGGAAAGGCCACAAGGAGTAAGACCACAATCATTTGTATAATAATAAATGGAATAACCCCCTTATAAATGGTTGTGGTTTTTACTTGTTTAGGTGATACCCCCTTGAGATAAAATAAGCTAAAACCAAAGGGTGGAGTCATAAAAGAAGACTGTAAATTCATTGCAATAAGAATGGCAAACCAGACCATATTGATCCCCATTAACTCAGCGATAGGAACAAGAATCGGAACGACAATAAATGCAATCTCTACAAAATCGATAAAAAATCCCAGTATAAATATGGCTAGCATGGCCAATAATAAAAATGTCCACTTCTCTCCAGGTAAACCTGCCATAAATTCTTCTACAATACTATCTCCGCCCGAATAGGTAAAAACCATAGAGAATGCAGTTGCACCAATCAACACAGCAAATACCATTGACGTGACTTTTACTGTTTCCTTGGCAGCGTCAGTGATTAATACACGTTCTAATTTGCCATAAAATTTAGATAAAATAAGTGCGCCGACACAACCTAATGCCGATGATTCAGTCGGTGTGGCTATACCAGAAAGTATGGAACCTAAAACGATAATAATTAATGCTAAAGGAGGTACAATATTGGATAAAGCATTTTTAATTAATGCGATTTGATCGTTATCTGTTGATGGAATAGCAGGAGCAGATAATGGTTTAAGTGTTGTAAAACTCACAATGTAAATAAGATAAAAACCCACTAATACAAGGCTGGGAATAATAGCGGCTTTAAATAAATCGCCTACAGGTACACCCATCACATCACCTAAAATAATTAAGATAATCGATGGAGGGATAATTTGACCAAGCGTTCCTGCAGCGCAGATAACACCAGTGGCCAAGCGTTGGTCATATTTGTATTTTAACATCACTGGTAAAGAGATTACTCCCATCGCCACCACGCTGGCACCTACTACGCCAGTGGACGCTGCAAGAAAAGCACCGACTATGATAGTAGAAATGGCTAGACCGCCGGGGCGACTGCCAAATAATGTGCCCATCGATTCGAGTAAACGTTCTGCCAGTCCAGTTTTTTGTAATACGATCCCCATAAATATAAACATAGGGATGGCCATTAAAATGGTATTTCCCATAATCGAAAATAAACGATAAGGCATAAACGCAAATAATTCGAAGCCCTCGATCCAAAAACCAACGAGTAAGGATAATCCAGCAAACGTTAACGCAATAGGGTAGCCGGCAAATAATAATATTAGCGCCACAAGGAACAGATAAATGCCTATCATGATACGTCTCCCTGTGAAGAGTGATTGTTTTTATGTTCTTGAATGACAAGATATTCTTGTATGATGACGGTGATAATACTTAATACCAAGAAAATAAATGCTACAGGGAGGATTAGTTTAACAGGCCATAATCGAGGTAAACTGCCGGGGTCGCCTTTATTTTCCATACTTTCATAGGAGTCCAAAAAGAAGTCACTACTGTAATAAATAATTAACACGCAAAAAGGTAAAGCAAAGATTAAACCACCTAAAATATTAATCCATGCTTGTGTAGTGCGAGAAAAACCATCATAAAGTACATCAACCCTCACATGGCCATTTTCTCGTAGTGTGTATCCTAGGCCTAACAAAAACATCAGTGAAAAAAAGTGCCATTCCAACTCTTGCATACCAATACCGCCTAACCAACTGAGATGCTCGTTAAACCAATCTATAGCGGCTATCCAATTAAAATATTGCAGTGTGCCAAAAACAGCATAACGAACAAAAACATCAATAAAGACATTTAGAATCATTAGTAGTAAAGCAATAATGCAAATATATCCGGAGATATCGATAAGTTTATTGAGTGCACGCAATAGGATGCGCAATGGGCTAGCATTCATTATTTTTTCCGATATTTATTGTTATTATATTTATTGTTGATGTGAAAAAATCTAAGAGAATAACACAATTTTTTAGACGCGAGATGCTCTATCTTAAAAGCATCTCGCGTCTATCGTTGGACGTTTAGTCTTTTAGCTTTTACAAATTATTTAAATAGGCTTTATCAGAAATATCTGTCCACACACGAGATTTTTGTAAGTACTCTCGTTGCGATTGAATAATTTCCGCCGTTATACCGCCTCTGGCTTCAAATTCTGCTAATAATTCATTATTCGCTTTTTTTAACTCTGCCATGACCGAATCAGGGAATGATTTTACTTGGATATTAGGATATTCCGATTTCATAGTTGCCCAGTTGACGGCACTTTCATGGTAAGACTGTGATGTGACTTGGAAGGCTGCCTCTTTAATGGCTATTTTAAGAATGGCTTGTAAATCAGCAGGGAGTTTTTCGAACGCTTTTTTATTAACCATAAATTGTAATTCGGTCGCAGGTTCATGCCAGCCTGTATAGTAGAAGGGGGCTATTTTGTGAAAACCCATTCGTAAGTCCAGTGACGGGCCCACCCATTCTAAAGCATCAATCGTATTTCTTTCTAATGCGGTGTAGAGTTCACCTGGAGGAATGTTAGTTGGCTTGGCTCCTAATTTGGCAAGTACCTCGCCAGCAAAGCCTGGGATACGCATTTTTAAACCTTTCAAATCATCTACGGAGTTAATCTCCTTTTTAAACCATCCTCCCATTTGGTTACCTGTATTACCTCCGGGGAAAGATAAAATGCCATGTTTGTCATATACTTTGCGAGCGAGCTCTTCCCCGCCACCATAATAATACCAAGCATTTTGTTCAGCAGTGATCATCCCTAGTGGCATCGTAGTAAAGAATAACGTATTAATGTCTTTACCTTTCCAATAATAAGAAGCTGAATGCCCCATTTGATACTGCCCACTTTTAACAAAATCAAAGATCCCTAATGCCGCTTTGTGCTTGTTTCTTGAATCTATAGTAATTTTGAAACGTCCACCGGACATTTCGTCGACGTTTTTAACCATTTGTTTGGCTGCATCGCCAAAAATAGGGAAGTTAGTTGGCCATGTTTCTGCTAAACGCCATTTGATAACTTTTTCGGCGGCTTGCACAGAGGTGAACGGGGTTATAGCTGCGAGTGCTATCGCGATAGGAGCAATATACTTTTTCATAAGTGTTGACCTTACAGTGAGTTATTTTTATTAATGTAATGCTCATTTATTATGAATAAGGATGATTGCTGAATAAATCCGTATCGTTACCTAGTCTATCTACGGGTTATTACTTAGAAAATGGATTTGATGGTCTTTTATAACTCTAAAAAGTCGATTAAGTATTGCCTAATACCTTAACCATATGGTTTTATAAGACTATAAACAGTACATACCTAATATCCGTGGTGAATCCCAGATTGATTGGCAGTTTTTAATTGCATATCGGATTAACAATAATAAAAATACTAGCTGCTTTTTATGAATTTAACACAAAAAATACAGTTGCTCGCCGTATTGCCTTTAGCTGTGGCAATGTTGCTCGTCGTTTTGGCAACCCAGTATCAATTTGAAAAACTGTCGCAAGATGCTGCAGATACCTACCGTTCTAGTGTGATATCTCGTCGTCAGGAAGAATTACAAAATTACACACTGTTGGCGCTGTCGTCTATCGCGCATTTATACCACAATCAAGATATGGATGAAGCAGTAGCTCAAGAGTTGGCAAGAAATGTGTTAACCAATTTAACCTATAAAGAAGACGGTTACTTTTTTGCTTATACTCGAGAAGGTGTCGGTGTTGTACACCCAAAACAACCTTATCGAATAGGCGAGAACTGGTGGTTGTTACAGGACGAAGCGGGAAAATTTCTTATTCAAGAGCTCATTCGAAATGCCGAAAACGGGGGCGGTTACCTTCAATATGAATGGGAAAAACCCTCTTTGGGTGTAGTGGGAACTAAAATGGCTTACTCAGTCATGTTAGAAAAATGGGGGTGGATGTTAGGTACTGGTGTTTATATTGATGATATTGATGACCAAGTCTCTAGTATTCAAGCGTCTATCAACCATAAAATATTAGAAGCCTCTTATGTTATTTTAGTGATAGGTATTATTGCCGTTATTGTTGTTTTTGGTACCGGTTTGTTATTGCAGTTTAACGAAAGGCGTCTAGCAGACGAGCGTCTACAAGAACTCACGCGTCGTATTTTAACGGCCCAAGAGGAGGAGCGGCGACGAGTATCAAGAGAATTGCATGATGGTATTAGCCAATTAATTGCAGGTGCTAAGTTTTCTATAGAAACAGCAGCGCTTAAAATTAGTCAAAAAGAAAATCCAGAGCATGAATTGGCACTAACAAAAGATAGAATTGCCCAGACCTTGGTCGACTTGCGACGCATCTCTCGTGATTTGCATCCGCGTATATTAGACGATCATGGTTTGTCAGCAGGTATTGAGTCCTTATCTGAAAATTTTTCCAAACGTACAGGCATAAAAGTCAATCTAAATAAAACAGCGGTTAAAAACTTATTACCCATAGAAGTGAAAACAACGCTTTATCGTGTTGCGCAAGAGGCTCTTACTAATATAGAAAGGCACTCAAAGGCATCTCAAGTGACGATTTCTATTGCGATTAAAGGTAAATGGATAGTGTTATCTATCATTGATAATGGTGTGGGTTTTAATTTAGATATGATTAATCGGGATAAGTCGCCCACAGTAGGAATTGGCTTGCGTAATATGCACGAACGTTTAAGCTATCATAAGGGCATTTTCGAAATATCATCCGATAGCAATGGCACGACAATAGAAGCTAAAATACCGAAAAACGTGATGAAATATAGCTGATCTTACTTTTCAAAAAGATAATAATAGTGAAATTTGCATGATAAAACTGATATTAGTTGATGACCATCCATTATTTCGTGAAGGTATTTCTGCGCGATTAAGTATGCATCAAGGCATTGATATTATTTCTGAAGCCGAAAATGGCAGGCAATTATTAGAACAGCTTACAACGTGTAGCCCTGATATTGTGATGATGGATATCAATATGCCTGATATTAATGGTATGGATGCACTGGAAATGGTTAAGGAAAAATACCCAAGTATTAAAGTGATTATGCTAAGCATGCATGATGATAAAGAATATATATTAAATGTTATTCGTGCGGGTGCTGAAGGCTATTTATTAAAAGATATTTCTGGTGAGGAAATGATTTCTGCCATCATCAAAGTCTATGAGGGTAGCAAGTGCTTTAGTAATGAAATAGCAGAAATATTAGCTCAAGATACCAACCAAAAAAATGATGTGCTAACCACCAGAGAACAATTAGTCTTGCGGTTAATTTCTCATGGTTATAATAATAAAAAAATAGCTGTAGAGTTAGATATCAGCGTGAGAACCGTTGAAACGCACAAACGTAATATCAAACAAAAGTTAATGATTAATACTACGTCTGGATTAGTGCGTTATGCCATAGAACATCGCTTAGATAAATAATTAATGGCAACAACTCTTTAGCTTAGATTGTTTGCCAATACCAGGGTTAAACGTATTGGTAGGATCTAGCTGGTGATAAAAATTTTTCAGCGGTTCTTCGGCCTGATATAAATGGCCTACATTGTGTTCTGCAGGATATTTTGCGCCTCTGAGTTCTAAAAGAGCCAACATTTCCTCTTTAACTTTTTTAGTATCCACGCCTTTCTTTAGCATGTAGTCTTGATGGAATACATGGCAAAGAAAGTGACCGTAATATAACACTTCCTCAATATTATCACTGATGTGCTCAGGTAAATTCTCTACCCATTGGGTATCGTTACGTCGTAAGGCAATATCTAACGGAAGTACATCTTCTACTTCATCTTCATGTATTATTTGGTATCTGCCGGGCACACCAGCGGCAGCAAAGCGATGGAGTAATGCTTTATGAGCTTCGTCATCGTCACATAAAAAATACTCACTTTCTAAATGCCGGTAGTCAGGTTTGCCAATAAATCCGGCTAAATAGTCCTTTGCTTCTTTAATACCCGAGTCACTCATTTTTAGAAT
The DNA here is from genome assembly GCA_020628895.1 of Candidatus Endobugula sp. Classification (GTDB taxonomy): domain Bacteria; phylum Pseudomonadota; class Gammaproteobacteria; order Pseudomonadales; family Cellvibrionaceae; genus Endobugula. The sequence goes on from JAHDEM010000002.1 coordinate 137,288, forward strand.
AAGGTGGTGTTCATAGCGGTCTCTGTAATCCAGTAGTTTTTGGGGTAAACACTGAGGCCACAGTTGACTCATATATTGTAAAAACCTATCCGGTAAATTCTTTGGTAAAAAAGAAATTTTATTTAAAAAATTAGTGACCGATGCTTTTAAAGCAAACATTTTTGGTAAGTGGTCTGTACCTAAAATATTGATTAGCAAGAAGGTATCTTTACCGTATTTCTCCGCTAAATTAAATGCACCACGATGCATATATTCAGCAACTTCAGGCAGTTCTTTAAAGGTCGATAGAATATCTCGACGAAGTTGGGTTAAGACATTTGGGTTGTTGGTTCCAATATAAAAAACCTGTTCATCTTTGGCTATAGGGTAAGTGTCTAAACGAACGGCAAATACCGCCACTTTACCCGCGCAGCCACTGACTTCATATAAACGGCGTTGATCCGCATTATAGCGAGAGGGTGTGTCGGATTGTATATCTCGGATACGTTGGGTGTATTCCTTATCCGATGCTAATTTATCGGTATCTTCGATATTACTGTCAACAAATTTTCCTGACTCTACCGCTTGTAAAATCTCTTCGGGAGTATCACCTAAGCCATTAATACCTAAGTGGTTGACCAACTCCAATTCTCCCTGCTCATTAATTTGTGCAAATAGAGAGAGCTCTGTATATGCAGGACCACGTTTAACTAAAGCGCCGCCTGAATTATTGCAGACACCACCAACAATAGATGCACCTAAACAGGATGATCCAATCACAGAATGCGGTGATCGTTTTAATGGCTTTAGCATCTTTTCGAGTTTATGTAATGTGGCACCTGGTAAGCTAATAATTTGATGACCATTTTTAATTAAATGTATGCTATCCATTTTAGTGGTATTGATAATCACAATATCTCGATCATAATCATCTCCGCTAGGGGTGGAACCCTCGGTTAGTCCAGTGTTAGCTGCTTGCATAATAATAATTTTATTATTCTCTACACAGGCTTTAATAATCTTCCATTGATGCACTAATGTTTTTGGAAATACAACACATAAGGCATCGCCTTCTCCGGAGCGGAAGCCTTTGCGATAATGCTCTGTTTGGTCATCATTCAGTAAAATATTTCTCTTGCCGACGATCTTACTAATATGATTAATAAATTCGTGATTGTTCATTGTCTTTGCTAGTTACCGTATATGGTGGCGGGAAGCCAAGTGGTGAGTGAAGGAAATAAAACAACAATCAGTAAGCCAACTAATTGCAAAATAATAAATGGGACAACACCCTTGTAAATATCGGTTAGTTTTACTTCAGGTGGGCATACGCCTTTAAGATAAAATAAGGCAAATCCTACCGGTGGTGTTAAGAAAGATGTTTGTAGTGTGATGGCAACTAGCATAACAAACCATACAATGGTTGGCTCATCAATAACACCATAGCCTTCAATGCCAAAGTCCATACCTATAATGACAGGGGCTAACAATGGTAATGCAATGAGTGTTATTTCAATCCAATCTAATAAAAAGCCGAGTAAGAAAATAATAAACAATACGGAAAATAAAACACCATAGGGGCCAAAGGGTAGGCTAGATAATCCGCGTTCTATCAATTCATCACCACCTAACTCTCGTAGAACAAGAGCAAACATAGTGGCGCCTATAAAAATCATAAAAATATAAGCGGTTGTGCGGTAAGCATCTAAACTAACGTTTTTAAAAACATCAAAACTTAGTTTTTTATTAAATAACGCCAGTAATGTAGCGCCTAAGGCACCTATACCACTGGCTTCGGTAGGTGTACATATACCAGCAAAAATAGAACCTAGAACTGCAAAGATCAGTAATAATGGAGGAATAATATTTTTTAGAACAGATTTAATTAATTTCCATTCTAACTCTTGGTGATTCTGTGGCAGCGGGGCTACGGATGGATTTAAATAAGAAGTCACTAGAATATAAGTTAGGTAAAGGCCACCAAGAATGAGCCCTGGAAATACAGCGCCCATAAATAAGTCACCAACAGACAATGCCAATTGATCCGCCATAATGACCAACATAATACTCGGTGGTAATAAAATACCTAACGTTCCTGCACTACAAATAGTGCCTGCAGCTAGAGACTTGCTATAGCCCTGTCGCATCATAGCGGGTAATGATAACAAACCCAGTAGTACAACGGATGCGCCAATAATTCCTGTAGATGCTGCTAAAATAATGCCTATTAATGTTACGGTTAATGCCAATCCGCCACGTACTTTTCCAAATAGGTCTTGCATTGATAGCATTAAGCGTTCTGCCACGCCTGATTGGTCTAGCATAAGTCCCATAAAGATAAACATGGGCAAGGCAACCAATACCCAATTTTCCATTAAAGAATACAGGCGCGATACAACCAGACCTAATGTATTTAAATCGAGACCTGTAAAAGTGCCTAAATAAATATCGGCAAAATATCCAATAAATCCATACATGACTCCCACGCCAGCCAAAACGTAACCAACGGGAATGCCTGTGAATAAAAATCCGATGAATGTAAAAAACATCGCGATGACTAAAATTTCATTAATTTCCATAATTATTCTTCTCTACTAGTCATCAATGTATTGATATTGCGTAATAGTCTTGATGTAACCGCTATGGCTAGTAGTGCAAAACTAAGAGGGATCACTGCTTTAATAGCCCAACGGTAAGGTAGGCCTAAAGGTGAGTTGGAAGATTCGTTAATAGTAAAAGAGCTTTCAACATAAGGAATCGCGTTATAGATAACGACAAAAATAAAAGGGAATATAAAAAATAATGAACCAATAATTTCCCATTTAATCGCACTGCGCTTTTTTAGTTTATCGGCAATCACATCCACACGTACTTGGCTATTGGTAATTTCTGCATAAGATAACCCAAACATCATGCCAATTGCATAAAGATGCCATTGGATTTCTTCAAAAACAATGAGTCCGTTGCTAAATCCATAGCGCATAATAACGTTGATCAAAATGGCAAAAACTAAAAGAACATAACTCCAGCAAAAAATAACAGCGCAGTAATAGACAATTTTACTTAAACCATCTGACAGGAGGGTCAAAAAGTTATTTGAATGCATTGGGTTAGGTTGTTCTGTATGGTGGCTTACGGACATCTTTATAAGCTCCCTTGTTGTGATAGTGTGTGTAAAAGGGGAGAGCACTTAATCATTTTGTGCTCTCCGAATAACCTATTCATTAGGAAGGAGTATTACTTACGTGGTAAGAATGCATTTTTTTCCCATAAACCGTAATCTTCTCTAAAGGCACTTAGATCAGCCCAGATTTTTGCAAAATCAGCATCTTTAGCCTTTTGTTCTTCAACTACTTCATCCCATTTTGTTTTAAAGAGATTAAGCATATCGTCCGACCAATAGAGATTCTTAACACCATTTTTTAGATTCTCTCTAATAACGGGTGCTTGAATCGCCTCTCCTAGAGCAAGAGCATCTAAAGTTGCTGCTCGGCACAATTGTGTGATCACGGCTTGTTGTGAATCGCTCATCCCGTTCCATGTGGCTTTGTTAACGAGTAGCTCGAAGACGGTAGCTTGTTGATGCCAGCCAGGGTAATAGTTGTATTTAGCGATTTTGCTAACACCAATACGCTTGTCGATAGCGGGCATTGAGAATTCAGTAGCATCAATAGCATTTTTTTCTAGAGCGGGGAAAATTTCTCCACCGGGAAGTCCTACTGTGCTCACACCCAGCTTCTCCATCACTTCTGCACCAAGGCCGAAGAAGCGCATTTTTAATCCTTTCAAATCATCTGCTGTTTTAATTTCTTTTTTAAACCAGCCTGAGGTTTCCGGTGCAATAATGCCGCAGACTTGTGTCTTAACGTTATAGCCAGACTTGTCGTAAAGTTCTTGATGTAATTTAGAGCCATTACCATACATAAACCAAGCTAAGTACTCAGGGGCTTCTGGGCCAAAAGGAACAGAAGAAAAAAGTCTCGCAGCAGGCATTTTTCCACCCCAATTACCCGGTGTGGCGTAACCAGCTTGTATTTTGCCTGTCGATACGGCGTCGAGAATTTCTCCTGGCGCGACTAATTTTTTAGGTTCGTAGAGCTTGATTCTTACCGAGCCATTGCTGAGAACGTTGACGTTCTCTGATAGATATTTTGCTGTCGATCCTAGCCCAGGTAGATTGGAGCCGTAGTAGATCGGCATTTTAAGAAGAACAGGTTTGTCTTTCGCGGCTATTGCAGGTGCTGATAGGTAAGAGGCTGCAACAATCGCTAATGCAGTTAGAGTCGTAGTTTTCATTAAAAAATCCTCATGATTATTGTAATTATGGTTTGCGAGATCTTAATGTCGCTGATCACAGTTTTTGTTGTTCGATAGATGCTTTACTTATTAACAATCTTGGTAAATTGGTAATACCAATAATTTTGTTGATTAGTAAGTTATATGTATTTTTTTCTTTGTCAAATGAAATAAAGCAAAATATTGCATTTAAAAGTGATTTTTCACTGGTTTTTTTAAACGAATCAGAATATGATAAATTTTTTATTGGTATTACCAATTTTAAATGGTTAGGCTAAACAACAGCTTGTAACCCTCCCTTAGTTAGTACCACGCAGAGAGTTGTTTTCGCTGTTGTTGAT
>JAHDEM010000024.1:0-24380 GCA_020628895.1 Candidatus Endobugula sp.
ACCGCTGTAAAGGATAAACCTCGATAACGTATAACCAATGTCACGATATATAAAACGATGGGGATATAAAACAACCACATGGGCCAGAATTCCCATCTCACCGATCGTTTAACACTGGATTTAAGTAACTGACGTTGGCGATAGAACCATGCTCTACCAGAAGAAGACCCCATCACGCAGATACTTTAACTGTTTTTTCATGGACCAGTGTTGAGGGTGCTATACCAAATTCTCTGGTGGTATCTACTCCGTAAAAGCGCAGCATGGTCGCAATAAGCGCATAATGGTGAACTGTGTGTCCCTGCAAAAACTGTAGTTCACGCATGATAGACGATTGAGTTGCTTCACCTTGAGGAAGGTCAACATCATTACAAAGTAAGACCTCTAACTTTCCATCTTGCGTGTTATCCTCAGCCAGTTGTCTGAGGAAGTCTTGCAGCTTATCGATAATAGTTAGAGCATAGTCTTTATTCGTTTCCAGTTGCGTATCTCTTTGACGCTGCTCGTAGTCAATGACGCCTGACTCTAAGTCGCGAGCAAAACACAAATAATGGTCCAAGATATGCCTTACATGTTTACCTAAACAAGACTCGAAATAAGGGCGTTCGACGTGATTGTATTTTTCTTTAGGCAATCTTTTGATCATTTCACTCGCGCTAGATAATGTCGATAAATTGCATCTAATTAAGTTAGATAAGTCGGTTGACAATGCGTTCAACACAGGCTCCTAGTGGTTAGTTGTTCTTTGTTTATTGTTAAAATGGTAGCTACTATAACAAACGGACTTCATATGAACTATACCAGACCACTTGGAATGAGAAATAACCACCCAGTGCCGTTTATGACCATTAAACCATCAAAAGATTCATATTGATTGACATTGTATTGGCTTGTAGTAGGAAACACCAGAGAAGCAGTAGCCACGCCGCAACAATAGGGGCATAATGCGTCACCTATTTTGGCCCCCCTTTTCGCAATTGGCAAGATAGGTAATATTGAGCTATAGATTTTATAATGCATTGTTTTTTATCTTCTCAATATTTAAGCAATAACTGGGTAGATTAATTGAACTATCGCTACGTAAAAATGTATATTAGAGAGCGTATTTAGGAATATATGATTCATGCCAAAAAAGTTGTTAAAACGGTTTATTCCTTCTCAGCAATTTATTAAAGATCACCCTTCGTTAGCGTTTTTAGGTCCTTTATTAGAGGACCCCAACCTATTTCATTTAAATCGCTACTCTGTATCAGTGGCCTTTATCGTGGGGACTTTTCTGGCTTTTTTCCCTACACCAGGACAGATGTTTATTGCTGGCTCAATTGCCTTTATGCTTCGCTGCAACCTTCCTATTGCCGTCGGCCTAACATGGATTACGAATCCTATTACCATTCCTCCAATCTTCTTTGCTACCTATAAACTAGGTACATGGGTATTAGATACCCCCGCAATGGATTTTAATGTGGCTTTCACGTGGGAGTGGATTAATACTGAGCTAAGACGATTATGGAAACCGCTATTGGTAGGGTCAATGATTGCAGGGACAACAACAGCTATTATTAGTTATATGTCGATCCAACTACTCTGGCGCTGGCGAGTCATTTATGCTTGGCAACATCGCAAAGAAAGAAGAGCCAAAAGGCAGCTAAAACAACATAAACAACGGCTGAAAAAATAGCCGCTGATTTAGTCATACCGTAGCGCTTCTGCAGGCTCCACCTTAGCCGCTCGCCACGCAGGATACAGCGCAGCTAAAAAACTCATCAACACACTGACAACGGCAACAAGTATCACATCTAGCCATAATACTTGTGAGGGTAGGTAACTGACTGGATAAATGTCACTGGCTAAAAAATTAAGGTCGAATAACGACTCAATAAAAACAACAATCTCTTGAATGGTTATTGCCAAGACTAAACCTAGCACAACACCGATACTGGTCCCTATAACACCAATAATCGACCCCTGGATAATAAATACTCTGACTATTTGTCCACGGCTTGACCCTAAGGTTTTTAAAATAGCTATATCACTTTGCTTATCAACTACCACCATCACTAAAGTAGAAACCACATTAAAAGCGGCAATAGAGATAATCAGGAACAGCAATAGGCTCACTAGGTTTTTAGAGACTTGGATAGCGTAGTAAATGTTACCGTGTGTACGAGTCCAATCGGTGGTGTAAAACCCAAAAGGCAGCTGGGACTGGAGAGTGTAAGATACAGAGGAAGCTAAAAAGAGATCATCAACCTTGATATGAAAGCCCGAAACACTACCCGGATGTACCGACAAAGCAGAAGCCGCATCGATCCCCATAATCGCTAAAGAGTGATCAATTTCCGTCCCTGTATCGAGAACATCAATAACCTGTAAACGCCTCACAGCAGGTGTACGTGATTGTCCCTCAGCTCGGGGAATAATCAGATTGATTGTGCCGATGGCTTGTCCTAAGTTTCGATCGTCGGCGTTCATATTTAATTTACTCGCCAACTCCTTACCTAGGACGATGGCGGCATTGTTAGAGGCAAGCTGAGATAAAGTATCCGGACGAAGAAATTGATGAATAATCGATGTAGTTTTTTCAAGATGCTGATCCACACCGTAAACCAACGCTGGTAATGTCGTTTTCCCTGAGTTCACCATTCCCTGCAACTCAACAAAGGGAGAAGCCGCTACAACATTTTCGTAGGTTAAGATTTGATCACGCATGGATGAATCATCACGGACTCCCTGTGAATGATACAGTGTTACCTGAGGCATAATATGTAGAATACTCTCTCGAAGTTCCTTATCAAATCCATTCATAACCGATAACACAAGAATCAGCAAGCTAACACCAAGCACAATACCAATCATTGCGACACGGGAGATAAAAGCTACTGAACGACTGCGTTGTCGCGCCAATGTATAACGTAAACCCAGCAACCAGCTAAAACGATTAAACATCGCCAGAACCCAATGTGACTGACATTAACTTGCCTGCTTTAAGCTCCAAAATACGATCCATAGAAGCCGCTAAACGCTTGTCATGGGTGACTAGAATCGTGCTAAGGCCGATCGTTTGATTCAACTCAGCCAATAAAGCTTCTATGTCAGCAGCGGTATCCTCGTCGAGATTACCGGTAGGTTCATCCATAAGCACACAGGCAGGCTCAGTGACAATCGCGCGAGCAATGGCGACTCTTTGGCGCTCGCCACCGGATAATTCTGCAGGCTTATGATGCAAACGATCGGCTAGCCCTACCCGCTCTAACATATTAGTTGCTTTTTTGAGAGTAACCGATTTAGCAATACCAGCAATAAAGAGCGGCATACAGACGTTTTCTAAAGCGGTGAACTCACCTAATAAATGATGAAACTGATAGACAAAACCCAAATGTTTATTACGTAACCAACCTCTTTTATTATCATCTAGGGACGACAACAACTGCCCTGCAACGATGACCTGACCAGACGTTGGCTTATCAAGACCACCCAGCAAATTTAGAAGGGTACTTTTGCCTGCTCCAGAGCTACCTATGATCGCTAAGCGCTCTCCAGCCTTGAGCGCCAGATTTGCCTCATCAAGCACAGATACTTGACGTGGTCCCTCTTTATACACTTTGGTTAACGCATCGCATTGGATAACATTCGCCGTATCATTAATCACTTTACTCATAGCGTAATACCTCTGCAGGCTCAACGGTTGCTGCACAATAAGCAGGGTAAATGGTCGCTAAAAGACTCATTAATATACCCGAACCAGAAATTAACAAAACATCAGAAATGCGCAGCTGTGATGGTATCTGACTAATAAAATAGACATTGGGGTCAAAAATGTATACCCCCAATAATTGCTCAACCACCGTAATCACATCACTAATAAATAACGCGAGAATACAACCTAACAGCGTACCAATGGCAATACCTACAATACCAATCACACTGCCTTGTACCATAAAAATCGACATAACTTGTTTCGTGGTCATACCCAATGTACGCAATACAGCAATATCCCCTCTTTTATCTGCCACCATTAGCACTAGACCGGTGACAATATTTAAAGCCGCAACGGCAATAACAATTAACAACAAAACTGTGACCATGCGTTTTTCCATTTGCACCGCTTGAAACAAACTGCCTTGAGTCTGGCTCCAATCTTTGAGGTTGTAATCCTCACCTAGAATAGGCCCTAATGCTTCGGTTACCTGACTTGCATGGTAAATATCATCAACCTTCACCCTTAACCCTTGAACATTATCACCATAACGTAGAAGCTTTTGTGCATCGGCTATATGGATCATCGCTAGAGATTGATCGACTTGAGCCCCTACTTCAAAAATGCCGACGACCTTAAAGCGCTTAATACGCGGGAAAAGACCTGCAGGAGTAATAGCTACCTCAGGAAGTGTCATCAACACTTTGTCACCAACATCTACCCGTAAGAAATGTGCCAAAAGACGTCCCAACACAATGCCAAACTCTCCTGATTGCAATTGTGCCAACTTTCCTTGCACCATATATTGGTCAATCACGGATACTTCGCTTTCTTGTGAGGGTAAGATTCCCTGAATCTGAGCACTTTGCAGACTTTGCTGTGAACTCAACATCGCATAGCTTGATATATAAGGTGCAGAGGCAATAATACTTTCTTGCTGACCGACATTAGAGGCAAGATCTTGCCAATCCTCAAGCCCAGAAGCATGGTCAACAAATACATGGGGAACAACACTGAGGATTCGTTGTTTGATCTCCCGATCAAAACCATTCATAACAGATAAAACAACAATCAGCGATAAGGTGCCCAGCGCCATGCCCAGCAAAGAAAAGCCACTGATAAACGAGATAAATTGGTTACGGCGTTTCGCTCTAATATAACGCAAGCCAATAAAAAAACTGGTGGAAGTAAACATCAGCGCATTAAACGTAAAAAAACTGCGGATAACAAGCGAATTTCGTGAATAATTGGGAATAAGTGCTACACTCAAAAAACACCCTGTATATCCCTTTATAAATGTTGTGGTATTTTTTATGAGTACAGCTATTAACGAAAAACGCCAATTCTTTCGTATACAACAAGATGTTATCTTTAACTTTTGCTCTGTTAGTAATGATAATGTTAACCACAACAGGCCTGAACAATACTTCGAACATACTGAAACACTTTGCTTATTCTCTGAGTTTCAAAATATTGATGGTCATAGCTCTCAGTTACTCGACGCCATCCGACAGGAAAGCCCACTCGTTGCCCAATACCTTAGCAGTATTAATCAAAAGATCGATTTAGTTTGCCAGCAGGTCCTTGCCAGCCAATCGTCTGTGCATGATATCGATAGTGGTCGGGTTGACTTAAGCCAAGGGGGACTTGCCTTTAATTGCGATCATTCAATGGGAGTGGAGAGCTGGCTAGCCGTAAAACTCATATTCTTACCTGCATATACAGGTGTGATTAGTTATGGCCAAGTCACCAGGTGTGCACTGCAGCATGACGGCAGCTATTTAATCGGTGTTAGATTCCACAATCTTACTGAAGAGCAATCAAAAGTCATTGCTAAGCAAATATTAAATACACAAATTATGGAAAGGCAGCAAACATACGCATTTCAACATTAAGTCATCATAATCTCATCCCTCGTTACACTTAAATTTGGCGCAAATGGCCGCAAACCCCTGCTAAACATAGATTTCTGATAATCTGAAAACAATATAAACGCTCAAAAAGACCTATTTTTTATATCATTTTGTATGAAAAAATTAATTATCTATTCCAAAAAAGCAGATTAAAAATAAAAATATATTAAAAACAACACCTTATAAAAAAGCTTGAGATTCTAACCCAAAAACAAAATGTTGCACTGCAACAAAAAAGCTATATACTGTTGCACTGCAGCATACAGATATTTAAGCTTTCTTTTTTGGAGAATATGTTATGACAGACTTTACTGAACAATTTCAAGAATTCGCTAAACTACAAGCTGAGTTCATGCAACCACTACGCGAAATGAGCACAGTTGCGGTAGACTCTTTTGAGAGCCTAAGCCGTCTAAACTACAGCGTACAAGGCGATATGGTTGATTACAGCATTGAGCAGGCGCAATTAGCTGCTTCTGCAGACAATGTAGCCAGCTTAATGAGCAAGCAATACGAGACTGCCAAAGCATTTGGTGAAAAAATGTCTGGCCGTATCGCTGAGTATTCTGATCTAGCTAAAGAGTACCAAGCATCAGTACAGAAGATTGAAATCGCTCCAGCTTTTGAAGCTGCTCCAGTTAAGACAGCAACTAAAGCATCTAAAAAAGCATCTGCAGCGTAATTGCTCGCTTTAATCAGTTAAAAAAGGGCATAATTTGATTATGCCCTTTTTTTATGCTGCCTGAATGCATAGGTAAACTTCCGTTCTTCAGGCTCAAAGGCTTGTAGGACATGACATTGCCCTCATCAGAATGACTACTAATTATTAGTCGTTTAAGGCACAATAGGTCATCAATGACGGTTTTGACACATAAGATATAAATCACTATGCCCGCTAAACGCATTATCAAAAAATACGCCAATCGACGATTATATGACACCGAAGATAGTCGCTATGTCACACTTAAGGATATTAAAAGCATTATCGCTCTAGGTACCGAAGTAAAGATTATTGACGATACCAATAATAACGATATTACCCGCGCCCTGCTCTTACAGATAGTATCTGAGCAGGAATTAGGAGGCACACCGTTATTGAATGAAGCGGTTCTTAATCAACTGATCCGATTTTATGGCCACCCTATGCAGGATATGATGAGTGGTTTTATCGCCAATAGCATAAAAACATTTATATCTCAGCAAGAAGCCATGCAAGAGCAAATGCAACAATTTATTGAAGCGTCTCCCTTTGGTAATTTCCAAGAAATGGCCGCTAAAAATATGCAAGCGATGGCAGATATGCAAAGACAGTTCTTTAATAGTGCAAAGTCAGATTCAAACGAAGCTAATAAAGATAAAACTGAAGAATAATTGTATTCACTTTTCCATAATAATTGATCCTCAAAATAAAGAGAGTCTCATATGAAAGTAACCGTTGATATGGATATGACCCCAGAAGAAGCTCGGAAGCTGATGGGGTTTCCCGACTTAGAGCCATTACAAAATGCAATGATGGAGAAAATCCAATCCCAGATGGAAGAATACTTTAATGATCTGTCCGACCCTGAGGCTATGTTTAATAAATTTATGCCCATGGGATTGAACGCTATGGAAAACTACACCAACTTTCTAAATGGATTAGCCAGTGCTGCATACAACAGCCAAAAAACTGAGGAAAAATAACCCAATCCAATAACACTTCTTTAGGATGTAACAATGAGCACTGATTTTATTGAACCATGGCAAAAAATGATGTCCGAGTGGCAAAAGACTCAAACGTCAATGACTCAGCAAATGATGGACAATATGCAAAAGTGGAATCGCACTTTCGAAAAAAACGACAACTCCTATTACAGCAATAATCCTACGCTAGATATATATCAATCATTCATCCAAAAACTCTTCGATCACAACCCACAATACAATCTTCATTCTTCTAAAGATTGGCAAGATGTCCTCAGTGCATTTCCTGGTTCAGATGAACTAATCAAACAAGTCAATGACCTCATTAAGGGTAGCAAAAACATTTTTGATCAATTAAAAACCGATTTTATATCGTCACTGCCTGATGATGAGACCAGAGATTACTTTCTCAACACACTTGAAGATATATCAACGCCCTATAGTTGGTTAAAGTTTTCTAGCACTGATTTTGATGAGGGAGTGAAAAGATTTAGTGAAGGACCGTTATTTTCCGGTATATCCGATATAGATAATCGTATTGCAAAAGCGATGGATGGATGGCTTGACTTAGGCGAAAAAAGTAATGATTATTATGAAATCTTATTACAAAATTGGATAAAGGCCTACGAAAAATTTTTAGGACATGTTAATGATATTAACGATGCAGACAAAAAAAGCTTAACCCCTAAAAAGCTAGTGGAACTGTGGTCTAGTGTTGCCAATGAAGAACTTATGCGCATGCATCGTTCAGATGAGTTTCTAGAAGCTCAGAAAAAACTGATCAAAGCTGGAGCAGAGTACAGACTGCATGAGCAAGAAATTGCTGAAGTTATTTGCGAAGCGCTTCATATACCGACACGCAAAGAAATAGATGATGTTCATAAAACAATCACTGAATTACGTAGAGAAATTAGAGAGCTAAAAAGTGAGGCCAAAAAAGCCACGCCTAAAAAAGCTGTTAAGAAAAAAGTGGCACCAAAAACGAAAAAATAGCCTTAAGTAATTTCACAACAATCTCATCGTTGTTATATTTTCATGACTAACAGTGAAATATTATTGAAGAGAGGAATGCTTGAATAGTTTACCCCCAATGAATCCGTTTTCGGCCATCGCCGAATTATCTAAATTAAATGAGGATATTGCCAAAGGTATATCTGCACTCACCTCCGCCAAAGATGCAGATGTAGAAATAGGCACCACCGAAAAGGAATTGGCATTCCAACAAGATAAGGTATCTCTTTATCATTACAAACCATTAGCAGAAAAAACAGTTAACATTCCTGTTGTTGTTGTCTATGGTCTCATCGGCCGTTATACCATGGCCGACTTACAAGAAGACCGCTCACTTATTCGCAACCTACTTAATACCGGTGTTGATGTATATGCAATAGACTGGGGGTCGCCCTCAAGAGCTGACCGCTGGTTAACACTCGATGATTATATTAACGGTTATGTTCATGAGTGCGTAGAACGCATTAAAGCCGAGCATAATATCGACAAAGTGAATATTTTAGGTATTTGTGAAGGTGGCGTTTTTTCAATTTGTTATAGTGCACTGCATCCGGAAAATATTAACAACTTAATGACGAGTATTACCCCTGTCGACTTTCACGGAGATATTCGCGATGATCGCTTAGAGCATGGTTACATTAACCTCTGGACACGCAATCTGGATGCAAAAGATATCGATCTTATGGTTGAAGCCTACGGGAATATGCCCGGAGAACTCATGGGCATGGTCTTTCAGCTAATCACTCCCATTAAATCTTTAACCAAATATAATATCGATCTTATTGATATAGCCAAAGATGAGAAAAAACTGCTTAATTTTTTACGTATGGAAAAGTGGCTATCAGATAGGCCAGATCATCCAGGAGAAGCCGCAAAACAGTGGTTTAAAGACTTATATCAAGATAATAAGTTAATCAACAATGAGCTTATGCTTAATGGGTCGGCCGTAGACTTAAAAAATATTTCTATGCCAGTGCTGAATATTTTTGCTCTCAATGACCATATTATCCCACCAGAATGTTCAATGGCACTTAAAAAGTACGTAGGTACACAGGACTACACAGACCTACCGTTACCGGGTGGGCATATCGGTGTTTTTGTGAGTGGTAAATCTCAAGGTATATTGGGTAAAGGTATTGTTGATTGGCTAAAAGAACGCGATTGATGAATACAAGAACGATGACTTTTTACGCGGTATAAACCTAGTTCAATAATAACGATAGAAGTGACATTTTATGAAAAACAAAATTGTCTCAGCAGATGATGCCGTTGCCTTAATTCAAGATGGTGACACATTATGCCTGTCTGGGTTTGTAGGTACTGGAACACCTGAAGAATTAATTATTGCCTTAGAAAAACGTTTTCTTACAACGGGTACGCCACGGGACTTAACCCTAGTATTTGCTGCTGCCCCGGGTGATGGTAATGATAAAGGTGCCAACCGATTAGCGCATGAAGGTCTGATTAAACGCGTTATTGGTGGCCACTGGGCACTTGTTCCTAAAATTGCCAAAATGGCGACAAATAATTTAATTGAAGCTTACAATTTTCCGATGGGTACACTCACCCAACTCTTCCGTGATATAGCTGCGCATAGAGGCGGTATTCTTACACAGGTAGGGTTAGGCACATTTGTAGACCCTCGGCAAAATGGCGGCAAACTCAATAGCGTTACAACTGAAGATCTTGTTGAATTAATGATTATTGATGGACAAGAGTGGTTATTTTATAAGACATTTCCAATCAATGTATCATTTCTTCGCGGGACAACGTCAGACCCCCACGGAAACACCACCTTAGAGAAAGAAGCACTGACTCTAGATAACTTGGCTATTGCCATGGCCACTAAAAATTCCCTTGGTCTTACTATTGTGCAAACCGAGAGAATTGCCAATAACCATACATTAAATCCACGCTTGGTAAAAATTCCACGCATCATGGTGGATTGTGTTGTGGTATCAAAACCAGAAAACCATCACCAGACCTATGGCACAACCTATAACCCCGCATTTGCAAGTGAAATACAAGGAATAACCGATGATATCGCGCCTTTAGGGCTCACCGAAAGAAAAGTAATTGCCCGTCGCTGTGCTTATGAGCTTCCCATGGGCGGAACAATTAATCTCGGCATTGGCATGCCCGAAGGTTTAGCGGCTATCGCTAACGAAGAAAAGATTCTCGACTTTATCACTCTAACTGCTGAGCCAGGGGTTATTGGTGGCTTACCACAAAGTGGGCTTGATTTTGGCTGTTCAATTAATATTGATTCTCTACTCGACCAAAATCAACAATTTGATTTTTATGATGGCGGTGGCTTAGATTTAGCGGCTTTAGGTCTTGCCGAAGCTGATGTACATGGCAATGTTAATGTGAGCAAATTTGGCCCCAAAATAGCTGGCGCAGGTGGCTTTATTAATATTAGTCAAAATGCACGCAAGCTTATTTTTGCTGGTACCTTTACCACAGGGGGCTTAAAGGTCGAGATAAAAGATGGCAAAGTCACCATTTTACAAGAAGGTCGTCTGCGCAAGTTTGTTAAGAGTGTTGAGCAAATTACGTTTAATGGAAAAATGGCAGCTCTTAAAGAAAAGCCCGTTTACTACGTGACCGAACGCTGTGTATTTAAATTGCGTTATAGTGGACTAGAGCTTACTGAAGTTGCTCCAGGTATTGATATCGAAAAAGATATTTTAGCCCATATGGATTTTAAACCAATTATTAATAATCCCAAGGTGATGTCTAGCGCGATATTCAAAGAAGAACCAATGAGACTACATAATCATCTACTTAGACGCGAGCTAGATGAGCGTATTACTTACGACTCTCAGAGAAATACGGCTTTCCTTAACTTAGAAGGATATCGCATTATTACAAAAGATGATGTGGATCGCATAGAAAGCACCGTAGAAGATCTATTTCACAGCGTGAGTAAAAAATTTGCAATGGTGGTTAACTATGATGACGTATTTATTGATCCTATTCTTGTTGATTATCACAACGCATTACAAGACCGCTTGGAACAAACTTTCTATACCTCAATCACTCGATATTCTACTGCGGCATTCTTACGTATGAAATTAGGACAAGCGTTATCAAAACGAAAAGTATCACCTAATCTTTACGAATCTGATAAGCAAGCAAAAAAAGCATTAGGTAAATATCTTCAGGAGATATTTGATATTGATGATAACAACGTTGTGTCATCATCTTCTATTCAGAATGATAATACTGCACTTAATGGTTGATGGTTAAGCAAATGGATTTGTATTGTACTATGTGGTTTACATAAGCATATTTTGGAGAAGATAGACATTAACGCCTGTGAGAGTAAGTGATTTTCTACAACCACTTAGGTTAAATCACCCAACGATTTACAGTATTTTAGTATGAATACAGATATACGAATCCGTTATTGCCCGCATCAAGATCAGTCAACAGGTATAATACTTGCTTATTTTTATAAAACAGATAAGCACGCTGAATAAGTAAACAGGTAACGCATGACAAAAGCTAGTGATAATTTTTATTTCGGCCTAAGCAGTGAAGGCTTCCATCGAAATTATTATCGCCAATGGGGTGACCCTGATAGCGAACACACTATTATTTGCGTTCATGGCGTTACCCGCCTATCGCGAGATTTCGACACTTTAGCCAAAAAATTATCCCAAAAATATCGCGTTGTGTGCCCAGATATTGTGGGTAGAGGATATAGCGACTGGTTCGGTAATAAGCAGAACTATAATTTTCTACAATATTGCGCCGATATGAATGCATTGATTGCCAATCTAGATGTAGAAAAAGTTCATTGGATTGGCACATCGATGGGTGGACTTATCGGCTTAATATTAAGTGCTCTCCCGCACACACCAATACAAAGTTTAATCCTCAATGACGTGGGCCCAGACTTACGACGCAAGGAGTTGTTAGGACTAGGGAGATACATTGGTAAAGCCCCCGTATTTGCCACTAAAGAAGATTTATTTGAATACTATCAAGAAACCTACCAAGCGTTTGGTCAGCTATCGGACAAACATTGGAAAGAAATGGCATTGTATAGTGCTATTAAAGGGAATGATGGTTATCGCATGCATTATGACCCTAAAATTGGTGATGCATTTAGAGCGAATTTCTCATCCTATAACTTTGACTTATGGAAATACTGGGATGAAATTGAATGCCCCTCATTATTAATTAGAGGTAGCCTCTCAACATTCTTTACGCTAAAAACGGCTGAGAAAATGATTGCCAGAGGAGATAATGTGACTTACAAAGAAGTAGAAAATGTGGGCCATGCCCCCATGTTAAATGGCAAAAAAGAGATTAAATTTATTGAGGATTTTTACAACTCAATCATATAATCGGAAATGATTATTTATCTCGTAGCGAAGTATTAACAATAGCCTTTAAAAAATACGACATACAGGCTGCTGGTATGTCGGCTCCCACTCTTCTAATTGCAGCGTATTTTTTTGACCAATCGAATCAAAATTTTCATCTAACCATTGTTTGGCGGTTTCTCGTCCGATATCCCTTAACGTCGTGAGAAACTCCCACGAAGTGTCATACTTTGTAAAAGGGCTATACTCAGACATTTTTTCTTCGTTATGAACAATATGTAAGAACTTGCCATAGGCAGTAGAAGCTTCGATTTCTCCAGACTCAATTAAACGCTCCATATCAGCAACGTGGCGAATCTCTCTAGATAAGGTCGCGTTAAAACCAATCGTTTCCATTCTCTCAGCGATTTCCATGGGTGATTGAGGTACAGAATGAATATGTAAAGGATTGACCTGAACAATTAAAATATCATTCGCCCCACCGTCTTTCACCAAGGGTTCAAGCACAGGATTACCCATAAAACCACCATCCCAAAAAAATTCACCGTCGATTTCTACTGCACGATGTACCTTGGGTAAACAGCTAGAGGCTAATAACACATCGATAGACAACTCATCATTGGAAAAAATATGCAGCCGATTAGTTAATACATTGGTGGCCGAAACAAATAAGCGCACACCTGAACAGTCATAATCTAATTGATCAAAATCAACATGCTTTTCTAACAAAGACTCTAAAAAGTGTGTAGTGTAAACGGAGTTTTGATAGGGGGAGGTATTAAAGAAAGACTGAAACCAAGAAACTGCATTACCCCATTGCTTAAATAGAGGATAGACACCGCTATAATTATAAGGGCTAAAAATGCCATGTTGGCTCATTGAACGCCAAAGCGATTCTAGTGAAGAACGCGCCTGATCAATATCGCCTGCAACATAGTGAGATACCATGACTGCTGCATTGAGTGCACCGGCACTAGTGCCACTAATGGCTTCGATCTTAAGGCGACCATCAGCCAATAGATAATCTAATACACCCCACGTAAAAGCGCCGTGTGCTCCACCGCCCTGTAAAGCCAAATGTATCGGTTTTTTCTCACTCATATTCACACTGTTCAATAATTGCTATAGCCTTACTTAATCATAGCTGGCTATAGCGCCTTATCCAATATAAGGTTATTGAAACATACTTTATGCGTTAAATGGCACTTTATTCATTATTATTTATTTTTCCCCCTGAAGCCAGACACAGTTACCTTGGCTTGCTTTATCGATTAGGGCTAATTTTTCTCGATGGGCGGTTAATTCATCATCAGTGGCTTGAATAACGGGTAAATGTATATCAGCTTTTATTCGACGAATAGCAGATACCGACGCTGTTGAATCTTCATCTATTTCATCAGAACTGAGTGATAATGTCCGTTGACCACCCGTCATCATTAAGTAGACATCGGCTAAAATCTCAGAGTCTAATAAGGCCCCATGTAAATCCCTCTGAGAATTATCAACGCCATAACGTTTACATAATGCATCAAGATTATTCTTCTGGCCCGGATGTTTCTGGCGCGCCATCACCAAAGTATCGATCACACTGCAATACTCAGTCACTGGCTGATACTTTTGTTTACCGTATACCGCTAGTTCATTATTAATAAAGCCAATATCGAAAGGCGCATTATGGATAATCAGTTCGGCCCCGGAGACAAAGTCCATAAATTCATCCATGATATCGATAAACAAAGGTTTATCTTGTAAAAATTCATTAGTAATACCATGGACTTCAATGGCCTGCTCTTCTACATGGCGCTCCGGCTGAATATATTGATGATAGTGGCGCCCAGTAAGCTTTCGGTTTTCTAACTCAACACAACCAATCTCGATAATGCGATGGCCTTTTGCAGGCTCTAAACCTGTCGTTTCTGTATCTAATACGATTTGTCTCATTGCGGAATACCTCTATTGGCTAGTTCATCGGCTATCTCATTTTCCCTATGACCACTGTGTCCTTTTACCCAGTGCCATACCACATGATGACGGCTAACTTGTTCATCTAACTGCTGCCATAAATCGGCATTTTTAACCGGTTTTTTGGCTGCGGTTTTCCAACCATTCTTTTTCCAGTTTTGAATCCATTCCATAATCCCCTTCTTAACATACTGAGAATCAGTGGTTAGATCCACGTGACAAGCTTCTTTTAAAGACTTCAAACCTTCTATAGCCGCCATGAGTTCCATTCGATTATTGGTTGTATTAACCTCTCCACCGCACAACGGCTTTTCGGTATCCCCATAACGTAATAATGCTCCCCATCCACCTGGACCCGGGTTACCTTTACAGGCACCATCACTAAAAATTTCTACTTTTTTCATAAAATAATGATCTTTACGATTGTTGACTATTTGAATGTTGATGATAACGACTCGATGATTCCCTGGAAGAAGATGAGACGGTCGATGTTCTCCATTTCGGTAACACCCGCTTCTTTTTCCATTGTGTTTTAATCATCGTCATCGGTGTTACATTTTTTCTAACGACTAATATATAAAATCCACCCAATGAAGGGCATATTTTTTGCGCCACAGATTCGAGAATTGGAAAATGATGCCTATCGACAGGTAAACCATAATAACCGCGCTGACTATAAACTAACTCTAATTCCAATACCTTAAACCAATCCTGCAAACGGCCTATGCGTAAGTGATGATGCCTATAAGCTCTCGAATTTGACAGAAAGCAGGCTAGAGGATGTGTAACACCAAAAAAACTATGCGGGTTAAATCCTACCAAAATAATATGCCCGTTAGGGATGATTACCCGAGCAGCCTCTCTTAGCAATTGATGGGGGGTTGGAGAATAATCTAATGCGTGATGTAACAAAGCAACATCAATTGAGTCCGAATCAATGGGTAAATTTTCAAAAGCGGCCACAGCGTTAATATTGCTAGTTTTTGAGTTTTGACTATCAGCCACTTCGCGATCGCTGAGGTTTTCAGGTATTTTTGCATTCACACGAAATTGATGGCTTGTAGGGCTTTGTGAAAATAAACAAACATTATTTATCACGCTTAACTGCATTAAGTGATAGCCAAACATATCTTCTAATAAATGATCTAGATACTGCTGTTGTTGCTGCAATACTCGTTGCCCTAATGGAGAAGCAAACCAAGACTCGATATCAACTTGTGAATCAATTATAGGAGAAACACCAAAACAATCATTAAACCGTTTAGTGAGTAGGCCTTGTTGTGTTTTAAGCCACGCGCCTAACATTTTTTCTCCAATACTTTTACATTGAATTATTGTAATAATCTGTTTTTTATAAACTTTTTGTTACAACCTCATAGACATCTTTGGAAAGGTTTTTAGTATTTTTAATTT
This sequence comes from Candidatus Endobugula sp., assembly GCA_020628895.1. Taxonomy (GTDB): domain Bacteria; phylum Pseudomonadota; class Gammaproteobacteria; order Pseudomonadales; family Cellvibrionaceae; genus Endobugula. Next base: position 16,017 of record JAHDEM010000024.1, read on the forward strand.
TTTCCAGATGTAAACGCATAAGAATCTGTCTATCGGTATCGTATTTTTTCCATCGTGTTAAGGGTGTAATTATCCGAGCAGCAATCTGAGGGTTAATCGCATTGAGTTGAATCACAATATCCGCTAATAAAGCATAGCCTTCACCAGAGGATTGATGGAATGCGACTAAGTTTTGTGTAAATGCACCAATTAATGCACGTACTTTATTCGGATTTTTAATAGAAAAACACTCATGCTCCATTAATTGCTTAACCGTTTGTAACGCAGTTTCACTCGGAATAGAGGCCTGTACGGTTAGCCACTGATTCACTACTAAAGCTTCATGCTGCCATTTTTCATAAAATGCGCTTAATGCTTTATTTTTATAATTATCAGCCTCAACTGGAGCATCATGGAGTAATGTTTTAAGTGCTGCCAAAGTATCAGTCATATTATTGGCTGTTGTAAATTGCTTATAGCACTGTGCTACTACATCGTCATTGTTAGATTCGAAGGCTAACATCAAATAATGTAAAGCAACATTTTTTAAGCTACGTTTTGCGATTGCATCGGCGGATGGTTCATACACTTCTTCGACGTTGAGCGATTGATAACAGTGCCAAAGTTCTTTCTGTAAACCTGTGGCTAAGAATATTTCGAGTCGTTTACGTGCAAAATGAATCGCATCAACATTCACAACATCAGCAATTTCACAAAGATAAGCTTCCGATGGTAAAGTTAAGACTAAGGCAACCATCGCTTTATCCAAACTGGCATCATTGAGTACTATTTTTAAACCTTTGAGCAACGATGGGTCAACATCGATTGTCGCTTGATTCTGATGAGCTTCGACTAAATCCTCAATAATTGATACCGCTAATTGTTGTGCTGCATCCCAACGAGAAAAGGCATCTTCGTCATAAGCTAATAATTGTAAGTAATCCTCTCTTGTACGTTTTATATCTAGACGTACTGGTGCGGAAAAATGGCGTAGCAATGAAGGAACCGGTTTTTCTTGTACATCAACGAAGACAAACTCTTGCTGCTCCTGTGTTATTTCTAGCACTAGACTGGTAGCACTACTATTCTCACTGTTTTCACTATCACCTTGAAGCACAACAGGTAGCACCCCCTGCTGGCCCACTAACCCCATACTAAGAGGAAAATGGTAAGGCTGCTTTTCTTCGGCGGTTGCCTCTGGCGTGCTCGGACAGTGCTGTTTTATAGTTAAGGTATATGTTTTCTGTTGCGCATTATAATTATCAGTGATGGTTAATACAGGAGTGCCTGCTTGCGTATACCAATGTTTAAACTGGGTGAGATCTCGCTGCGAAACACTTTCCATCGCACTGACAAAATCATTAATCGTCACTGCTTGTCCGTCATGCCGCTGGAAATATAAATCGGAGCCTTCACGAAATGTTTCTGGACCTAGCAAAGTATGAATCATGCGCACAATTTCTGCGCCTTTTTCGTAAATCGTTAATGTATAAAAATTAGAAATTTCTATAAAAGAAGCAGGCTGAACAGGATGCGACATAGGGCTGGCATCTTCTGCAAATTGCATGGTGCGTAAAAAGGCAACATCCTCTATACGTTTAACCGCTCTAGATCCCATATCCGAGGAAAATTCCTCATCTCTAAATACGGTAAAACCTTCTTTTAAACTCAGCTGAAACCAATCTCTACAGGTGACTCGGTTACCCGACCAGTTATGGAAATATTCGTGAGCAACAACCCCCTCTACACGCTGAAAGCCAACATCGGTTGTGGTTTCCGGCTTAGCTAATACGCATGAGGTATTAAAAATATTGAGCCCTTTATTCTCCATCGCTCCCATATTAAAATCGTCTACAGCCACGATCATAAATATATCTAAATCGTATTCTCGACCATAAACATCCTCATCCCATTTCATAGAATTCTTCAAGGAAACCATCGCATGGTCACATTTATCAAGGTCCTTTTCCTCAACATAAATACGTAGCGCAACTTTCCTTCCCGATGCAGTGACAAAACTATCTTCTATAAATTGGAGGTCACCAGCAACCAATGCAAATAGATAGGCTGGTTTTTTAAACGGGTCATGCCATTGAGCCCAATGACGATTATCTTCCAAATCACCACTATTAATTAGATTACCATTGGATAATAAAATGGGATATCGGTCTTTATCGGCAATGATTTTTGTTCTAAATTCACTCATCACATCTGGGCGATCTAGATAGTAAGTAATCTTACGAAACCCTTCTGCTTCACACTGAGTACAATACATTCCACTAGATTTATAAAGCCCTTCCAACGATGTATTATCTTGGGGTTTTATAAGTGTTATACAAGTGACAATACAATTGTCGGGTACAGTAAGTGTAAGCGACTCATCATCGACATAATATTCAGACGCCTCAAGAATACGTCCATCTACGGCTATAGACTGAAGTGTTAATTCTTGGCCATGTAATACCAGTGGGCAAGTTTTGTTAGTGGATTGCGGATTTCTTTTTATAACTAAGGTGGAAGTCACTTTGGTGACATCTTCTTTAATGGAAAAAATAAGATCCGTATTAACAATTAAAAAATCAGGAACCTGATAATCACTTAAAAAAATTGGTTGGGGTTCTGCACTATTCATCATTATATCTACATCATAATCAATGGTTAATCGAAAGAATAAAGAGCTTATTTAATACCTAATCTTTAAATTCTAATGGCTGTTCGATATCGTCAGCCACATCACCTTGGGTACTTCCACAATGGGTATGCTCCTTAGGAGGGATGTAACCCGTTTGTTGTTCTGGAGGCAAATGTTTCTTTTCGTAAGCAATAACCGCTTGCATACATAATTCACGTTGCTCGGTTGTTAATTGTCCTCCCGTTGGCCATTTGCCCAGCTCTACTGATGACTTTAATTGACGGTAAATATCTGGGGTTAAACCATCAACCAGTTCTTGTACACTCGATAACATGAAACAACACCTTATAAATACAACGTTAATGTATAGCTCTTTACACTCTATGAGCTTTTATAAAACTTCTTAGTTCTGACTTAGTTTTCAGGAGGATCAACATATACCCATGAAAACTTCTCTGGATTTAACTGCGACTCATTATCTAAACGATAAGCGGCTAAACGATCGTACTTTACCGCGCTATAATCCAAGCAACACACATTGTGCTTAATTGGTTTTGGGCGTCCTTGTAACCAGTAATGACCAAAAAAAACCGGCACCTCATCTTCTGGATACATCGTGAGACGCATTTTTTCCTCTTCGTTAAGCACTCGTTCAAATAACTCAGCAGGTAAAGGGTCTGGCTGAAAAACTACATCGCCATAAGTGACAGGGTCATCTGCCCAAAACTTGGCTCTAAAGAATTTTCGTTCAAAACCATCGCGACTACGAATCACATAATTATCCGGTAAACGAATATCAGTTCCTCGAAGTAAACGATCCACCATCATGCCAACAAAACTATCTGGTTCTGCAGATTCGAGAATAATTTCCGGAGAAATGCAGTGCGTATTAAAGCGTTTCAAGTATTCTCGAATATAGAAGTGGTCCCAACAGGCATGAACCACTTTAAAATGTCCCATATCTAAGAATAAGGGGAGTTCACTGATCCATGCTAGATATTCTTTGAGATCGTTAGGGTGATTCGCAAATTGTTCAAAGGTTTCCGCAACTAGACGATCATTATGCGGATTATGCTCTCGTAAATAAGCATTACGCTGCGGATGCGGAGTTGCATGGCAATATACATTATACTCATGATTCCCCATGACCATTTGCGCATGACCAGCACTCACCATATCATAAACAATCGCAAGAGCCTCTCTTATGTGAGGCCCCCTATCTACCACATCTCCCACAAAAATGGCTTGCCTTTCTGGATGTTGGTAAATCCCTTGGCGCTTTGTATACCCCATAGTACACAGCAATGACTCTAAAGCGTGACCACAGCCGTGTATATCACCAATAATATCGTAACCCTTCTGGCTAGATGTAGGCGGGTGAGTACTGTTGTTATTCGCTTTGCTGTTATTGGTCACTGCTACTTATGCTTATCAGGCTACGTTTTACGTCTGCCCTTAGTCCTCTTCTGATTGTTCAGTTAAGTGTTTACCCCAGCCCAACTTGCGTCGGCAGGTTTCATAATAATTATGGTCGCTTGGATGGATTAATGTTAGTTGTTGCTCTTTTTTGCGGATCAATATTTCATCATTCGGTCTAGCACGCTGATAAATCTGCCCATCACAAGTGACATGCATAATCGTTGTAGACTTGTCTCCTAATAATAGACGTATCTCACTATTACCGGAAATCACAATTGGGCGACTGGTCAAAGAATGAGCATTCAGTGGAATTAGACCAATGGCATCAAGACTGGAGTGCATCAGTGGCCCACCCCCACTTAATGCATAGGCTGTCGAACCTGTTGGGGTAGATACAATGAGTCCATCGGAGGACTGACTATAAACAAACTCACCATCAACATATAGTTCGAATTCAATCATACGCACATGGCGGCCTGGGTGTAATACAATATCGTTTAACGCATGACCATGACCAAATGCTTCCCCATCCCTCTGTGCCACCATTTCCAGCATAAAACGTTGCTCAGAAATATAATCACCGTTTAGTACATCGAGCACTTTTTCTTCAATTTCTTTAGGCATAATATCCGTTAAAAAGCCTAGTCGCCCGCGGTTAACGCCTAATAAGGGAACGCCATAGTCAACCATTGCCCTGGCAGCACCCAGCATACTTCCATCACCGCCAACAACAATGACTAAATCGCAATGTGTGCCTAAAAAATGATCATCCCCAGATGGAACATCAGTGCGATTAAGCAACTCAGACAACTCTTTGGAGATGATAACTTCGACATCGTTCTTTCTGAGAAAGTCAATGAGTTTATGTGTTGTTAACTGGGCCTTCTGTGTACTTAAACGTCCGGCTAAGCCAATATAGTTGAATGTTTGCATAGTGTGTAACTATCCATAAGTGCTATCAGTGAAACTAAAGAATATTATAAGTGATCCTCGGATGCTCGTGTTAATATTATCTAATGGATCATCACATACTCACAGAGCTTAATCGAACCATTAAGCAACGACCAGTCAGGGATTTGGCCTGGGCATTACTTAATCCACCCTTTTTCTCCTCTATTCCCAATGTTTACCAGCAATGGTTAATCCCATTATGGCAAGATAAAGGCCTTGTTGATTGGCTGTATGCACTAGATCGGCAACCTGAACCACTAACAAACCACTTAAAAGAACAACGTGCAACCCGTTTAGGCATTTATTTTGAGCAATTATTAAGCTTTTATTTTAGTTCTTACCCCAGATTTGAGCTGTTAGCCAAAAACCTACAAGTCAATACCGCCAAACGCACCATTGGCGAATATGATTTTATTGTATTGGATAAGGTAGAAAACCAACACTACCACATAGAAGTTGCCGTAAAATTCTTTATAGGCCCTTTAAGCAACACACATATAAAAGGCAATACACCAATTTATAATTGGCATCACTGGGTTGGCCCCAATAAAAAAGACAGTTTGGGCATTAAAATGAACCACCTTCTCCAACACCAACTTCGGCTTTCACAAACCGAGGCAGGAGAAAGAGCACTACACACTATTGGCTTATCTGCAGTAGATTTAATACCTAAGCTCTTGCTTACAGGTCGCTTATATTTGCCCAAAACACAAAGCAATCATGGAAATATTGACTTACCTGAATACATTCAAGAGGCGTACTGCGAAACAGGCCAAGTTTCACATTGGTTAACAAAAGATAAAGCCTTAGAGGAACTACAGTTAGAGGAACGACAAAAAGAACACAATGCTGATAATGTGAACCAATATGTCATCTTACCTAGACAACTCTGGATGAATGATATAACTCATACAGACATCGAAAACTTTTCGCTAGAATCTCTTAATGCTAAAGCATTACGTAATAAACTGGTTGAAACAATAGATGAAGAAGCACCTCCTCTTCATATTATTAAATTCCAGGATAATAAGGAATTAATATCTGAACTAAAACAACAGCACTTTTTTGTCATTCCTTAAGCTGTAGTTAGGCCTAATTTAACTTAAAGCCTCTTCTACCTTGAAGCCCCCCACCATGAACCAATACTAACTGAGTTCCTTCGGGCCAAAAGTTTTGTAAGGCGAGCTGTTCAACACCCCAAAACATCTTAGCACTGTAGACCGGCTCTAATAGAAGTTGATTATCATTTTCTATTTGTTTCATAAACCTTAACAACTCAGGTGTTGTTTTTGCATAACCACCATGGTGATAACCCGTAATGACTTGCCATTGTTCATTAGAACAACCCATTTCAGCAAGCCACTGATCAATTCCTGAGGATAATTGGTCCTCTCCCTTCAACACACTAAAGCCAATACACTGACGATTTACCTCTAAACCAGCAATAATCCCTGCCATAGTGGTACCCGTGCCTACTGCACAACACACGATAAAATCACTTGAAAAATTAGCCTCTATTGCTTGCCCAATATGGCGACAACCCAAAATCCCTTGTAGACTCTCACCCCCTTCAGGTAGCAAGTAATGAGGCCCGTATTCTTTATTGAGTAGTGGTAAGAGAGTACTGATGTCTTTATTTTTATAATCCTGTTTATTCAGGAAAAACAAGCGCATTCCCATATTTTGAGCGTCTTGCAAAGTGGGTGACAAAATCTTTGGACGGTGCCCCCGAATAATACCAACTGTCGCCATATTGTATTGCTGCCCCATCGCCGCCAGCGCATGAATATGATTGGAATAGGCACCACCAAAGCTGATAACCACACGGCAATCTGAAGCCTGTAAGGCTTGAAGATGATAAAACAATTTGTAAAATTTATTACCTGGATAGTGCTGGGAAGCTAGATCATCTCGACGTAAATACGCCGTTAGCCCTTTGGATTCAAGCGTAGGCCAATGTAAACGCTGGTGATTTACTAAGTGAGCATATTCGTCAATAGTTTTATCGGAGAAAGGAATCAATTCTAAAGCAACGTTTCATCATTGAAGATAGACGTATGTTACCACGTTGCTAACTAACAAGCCTATTGTTAGTCGGCTGGGAAAATATGATTCTATAATACTTCCATATCGAAGGTACTATCTTCGTAATCTTCAAATGCTAAATCGTCGTCGTATTCTTCGTATTGGCTTGCCAATATATCTTCTACATAATCATCCATTTTATTCACCTATTTACCTTTACTTTTTACCTTTGTGTTACATTTCTGTCATATGGTTTTATTTCATTGAGTATAGACTACTTAAGATTAATGACCATTTTATGACAAACATTTCTCTACTTAATTCCTTATTTATAATGTAAAGGCAATAGCTGTTCATTTATGTTAACCGTTTTGCAAATTACTGTGCCACCCATATAGATGAAACTAACAGTTGCTCTTGCCAAAATATTTTTCCTTCAAACACGGCGCCTTTTCGAATCTCACCAACACCTTGGGGTGTTCCGGTCATAATAATATCTCCACTATTTAAGGAGAAAGACGAAAGCACATCCGCTAGAACAATATCCGGCGGAAATAACATATCTTGAACATCACCGCGCTGAATAAGCACCTCATCGATATACAAGGCTAAAGATAACCCTTGTAAATTTTCACGAGCTGCTTCAGGTATAAGAACAAATTCGCTAAAAACGGCAGAACCATCAAAACTTTTCGCTCGTTCCCAAGGTAGTTGCTTTTCTTTTAACGAAGACTGTAATTGGCGTTTGGTCAGATCCAACCCAAAGCCAATGCCCACAAACTGATCGCCTTCCACTAACAACGCTATTTCACCTTCATAATGTAGAGGCTCCTGATGATAAGAGTTAAGCGCTTCGCTAATAGAGGAGTTTGGCTTTATAAAGATCACCATATCACCTGTCGCTTTGTTGTTTAGCTCCTGAATATGTTTAGCATAATTACGCCCAACACAGATAACCTTAGATGGAGTAATGGCTTGTTGATTAAACATAATAGTATTCATGGTATTAAACCTTGCTTATCTTATTCACTCGACGATATATTGCTGACAGCTCTAGCTGTTATAATAGCAAAATGATTATTCTACAAAAAATAAGTTTACAGCGTGGGCCTAACCGCCTGCTTGACCAAGCCGATGCCACGATCCAACCCCAAAAACGAGCCGCCATTATTGGTGCTAATGGCTGTGGTAAATCGAGTCTTTTTAAATTATTGCTCAATGACCTAGGGCTTGATAGTGGTGATATGACAATCCCCCATCAGTGGGAAATTGCACATATGGCCCAAGAAGTTTCAGAAAGCCATCGTTCAGCGGTCGATTATGTATTAGATGGCGATAAAGCACTTCGCGCTATAGAA
>JAHDEM010000024.1:24480-36094 GCA_020628895.1 Candidatus Endobugula sp.
ACCAACCACTTAGATATTGATGCGACGTTATGGCTAGAGCAATGGCTTAAGAGTTATCAGGGCACACTACTCTTTATCTCTCATGATCGAGACTTTATTGACGCTATTGCGGACCAGATTTTACATATAGAACACCAACAAATTAATAGCTATAGTGGTAACTATTCGTCGTTCGAAAAACAGCGCGCCGAGCGTTTAGCCCTACAGCAAGCTAATTACTTAAAACAGCAACAACGAATTAGCGAAATAACGCAATTCGTTAACCGCTTTAAAGCAAAGGCCACTAAAGCCAAACAAGCCCAAAGCCGTATTAAAGAGCTTGAACGTATGGAGAAGATAGCTCCAGCGCATATTTATTCCCCTTTTAGCTTCCGTTTTAGTGAGGCCAGCAAAACATCAGACCCCCTGTTAAGTTTGGAAAATGCCTCTCTAGGGTATGGTGATTCTCCGATACTCAATAAGGCTAACCTCACCATAAGATCCGACTCCCGCATTGGGTTATTAGGGCCCAACGGTGCAGGAAAATCGACATTAGTGAAAACCTTAGTCGGTGACTTGTCTCTGCTTAGCGGGGAGCGCCTAGATAGCGAGCATTTAAATATCGGCTATTTTGCTCAGCACCAATTAGAGTTCTTAGATCTAGATGCTAGCGCATTACTTCATATACAGCGTTTATCCCCTACAGAAACAGAGCAAAATATTCGTAACTTTTTAGGGGCTTTTAATTTTCACGGAGATAAAGCTACAGAGTCCATTAAACCTTTTTCTGGTGGAGAAAAAGCGCGTTTGGCATTGGCATTGATTGTATGGCAAAAACCTAATTTACTCATTCTAGACGAGCCAACTAACCATCTTGATTTGGATATGAGACAAGCATTAACGTTAGCGCTGCAACTTTATCAAGGCGCACTGATTGTTATCTCCCACGATCGTCATTTGCTTAAAAATACCGTCGACCAGTTCTATTTGGTAGCAAACCACGAGTTACAGCTATTCGAAGGCGACTTAAACGACTACCAACGTTGGCTTAAAGAGAATCTAGGTCGAAATGACAACAACACGGAAACTGAGGAAGAAAAAACAGAATTACAACCTCATTTATCAACAAAAATCGATAAAAAAGCGCAACGGCAAAAAGAAGCTGCGCATAGAGAAAAAATTAAACCATTGACCAATACAATCAAAAAACTGGAACGAGAGCTATCCCAACAGCAAAAAGAATTGGACGAAGTAGAACAACAACTAACCAACACCGACCTCTATGAAGATGCCAACAAAAAACAACTGCAAGCATTGTTGTTCTCTCAAGGACAACTACGTTCACAGATAGATGATATAGAGGAACAATGGCTTACTGCACAAGAGGCCCTTGAGGAGTATCAAGTAGGTTAAAACTCTTAGGCGCCATCCAATTATACGATTAGCTCGTATATACCATTGTGAGCAAACATAATATTCAGCAACATAGGGAAGTGGATATATTATTTTATGATAGTTCCTGCCCTTTGTGCGCAAAAGAAATCCGTTGGCTTAAACAGTACCAAAGCGGAGATCTACGGTGTGAAGATATTCACTCTTTCGATCAACAGGCAAAAGGCTTATTGCCGACAAACATCACTGAGAAAAAACAAGCGATGCTAAAGATACTTCACCTATTAGGTGCTAATGGACAATGGTTAACTGGACTAGATGCAACGGTACATGCATGGTCTCATACCCGCTTCGGATTCTTACTCAAGCCTTTGCGTTGGCCAATAATAAAACCTATTGCCGATACACTGTATTTAAAGTGGGCTGAAAGGCGTTATGAAAGACGATACCAATGTGACGTATGTTATCAAGAAACTGATTAACACAATATTAAGCAATTTCTACAATAAGTAACGCTAGTAAAAAATAGCTTATGCTTTCTTTAATAATGGTGGAGAATCAAACACAATCCCATTCCAACCATAACGCATAAAAGTACGAATATTGCCATGATCATCACCCTCAGGGTTCTCTAGCACATCCTTACGATAATAATCGCCAAAGCAATGTAAGGTTTGCTCTTCGGATAAGCCGTGTAATTGAGCAAAAGCAAAAATACGGCATGACCCTTCATTAGTGCCTTTTTCACTCACAACAACATCACCATCAACACCGTTAACTAGACGCGTAGGGTTAAATGAATAATGGTCATTAATGACATCAATAACCGTTGTAAAACCAACGAGAGAAGGATTCTCAGAAAGCTGAGCAAGTAAATGATCAAGAGATGACTGCATAATGATTACTTCGATAAAGAAAATGGTCGGAGTGGCCGGATTTGAACCGACGACCACCACACCCCCAGTATGGTGCGCTACCAGGCTGCGCTACACTCCGATAACAGCTAAATAAGCTAAGAGCGCGAATAATACGCGAGGTGTTCACGAATTCAAGCTTTTATTATTAATTATTGGCGTTTTTTGTTCTGTATTTTTTCCCTAATGACAGAATAGGAGTTTCATAAAGACGGAAGCTACATTCAGCAATGAATGCAGTTAAGGCTAAACCCAGCAAGAAAAGGGAATAATCAATAGCTATACCCATTTGACTCAGTAATTCTCTCACTATATGCAAAGCAATCATGTGATAAACATACATACCGTAACTAATCTGTCCTAAGCGCTTCACAACAGGAAAAACCATCAACCGTTTAAGAATATGCTGCTCTCTTATCACTAAGGTTGCCAGCCAAATACACATAACTATTTGTATTAATAAGCGCTTAATACCAGACAGGTCACCCACGGATACAAATACAAGCAATAATAGAAGGCCAAGAAAAACAGCGCTGGATATATAATGGTGTAACCAGCGATAAACCACTGTAAAGGTTGATTGCCTGTGAAGGCCATGTGCCAATAACACCCCTAAACAAATCGGAGTAAATGTTGCACCTAAAATCTCAAGGTTAATCGCTTCTTCATCCCCATATAGGGAAATAAAAAATGCATCTAAGTAGCCAAAATTGATACATTGGTTAATGACTATAAAAATAGCCAGAAAAATCAACACTGGCTTTGGTTTTAGCCATTTTTCTAGCAATGGCCAAAGTAAATAAAACTGCTCTTCTGTTGCCAATGACCAATAGATGCCCAAATTAGCTGCATGCACTAAAGACCAATTCGCTAAAAATGCTAAATAGATGGGTAACAGAGAGAAGAAAGTATCTGCATCGGGGTCACCTGATTTTAACAAACCATAAACTACACTTAGAAAAGCAAGTAATCCGAAATAGACAGGGAATATCCGCAAAGCACGACGGATATAAAAGTTTTTCAACGATATAGTTTTATAACCGTCTTTTTCTCTCAGCAATAAGGTGACGATCAAGTAGCCACTTAATACGAAGAACATGTCCACACCCAAAAAACCACGACTAAAAAATTCGGGCAAATTTGCTGGTGTTGCATGATGCCAAATTACGGCAATAATACTAAAGAAACGAACGCCATCGAGAGAGGCGAAATAACGTTGATTACGGTAAGAGGAAAAACTATTCATACTATTCGCAATCAAGTTATGATAGCTAGCTAGGTTATGGGTAATTAAGGATGTGATGGGGCTTTTAAAATCTCTAAAACGTCTTCTAGCTCTGAGAGCATTTTATCAACAAGAGAATCTACCGAAGTCTCCTCCTGCGGATGTGATTTTTCCTGAACCATTTTCTGACGAGCTCCACCAATAGTAAAACCTTGCTCGTACAGCAGGGAGCGGATCTCCCGGATCATTAAGACATCCTGACGTTGGTAGTAGCGACGATTGCCTCTACGTTTAACTGGTTTTAATTGAGGAAACTCTTGCTCCCAATAACGCAACACATGCGGTTTGACAGCACACAACTCGCTAACCTCGCCAATAGTGAAGTAGCGCTTTCCCGGGATCACCGGCAGTTCGTCGTTATTCGTTGGTTCCAGCATGTGTCTCTACTCTTGCCTTGAGTTTTTGTCCGGGACGAAAAGTCACCACACGACGTGCAGAGATGGGAATCTCTTCACCCGTTTTCGGATTACGGCCTGGACGTTGTTTTTTATCTCGAAGATCGAAGTTACCAAAACCGGATAACTTCACCTGTTCATTCGACTCCAATGAGTGACGGATTTCTTCAAAAAACATTTCGACCAACTCTTTGGCTTCTCGCTTGTTAAAACCAAGCTCTTCATAGAGTTTTTCGGCCAATTCCGCCTTCGTTAACGCCCCGTTCAACAGTTCACTCAAAATGGGTATCCTCGATATTTCAGCTAGCTATGTTAATTGTTAGAGTTAATAGAGCTATTTACTTTTATCTTAATACAGAGGATCACCAATAATAGAAGCCTTTTATCAGCAAACACCCATTTTTAATTCCAAACAGGAATAACAGTTTACTAATTTACCTCAACTCCGCAGAAAAATCGTGTTTTAGTACATCAATTACACGATCTACCGCACTATTGATTTCCTCATCTGTAAGAGTGCGCGAAAGATGCTGAAAGGTCAACCCCAAAGCAACACTTTTTCTATGCGAATCAATACCTTTGCCGATATATACGTCAAATACCTTTAACTTAACAAGCTCCTCACCTGCGGCTTTGCGTATTCCTATTTGGATATCAGAAACCGTAATATCCTGATCAACAATCACCGACAAATCACGTCTTACCTCAGGATAACGAGATATCGGCGTGAAAGATGGCAGTTGAACAGAAGTAATCGCATCTTGCATGATTTCGAATAAAAAGACGTTACCGGCTATGCCAAGTTGCTTTTGCACCTGAGGATGCAAAGCGCCAAGAACACCGACAGTTTTATCGTTATACATTAGTGAAGCAGTCTGTCCTGGATGCAAAGCAGGATGCTCTGATGCGACGAAGGTAAAATCATGCAACTGACCCGTCGTGGACAATAATGACTCAATATCGCCCTTTAGATCATAGAAATCGACTTTATCATCACCAGAATTCCAAGATTCATCATTACGATTACCATAAAGCAAACCTGCAATAACTGGCTGTTGCTGTAAGCCTTCAACCGTACCATCGACAGGCATAAAACGTAAGCCACTCTCAAATAGGCGAACACGCGACTGCTGGCGGCTAATATTATGGTGTAACGCTTGCACAAGACCAGGCCACAAAGAAGTACGCATGACAGCCATGTCGGCACTAATTGGATTCTTCAAGGCTATTGGTGTTATTTTTGGACTGAACAATTCTTGTTTTTCTGGATCAACAAAGCTGTAGCACACCGCTTCTTGATAATCTCTAGCAAGTAGATGTTGTTGTATGGCTTTTAAACTTTGTACATTTTCCGCATTTTTGGGCAGCGTCACTTCCATCATCAGGCTAGTAGTAGGTAAGCGATTGTAACCGTATATACGAGCAAGCTCTTCTAACAAATCGGCTTCGATATCGATATCGAAGCGATAGCTTGGCACACTAAAGGTCCAACCTTCGTCTGTGTCTGATAACTTCTCTAATCCTAAACGCGATAAGATATCTAAAGTCTCTTCATCATCTATCGCAAAACCTAAACCTGATTCAATACGCTGGCGACGTAAGGTTACCGTTCTAGATGCCAGTAATTGATGCTCCGCTTGTGTCACAGAGACAGGGCCTATATCACCGCCTGCAACCTCTACAATCAGTTGAGTCGCGCGCTCGATAGCCTGCTCCTGAAGAGCATGGTCCACACCACGCTCAAAACGGTGAGACGAATCGGTATGCAAACCATAACTACGAGCACGCCCTGCTATGGCTACTGGGGCAAAAAATGCACTTTCTAATAAAATATGTTGTGTAGAATCGTTAACCGCAGATGCACTTCCACCCATGACTCCAGCAATCGCCAACGCTGACTGTTCATCCGCAATCACTAAAGTATCATCGTTGAGGGCAACCTCTTGATCGTTCAATAAGTGAATTTTTTCACCAGCACTGGCTGTGCGTACGTGGATGCCGCCTCGCAACTTATCCAGATCAAAAGCATGCATGGGCTGGCCTAGCTCCAAAAGCACGTAATTAGTCACATCAACAATCAAGTCTTTACTATGCAGACCTGAACGGCGAAGGCGCTCTTGCATCCATAATGGTGTTGGCTTACTACGATCAACATTGCGAATAACACGGCCCACATATTTAGGGCACATCTCTGTCGCCTCTAGTGATACTGGAAAGGTCTCATCAATGGTGGATGCAACCGGAGCAATTTCAGGAGATTTCACAGGCAAACGATTAAGAACACCCACATCACGAGCAACCCCCTTTACCGATAGACAGTCACTCCTGTTAGGAGTAAGGTCAACGTCAATACAGGTATCGTTCAACTGTAAATATTGATTAATATCTTCGCCAACTGGCGCATCTGTTGGAAGTTCCCATAAACCTGAATCATCGTCACCTAGCTCCAACTCAGTCTGGCCACACAACATACCGAAAGACTCAACACCGCGCAATTTAGCCTTTTTGATTTTAAAATCACCCGGCAACACTGCACCAACAGTAGCAAAAGGGATTTTAATACCAACTCTTGCATTAGGCGCGCCACAAACCACTTGCGTCATATCAACGCCATTACCAGCGACCTGACAAACACGTAGTTTATCGGCATCAGGGTGTTGTTCTACCGATAGAATTTCACCAATCACAACCCCCGTTAATTTACCTGAAAGAGGTTCGATAGCATCCACTTCCAAACCTGCCATTGTAATTTGGTCAGCAAGCTCTTGGGTTGTTAATTCAGGAGAGACCCACTCTCTTAACCATGCTTCACTTATTTTCATTTAATTGACTAGCCTCAAGCTATCAGCTCCAAGTATCAAGTAAAAGCACAACATACTACTTGCGGCTAAATACTCTCAGCTTGCAGCTTAATATTAAAATTGTTGTAAAAATTTCAAATCATTTTCGAAGAACAAACGCAGGTCATTTACCCCATAGCGCATCATTGCCAAGCGTTCTACACCCACACCAAAGGCAAAGCCACTATAGACTTCGGGGTCAACACCGCTCGCGGTTAATACATTCGGATGAACCATTCCGCAACCGCCCACTTCGATCCAACCGGTATGGCTACACACACGGCAACCATCGCCACCACAGTTAGTGCATTGAATATCAAATTCTGCAGAGGGCTCAGTAAATGGGAAATAAGATGGACGGAAACGAACAGCTGCATCGACTTCAAAAAAGCTTTTA
Organism: Candidatus Endobugula sp.; assembly: GCA_020628895.1. Taxonomy (GTDB): domain Bacteria; phylum Pseudomonadota; class Gammaproteobacteria; order Pseudomonadales; family Cellvibrionaceae; genus Endobugula. The sequence goes on from JAHDEM010000024.1 coordinate 31,683, forward strand.
AGAAACTGGTCAATAGTGCCTTTTAAATCAGCAAAACTCACTTGAGTATCAACCAACAAACCTTCTACCTGATGGAACATAGGTGTATGAGTTAAATCAGAATCACAACGATACACACGCCCCGGACAAATCACGCGTATAGGTGGTTTTTGACTTTCCATCGTGCGCACTTGCACAGGTGATGTGTGTGTTCTTAATACGTGAGACGCATCCACATAGAAGGTGTCATGCATCGCTCGCGCAGGATGGTGAGCCGGAATATTTAAGGCTTCAAAGTTATGATAGTCGTCTTCAACTTCCGGCCCTTGCTCTACGGTATACCCTACCGAGGTAAAAATTTCCTCGATCCGTTGTAAAGTTTTTGTCACTGGATGTAGACGGCCCCTCGTATTAGCTCGGCCTGCTAAAGTAACGTCTATTTTTTCCGACGCTAGTTGAGCATTAATTGCTTCTTGTTCCAGCAAATCTTTCTTAACCTGGATAGCCTGCTGAACCTGCTGCTTGGCTTCATTAATCTTTGCTCCAGCGGCCGGGCGCTCTTCATTGGACAATTTACCCAAGGTTTTTAACAAAGCTGTTAGCTGACCTTTTTTACCCAAATAATCGACTCGAACTTGGTCTAAAACAGCAAGCTCACTTGCTCCCTCAACCAGCGCAAGAGCCTCGTCGGTTAATGCTTGTAGGTTTTCCACTCATATTCCCCTGAAATAACAGACATGAATGGTTATAAAATCAATGGGGTCAGAGTCAATTTTTCTTTAACCCTTTCACTAACCTTACACAAGGTTAGTGAAAAATTGACTCTGACCCCATTGATTTATATTCACATCTTTCATTTTTTATATTTCTTCACATTATCTAACAAAAAAGGGAAAGAACCATACAGCTCTTCCCCCTTTAGTGTTGTTGAGTCAGACAAACAACATTAGCATTTTCTTTACTAAAAGAATTATGCCAACGCTGCTTTTGCTTTCTCAACAACGGCCGCAAATGCTGCTTTATCATGTACCGCTAGATCAGCAAGCACTCGACGGTCTAAAGCAATGTCTGCCTTTTTAAGACCTGCAATCAATTGACTGTATGTCATACCTAAAGCACGGGATTGTGCATTGATACGAGTAATCCACAAAGCACGGAAGTTACGCTTTTTAACACGACGGTCGCGATAAGCATATTGTCCCGCTTTAATGACCGCTTGTTTAGCAACACGGAAAATACGCGAACGCGCTCCGTAGTAACCTTTTGCTTGTTTTAATACTTTTTTGTGACTTTTGCGTGCCACAACGCCACGTTTTACGCGCGCCATAATCGTTCTCCTAAAATAATGATCTCAAAGTGATAATTCAGTCAAACGCTATTAATTAGCGCGTAACATACGATCAATTGACGGCTTGTCAACCGCAGCTACTAGGCTGGTGCCACGTAACTGACGCTTACGCTTTGTCGTCATTTTAGTAAGGATGTGACTTTTATAGGCACTTTTACGTTTGTAGCCAGAAGCTGTTTTCTTAAAACGCTTCGCAGCTCCACTGTGTACTTTAGCTTTTGCCATGAGAATAAACTCCGCATTTGTTGCCAAACAGGATACTAATTACGTATTGCCTGAGGCTTAGGTTAATATCAATAAAGTAAGCAGGCAGCTAAAAGCCCATAATAGTGCTTTTCAAAATAGTGATTAAAGTTTGCTGGTTAGGAAGCATCGCGCACAGAAGCGGAATGTACACCAGTACATGAGCATTCGAGCACGAAGCTGACAAAGCCAGTGAGCTTTAAGCGCATTTTGAATGCACTATTCTTACTTCTTCTTTTTTGGGGCCAATACCATAATAAGCTGTCTACCCTCCATTTTAGGGTATTGCTCTACAGTAGCGAGCTCTTCCAAGTCTGTTTCGATGCGTTTAAGCATCTCCATCCCTAGTTCTTGGTGAGCCATTTCTCGGCCGCGGTATCGTAGTGAAACCTTAGCCTTATCCCCGTTCTCTAAGAAACGTATAAGGTTGCGTAGTTTTACCTTATAGTCTCCCTCGTCCGTCCCTGGGCGAAACTTCATTTCTTTTACTTGCTGCTGCTTTTGTTTTTTCTTGGCAGCGGCCTTTGTCTTTTTCAGTTCAAAAAGGTGTTTACCATAGTCCATGACCTTACAAACAACAGGCTTTGAATCAGGCACGATTTCAACCAGATCCAATGTCGCTTCTTGTGCGACTTTTAAAGCTTCTTCTAGTGGTACTATACCTACTTGTCCGCCATCTGCGCCGATTAAACGGACTTCAGAGGCGTCTATTTGTTCGTTGATACGGGCTTTTTTAGATCGCCCTTTCGAATTGTCTGGTCTATTGATGGTATTACCCTCTTTGGTTTGACCTATAATGGCCGTTTCCCTTCCATCATCATTGAATTTAGATGTTGAAGGTGCGAATATCTATAATGTTGTGCTTCTTAGTCAGTCTGGAGACTGGTTACCAGAAACAGAAAAACGCCGCCTTTAAGGCAGCGTTGATTAAAATTGTCGTAAAAAATGACGCATTCTATTGGAATTAGCGGTTAAGTGCTAGTAATACCTTTACTTACCACATCCAAATGTAGATGTTTGATGAAAGCATCTAAAGACATTGTCCCTAAATCTTCACCTGAGCGAGTTCTTACCGCTACTTCATTGTTTTCGACTTCTTTATCTCCTACCACAAGCAGGTAGGGTACTTTTTGCAACGTATGTTCACGAATTTTAAACCCGACCTTCTCATTTCTCAAGTCGGAAAAGGCTCTAAACCCTTCACTTTGCAGTGTTTTTTCGATTTTTTGGGCATAAGCTGCCTGATTGTCGGTAATATTCAGTATCGCTACCTGCTCAGGCGCTAACCATGCAGGGAAAGCACCTTCATAATGCTCAATCAAAATACCGATAAAACGCTCAAATGACCCCAAAATCGCACGGTGTAGCATAACAGGAACTTGCTTATCACCATTGGCATCAATGTATTGAGCATCCAAACGGCCCGGCATAGAGAAATCCACTTGTATCGTGCCGCATTGCCATACACGGTTGAGACAATCCTTCAATGAAAATTCGATTTTCGGGCCATAGAATGCACCCTCACCCGGCAATAGCTCATAGGCCAAGCCTTTCGCATTTAGAGCATCCTCTAGGGCTTGCTCCGCCTTATCCCATACCTCATCAGAACCCACACGCTGTTCTGGGCGAGTGGAAATTCGGACGATAATATTTTCAAAGCCAAAGTCTTTATAGATTTTAAACAACAGGTCAGTACAATCAGATACTTCTTTTTGAATATCTTTTTCTTCACAGAAAATATGCGCATCGTCTTGTGTAAATGCACGTACGCGCATCAAACCAGCAAGAGTTCCTGAGGCCTCATTACGATGACATATACCAAATTCTGCTAGCTTTAGTGGCAAATCACGATAGCTCTTAAGACCTTGATTATAGATTTGAATATGTCCCGGACAGTTCATTGGCTTTACCGCAAAATCACGGTCTTCCGACTCTACCGTAAACATATTTTCGCGGAATTTATCCCAGTGCCCCGATTTTTCCCACATAGTGCGATCGAGAATTTGAGGTGCTTTTACCTCCTGATAGCCATTCAAACGATTAGCCTCGCGCATATAGCCTTCTACTTGAGAGTAAATTGCCATGCCTTTAGGGTGCCAAAACACCATACCCGGGGCCTCGTCCTGCAAATGGAAGAGATCGAATTTTTTACCTAATTTACGATGATCACGCTTTACCGCTTCTTCCAAAAAATGCAAATGCGCTTTGAGTTGCTTCTTATCTGGCCAAGCTGTGCCGTATATACGTTGCAACATTTTATTATCAGAGTTACCACGCCAATAAGCGCCAGATACACGCATCAGTTTAAAGTGCTCGCAAAAACGCATATTGGGTACATGAGGACCTCGACACATGTCGACATATTCTTCATGATGATACAAAGCTGGTGTGGCATCTTTGGGGATATCGCGCTCTAGAATTTCTAGCTTATAGGTTTCGCCTCTGGCCTCAAAAGCATCATAAGCATCTTGCCAAGTACCTACTTTTTTAACCACTTTATAGTGTGTTTTCGCTAGATCACGCATACGTTTTTCAAGCGTAGCCATATCGTCATCGGTCAGCATATGATCGAGATCAATATCGTAGTAAAAACCATTCTCAATGGTTGGGCCAATGGCCATTTTAGCGTCAGGCCATAACTGCTTGACTGCATGCCCGACTAAGTGAGCACAGGAGTGACGCAGTATTTCTAAACCGTCTTCATCTTTAGTTGTAAATAGTGTGAGCTCCGCATCTTCGGTGATCATGTCACTGGCATCGCGACGCTCACCATTAACGCGACCACCTAAAGTCGCTTTAGCAAGGCCTGCACCGATATCGGCGGCAACATCATAAACAGAAA
>JAHDEM010000082.1 GCA_020628895.1 Candidatus Endobugula sp.
ATGTCAGCCTGTTCAAACCAGCAAGTCTATGATGCGATACAGCAAAATCGATTAGCCGAATGCAAAAAGTTAGAGGGTCACGCGAGGGAAGAATGTATTAATAACCATAGTGAGAGCTATGACAAATATGATGAAGATCGCAGAGAACTTAATTAAATTTGTGTACTCTATACCATGAACTTTTTATTGATCGACTTAATATAACGTCATCAATACCATGCTGACCATTAATAGGAAGGATATAGCGATTCATGCTGCTAGAAAGTTTGTTGAAAAATTATACAAAAACACGCGAACAGACCGAAAAATTATGTCAGCCATTACACACCGAGGATTACATCCCTCAGGCGGTTGAATTTACCAGCCCTCCGAAGTGGCACTTAGCTCATACAACGTGGTTTTTTGAGGAAATGATCCTCACAAAATATGTGCAAGACTACCGTGTTTTCGACAATGATTTTAACTTTCTTTTTAATAGTTATTACCAAACGGTAGGAGAACGTGCAGTACGAGCACAAAGAGGGATGATGACTCGCCCTACAGTAAAAAGCGTTTATCAATATCGACATTATGTTGATAAACATGTACAAGAACTCATCCGTAAAAATCCGCCCAAAGATGTGGTGTCTCTGATTATTTTAGGCATCAACCACGAAGAACAACACCAAGAGTTATTACTGACAGACTTAAAATATACCCTATCTCTTAATCCTACTAACCCTGTATATTCACCTGATGCTAACTTAGTTTCCGATCACAACCTGGACACAAAAGAAGCCATAGGTGACAAGTGGATAACCATCAACGAAGGTGTTTACGAAATCGGTTACCAAGGCAATGAATTCTGTTACGACAATGAGCTCGGTGTTCATAAGGTCTATTTAAATAGGTATGAATTATCAACCCAATTAGTGACCAATGGTGAATATATAGAATTTATCGAAGATGGTGGCTACCAAGAATTCTCCCATTGGCTTGATGAAGGTTGGACATGGGTCAATGAAAACGCCATCCATTGTCCGTTATATTGGCGTAATATTGATGGTGTATGGTATTACTACACGCTAGCAGGGTTACAACCGGTTGATCGTGATGCTATATTAAGTCACGTTTCCTACTACGAAGCCAATGCATTTGCCACGTGGAAAAAAATGCGTCTTCCGACTGAGCAAGAATGGGAAGTAGCATCTAGCCAAATTGATTGGGGGAAACGCTGGGAATGGACATCGTCGGCTTACCAACCCTACCCTAATTTTACTATCAGTGATGGTGCCGTTGGAGAGTATAATGGGAAATTTATGGTTAATCAGATAGTCCTAAGAGGCGCGTCGGTAGCCACAGCACACGGGCACTCACGACCCACTTACCGAAACTTTTTTCACCCGCATTTTCAATGGCAATATTCGGGTATTCGGTTAGCAAAGTAATTTTTATTTAACATGTATCACCTCCTCTAATTGAACAAATAATAAAGTAGGACATTATGTTAGAACAATTTGCAAAAGATGTAGATGAAGGACTGAGCCAACCTAAAAAAGAGTTATCGTCAAAATATTTTTACAACAAAAAAGGCGATGCATTGTTTATGGAAATCATGAAAATGCCTGAATATTATTTAACTCGCTCGGAGATGGAAATATTCACAGAACAAACACAGGATTTAATTAATGCGTTTTCAGTAACCCCATCAAATTATTTTGAGCTCATAGAATTAGGCGCTGGTGATGGCAGCAAAACACGAAAGTTGTTAGCCGCGTTAAGCGACCAAGGCTATCAATATGATTATATGCCGGTTGATATTTCTAAAAATGTATTAGATTTACTAGAAGACTCTCTACAAAAAGATTTGCCACAGGTGTCTGTTAAACCCAAACACGGTGATTATTTTGAAATTTTACAATCTCTAAAAAATAGCCACCACCCTAAAGTAGTATTATTTTTAGGATCAAATATTGGCAATATGTCAGACGAAACAGCGACTGATTTCCTTTACCAATTAGGTGCAAACCTACAAGCCGGTGATAAATTATTACTAGGCGCCGATTTAATTAAACCGGCAGAGGTCGTTATGCCTGCATATGACGATAAACAAGGAATTACTCGAGAATTTAATATAAACCTACTGCATCGTATGAACAATGAATTAGAAGCCAGTTTTGATGTAGATGCCTTTGAACACGCGCCAGAATATAACGAGACCAATGGCGTGGCTAAAAGCTTTTTAAAGAGTAAACGAGATCAACATGTGGCCATCAATGCAACGGGAAAAGTGTATCAATTCACGGCAGGAGAAAAGATACACACCGAAACATCACGTAAATATAATGACGAAATCCTTCTCGATATTTTAAAAAATACCGACTTTACTATCGCCCATAAATTTACCGATCGTAAGCAATACTTTGCCGACTATATACTCAACCGTGAATAACACTAAAACACAAGATCCAAATACGATTCCATCACTGGGTATACTCGGTCTAGGCAGTCGCTCTACCACATTTTATATAGAACTACTTAATGAATACTATAACCACGAAGTGGGTGGTTATAGCACTTGCCCACTGTTAATGGTTAACAGCAACTTTGATGAGATTAATCCTTATCTACCCAATCATTACGACAAGTTAGAACCTGCCTTAACGTTTTACCTGAACCAATGTGAGAAGCTATCTATTGAGCAATTAATTATTCCTAATATTACTTTGCATGAGTGCTACGATAGATTATTCGCTAAAAACAATGCCCCTGATATTGAAATTATTCACCCTGTTAAAGCCACTACCGAAGAACTTAAAAAGGATGATCATCAAAAGATCACATTGATAGGTTCTTATTACACCATGCAATCGCTACACTTAATCAGTCAATTTACTGATCATCATATTAGCGTCGATATCCCTGAAGAAATTAACGAGATCGACAAGATTCGACAATTGGTCTACAACAATCAGGCTTCTTCAGATGATATTCAGCGCTTTAATGCACTAGTAAAACATTACCTCGGGAAAGGCCCCGTCGTCATTGCCTGTACCGAGTTATCTATTGCGATAGATTCGGCCCTAGCCCAGCAGCCAATCGATACATCCAATAAACACCTTTATGATATGGCTAGAATACAGGCTATGTCTGCGTTAAAAGTATCAGGGCTTATTAAATAGCGGTACTTATATTTTCGGTTATTACATATACAACCAACGACTCTCAATTGTTAATACCACTTACCCTCCTATTTACATTACTTATTGCATTTTCATCCTTTATTTATTAAACTTTCAATAATTACTGAAACTTCTAAATAAAGAGTAGAGCTGCTATGCAAATGACACCAATGATCAAATCTTTTGTTTTACATTTTGGCGAAATGGGTAGTCGCTGGGGGATTAATCGCACCGTCGCTCAAATTTATGCTCTGCTTGTAGTGACTGAAGATATGCTCTACGCCGACCAAATTGCCGAAGCGCTCACTATTTCTCGTGGCAACGTGAGCATGGGGATCAAAGAATTACAATCTTGGCGGCTAGTCAAAGTGCAACATATCCAAGGAGACCGTAAAGACTATTACTCTGCCCTTGGCGATGTTTGGGATATGGCGCGAGCGGTATTCGAAGAGCGCAGAAAAAGAGAGATAGACCCTACCCTTACGGTGCTTAGGGATTTATTACTCGATAACCCGGTGAATGAGCAAGATCATTATGCACAAACGCGTATAGAAGAAATTCATCAACTGATGGAAATGTTCACTGTATGGTCAGATGAACTACAAAGAATGAGCCCTGATAATTTGCGAACACTTATGAAAATGGGCTCCGGTGTAACCAAGGTACTCAATTTAACCAACAAACTGTCTAAAAATGCTTAAGTGTTTTGTGCTACACACGTAGCCAAAAACCATTTGTTGTACTCCGTATCGAACTGTAGGAGATGGTATTATGTTAGATACCCTTATGTTGTCGCGCATACAATTTGCCACTAACATTAGCTTTCACATCTTATTCCCCAGTATCACTATCGCACTCTGTTGGATTTTATTTTACTTTAAACTGCGTTTTGACTTTTCCAAAGAACCGGTATGGATGCGTGCTTATCGATTTTGGGTAAAAATATTTGCGCTAACATTTGCCTTAGGTGTGGTAAGTGGCATTACCATGTCTTTTCAATTTGGTACAAACTGGCCAGGTTATATGGAAGTTGTCGGCAACATTGCTGGGCCACTATTGGGCTATGAAGTACTGACCGCCTTTTTTCTAGAGGCCACTTTTCTTGGCATTATGCTATTTGGTATTCATCGAGTACCCAACTATGTTCACACACTAGCCACTGGCATTGTGGCCTTTGGCACCACTATGTCTGCTTTTTGGATATTGTCATTAAATTCATGGATGCAAACCCCCACCGGGTTCGAGCTACGCGAAGGTGTTGCCTTTCCTGTTGATTGGTTCAGTATTATTTTTAATCCCTCTTTCCCCTATCGCCTAAGTCATACACTGATTGCATCAGGTCTTACCGCTTGTTTTCTAATAGCCGGGCTGTCTGCTTACCGAATATTACTTGGGGATAATAAAAAGGCGCCCTTAGCTGCACTAAAAACAGCAGTCGTATTAGCAGCAGTATTAACACCACTGCAAGTGGTGGTTGGCGACCTTCATGGGCTTAATACCTTAGAACACCAACCACAAAAAATTGCAGCTATTGAAGGCGTATGGCAAACCGAAAAAGGAGCCCCATTAGTATTATTTGCGCTACCTAATAAAGAAACCCAACGCAATGATTACGCAATAGAAATACCTAAGCTAGCCAGCTTAATTCTTACACACGAATTAGAGGGTGAGATAAAAGGCATTAATGAGTTTACTGATGAACATCCCCCCGTTGCACCCGTATTTTTTGGATTTAGAATTATGGTGGCTATCGGCTTATTAATGCTGGCAGTATCTTGGTTAGGTTGTACTTATATTGCGCGCAAAAAAACATTACCCCCATGGCTATTAAAAACCTATGTCGCCATGACCTTTTCTGGCTGGATTGCCACTTTAGCTGGCTGGTACGTCACAGAAATTGGTCGCCAACCTTATTTAGTCACAGGTGTTTTACGTACAGCCGACGCAGTAACAACCATACCCGCTGCTAATGTCGGCATTTCTCTAACACTTTATATTTGTCTCTATATCGGTTTGTTAGTGGCTTATATATTTACATTGCGAAATATGGCCAGACGATCCAGCTTATTAGAAGATGATATTAAGTACCAGCCCGTCCCCAAGCATCAGGCCAGGAACCACTCTTTGCCACTAACCACTAATACGTAATCGCAGGAATTGAATATGACAACTATCGTAAACTGGTTACCCGCTATTTTTGCTGCGCTAATGGGCTTAGCTATTTTAATTTATGCCGTATTAGACGGATACGACCTTGGGGTAGGCATACTGTTACCAAGAGATTCCGAAGAACAACGAGACCAGATGATTGCATCTATTGGCCCCTTCTGGGACGCTAACGAAACTTGGCTAGTGCTAGGGGTGGGATTACTACTGATTGCTTTTCCGGCTGCACATAATATTATTTTACGTGAGCTCTACCTACCGGCCACTATTATGTTATGCGGTTTAATTTTACGTGGCGTCGCTTTTGATTTTAGAGCAAAAGTGGGTACCGCTTATCTAAAAGCACGCTGGGATAACATTTTTACTATAGGTTCAATTATCACCGCCTTATCTCAAGGATATATGCTAGGCCTTTATGTAGTTGGATTTGAATACACATTATTAAATGTTAGCTTTGCAATCATAAGCGCCTTAGGCGTCACCGCTGCTTATACCTATATTGGTGGTAGCTGGCTGATTATGAAAACCGAAGGCTTATTACAACAACGCGCTATCATTTGGACACGTCGTGTTGGGTGGCTAACACTAATTGGGGTATTGTTGGTGTCTATAGTCAATCTGATTATTAGCCCTTATATTTTATACAAATGGCAACAAACCGTTTACGGCTTTTTACTCTTACCTGTTCCTATTATTTGCTTTGGCTTGTTTTGGCTTAATGATCGTATTTTGCGTCATATGTCTAAGCAATATCAAAAAAACCAACACCAAGATATGCTATGCTGGCTCCCCTTCTGCAATACAGTGGTAATTTTTATACTATGTTTTATAGGGCTAGCCTTTAGTTTTTACCCCTACGTTATCCCGCAGGAAATCACCATTTGGCAAGCCGCTAGCGCAACCGAATCTTTACAATTTTTATTTTGGGGAGCCGTTTTTGTTATTCCCACCATCATTGCTTACACCATTTTTTCTTATCGTGTGTTCTGGGGAAAGGCAAAACCGCTGGATTATTATTAATGATCTTGCATT
>JAHDEM010000083.1:0-1770 GCA_020628895.1 Candidatus Endobugula sp.
GGGAATGTTCTTTTGGGGATGGCTTTTTGTTCACTACTAGGCAGGCTAATAGCCATGGTTGCCCATCCATAATCTGGCAATGTATCGTGCAGAGGTTTTGTTGTTTGTGGCCACGATGGATGTTCACCATCAGCATGAATAATAAGCACGGCTCCTTTTGCCTGTCCAGATCGGTCTTTCTCCCATATGGCGAAGAAGCGCTCATTACCGTTCTCGATCCAATAGTTACCTCGGTCAGGCATATATTGCTCAAGTAGCTGCATTTGTTGATTCAGTGTTGCTGGAGATCTTTCCCTTTTTACCTTGCCATCGATACGGGTAACGGTATTACTATTGGCACTGTCTGATTCATCCGTGTCGGAGGATATATTAGAGTCTGTGTCGCTTTGCTCGGCTGTTTGTGGTTCTTCCTCTTGTGCCATAGCGTTTGTGCTCAATAGCGTGTTTACAGCCAAAGAGAAAAGCAGTATTGCGAAGGGTAATCGTCGTATCATTTTGTTCATATATATAGTGTAGACCACAGTCTGCACATGGTTTGTCATAAGATTATCAATTACAATGCACCCCTATGACATATGTGGTGTTTTGCCCACTGATTTTTATTGAAATTAATCATTAGAGAGTCCTATGCAACCATTTTCTATTGCTCCATCTATTTTATCGGCCGATTTTGCTCGTTTAGGAGAAGAGGTGGATGCTGTTTTAGCAGCAGGAGCAGATATTGTGCATTTTGATGTGATGGATAATCACTATGTGCCGAACTTGACCATTGGTCCCATGGTTTGCTCTGCTTTACGTAAACATGGAGTCACCGCTCCCATTGATGTTCATTTGATGGTTGATCCGGTTGATGATCTTATCGCTATGTTTGCGGATGCCGGAGCGACTTATATTACCTTTCACCCTGAGGCATCACGCCATGTAGACCGATCCATTCAGCTCATTAAGCAAAAGGGCTGCAAAGCGGGTCTGGTACTCAATCCTGCTACCCCTATCGACATTGTTAAACATGTGTTGCCTGAGTTAGATATGTTGCTGTTAATGTCAGTTAATCCCGGCTTTGGTGGGCAGAAATTTATCCCTTATACCTTAGATAAGCTGCGTGAGGCCCGTAAATTGATTGATAACATGGGTTTGCAAACGCGCTTGGAAATTGATGGCGGTGTCACGGTGGATAATATTGCCGAGATTGCAGCAGCCGGAGCCGATACATTTGTAGCAGGTTCTGCCATTTTTGGTTCTGATGATTACAAGCAGACGATTGATAAAATGCGGCAGCAGTTATCGAGCATAGCGTGATATCGACTTTGTCAACGTTGGTCATATTGTCATGCTGTTAATGATCGATAATTACGACTCGTTTACCTATAACGTTGTGCAGTACTTTGAATCTTTAAAACAAGAGGTCAAAGTTGTTCGTAATGACGAAGTATCCTTAGACGATATAGAACAGCTCAGGCCAGATTATTTAGTGATTTCACCAGGTCCTTGTACGCCAGATAAAGCGGGTATCTCTCTGGCGGCTATAGAGCGATTTGCGGGTAAAATTCCTATCTTGGGGGTTTGTTTAGGTCATCAAAGCATTGCGCAGGCGTTTGGGGGTGATATCATTCGTGCTGCCAAAGTGATGCACGGTAAAGTATCACCCATATATCACAATAATTCGGGTGTATTTGCGGGCTTGCCGAATCCGTTTACTGCTACGCGCTACCATTCTTTGGTTGTTGATAAACGTTCTTTACCTGAATGTTTTGAGGTCACCGCATGGAC
>JAHDEM010000083.1:1870-6354 GCA_020628895.1 Candidatus Endobugula sp.
CATCTGAGTCAACAAGATATGGCTCATGTGATGCGACAAATCATGACCGGAGAAGCGACAGCGGCTCAAATTGGTGGGTTTTTAGTGGCATTGCGCATGAAAGGCGAAACAGTGGATGAAATCACTGGTGCCGCTCAAGTGATGCGTGAATTAGCATCCCCAGTCAGTATTCAGGGCGAGCATATAGTTGATACCTGCGGTACCGGTGGTGATGGTGCGAATCTGTTTAATGTATCCACAGCAGCGGCTTTTGTTGTGGCGGCTTGTGGTGGCAAGGTGGCTAAACATGGCAACCGTTCGGTCTCAAGTTCTACTGGCAGTGCTGATGTACTAGAAGAGGCGGGAGTACATTTAAATCTGATTCCCGAGCATGTTGCCCGTTGTGTAGAAGAGGTGGGTGTGGGCTTTATGTTTGCGCCAGCTCATCATAGTGCCATGAAACATGCGATTGGTCCTCGCAAAGAGTTAGCAATGCGCACAGTATTTAATATGTTGGGGCCCATGACGAACCCAGCAGGTGTTAAGCGGCAAGTGATAGGTGTTTTTTCTGCCGACCTTTGCCGACCTATGGCCGAAGTATTGCAAAAACTCGGTAGCGAGCATGTGCTTATTGTTCATGCTAGCGACGGTTTAGATGAGTTTACCTTATCGGGTCCAAGTCATGTAGCAGAACTACGAGAAGGCCAAGTGAGTGAATATGATATTAGCCCTGAAGATGTGGGCTTATCGGTTAGCACTTTAGACGGTTTGTCGGTAGATTCTGCTGGTGATTCATTAGAATTAATTATGGATGCATTAGGGGCACAAGAAAAACCAGTAGCCCATAAAGCCGCCGATATTATTGCATTTAATGCTGGAGCCGCGGTCTATGTGTCTGGCATTGCTTCGACATTAGAAGAAGGTGTTCGTATGGCTGAGGATGCTATTGGCAGCGGCTTGGCTCGTGCAAAAATTCAAGAATTAGCAGCATTTTCTGATTGCTGTATGAAAAGCTAGATTATTTAGGAATTATTATGTCTACCCCTACGATTCTCAAAACTATTGTGGCGAGAAAATATGAAGAAATTGCAGAACGCTCTCAACAAGTTTCTATCGAGACCCTCAAGGGCTTAGCTTCTGAGCAGCCACCTTGTCGTGGTTTTGTTCAGGCAATGGAAAATAAATTAGCGGCTAAGCAATCCGCTGTTATTGCAGAAATTAAAAAAGCATCACCGAGTAAAGGGGTAATGCGAGACCCTTTTATCCCTGTTGATATCGCAAAAAGTTACGAGGCCGCTGGTGCTGCTTGTCTATCTATTTTGACGGATGTAGATTTTTTTCAAGGGGCCGATCAATATCTTAAAGATGCACGTGCAGCGGTTTCACTGCCAGTTATCCGCAAGGATTTTATTGTCGATGATTATCAGGTATACGAAGCACGAGCCATGGGTGCCGATTGTATTTTGTTAATTGTTGCGGCTTTAACACCAGAGAAATTAAAACAGCTCAATGACCTGACTCACGAATTGGGGCTGGATGTATTAGTGGAAGTTCATGACGCACAAGAGTTAGAGATTGCCCTTGAACTGCCTAACCGTTTAATCGGTATTAATAATCGTAACTTGCATACGTTTGAAACCAGCTTACAAACGACTTACGATTTGTTGGAACGTATTGGCAGCGATCGTATTGTGGTTACCGAGAGCGGGATTCATACTATTGGGGATGTTGAGGCTATGCGGGCTCATAGTGTTAATAGCTTTTTAGTGGGAGAGGCTTTTATGCGCGCAGATGACCCAGGCCATGCACTGGCGGAATTGTTTCAGTAATTTTATAAAAGATAATATGTGAATCATTACCATGATCGGCGCCACTGGAGCTGCGGATCATGGTGTGTGTAAGTGATTTACCATTTAACGTGTGCCGTATACCACCATGGTTTTACCAGAAACAGAAACTAAACCTTGGGCTTCCAATGTTTTGAGTACACGTCCTACCATCTCTCTTGAGCAACCAACAATACGCCCAATTTCCTGACGGGTAATTTTAATTTGCATACCATCTGGGTGGGTCATGGCATCGGGTTCTTTGCTCAAATCTAACAGGGCTCCAGCCACTCGCCCGGTAACATCTAAAAAGGCTAAGTTGCCGACTTTGCGAGTTGTGCTGCGTAGGCGATGAGCCATTTGTGCACACAAAGAAAAGAGAAATTCGGGGTGTTCCATGCGCAGTTGGTGAAACTTTTCGTAGCTAATCTCTGCCACTTCACAGGCTGTTTTTGCGCGAACCCAAGCACTTCTGTCTTCGGCTTCTTTATCAAATAAGCCCATTTCACCAAAAAAATCACCCTCATTAAGATAGGCGACAATAATCTCTCTGCCGTCATCGTCTTCAATAATCACGGTAACCGAACCTTTGACAATGTAATACAAACGGTCACTCTGATCGCCCGCATGGATAAGCGTTTTTTTGGCGCTATACTGCCTTACTTGGCAATGACTTAAAAAAGTACTGACATTATCGATATGAGGCGTTAATGCGATAGCCACGATGATTCCCTCTTTTATTTTATTGTAGAAAAATGCATATTTTACTGGGTGATTCGCTTAAAATACAATCATAAGCTGACACCTATGGTAACCTGATAGGATGAGCGGTCAACGATTATTTTGGACTAAAAATGGGGATTTTATGAAGGCAACAGTGAAATGGGTAGATAACGCTATGTTTTTGGGCGAGTCAGGTAGTGGGCATAGTGTGGTAATGGATGGGCCCGAAGATCACGGTGGTCGTAATATGGGAATACGCCCAATGGAAATGTTACTCATTGGAGTGGGTGGTTGTGCAAGCTTTGATGTGATGAGTATTCTTAAAAAGTCTCGTCAAAATGTCACCGATTGTCGAGCAGAACTGCAAGCTGATCGTGCTGATGGAGTGCCATCACCGTTTACAAAAATTCATCTGCACTTTGTGGTATCCGGTCATAACCTTAAAGAGAAACAAGTGGAAAAAGCCGTTGAACTATCGGCAACAAAATATTGCTCAGCGTCCATGATGATGGAAGCTGCAGGTGCTGAAGTGACTCATGGTTATGAGATTGTAGAACTGGGTTGATTGTTTGGGCTTGAGATAACTCAGCCCTTCACTATATAAGTTTTTAACTATGTATTTCGCCTTTTTGGCGAGTTCATTTTCTTTTTGTGTGAAAAGAAAACGAACCAAAAGAAAACACACCCTCTATCCCTTAATCCAATCCGGTCTGCAAAGAGAGGGGTCGGCTTAATCTCACGTGAGCTACATGGACGTAGTGAATGCAGGTTTTGCAGGAGCAAAAACCTGCCCCTGTGGCGCAACGCCTTAATCCGACGTCGTGTCGGATTACCCCCTCACTTTGCAGCCCTACTTGGCGGGATAGTAAGGGCAGACGCTTCCAATAACCTTAAAAGTAATACATCGAAATATGATTTATTCAAAAAATGAAAAATCATCTTAGTTGTTTTTTAGTCGATGAAGAAAAACTCAAAGTTATTAGAAATTTGAGTTTGGAATGCAGGGTCGCTTCAAGAGCCTAAATAATAGAGGTTGTGTATTTTGTTTTAAAGCGTTTCGCGTTGCCCCTCAGGACGAGGGGTACATCGAAAATGTCTGGAACTATTTTCGTGTCAGCGTCTTACGTCTGGCGTTTTTACAATCTATACGTTGTTTTGGTCATGACCTTGGAGAGTAATGACATGCCCATCTTTACTGGTAAGGGAAATTCAGCTCCGCCTGCTTCTATCGCAGTTTGTTGGTGGCGGGCTTCATCCTTTAGCATCTGTGTCACGATAGCCCGGCTCTTGGCATCTTGAGTAGGTAGTTCTTGCAGGTGCTTTTCCAAATGTTTGCACACTTGTTCCTCGGTAGCGGCGACAAAACCTAGGCTGGTTTTATCGCCAATGGCACCCGCTAGTGCACCCATACTAAATGATAAGCCATAGAAGATTGGGTTGAGCATACTGGTGCGACTGTCTAGCTGCTGTAACCTTTCATCACACCAATATAAATGATCAGTTTCTTCCTTGGCGGCTTGTTCCATTTCCTGTCGAATATGAGGCAGTTTGGCTGTCAGTGACTGGCCTTGGTAAAGCGCTTGCGCGCACACTTCACCAGTGTGGTTCACTCGCATCAATCCGGCTGCGTGCTGTTTTTCTGAATGACTTAATTCTTCTTCTTTGATACCTTTAGCGGGTGATGCTTGGCCACTGGCTTTGTCGCCCGTAGCTAAGGTGCGCAATACCTTATCGCCTTCGGTAATTAAGCGATCAAAAAAAGAAAAATGTCGTTGTTCAGTCATAACAAAACCTTTCAATTAAAGCTTACAGCTTACAGCTTACAGCTTACAGCTTACAGTAAACAGTTTACAGAAAGCCCCAAAAATACTTGACATAAAAATTCAAAAATCGCCAAAATTTTGTAGCTTGTAGCTTGTAGCTTGTAGCTTGTAGCTTGTAGCTTGTAGCTTGTAG
>JAHDEM010000025.1 GCA_020628895.1 Candidatus Endobugula sp.
ATTATCGCGAAAAATACAACACTTTGCATGGACCTAATTTAAGGGAGGGTTACAAGCTTACTAGGGTTTAGCTGGGCATAATAATAACGAGAGGATAAGCGGCATGCGGCTGAGTGATTGCCATAATTTCCATGATTTTAGACGTTTGGCAAAAAAGCGATTGCCGGGCCCCATATTCAATTACATCGACGGCGGCTCTGACGACGAAGTCACTTATCGTAGAAATACATCAGCGTTTGATGATTGTGATCTCTTACCGAGTGTTTTGAAGGGAGTGAAAAATGTTGATCTATCCGTGACGGTTATGGGGCAAAAACTCGATATGCCCGTTTACTGCTCGCCCACGGCCTTGCAGCGCCTTTTTCACTATCAGGGTGAGAGAGCGGTTGCCGCTGCAGCAGAAAAATATGGAACCATGTTTGGAGTGTCTTCTTTAGGAACGGTGAGCTTGGAAGAGATTGCGCAGCAAATAGATACACCACAGGTTTACCAGTTTTATTTTCATAAGGATAGAGGCTTAAATCGTGCCATGATGTCCAGAGCAAAAGAGGCCGGTATTCAGGTGATGATGTTAACTGTGGACTCTATTACAGGGGGTAATAGAGAGCGGGACCTACGAACAGGTTTTTCGATTCCATTTAGATTAACCTTCGGTGGCATGTTGCAATTTGCTATGAAACCTATTTGGGGGTTGAATTATATTACTCATGAACGATTTAGGTTGCCTCAGTTGGAACAGCATATCGATATGGACGGAGGTGCTAGTTCGATTGGTGATTACTTTACCAATATGCTTGATCCGGCAATGAACTGGGACGATGTGGCCGATATGGTTAAGTTTTGGGATGGTGAGTTTTGCCTAAAAGGCATTATGAGTCGAGAGGATGCTCGTCGAGCTGTTGATATAGGATGCACCGGAGTTATTGTCTCTAACCATGGAGGGCGTCAACTCGATGGTTCCCGAAGCTCATTTGATCAGTTAGCAGAAATTGTTGATGAGGTCGGTGACGAAATAGATGTGATATTTGATAGCGGGGTCCAGCGGGGTACTCACGTCTTAAAAGCGTTGTCTTTAGGCGCGAAAGCAGTCGGTATTGGTCGGATGTATCTATACCCGCTAGCGGCTGCCGGACAAAAAGGGGTGGAGCGAGCCTTAGCATTAATGCGGGCAGAGTTAGAACGCGATATGAAATTGATGGGATGTACGTCCATAGCACAATTATCTCGTGAAAATTTGCGTTTCCGAAGGTAATATGTGGGACTTAACGATATTTGAGGAGTATTTTTTTGAACGGTAACGACTTGTCCAAACAGACTCGAATTTCCGATATTATTTTAGAGCAGCTAAACAACATGATTTTAGCGGGTACTTATCAGGCAGGTGAAAAATTACCACCTGAGAGAGTATTGGCTGAACAGCTAAATACATCGCGGCCTTCAGTAAGAGCAGCATTGTCCAAGTTAGAAACTCAGGGCTTGATTGTTCGTGTTCAGGGTGGGGGTACCTATGTTTCTGATAAAGTAGAATCCTCTTTTTCTGATCCGCTATTAGCACTATTCCAAGAAAACGAAGATTTTAAGTATGATGTTTTAGAGTATCGTCATGCCTTAGAAGAAGCTTGCTGTTTTTTGGCAGCACAAAAGGCTACTGCAGAAGAGAAAGAGAATATTCAACAAAAATACAACGAGTGGTTGGTATTACATGAGGCGCTTAACGACCCAGAAGTAGAAGCAGAAGCCGATTTAGCATTCCATCTAGCTATTGCTGAAGCGACACACAATTACATACTCCCCCACGCAATGAAAAGCTCTCTTAAAATGATAGAGCAAAGTGTTTCTGCTAACTTAAAAACCCTTTACCGAGCGCCAGAGAGGCGTAAAAAAATTGTTGAGCAGCACAGCGCGATGTTGCAAGCTATCTTAGCTAGTGATGGTGAAGCGGCTAGACAATCGGTGCGTGATCATTTGGATTTTGTTCGAACCGAGATCGAAAAAGCCGATATACAACGTCAGAGAGAACAGCGTTTAACTAAGAGTAAAACGATTTCCTCGGCTCAACAATAAGTTGTTGTTATGGATTTTTTCCCTCTTTCAGAGCGTATATTTCTTACCGTTTTCCCTCTTTTGCTCATTGTCTTAATGGGCTATTTTTTTGCTAGAAAAAAATCTGTCAATATGGCATCTGCCAATGCGGCGAATATTGATATATTTATTCCTTTGTTATTGTTTTCTGTTTTATCGGCAGAAACCTTTGAGTTTTCTTCGTATGGATATTTAGCGTTAGGGGCCTTTCTGATTGTTATCGGTTCTGGATTACTACTATGGCCAGTGTGTGCATTCTTAAAAGTTGATGTTAAAACTTTTTTACCTCCCATGATGTTTAATAATAGCGGTAACCTCGGTTTGCCTTTGGTGTTACTAGCCTTTGGCAAAGAGGCGCTTCCGGCAGGAGTAGTATTATTTATTGTTGAAAATTTTTTGCATTTTACCGTTGGTGTATATATTTTAAATCGTCGAACAAACCCTTTTGATGTGCTGAAAATGCCGATGATTCTAGCAACCTTTGCAGGGTTGGCTTGGGGATATTTTAGCCTTCCTGTTTACCCTGCGGTTCGTACAGCCATTGATATGTTAGGGCAAATAGCCATTCCTTTAATGTTATTTACTCTTGGTGTTCGTATGACAGAGGTATATTTTTCGCACTGGAAAATTAGTCTCTGGGGAGCAGCTCTTTGCCCGCTTAGTGGTTTCTTGATCGCTTTGCTGGTTTTGCAGTTTGTGCCGTTACATTCAGCGCATGTTACCTATTTATTGCTATTTTCTATTTTACCTCCGGCGCTTCTGAATTATATGGTTGCAGAGCGCTTTAACCAAGAACCACATCAAGTGGCTTCTATTGTATTAATAGGGAATATGACAAGCTTATTCACTGTTCCATTGTTATTACTATTTGTTCTGTAGCGATGCTTGAGTGGAGAGGTGGCTAGGAAAGGTAAGGTGTGTAGTTGAATTTTTATTCCCATATTTCTCGTAGAGGCTCGCCAAAATCATCATAAATAACTTTCTTTTTCGGGCGTGGCTCAATGGGCTTTTTCTCTACTTGCTTAGATCGTTTGCGCTCATCTAATGCATTGATTTCTTCAGTGAGGAGTGTACGTGTTTGTTTTTCTGAATTTAAAGGAATGGCATTATCGATATTAGCACCTAGCTCTTTACCGCTAGCACCTTGCTCGATATCTTTGATTTTTCCTCCGCTAGCTAAAAAACGATTAACTTCATCGTCAAGCTCTTGGCGGATTTCTTTTTTCGTCTTAATCTTAATCATAAAAATAAATATAGCGTTTATGACAGCAAAGACAAGCGCTGATTCGATAAATTTATTGCTTGCGTGCCTGATAGATTGAGTACTAATTCCATTAGCTCGTTCCATACATTGGCATCTCTTAGACCTTTAATGGCTTTATCAATACCATTAGCTTGACGTAATAGTACGGCTATTTTTTTATAGTGCAAACGTTTATAAGCTTGCTCAACCAGTGCTTGCCTTTTGTCCCAAACGCCAGCATTTTTGGCTGCCCAAGTAAAGCTTTGTCCTTGCTGTGTTGCTTGTGCAATATTCATCAAAATACGGATTTCTCGTGCGAGAGCCCATAAAATAGTAATAGGCTCTGTGCCTTCTGATTTCAAGCCATTGAGATTTTTAACGGCGCCTCGGGTATCCCCCAATAGGGCTTTGTCGACTAAACCAAAAATATCGTATCGAGCACTATCTGCTACTGTATTGGCAATGAGTTCTGGCGATAACCATTCATCCTTGGCTAATAATTTGAGCTTTTCTATTTCCTGATGGGCAGCAAGTAGGTTGCCTTCAATGCGGGTGGCGAGTAATTCTAGTGCTTGACTATCTGCTTTAAGGCCTGCCTTTTGTAAACGTTGCCCTAACCATCTAGGCAGTTGTGCAGTATTGATTGGCCAGATAGGGGTCCAGACACCTGTTTTTTCAATAGTCTTAACCCATTTGGCTCGTTGAGTGCCGCTGTCTAACTTAGGGGTGACGATCAGTAGCACATTATCTTCGCTTGGATTCTCTAAGTATTGGCAAATAGCCTTGCTTCCTTCTGGACCAGGCTTACCATTATCTATGCGTAACTCGATAATCTTTTTATCACTGAATAACGACATGCTATTTGCAGATGACAACAGTTGAGACCAATCAAACTGTTTGTCTACATGGTAGCGTTCTCTCCCTGTAAAACCTACCTGTCGGGCAAACTGCCTGATTTCGTCGCAGGCTTCTTGCACGAGTAATGTTTCGTCACCGCTAACAAAATAAACAGGGGAGAGTTTATTTTTAAGATACTGCGCTAATTGGTCGCTACGTATTTTCGGCATAAATATTATGGGTTTGTTTGTTTGCTTAAAAAGATAACGCGTTGCAATATTTGTTGGGTGACTTGCTGGACCATTTCTTTACGTAAAGATTGCTCTTCTTTATCTGCACTAGTGACCGCATTTTGGTCGAATGTGAAGTAACGAGTAATTTCGGCTGTACTTACGCTGGTTAGCGGAAGGCTCTGGGTATCCAAAATTTCGTAGTCAACTGAGAGTGTCAGCTGGTATTGTGTTGTTTGTGCCTGATTATCTTGCGCTACCGTTCTGCGTTCAAAGCGTTCATCTAGGATAACAAGTTGAATGTCTGCTTGCGTTAGTGGTTTAAGTAATTCTCTACGCTCTAAGGTGTTGTTTAAAGCAGAGTATACATTTCCTGATTTGCCTTCTAGATAAATAGCTTGTTGGATACTTACTGATTCACCGCTTCCTCTTAAATGCCAGCCACATGCAGATAACATCGAGACAGAAAAAATAAGAGTTATAAGGTAAGTGGAGTACTTCATTGTGTCATCCCTTTGGTTGTTAATCAGTATCAATTGTAAAGTAACGATTATTTCCACGCTGTCCATGGAGAGTGGCAGCGTGGTTTGGTATTAATTGGCAACAATGTTAACGAGCTTGTTCGGTATAACAATAACTTTTCGAATTGTCTTGCCGTCGGTAAATTTTTGCACATTCTCATCTTGTTTAGCGATGGTTTCTAACTCTTCTTTGCTAGTGTTATTGGCAACATCAATTTTAGCGCGTACTTTTCCGTTAACTTGTATCACTATCGTAACATTGGATTTGACTAAAGCAGCTTGATCGATAGATGGCCATTGCGCATTAACCACGCTGTCTGTATGTCCTAATGTTTCCCACAATACGTGAGAAATATGAGGGGCAACGGGAGCAAGTAACAAAATAGCCGCTTCAATCGCTTCGCGTTCAACAGCAAGTGTTTCGCCAGTACTGCGATCAGCATACTTATTCACGTCATTTAAAAGCTCCATAACAGCGGCAACCGCCGTGTTAAATTGCTGTCTTACACCATAGTCATCGCTGACTTTGGCGATGGTCTCGTGGGTCTTGCGTCGTAAATCTTGCTGTACTTGCGTTAAATTACTCGTGTTTAAAGTGGCAGGCTCACCGGCAGCTAAATGTCCGTGTACGGTTTTCCATAAGCGGCGTAAGAAACGACTAGCGCCCTCAACGCCTGCGTCATTCCATTCTAAGGTCTGCGTTGGCGGAGCAGCAAACATGGTAAATAATCTAACGGTATCTGCACCATATTGACCAACAGCAGTCTGTGGATCAACGCCGTTATTCTTTGACTTGGACATTTTAGTGGTGCCACCAATTTCTACGATTTCACCGGTAGCAGTAAGCGTTGCTTTGATTGGCTTGCCTTTATCGTCTTTTTCTAATGTCACATCGCTTGGATTAAACCAATCGGTACTCCCGTCCGCGTTTTTGCGGAAGTAGGTTTCGGCCAACACCATTCCCTGACACAGTAAACTCTTAAAAGGCTCATCGCATTCAACAAGCCCTTCATCTCGCATGAGTTTGTGGAAGAAACGGGCATACAATAAATGAAGAATAGCGTGTTCAATACCGCCCACATATTGGTCTACAGGCAACCAATAATTAGCTTTATTTGGATCCAGCATTGCGCTTTCTAAGTCAGCGCTGGTGTACCGTGCGTAGTACCAAGACGATTCCATAAACGTATCGAAAGTATCGGTTTCGTGTTCAACCGCTTTACCATCGAGTGTGGCTTTACGCCAATCGGCATCGGCTTTAATAGGCGATTGCACACCGTCCATTTCAACATCTTCAGGGAGTAATACCGGTAGTTTCTCAAAAGGCACGGCAATTTCGCCACCTTCTGGTAGATTGAACATAGGTATTGGCGTACCCCAGTAACGCTGACGAGAAACCCCCCAATCCCGCAGGCGGAAATTAGTGGTGACTTTACCTTTACCTAAAGCGTTGAGCTTCTGCGCAATGGCATCAAAGGCTTGTTGGAAGTCTAGACCGTTGAATTCTCCAGAATTAACAAGAATGCCTTTTTCGGTATAAGCCTCTTGGCTGATATCACAGTCATCATCTGGTTTGGTAGGTTTGATAACTTGCTTAATATCTAGATTAAATTTCTGTGCAAACTCATAATCTCTTTCATCATGTGCTGGTACGGCCATTACTGCACCAGAGCCATAATCCATTAATACATAATTGGCGACCCATATCGCTACGGGTTCATTGCTTAGTGGATGTACTGCTGTTAGGCCTGTATCGATACCTCGTTTCTCGGCAGCAGACATATCTGCTTCCGATACAGATTGCTTTTTGCAGTCTTTAATAAATTCACTAAGCTCCGCATTGTCTTTTGCTAATGCCAAGGCGATCGGGTGTTCAGCAGCGATACTGACATACGTAACACCCATCAATGTATCTGGACGAGTCGTGTATACATCAAAGCCTTTAATCCCCTCAATGGGATTTGAGAGGTCAAAGTTGATCTCAACACCTTTAGATTTGCCAATCCAATTTCGTTGCATCGTTTTGACTTGTTCAGGCCAATTGGGAAGCTCGTCTAATGACGATAGTAATTCCTCGGCATAATCTGTGATCTTAATAAACCACTGTGGAATCTCTTTTCTTTCAACCACTGCGCCAGATCGCCAGCCTTTTCCATCAACCACTTGTTCATTAGCCAATACTGTCTGGTCTATAGGGTCCCAGTTAACGGTGGCCATCTTTTTATAAACAAGGCCTTTCTCGTATAAGCGGGTAAAAAACCATTGTTCCCATTTGTAATAGCTAGGTTGACAAGTGGCAAGTTCTCTTTTCCAGTCGAAGCCAAAACCCAATGAATTAAGCTGCTGCTTCATATAGTCAATATTGCTATAAGTCCATTTTGCTGGAGCAGTATTATTCTGGATAGCAGCATTTTCTGCGGGTAATCCAAAAGCATCCCAACCCATCGGGTGTAAAACATTTTTTCCCAGCATGCGTTGATAACGGGAGATAACATCCGTAATGGTATAATTACGAACATGTCCCATATGTAATTTTCCGCTGGGATAGGGGAACATAGCTAGGCAGTAGAATTTTTCTTTATCTGGGTCTTCAGTCACTTCAAAGCAGTGGCTGTCTTTCCAATACTCCTGAGCGATTTTTTCTACGGTTGACGGATGATATTGTTCTTCCATTGGTGCTAAATGCCTTATTTTTGATATTCGTTGGTAATTGCTTGGGTGTTAAAAGTGAATTGGCAATTATAGAGCTTAAGTGATGTTAATGTTAGGGCTAAAGCATTATAAAATGCTCCCATAGGCCTTTTGTGACGCCTCTAGAGCGAATTTAATAATATTGAAAATATATGGATTGTCTTCGATGATGTTATCAACCCTAATTAAGACACTTTTACTTCCTCCAGCACTACAGATTATTTGTATTGTTGTTGGTTTATTAATGTGGCGAATGTATCGTCGCCTTGCTATAGCGAGTTTATTAGCTGGCTTGATGAGTTTATGGTTGCTATCAACACCTGTGATTGGCTTGTTCTTACATGTTTGGTTAGAAGCGCCTTTTCAAGCTTATACGCCTGATGAGCCCCCTCAAGGGGTTGAGGCAATTGTCGTATTAGGAGCAGGAAGGCATTATCAAGCAGCTGAATATGGTGATGATACCTTGAGCCATAGTGCACTTTGGCGTCTACGGTATGGAGGGTATTTGGCTAAGCGCTGGGATTTACCAGTTATTGTATCCGGTGGCAATGTTCGCGAGTTTGAACGTTTACCCGAAGCGGCCATGGGAGCGGATTTTCTAAAGAAAGAGTTAGGTGTTACAACGGTATGGCAAGAGGATAGAAGTAGAAATACATGGGAAAATGCTCAATTTACCCGTGATTTATTAATTGAAAAATCTATTAATAAAGTTGTATTAGTCACTCATGGTTACCATATGCGGCGTTCTACTTACTCCTTTATGCAAGCGGGAGTTGAGCATATAGCTATGCCCACAGGGTTAGTTGCCCATCATTCAATGACAGGTTGGTGGGGCAATTGGTTACCTTCTGCGGGTGCTTTAGGTCTTAGTTATCGAGCATTACACGAATATATGGGATTGCTATTTTATCGTTTGAAGTCGATGTAACCTATAGGGCGTATTTTGTGTAGCCAGTTATTTTTGCACCAAAAGATGGCAGGTGGACTGTAGTTGTCACAAGCCTATCTCATTGATTTTATATTCTACAGTAAGTGTGAACATCTCTTATATTGCTTTGTCAGAGAGAAAATCGACCTCATCAGGTGTCCACTTAAAATATGCATGGGTTTTCAATAAATATTGGTATGAAGATTGTATGTGTAGGGTATTGATATTAGTTAAGTGATTATTTTGAAATGAAAAAAGATGTTCAACAAGCCGGGGATCGTGTTTATGGCAAGAGCACATTTGTCGGATCTGGTACTGTAATAGATGACCAATATATGGACCAAAAAAACGATGATGATGTTAATGGTGTTTCTCAAGGGCAATTAGTAATAGCTGAATACAATTTGCGTCTTGTATCGTTGGTGATGATCAAACAGCTAATGCATTTGTGTAGAGATGTTCAGAAACATCGAGGCTTGAGTATGGGACTGTTGGCGGGAAATCAGGAATTTGCGCCACGCTTTCGACTGCTACAAAAACAAATGGCTCGTCGTATTGATACATTACATGCATTTTCTAAAAAATCACATAATCCATTAACGATTTTTGACGTAAATAAGATTAATGAGGCATGGGAGACGATTCGTGCAGGTTGGCACGACGATTCTGTGTTAGAAAATTTTCAGTTTCATAGCCATTTCGTTGAACAATTGTTACAGCTCGTTATGAAGCTATCTGGGTGTTTGCGAACTGTGCCGTCGCCGCATGATGTGCATCCATTAAGTACGCAAGGGCTGCTTGCTCAGGCTGGAGCCTCTGGCTCTGAGCCAGATATGGATGCTGATGGACTTTTGACATTTGTCTGTCAGCAATTACCTAAGATGATTGAATTTTTAGGTATGGTTCGCGCTTTAGCGACACATTCGGCGAGTTTAGGGCATTCGGTTGAAGAGCATGACAAAAAGCTGAAGTATTATTGTCAGTGTGTGCACACAGAAAAGGTGCAAATTATCGCTATTGCCGAACAGTTGCATCAAAAAGTGGGAGCGAATATCCCTACCTTATTAGTGTTGCGAACCTATGAATTTAAGGTGGATGCGCTGATTGATAAGGTGGGTCGCGACATTATTGGTAAATCAAAAATAAAGGTGCCCAGTGATGACTTGTTCACCATGATTACCGATATTATGGATGTTTATTGGCGCGTGGTTGATGATGGCATTGATGTTCTACATCATCAGCAAGATCAAGCATTGGAGTCTTGGTATATCGCAGGTTAATCCATTTTTCAATTTGTTGTCATAAAAATGTTACGCAAAGGAGTTAACATCTGATGGTAGAAGTCGGTGGTTCATCAGGAATTGTTTTGGAAGTAAAAGCAGCACACAGCAGGGTTTACCCCTTTGAGACGATCGTATTACTTAATCGTTTAGATATGGAAATCGATGTTGATATTTGTTCAGTTCGTATTGATAGCGATTTGGTTATGATTGTTAAAGCGAATGAGCATCATCATCGTTCTACAGTTTCAAAAAATATCGAGCAAATCGCCTTTCAGTTGCGTAAACAATACACAAAAGACGATGTAGGCTTTTCCCTTATTGAATACACTGACAGGCACCATAACAAAAAAGACACTCATGAGGAGTGGTGGCAATGGCGTTTTAATTGGGTGGGAAGTACGCCACTGGATGGACAGCGTTATTTGTTATCGTCATCAAAAATTGAAAAAATTAAAACTGCTTTGCTGATGAACTCATCTGTATTTCAGGATGCGGGCTAGTCGTTTTTTCTTGTCTTGGTGTTTGCTTTGAGGTTAACACCAAACACAAAAAGTAATACGAGTATTGCCAGTATTAAATAATTTTGCCACATCATATAAGGCGTTGTTCCTGTCATAGGGATGACGTGACCTTGGGCTTTTGTCATCACAAATTGCTCGCTGGCAACGGTTATATTCCCCTGTGGGTCAATGATGGCGCTAATACCGTTGTTGGTGCCTCTAATAATATATCTGCCTACTTCAAGTGCTCTCATGCGCACCATTTGAAAGTGCTGAATGGGTCCAATAGATTCCCCAAACCATGCATCATTGCTCACTGTAAGTAATACATTCGCGTCAACAGCTTGTTTGGCCACTAAAGCAGGATAAGCAATTTCGTAGCAAATCGCGTTGGCTAAGGTGTATTGTCCTATGCGTAAATTATTTTGTTGGCTGGGTCCAGACGAAATAACTGAAAAAGGAAGATCGAAAAAGTCGATTAATCCTCTGATCCAATTCTCTAAAGGAACATATTCGCCAAAAGGAACGAGGCGCC
This sequence comes from Candidatus Endobugula sp., assembly GCA_020628895.1. Taxonomy (GTDB): domain Bacteria; phylum Pseudomonadota; class Gammaproteobacteria; order Pseudomonadales; family Cellvibrionaceae; genus Endobugula. The sequence continues at coordinate 10,851 of JAHDEM010000025.1, forward strand.
TTTTATGGTAAATACCCTCACTATTACCAATACCAATAATACTGTTGTAGTATTTTGTCCTATTATTTGTCCTATTAGAAGATACTTGAGTTTCCTCGGATAAGCCCGGTTGTTCATCGTACAGAACGCCAGTAATAACAGTCGTATTATGTTCTTCTGCTAAGGCTTTAGTTTCGTTAATAAAGTCGGTGGATCGATGGTAAACATTGGGGATGACACCTTCAGGCCATATAATCCAATCGTTTTCCCATAATGGTTCACTCAATAATAATAGGCGCTCTTTAATGATGCTCTGGTACTCGGGTGTCCAGCGTAAATCTTGTGGGATATTGGGTTGTACTAAACCAACAGTAATTGCATTACTTGATGAGTTGTTGCTCGTTATATCTGCAGGTTGTGTCCATGCTATTTGTTGCAAACCGTAGCCACCAAACCATAACAGCATAATACCGCTAATTAGTGCTGAAGTTTGTTTTAGAGAATAAGGTGTGTTGATAAACGAGGATAATACGCAGCTTGATAATAGGCTCCACAGGCTCATTAATAATACACCGCCAATAGGAGCCCAGCCAGATAACCATGTATCCGTATGGGTATAACCCATTAATAACCAAGGAAAACCTGTGAAAATCCATGTGCGTATCCATTCGCTCAGTACCCATATGGCAGGAACCCCAATGAGTAACCGCAGTGATGGTTTAATCCAGATAAGACTGTAAAACGGAAGTGCAAAAACACCAGCAACGAAAAGGATAAAGATGCCAGTGAGTAAACCTGCCAATAAAAAGTGTGCAGAACCAAAATAGTGGATGCTAATAAAAATCCACGAAACACCAATTCCATAGTAGCCAATCGCAAATGCCATGGCCGTATAAAAAAATGATTTGCCACTATGGCAAGAAATGATAGCTTTGGCGAAGATAGCTATAGTGACAAGGCTTAATAACCAAACATCAAAAGGAGCAAATCCTAGGGGCGATAGGGCACCGCAAATCAGTGCACTCAGCCAAGGCTTGTAAGTAATGACGTTATTGATCTTATCGTGAAGTGATAACAAAAATCGGCGCAATAATAACGGCATAAAATTTAGCTCTGTCTAAATGATGATGAAAATTATTGCGAATACGATGTTATGTTTTTAAGGTCATAGAAGGTTAATCACTATCTTTAGATTCGATAATCGATAACCTTAATAAATGCACCTGACGACTATCTGAATAAAGCACACGAAATTTAAAACCGTTAATGGTGGCTGTTTCGTTACGTTGTGGTAGATGCCCAAAGTCTTTCATTAATAGACCGCCAATCGTATCGAATTCTTCATCTTCTAACTGAGTGTTAAAGGTTTCATTAAATTCTTCAATAGGTGTTAAGGCCTTAATAATAAAGTCATTATCGGATACTTTGCGGATAAATGCGTCGTTATTATCATCATCGGTTTCGTCACTAATTTCACCAACAATCTCTTCAAGAATGTCCTCGATAGTGATTAAGCCAGAAATACCACCGTATTCGTCTATCACTAATGCCATATGGTAACGATTTTCTCGGAATTCCCGTAGTAATACATTTAAGCGTTTGCTCTCAGGGATAATGTTAGCCTGACGAATAATAGACTCTAGCTCGAATCCATCGTGACCTTTTAGGACTAAAGGTAATAGGTCTTTGGCGAGTAAAATACCTCGTATATCATCGACATTTTCGCCAACGACAGGGAATCGCGAGTGTCCGGATTCGATGACTTTGCTTAAGAATTCTTCGGTGGGATCGTCGATGTTAATGGTGATCATCTGGGTACGTGGAATCATAATTTCCCGTACCTGTTGCCCTGATACTTCTAATGCTCCTTGGATAATTTCTAGAGCTTCTTGATCCAGCAGTTTGTTATCTGCGGCATCCTTAATAATATCGAGCAGTTCTTCTTGAGATTGGGGTTCGCCCGAGAAAGCGTGTAATAGTTTGTCTAGCCAGGATTTATCCTGATGACTACTTGGAGGTTCTTCGTTCATTGAATGTGCTTTTCGTTATTACGGCCGATTATGGTATGAAACAAATCCCATAGAGTCAATTTTTTTATTCGTAAGGTGCTGGGTAGCCTAAATCGAGTAGAATTTGTGTTTCTAGGGCTTCCATCGCTTCGGCTTCATCGTCCTCGATATGATCATAGCCCAATAAGTGTAAAGTGCCATGAACCACCATATGGGCCCAGTGGGATGTGAGCGTTTTGTTTTGTTCTATGGCTTCTTTCTCTACAACGGGAGCGCAGATAATAAGATCGCCAATGAGGGGTGTTTCAATAAAATCGGGAATTTCGGCAGGAAATGATAGGACATTAGTGGGTTTATCTTTATGACGATACTCACGATTAAAGCTTTGGCTCTCTTCTTCATCGACGATGCAGATACTCACCTCAGCATCAGGTTTGTGTGTACTAACTGCAGCATTAATCCACTCAATGAAAAATCGTTTTTCAGGAATATTCGCTGATGCTGAGTTAATTTCTATATCTGCAGTGGCGGGCATAGGCAATTAGTTATTTTGCTGAGTCTTCATTAAAGGCATCGTAGGCATCAACAATGCGTTGTACTAGCGGGTGTCGCACCACATCTTTGGAAGTAAAGTAAGTGAAGCTAATACCTTTTACCTTCTCGAGTACTGCGCTGGCGTGCTTGAGACCCGATTGTTGCCCTCTTGGTAAGTCAATTTGGCTGGGGTCGCCGTTAATCACCGCGGTTGAGCCAAAACCGATACGCGTTAAGAACATTTTCATTTGTTCGCGCGTGGTATTTTGGCTCTCATCAAGAATAATAAAGGCATTATTCAAAGTGCGCCCGCGCATATAGGCTAATGGAGCGACCTCGATAATGTTGCGTTCTATGAGTTTATCGACAATTTCAAACCCCATCATTTCATAGAGCGCATCAAATAATGGTCGTAAATAAGGGTCCACTTTCTGGGATAAGTCACCGGGTAAAAAGCCGAGCTTTTCCCCAGCCTCCACAGCAGGGCGGACCAGTAATATGCGTTCTACTTCATCGTTGAGCAGCGCTTGGACCGCACAGGCAACGGCTAGATAGGTTTTACCGGTTCCGGCTGGGCCTACACCGAAGTTAATATCATTGGTCAGCACTGCCCGTACATAAGACTGTTGATTACGACCACGGGGTTTAATGGACGCTTTTTTGGTCCGAATAGTGGTTAGCTTGTCATCCTCTAAATGAGAATTGGCTGCATGATCGGTGCCTTCTGCATCAAAAGGTGAATCGCTTGTATCGCCCACTTGAGCCTGAAACTGTTGTATTGTCAAATGAACGTGATCTGGAGTGATATCAATCCCCGCTCGAATATCGGTAATCAGGCTATCAATAATACAAGCAGTGGTGCTAATCGCTTCATTTTTACCTTCGATAGAGAATTTTTCACCTCTATGTAACATGCGAACAGATAGGCGTTGCTCGATCTGCTGTATATGTGAATCAAACTGACCGCACAGAGCGGCAAGTTCTTGAGTTGAGGTGTTTTCTAGAGTGATAGTCTTTTTATTCATTTTTACGTGGCTATCACTTTGAGTTTGCTTTGACAGTTGAGAGTTCGACAAAAGGGGTTGTATCTCCGTGTGGATTGTTTGGGCTATTGATATTGCGATAACTTGCAATAGCCCTTGTATGTTAGATTTGTATTGTGACGCTGCGGCCTTAAAATACAGTGTTTAGGTCAATATACTCAATTAAGAGTACCGTCTAATTCATTGCCTACCATGGTGCCACGTAGCGAATTGGGTAAAGCTTCTTGAATCTCGATATCGACAAAATGACCGATAAGCTGGGCATTATCGCAACGGAAGTTTACTACGCGGTTATTTTCTGTTCGGCCAGACAGCTGTCCAGGATCTTTTTTCGAATAACCACTGACTAATACTCGTTCAACATTACCAACCATTTTTCGGCTGATATCAAATGACTGTTGGTTAATGCGATCTTGAAGTATCTTAAGCCGTTGTTTTTTCAAATCTTCTGGCGTATCGTCTTTTAGGTCTGCTGCCGGCGTACCAGGACGAGCGCTATACACAAAGCTGAATGACATATCAAAATGCATGTCCTGTATCAGGTTCATGGTGTTTTCAAAGTCTTTTTCCGTTTCGCCGGGAAAGCCGACAATAAAATCAGAAGAAAAACTAATGTTAGGACGGATGCGTTTTAATGCACGCAGCTTTGACTTGTACTCTAATACCGTATGGCCACGTTTCATTGCCATTAATATACGGTCGGAACCACTTTGCACGGGTAAATGAATATGGCTCACTAACTCTGGAATATCGTTGTAAGCCTGAATAAGACTTTCCGAGAACTCCACAGGGTGAGAAGTGGTATAGCGAATACGATCTATACCATCAATATTGGCTACATATCCAATCAGTTCAGCAAGGTCGACGATATGACCTTCTTCGTTTTCACCACGGTAGGCGTTAACGTTTTGTCCGAGTAAATTAATTTCGCGCACACCTTGTTGTGCTAATTGTGCTACCTCGACAAGTACGTCACCAGGTGGGCGGCTGACTTCCTCGCCTCGAGTGTAAGGTACAACACAAAAGGTGCAGTACTTAGAGCAGCCTTCCATAATTGATACGAAGGCAGATACCCCATCTGCTACAGGTTCGGGTAATTTATCGAATTTCTCAATCTCAGGAAAACTGATATCAACCACCACGGCACCGTCTTTGCGGGGTGTTTCGATCATTTCTGGTAGGCGGTGTAAGGTTTGTGGGCCAAAGACTAAATCAACAAATGGCGCGCGTTTGGCAATAGCGCCGCCCTCTTGACTAGCTACACAACCACCTACGCCAATGACCACATCCGGGTTTTGGTCTTTTAAACGTTTCCAACGGCCCAGCTGATGGAATAGCTTTTCCTGTGCCTTTTCACGAATAGAGCAAGTGTTCACTAACAGTACGTCTGCTTCATTAGGATCATCTGTTTCAACCATATCGTGGCTTTCACCGAGAAGGTCTTTCATGCGCGACGAGTCATACTCATTCATCTGGCAACCATGAGTAGTAATGTAGAGCTTTTTCTGCGGTTTTCCCTCAGAATGTTCGGTGTTTTGCGCTGTGGATGGAGCCACTAAATCTTGAGACATATATTAACAATACTTTTAGTAAAAATGCTTTTGCGAGAAGATTGATCAAAAAGGAGGCGATTATAGAGCTTATGCTGCTATGGCGCTAGTGTTAGGAGAGCGCCGTTAGATAATCTGATGACTTAATGGGGATGTGATCGGATATAGCTTTCTAATACCTGATTGATTCGTGTTTGGTAGCCTTTGCCTGAAGCTTTAAAATAACGCAAAACAGAGCCTTTAATGCGTAAAGTGACTTGCTCTGTTTTATCGGGTTCTACTAATTCGGCTTTTTGCCAAAATGCATCGTCAAGCTCGGAAATATCGCTAAAATCAATGTTTTTATCATCTAATTCCGCAAGCTGTTTAGGACTTAGCTCCTTATCATACTTTTTCATAATAGATCTTCCTCTCTTTTCTTGATGCAGGACGTGCAGATATTAAACGTATGCTCTCTTCTCGGTAACTATGTACCACCACTATAACAACGTTGTTAGATGCTACTCCGATCGTAATAAAGCGATCTTCATCGTAGATATTCCGTGTATCCAGCAAACTAAATATTGGGTGGTTAAATATTGTTAGTGCTGTTTCAAAGCTAATGCCGTGTTTACGTATGTTGCTTCTATTTTTCCCTTCATCCCATTCAAAATCCATTTGAATATCTCCTTTGTTCCACATAATAACAAATTGTAACTACAATTTGTTATTACTTTATTAAATTACTCCTTCACCGTTAACCCTTGAGCTAGTGACTGTTTGTACACCAGCGTGGCTGGGATTATGGCCAGTATTGCTGAAATGCCGATCACAGCGAATGCGTATAATCCTGTATTGGGGGTGAGAATATTGTGGTTGAGGTAGACACCATAGTACTCGCTGATCCAAGGTTGAGCGATGAGTATCGAGCCCCATAGAAAGGAGATTCCAACGACGGTTCCAATGGCCGCGATGGTGATAGTTTCTAGCTCAATCAGTGCAACAATAAACCACGCCGATGCCCCCGTTGCTCGCAGAACAGCAAACTCACGTTGTCGTTGTTTTAGTGTGGCTAATATCATGGTTGTCATGCCAAGTAAGGCAGCGCTTACTACTAATGCGGCTATAAAGGCGAGGGTTTTCTCAACCATATTCATGGACTGCCAGAGTTCGCTCAAGGCAATTCCGGGTAGAATGGCTTGTAAAGGCTCACCACGATATTGGTTAATTTGTCTCTGTAGGCGGAACGTTAAGATTCTGTTATCTAGACCCAACAAAAATGCGGTAATCGATTTTGGTTGTAAATTCTTGGTTAACGCTGTTTGGGCATCGATGCTTAAGCCTTTAATCGGAGCGCCATTTCTCCAGTCGATATGAATCGCTTCTATACCTTCTAAGGGAACATGGAGCGAATGGTCAACGGGTGTACCCGTGCGCTTAAGTATGCCAACCACTGTAAAGGGCTTATCGTCGTGATCATTCAGGCTTGTACTTCCAATACCGTGGGATAAAATAATCTTCTGTCCCAGCTCATATTGTAGCTTTTTGGCCACCTCAGCCCCTAATACAACATCGTATACCTCTTTAAACACCGTTCCCTGAGATAGCTCAAGTGATTGTTTTTGGCCAAAACCGTAAAAGGTAAAGTAGTCTTGGTTAGTGCCAACAACACGATAGCCCCTGTGTGAGTCGCCCAGTGAGATAGGGATGGTCCATTTAACGCCTTTTTGCCGAGCGATTTTCTGATAACTTTGCCAGCTAATATTATTCGTGGCATTACCAATGCGGAAAACGGAGTAAAGCAATAGGTTAATTCTTCCTGCGCGGGCGCCAACTACTAGGTCGGTTCCTGAGAGCGTATGGGTGAAGCTGTTTTTCATTTCATGACGAATATGTTCAACAGCCAGCACAATACTAACACTAATGGCAATAGAGAAGGCGGTAAGCAGCACAGTGGTTTTGCGGTTAAGTAGGCTGCTAAGAGCAATGCGTAGTAACATGATTACTGGCCTCGGTTAATCTGAGTTAAATCAACATGTTGATCAAAGTGGGAGGCCAGTGATTTGTCGTGGCTCACAAAAATCACCGTGCTATTGTTGCGTGCACATTGTGTTAACAGTAATTCAATAAACTGATCCCGTGTTTCAGCATCCAAAGCTGACGAAGGCTCGTCGGCAATAATTAACTGAGGTTGATGATAAAGCGCCCGTGCAACTGCAACGCGTTGTTGTTGTCCTACACTGAGCTGGGTGGCTTTTTTTAGCAATATATCAACGGGTAAATCGAGCTGTTCTATCAGTTGTAATAGTGCTTCTTGATGGTTAATCTCGCGCTGATATTTCTTGGAAAAATAAGCACTTAGCTCTATATTGTCTTGTACCGACAGATAGGGGATTAAGTTAAATTGCTGGAAAATAACGCCCATATGCTGCGCGCGAAATCGGTCTCGTTGCCGTTGGCTTAAATGGTTAATTTTTTGTCCGGCAATCTCTATAAACCCATTTTGTGGCAGTAAAATGCCTGCTATTATATTAAGAAGGGTGGATTTTCCTGAACCTGATCGACCATATAGAAATACGCTCGAACCCGTGTCTATGGTCCAGTGAGGGATATCAACAATAGGGTTTGCTTGTTTTTGACCAGCAGCTCCGCTCCACGAGTAGAGTAAGTTGCTTATGGTGATAGTGTTATGATGGTTCATAAAATAAATAAGTATCTACTGTGTTAGGAATGATTATGCAACGAAATATAGCCTCTCGTCGATCAGAGTCTCTTGTAGCCACTCTATTTGGCCTTATATTTTCTTTCTGTTGCCTTTCCTTTAGTTCGTTTGTATCAGCAACGCCGTTCAAGTCTATCGATTGGGTGGATTTGATCCCCGAACAGGATTTAGAAGTTTTGCTCAATCCACCGGAGTCTTTACTGGCTATTCCCGATGGTTCAGCTCTCGATTTTATTCCTGATGATCCCTTTGCTGATGCCGTGGAGCAGGCGATAGACGCTAGTGTTAAACCCTTAACGCCTGAAGAACAAACTTACTACGCAGCGCTGAAGTCGACAAAAATTAATGATGAATTAGGCAATCAAAAAATCCGCCTTCCGGGTTTTGTTGTGCCTGTGGAATATGGCGATAATCAGGTTATCACTGAGTTTTTTCTGGTTCCGTATTTTGGTGCCTGTATCCACGTTCCACCACCACCGCCGAATCAGATTATTTACGTTAAATATCCTCAAGGTCTAACCGTGGATGCGCTCTATGACCCTTTTTGGATTGAGGGCGAACTATTAACCGAGCTGGTCGAAAATGACTTAGCGGTGTCTGCTTATTCTATGAATGCCGAGAATATCGAAATCTATCAAGAATATGAAAAATAACCTTCCCTAGCTATTTCTTCAGAGAGCTACTTAAACACCACTTTAGTTTGAGAGCCTGTCGTTTTTTGAGCCCCTTGCTTATCAGCAGTTAACCAATTGACCTGTACATTTTCTAAGCGCTTAAATGTCTTAAATGCAGTAATATCAGCGCTACTCATTGCCGTTGTGTTTTCACACTTGAGTGTGTACTGAGCATGAAAGTCTGAATGCGTCTCTTTGTGCTCACCGTGCTCACTATGATGATCATGATCGTCATGCCCAGCGTGTTTGTCGTGCTCTTCGTGATCGTGGTGGTCATCGTGCTTCGCATGCTCCTCATGGTGGTCGTGTCCATGTTCTTCATGTTGGTGATGATCATCGTGCCCAGCATGTTCCTCGTGCCCATGATGATCATGTTCTCCGTGATGCTCATCAAGCTCAAATGGAGAATCTATCTTGGCCTCGACCTGTTGGCATGAACCCGCATTAAAAGTGAGTAGGTTTTGATAGTTGTTTAGTAATGCTAGGCTGCTTTCTAATGTCTGCTTCTGTGCCTTGGTCGATGGCTCGTGTTCAAACCCTAAAATATTATCTGAAGGTGAGTCTAACTCAATCACCACATCTTGGCCTTGGATAGCAATAGATAATATTGCATTGCCGTGTACGTGGGGTTTTTCTGCGCTAACAGCTAGTGGTAATGCTGCTAATAAACTGACCAAAATAGGGGAAGCGAAAGGTTTCATAGTGTTCTCCGATTAACAATAAATGTTATGTTATAACATCCGCTATTAACGGTCTATGTTTTTGTGATTTCTTATACTTAGTCCATTCAATTATTGTGAACGGTCTCCAATATTAGAACTGTTGCTCAATCTATAACGTACATAGAGGCAGGTTAATTTTAGGGCAGTGGTAGGAAACATATAAAATGGTGCATAAGAAATTAACACTTCCCAGTAAAACTTGTCCCGTGTGTCGACGTTCTTTTAACTGGAGAAAAAAGTGGCAGAAAGATTGGGAAAATGTGAAGTATTGTTCTAAACGTTGCGCAAATCAGAGAAATCATGAATCTAAATAAAAATTATAAAACCCTACGCTTTATTTTTGGTGACCAATTAAATATTCACCACAGCTGGTATCAAAAGGTAGACAAAGATGTACTCTATGTCGTTGCAGAGCTTAAGCAAGAAGTGTCATATGTTAAACATCATCTACAAAAGTTATGTGCGTTTTTTGCTGCAATGGAGAACTTTGCTAATGAGCTAGAAAATAACGGCCACCACGTTTTGTATCTCACGCTTGATGATACTCATCAATTTAATGGGTTAGACAGCCTATTACCCTCATTAATAAAAAGATTTTCAGTGGATGCATTTGAATATCAACGACCTGATGAGTATCGCTTATTAAAACAACTGGATGAGATGAAACTGCCCAATTGTGCGACAGTAAGCTCAGTAGATACAGAGCACTTTCTCTTGCCTTATCGTGATATTCCCAATTATGTAAAACCTAATCAACATAATCGTATGGAAATGTTTTATCGTAAGATGCGTCAGCGTTTTAATGTGCTAATGAATGGGAGTAAACCGGAGGGAGGCCAATGGAATTATGATGAGCATAATCGCAATAAGTTAAAGCCGGCCGATTTACCTTTTATTCCTCAGCCGTTAGTTTTCGGTAATGATGTTAGTCCATATCTACACCGTATCAAAAACCATAATGTTGAACACTTTGGTTTTTGCGAGGATCTTTTGCTCTGGCCTATCTCCCGCACACAATCATTACAATTGCTTGAGCATTTTTGTCAAAATTGTTTGCCTCTCTTTGGTGTTTTTCAGGATGCGATGACAGGTAATCATACTCATCAGTGGACGTTATACCATTCCCGTCTTTCGTTCGCCTTAAATTGTAAAATGCTTCATCCACAAGAGGTGATCGATACCGCCATTAATACTTACAAAGCTTCTTGCGGTGAAATTACATTGCCACAAATCGAAGGTTTTGTTCGGCAAATACTCGGTTGGAGAGAATATATACGCGGTATTTACTGGATCAATATGCCCAGCTATCGCCAATTAAATACACTCAATGCTGAACGTGATCTGCCTGAATATTTTTGGGATGCAAATACTAAGATGGCTTGTATGAAGCATGCTATTGGTCAATCGCTGCATTATGCCTATGCACACCATATTCAACGTTTGATGATTACGGGTAATTTCTGCTTATTAACAGGCATTGATCCTCAGCAAGTAGATGCATGGTATTTAGGCATTTATATCGATGCCATCGAATGGGTTGAGATGCCAAATACCCGTGGTATGAGCCAATTTGCTGATGGTGGTTTTGTTGCTACTAAACCATACTGTGCTGGCGGTAACTATATCAATAAAATGAGCGATTACTGTAAAGGTTGCCATTACAATATCAAGGAAAAAATATCAGAAAATGCTTGCCCTTTTAATAGTCTTTATTGGCATTTTATGAACGAGCATCGGGAACGATTCGCCAAAAATCCACGGATTGGTATGATTTATCGAAATTGGGATAAGCAAGATGATGATGTTAAACAACAAATACTGGCTCGTGCTCAATGGTGTTTAGATAATATTCATCACCTTTAAATAGTCTATTTTACGTAGGCAGGCGTCCGCATTGTGAAAGTAATTGTTGCCAATGCTGGGTATGCTCTGTGATGGCATGTTCGAATCTCTTCCATTCACTATTTTCTGATGTATAAACATGATCCCAAAAAGTAGTAAATTCACTTTTTGCTGGCAGTGCTGCTTGGAGCTTATCAATTAATAGTAGGGTTTTCTGCGTTTGTTGATATAGCTTTGATAAAATCGGTTGTACCTGCCCAATATAATATTTTTTAAATACCTGCTCCACTATTGCAAATTGTGAGTTAGGGGTTTGTTGATAGCACAGTGGTTTTTTAGATAATCGTTGTTCAATCAGTTTGTCGGCGTGATTTAATGTTTTAATGGCTGTTGCCATAGTTAACCTAAGCTCTCCAATATATTTTCGTTTTGCTAGTGTCTCGTATTGTAATGCGAGAGCAGTTTTGTCCATACTTGGTTTGCTTAACCAGCTGTTTAAATATTCTAATGCACTAATTAATTCGGTAGGGGCGTTAGATAATGATTCACCATTGAGTGGCTGTGTCCCTAAGGAAAACAAAAAACTCATCTCTTCAGTGGCAAAAATCGCATTCCAACGTATCTGCCCTTGATAGGTTTCTTTATGCTTTATAGCGGTTTGTAATATTTCTTGTAGGGGAGAGCTGTCCTCTAGGATAGCTTGGCAACGTTTCGCGAGGGCTAAAAATTGCTCCTCGTACAATAAGGAATGATAGCCTGTCATCAGTTTTCCTAAGCTGCTGTTTCGTTCACCGATTAACCGCTGTAGGTCGCAAGTGGATAGCTGAAAAAACTGCATGATATTAATATCTGCATCAGGAATGTCGTATAACAATATCGATTTATTGGGGTACCAATTAAGCGATTTTTCCGGAAGATTTTTAAAGCGATCTACTTCTAAACTATTAGACAAACGATAAAGATAGTTATCGAAGATATCTTCTGTAGTTTCTTCTGAATAACAACCAGCCAATACGAAAGTGACGCATAACACAATACCTCTCGCCCAAGATAACTTAAGTGATGCTTGTTTAAAAAGTATGACCATATTTAATCTATTCATCCAATACCGCTTGTAAGGCTTTTTCCAGTAGGTGTCTGGCTTGGTTCGTGTACGAATAAATACAAGCATGTATGGCGGCTTGCCTCCAATTTTCTGCTCCACAGGTTTTGCTATAAGCCTCAAAGGCATTGAGTCGTCTAATTAAGTCAGTCAGGTGTGGTGGGCATTCACAATTTAGTGTGGTCGATAAAGCCTCGGCCTCGATTAATGCTTCTTCACTGAAGTGTTTAGGGCGGCTGGTAGGAAGTGCTACATCAAATGCTTTATTGTCCCTATCGAGATCGGATAAATGCGTTTGTAGACGAAGTACTTTTTTAATTGTTTCATCCAAGTTAACCGTTTTAATACTCCCTGATAATACGGTGATCCCCTGTTTTTCTAATTCCTCAACTAATGTTTTTTGGCAATACCAATATAAAACAATAATATGTATCTTTTGTTGGCTAATATTCAGCAGTGGCTGCATATGTTTTTGGTTTAACGATTCTAGCTGTATGATTAATAAATCGGTATTTTCTAGAGCTGGCTGGTGTAACCACTGTTCAATAGCGTTGGTGTCTGAGCACTCGATCGCCAAATACGGGTAGCGTTTATGATGCATCATAAAATGATGAGTTAATTCTGTACCAATAACGTGTGTTTTTAGGGTATGAGTAACAGAAGTTTCATGGGGGGTATTATCCCCCATATCTACTAACAAACTGCTCAAGGTTTTCGTTGGTAACTTGGCAATATCGCCAATGCGCATTCCATGGTTTATGAGTTTTTTCAGTAACCGTAGATGATCAACATCCGTCATACTATACTCGCGTTGCCCTCCTTGGCTACGACTAGATGGTCCTAAGCCGTAACGGCGTTCCCACATTCGAAGTGTATTGGCATTTATCCCCGTCATCCTCTCTACAGTACCAATGCTCATTAACCCTACAGGTTGACTTTGGTTTTTTTGTACACCCATCTCTCACATGACCTACTTTATGACTAAGTTCTGTTCATATTTTTGTTATACGAAAGTAAACCATCAACTGGTTTAGGCGTAAATTATCCTGAATGTATAAGTTAGGTGTTGGTATTTTACCAGTGCTTCTTGTCAGTTATTCATTGAGTAAGGCCAGACCGAGGCCAGATTGAGGATAGTCCCATGAGATCATTTATTACCAATAGCTGGAATATGATTATGGATAATCGCTTCAACCCACTTCGTCATTTAGATATGGCGTCGCAACATTATTTTATGCAGGTGCTCGCTTGGATGTGGAGCATGATTTTTTCCTTATCTTTTTTGTCGATATTTTACTTTCATATTCTATGGTTAGCCCACGTACTAGTGGTAGCAGGTGTATTTATCACTATTAGTGTATTCAAACATGCTGATAAGCCGAAAGTACACGTAAAGTGTTCTGATGAATTAAGTCACGGGTCTGTTTGTGTTTGGCAAATGGATAAGGAAGCTTAGATAGTTTGTACAACTTAGATGGTCATATAAATAGAGGTTTGATAATGAAAATTTTTCCCATTGTGTTTCTAACACTAGTCAGTTCCGGAGCACTTTACGCGCAGGATCAACCCCCTGCAAAAGAAGTGACTTGCCGAGCTTGTCATGGCGCTGGTGGTGCTGCACCACTAGCTGCTAATTATCCCAAATTAAACGGACAGAATAAGGACTACTTGGTGAGTGCATTAAAAGCGTATCGTTCTGGTGATAGAAAAGGTGGTTTATCGGCGGTAATGGCTTCACAGGCCACTGCTCTTAGTGATGCCGATATCGACGCGCTAGCGAGCTATTATTCTTCTCAGCCTTAGCTGTGTTTCCTATCCATAAGATCAATTTTTTCTAAAAATAATAGTTTTTCTCTGTTATTTAGATAGTTAAAAACGATCTTATTATGGAACAAAATACTGAGCTGCACATAGTCATTACAGATGGTCACAGTATAGCCATCGAAGTCTGTGTAAGCTGTAAGCCCATTGAGGAAGTGTTTACCCTCTTTATTCTTACCTTGAGTAATGATGGTGTTAAACACCCGAAGGGTTTTTTTAATATTCACTTTTTCGCTCAATTCGGGACCTATAAAAATAGTGAATGGTTTTATAGATATTTACGTATATAAAATAGCAATTAGATGCATAAGTGCATGTGTAAATTGGCTATAGAGAGGAAAGATAAGTGTCACAATTACATAATGTCGGTTTATATTGGATGACCAATGACCTGCGTATTGATGACAACTTAGCTTTAATACGCGCCTCAGCGCAGGTGAAACAACTCATCTGTGTGTACATCGTTGATCCCGCTTGGTTTGTCCCTAATCGCTATGGCTTAAAATCCATGGGAGAGCATCGATGCCGTTTTTTATACAACTCCTTAATTGAGTTAGATCAATCTCTTAAGCCGTTCGGGCAGCGTTTACTTGTAGAGTATCAAACACCAGTAATTGCTATAGAAAATCTGATTAAACAACACCATGTTGGAGCCATTTTTCGTAGTCAGAATGCAGGCTACTATGAGAATCAACAGTGGAATGTATTGCAGCAAAAATATCCTGGTCTTCATTTCGAAGAAAGTGCTACTCACACGATTTTTTCCACATCCTCATTACCCTTTGATTTGCATGATCTACCGGGTAGTTTTTCGGCGTTTAGAAAAATAGTAGAGCCCTTAAAAGGTATAGAGCAGGCTAGTGCCGTGGAAACTTTGCCCCCTCCACCAGAAGATGTTAGTTATAACGTTATTGAACATGGGTTAACACCTAATCTAAGTGATATAGCGTTCTCCTTTCCAAAAGGAGGAGCCTCTTATGCCAAACAACATCTGCACGATTATTTCAATTCAGAATTGCCAAGTACTTATAAGCAAACAAGGAACGCGTCAGATGGGTGGCAGCACTCAACAAAGTTTTCGTTTTGGTTGGCCAATGGCAATCTATCCGTTATACAAATATTAGTTGCGCTTCAAGAGTATGAAAATACCGTCTTAGCGAATGAATCGACAGGTTGGATCCGTTTCGAATTGCTCTGGCGAGAATACTTTCAATGGGTGGCCCATGCCTATCAAAAACAATTGTTTCTTTTTGGTGGTATTAAACGTAAAAAACCACTCACCAGTTTCTATTCCGAACGTTTCCAACGCTGGTGTAATGGCAATACCCCTTACCCTTTAGTAAACGCATGTATGAAGCAACTTAATGCAACCGGTTATATGTCGAATCGAGGTCGGCAAATTGTGGCAAGTTGCCTAGTTAACGAATTGAATCTCGATTGGCGTTATGGCGCTGCTTACTTTGAACAACAGCTGACGGACTATGATGTCGCCTCTAACTGGGGAAATTGGCAATATTTAGCAGGGGTGGGTATGGACCCCAGAGGCAAAAGGCACTTTAACATCGATAAACAAACGCAACTATACGATCCGGATAAAACATTTATCAACCAATGGGCAGCGGGAGAACCAAGCCACATGCTCGACAGCGTTGATGCGGCAGACTGGCCGCAATGATGTGATCAGCTTGATCATAAAACAAGAAATACAATAATGGGGGAAATAATGAGTAACCAAAATAGGTCGACTAACGAACAAGAAGCAGGCAAGCGCTTACCTTGCAGAGGGTGTACAAATTCTTGCGAAAACTACAACCATTGCAATGGAAAACTATGGCGTATGTCTTATGTTCCTTCGAATAAGTCGTTGAGTCTAGAACAGCTAATGCACACGCATAAAGATACCGCTGACCTGTTGGAATAATGCCCCTTTACCCCACCATTAAATACTGTAATAATATACAGTATTTAATGGTGGGGTTTTTTCGTGAATTTGCAGAATAAATTAGCCATTTTGGCCGATGCTGCCAAATATGATGCATCCTGTGCGAGTAGTGGATCGATTAAGCGCGATTCTAGGACAGGCAAGGGTGTGGGGTCCACTTCATCGGGTATGGGCATTTGCCATAGTTATGCGCCAGATGGTCGATGTATCTCTTTATTAAAAATACTACTGACTAACTTTTGCATTTACGATTGTAGCTATTGTGTTAACCGTGCCTCTAGCCAGATAGAGCGAGCCCGTTTTACCGTCGATGAAGTCGTAAAACTAACACTAGATTTTTATAAAAGAAATTACATCGAAGGCCTATTTTTAAGCTCAGGTATTATCCGTTCTTCAGATTACACCATGGAAAAGCTGGTCGATATTGCACGTACGCTAAGAGAGGTTCATCATTTTCGGGGGTATATTCACCTTAAAACTATTCCGGATGCGAGTTCCGAGTTATTACATCAGGCAGGCCTATATGCAGATCGCCTTAGTATTAATATCGAGCTGCCCTCTAAGCAGTCGTTAGCCTTATACGCACCAGAAAAAAACCCTGTGACGATTCATCGTTCCATGGGAACCCTTAAAGAGCATATCGACGAATCCAAAGAAAGCCACCAACAACAAAAAAAGGCCAAATCAATCCCCAAGGCCAAAAAAACGCATCAGCAAAAAATAGTTTATTCACCTGCCGGACAAAGCACACAGATGATTGTTGGGGCCGATGCTTCTACTGATAATAAAATATTAACACTCGCTAACCATTTATACGGAAAGTATCAAATGCGGCGAGTCTATTATTCTGCGTTCAGTCCTATTCCCGATTCCAGTCAAACCTTACCATTACAGGCGCCTCCACTATTGCGTGAGCATCGCCTTTATCAGGCGGATTGGCTGATTCGTTTTTACGGGTTTTCTGTGGATGAAATTAGCAGCCCTAATACACGCCACTCAGGCATGTTAGATTTAGATGTTGATCCCAAATTAGCTTGGGCACTAGAAAATCGGCATGTATTTCCAGTCGATATTAATCGTGCACCGTTAGAGATGTTATTGCGAGTACCAGGCATTGGTACGATTGGGGCCAATCGTATTATTCAGTCTCGCCGGTTCAAACGTTTGCGTTACAGTGATTTATCCAAATGTGGATTATCTGTCAAAAAGCTCGCTCTTTTTGTTGAGACTATGGACTACTCACCGCCACCCAAGTCTTTGGAAATGGAAAACTTAAAAAACCATTTTATGAAGGGTGATTCCCCACAAATTGCATTGTTTTAATTAGAGGTGTCTAAAACTATACAGTGAGTAATCTATGTTATGGTAGTAATAGAAGTGGATGGTTTTGAGCAATGGCGTAGTCATTCTCGTGAGCTGTTAAAGAGAAAAATTTCACCCGAAAAGGTGACATGGTGCCAGCCTAGGTCGCAACAAACATTACTGGTTGGTGATAGTGATCAGCAGCTATTAATGCAGCCTGTTGTTTGCGAAAACCCTAAAATACCCCGTCAGTTTTTGTCCATTGCACAGCAAGTAGCTTGTTATCGCGACGATACTCGTTGGTCGTTACTCTACAGTATTGCATGGCGCTTGGTGTTTGAGGATAAATATCTGCTCAACCATAAAGTTGATCCGCAAGTGTCGGCATTATTCACCATGCGAAAATCTATTGGTCGCGATAAACATAAAATGGAAGCATTTGTGCGGTTTCGTCAGATCAATATTTTCGACGAAAGCGACCACGATGGAAATGTAGAGTATTACCTATCATGGTTTGAACCGCAGCATTATATCTTGCCACTAGTCACGCCATTTTTTGTTAAGCGTTTTTACAATATGCATTGGTCAATTCTTACTCCCGATACCTGTGCTCACTGGGATACGAAAAATCTCACTTATACACAGGGTGTGAGTAAACCGTCAGATACAGTCGATAAACTAGAGGAATTATGGAAAGTTTATTATGCCAATATATTTAACCCTGCGCGGTTAAAACTAAAAGCTATGCAGAGCGAAATGCCTAAAAAATATTGGAAAAATCTACCAGAGGCCCCTTTAATTGCCGAGCTAAGTCGCTCGGCAGGTAAACGCACCCATATCATGATAAACGAGCAAGAAACAACGCAAAACAGTAAAATTTCCCAGTCGCGATATGTGCAAAAGAGTCAAAAGATATTAAGAAACAACAGGGATATCGATAACATTTAAAGACTATTCTTTCTCAATAGTTATTTGAACTTATGCAGTGGTCTATCGCTAGGATGAAGGAATCAGTTGTTCCACAATCTCATCCATTACCGTTATCAAGGCATTACGTTTAGATTCATTTAATGCATCTGTATGTGGTTGCGACCAGCTACCAATATCGTTATCAAAATATTCTCCGCTTCTATTGGCAAAGGTATCACTCAGAGCCGCTTCGACGAGCCGCTCTGCACCAATACTTAAGTCTTTGCCTTCTGAGCCGTAGGCCTCTTTCACCATTTTACTACCAAGAAATGAGGCAGGGTTGATAGCAATGAATGCCGGTGCATTATGATCCAGTTTTTTTGCAAGTTCGAAGCTCCACTGAGTAATGGCTAACTTACTTTGTGCATAGGCTTCACCATCCGATAGTGTGTAGTGGCCTTTTAGAGCATCGAGGTTAACCGGTGCCTGTGCTGCAGAAGATAAATTGATAATGCGGCTTTGTGAATTCATCAGCGGTAATAACCGCAGGCTTAATACATAAGGTGCTATCGTATTTACCATAAAACGTACATCGTAACCTGTACTTGTAATAGGTTCGGGCGTGACATAAACCCCAGCATTATTGATAAGCACATCGATAGTGTCGTGTTCCTGTTTAACGCTTGCAGCCATAGTGACGACATCTTTAAGATTCGATAAATCCGCTCGGTAAGTACTGATGGATGCTGTCGAATTCACTTGAGTCAATGCTTCTTTTGTCTTCGTTAGTTTGTCTTCACTGCGCCCGTGTAGTAATAGGGTGTGGCCTTGTGAAGCTAATATTTTTGATGTTTCAAAACCAATGCCGTCAGTCGCACCGGTTAATAAAATAATTTTTTTCATCGTCTGTATCCTATGGTTTAACATGGAGTTGGGTCTGGGTAACTACTAAAAAGGCGCAAAAGTGTCATAGGTGGACGTTGGCCTTGTCCAACGTGATTGCGCATCAACCGTATGGCGACTGGATCCTGTGAATGGTATCTGCCCACTATCGCCGTATAGCCACAACACCATATTGGTTCGTTCACCACTGGTAATAGCTTGTGCTGCATGTGGTACATTGCCACGGTGTAACATGGCCATACCGGGTTTAAATGTTAGCCTATTGGCTTTGTCCGAGTTTGTATCATAAAAGTCGACCTCTGAGCCTGTAAATGTTTCACCGGGCGTATTAAGGTTAATGTTTAATGTGGCAGCAGACGCATCAGTATGGGGTTGGAGTGATGTATCCATGCCTGGTTGGTACTGAATGGAAAAACCGAAAGTCTGACTGTCGTACCCCATCACTTCTGGAAATAATAAGCGACTGATCGGTCGCATATAGGTATCCATTAGCTCACGGTAAAACCCTTGAAAACTAGGTGCAGCAAGAAAACCTTCCGAGCGTTGATCCAGCATAGCGCCCCGACGATTGAGTGCAATACCATAAGGTGCGCGCAGAGGGATTTGAGCATCTGCGATGCTATCTAAGTAAGTGCGTAAGTCGGCCAAACGCTGTGGATCAAAAAACTGGCATTGAAAAACGTCAGTAGACACTTCCTCCCACAGATCTTGCACTGCTAGCTCTTTTGTTGGGTCTTGCCATGCTTGCATAACCGCATCACGCAGTTTGCTATCTAGCAACGAAGCATCGGGTGTCAATAGATTATGCTGCTCTTGTTCTTCCCACTCTACCCAAGCATCAACAAGTAAATGTCTATTATCATCCCAAAATTGTTGCACCGAAGGGCTTCGGGTAAGCGTTGCTTCTCGCGATGGTAATGTTAAAGCGCGTGCGCGCTGTAGTGGACTGAGCTGTTTTTTGAGTGTAGTTGGCTTATTCATTGTGCTGGTTGTCCTATTGTCTTTTACTGTTTTTATTCATTGCGGTCATTCACTGCTGTTATTCACTTATATGTATCGGACTAATGTACGTGTCTCTATACTTTTTCTGGGTATGGGTGAGTCAGGCTGACCAATAATATCCAGTGCGCTATGAGCTAAATGTGGACGCCCTCGATTGTCATAAATATTAAAAATAATCACGTCCTCAGGCTGCATATTGGCTTGGTAAAACCACTGGTGATTAGGGTTTGCGGCTACACCCAGAATTTGCCCCTCTCTGTCGGGGTAAATTAATTCGATGTTCATCCAGTCATCTGCTTGCATCGAACTAGGCTTAATAAAGCCCAGAGGTGATGTAATGATAGGATGTTCGACAGGCCGCCAAATATTCACAAAACCAAAGTGGCCTTGCTGAAATTCGCGAGCTTTTTGTGTGCCCATTAAATCCGCAAGGCGCTGATGTGCACCTTGGGAACTGTAATCGTTATGCACGTTACGCGCGGGTTTACGAGTCGCTTTTGGATCATCGATTCTCAGAGTGTGGTCAAATACATACACCTCTTGCGCGTGAATACTGTGCTTAAGCAGCTCTGTGATTTCTGTCTCGTAGGCGGTTTGCCAATCGCTTGTATTGCTAAAATGGCTAACACTCGAGGGGGAGTGGGTAAATAAAATACCATCGTCATTAAAATTAACTGGGTAAGCCCCGTCTCCCAAGTCCTGAACATAGACGGGTGTTTCCACTAGCTCTGGAGATAGTAAATTACCGGCAATACCATCCACATCGAAGTGAAATGCCTGTGACTGCTGACTTTTTACATGATAATTAACAGTGGCTTTTATCGTCATAATGAACATCCAAGACAAGGGTTATGACCTATCTGAGTGCCCTTACACAGTATTGCAATATGAGTGAATGTGAGAGGGTCTTTAACTCATTCGAACACGTTAGGTCTTAATATTTACTTGGGTAGTATTGTGTACTATATGTTATTATTTGATAATAGTGTTTTTAATTGAAATACAATTCGTAAATATTTGATAATATGGATATCTTATCCCTCCGTTTGTTTCTTAAAGTCGCCCAATACCGTTCTCTAGCTGAGGCGGCACGGCATTTATCTTTGTCGCCTGCTAGCGCCAGTGCTCGCCTTTCACGTTTGGAAGAGATCATAGGATTTAGTTTATTTAATCGAACCACGCGGGCCATATCACTGACAACAGACGGAGCCGCTTTTTTACCCTATGCACAACAGACGATCGAAACACTTGATACGGGGTTGGGGGTTGCCGGTGGTGATCAGCAAGTAAAAGGGGTCTTACGGATAACGATGCCCGGTTCTTTTGGTCGGATGCACATCATCCCAATCTTGCATAAGTTTCAGCAGCGCTATCCCGATGTCAGTTTAGACTTATCATTATCTGATGAGATGCTCGATATTATCGAGGGTGCTTTTGATCTTGCTATTCGCAATAGCCACTTGGTAGATAGTAATTTTATTGCACGCAAGTTAGCCGACGATCGCCGTGTGGTTGTTTGTTCACCCGGCTATATAAAAAACTACGGATGTCCCAGCACCCCTAAAAGTTTAGATAAACACCTTTGTATTAATCTACCCAATCGAGACCGGTGGGCATTTGCCAATGGAGAACGCATTCATACACCGAAGTCTTGTGTTGCTAATGATGGAGAAGCTGTCCGTATGATGATAGAAAGTGGTATGGGGATTGGCATTAAATCGCTTTGGAATGCCTACAAAGGTTTACAGACCGGTAGACTGGTGACTATTCTTGAAGACTTCCCTCTGGATACGCAATCTGCTATCTGGGCGTTGTACCCGAATTCCCAGGTGGTTGCACCCAAGGTTCGAGCGATGATCAACTTCCTGATAGAAGAGTTTCAGCCGTTGGCTCCCTGGGAATCCTAAGACGAACAACTATAATGCGATACGCCACCGGCATTAAAAAACGCCTTAGGTTTTAGCTGGTAATATTTGTCTTCTATTTCAGGCGATTGCTCATCGTAAGGCGCGCTAAAGACTTGTTGCAGCTCTTTTATTAAGGTGTAATCCCCTTGCATCGCTTGTTGGTAGGCAGGCACAACTAACCACTCACGCCATGTATATTTGGGATTAATTTGTTTCATTCTTGTCGATACTTCTTCGTCATTACCGTCATCAATAACAAGCTTGCGCCAACGCTCTAGCCAAGCCTGCCATTGCTCATCCAATTGTGGGGAAGTTGTTACATAAAAACTCTTTTTTAAGGGTGAGATATCTGTTGGAAGGTGAGATAGCTCGCGGAAGAGCATGGTGTAATCCACTTCCGAACGCACCATTAACTGTATGAGCTCTTTAACTAATGCTGGGTTATATTCTGTTAACCCTAGTTTGGCTGTCCACATATCCTCGATGGCCTGTTGCATGGTTTGGCCAAAGTCACGGCGTATTTGGTCAAGTTGCTCTAGTGCATCGGCGTCGCCTTCTAGCAGCGGTCTTACTGCTGTCCAAAACATATGGTAATTGGCTTCTGCAGCCATGGGCTGGTTAAAGAATGAAAAGTGCTCGCCACCGCCAGTCCATGGTTGGAATTGCGGGTCAAAAATTTCACAAAAGCCAAAAGGGCCATAGTCCAGAGTAAAACCACCCGCAGCGCAGTTGTCGCTATTAAAGTTGCCTTGGCAATAACCCACGCGTATCCAGTTGGCAACTAACGAGGTTAAGCGCTGGCGGAAGAGTTGTGCTAATACAATTAATTGGTCGGTAAAAGCTAGGTTTTGATTAATCTCGTTTTGGTATTCCCGCTCAATAAGATGCGCTACGATCATACGCAATTCTTCCAATGCATTGTCATGAGTATCACTACGAGCTCGGCGAGCAAATAATTCTAACTGGCCAACACGTAAGAAAGAGGGCGCAACGCGAGTTGATATGGCTACAGGATTTTCCATTAGAATATCTGGATCAGAGGAGTAGGAGTCCTGTGAGTACCAGGGTCGGGTAACGGTTTCAGATTTCGATACATACAGTGTTAGCGACCGTGATGATGGCACATCCAGTGCGTGCATATATTCTTGTGCTAAAAACTCGCGCACACTAGAGCGCAGCACCGCACGCCCGTCTGCCCCACGGCAGTAAGGGGTTGGTCCGCCACCTTTTAATTGCATCTCCCAACGCTGGCCATTAAATACCCCTTCAAACACCGATATGGCTCGACCATCCCCATAACCATTGCCCGTACCAAAGGGACATTGTTGAATATATTCGGTACCGTAAATCGATAGAGCATAACCCGTTGCCCAGCCAAAAGGATGCATAGGACTTTGTGCAGCCGAGATGTTGCCAGAAAACAATTGGCTGAAGCTTTTATCCAACACTAAATCATCACTTAAACCAAGCTCATTAAAAAATGAGCTGCTGTGGGCGATATATTCTGGCTCTGCTAACGGTGTTGGTTTAACAGGAACATAATGGCCAGAAAAGACCTGACGAGCACGATAATCATCCCCGTCTGCTGTAGCATCTGGATCTGGATTTAGAGTATTCATTAACGAATAGTCCGCTAAGTGCACAAACTCATCAAAGGTAGTGACAGTGGGTGTGGTGGGAGAGGTAGATAAATTCATTGGCGACTATTAACAATAACTGATTTATGGATTTGTTGCGTAGTATACGAGTTTTCTTCTAAATAGGGTTACGCGATTGTATTTTAATATTGTCAGTTTTAACGCTTACATAATTGTTGAGCGGTGACTTTTTGGTTATGCAGTATATTTGAGAGGGGTAGGTTTTAGATCATACACTGCTAATATGTTCCCTTTGTAACAGTTCTACCTTACCTCGGTACGTAGCTACCAAACCTTGTTGCTCCAATTGTGATAACTTGCGTGAGATAACCTCGCGAGCGGTACCCAGTTCTTTGGCAATGACATCCTGCGTCATATGGATAAAACCGTCTGCATCTGATTGTTGGAGCAGCAGTTTCACTAATTCAAAATGAATATCTTTAGACGCTACTTTATCGAGCAGGCTAATTAGCGATGACATACGTTTTGAGTAGCCTTGTAAAACGTATTGTGCAAATTGGCTAGATAGGTCGAG
>JAHDEM010000026.1:0-29178 GCA_020628895.1 Candidatus Endobugula sp.
GCTTGTAGCTTGTAGCTTGTAGCTTGTAGCTTGTAGCTTGTAGCTTGTAGCTATATTAATCAATATTTAAAACACACTTAAACGACTCTCCCTGAAACGAAATCATATCTCCAGACATAATTTTTTTGCGTTTCTGGGTTTCTATATTGTCATTAACGAGTACTTGTCCAGCATCAATAACAATCTTTGCTTCGCCACCACTGGCGACCAGTCCTTCAAATTTTAATATTTTATAGAGTTCCACAGGTTCTTTATTAAGTTCAATAATATTCATTGGCTGTTTTGTTATCCAAGTGTGATAAATGATTTTGCAGTATGCACTGCATAACCTTGGGTTTCGATTTGTGTAATCACATCCTCTTGATCGAGTGCCGGATGTTCTTTACCGCGTTCTACCTCTAGGCGTGTTCTAAAAGGAGATAAATGGCGTAAATCATTATCGATACTGTCGCTTAAAGTAAGCTCACTCGGGTTTGTGCCCTTTGCCACAGATAGGTACTTGCTACCGTTTTTTGTACTGGTGTAGATGTCTATTTTCACTGAAACTGCCTTTTAGGTCGTATAAGATACTGTATTGGTTTCTATTATACGTTGTGGGCCGATGTAAGTTTAGGGTAAATCAGCTAATGGCCGTCACTTTTATTACTCAGTATAGAATTAACGGCTACATAACCATTTAGGAAAATGCCAATGGTAATAAATAGCAAAGGCGCGGAAGGCAAATGTTACACCTATGCACAACGGGACTGCCCATGTTAAATGGGGAAACCAGTAGTTTAAGCCAACAAATATCGATGTTCCTAGTAGTACAGGGGTAGCATATAAATCTTTGCTTAAGAGCAGTGAAGGTGAGCCTGTTAACAGGTCACGTAAAATACTACCAAAAATAGCGGTAATCAGCCCCATAACCACCGCAATAGAAGGGGAGAAACCCAACTCTAGTGTTTTAGCCGCTGCAGTAATGGAAAATAGTGCGATACCTAGAGCGTCTAAATAGAGTAATAGCTGGTAACGGTTCGATAACGACTTGGTAACAAAGAATGCCGTTAGGGAGACTAATACCGATACCCACAAAAACCATAAATCATCCACCCAATAGATAGGGTATTGGCCCAAAATAATATCTCGAATGGTACCGCCGCCTAGAGCGGTGACCGATCCTAAAAACACAACGCTGAAAATATCTAAATTTTTGTTATGTGTGGCAATAACACTGGTAATCGCAAATACGCCGATGCTGAATAAGCCTAATAGGTATAACATGGTATTGCTCTCTTAACATTAACAGTCCAGCCATTTAAAAATAGCTATATCTCAATCGTAGTATAAGCGCATTCTATAATAAGCTTGATCTGATTTATAAAATAGATCGCCTTCTATATTCATACCGAAAGACTCATAAAACCCTATGGCATCGCTTCTAGCGTCACACCAAAAACTGCGCATTAACAAGCCACGGTAGTGATCAATCATATATGCTAGCATCTTCTTACCAATGCCTTGGCGCTGATAATCTGGTAATGTGGCAAATTTGCGCAAACGGGCATGAGAATGATGAATGTATATCGATGCAACGCACACGAGCTCTTGGTCGACAAAGAAACCGTAATGATCGGCTTCTTCATCTCCCGTAATATGACAAAATTCTTCAGGCTTGTCTGGCCATAGCACACTATGCCTTATAGAAATAGTGTCTTGCCAATCTATACGACGAATCATCTTTTCTTGTATCACTCGGTTTTTTAAAACGGCTATCTTAGTGAAAGTGTTTGGGTACTGTCATTCCAATACCATATGGCATCATTCTTTAAATGTACCCCACCAATCCAATAATCTAGCTGAGCGGTATCTAACCAGTTTTGCTTGCAGCTTAAGATATCGTGTCCCGCTGTAGTTATTGTTGCTGTTTCTGTGCGTAATGTGCTGGTATCTATCTGTGTTTTTCCTGACGATAATTGGATTAATGGCATTGTCGTATCTAATAATCGCTGTAATATCAAACAAAAACTGGCATCGCCAAGATAAACGCTTTCCTCGAAATGTTGATTTTTGACGAAAAGCTGTCCAAGGCGATTTTCTCCTTCGAGCATTAGTTGCAGAACTTGTTGTGCCGTTCTGGATAAGCCATTTTGAATGCTCGGATATTCTTGTAATAGTCTTATCACAGCGCTTTTCAAAAAAGGTAGTGCAGAGGTATCTATTGTTAATAGGTTTGCCCAACTTTCAGGTGTTTGTGATGTAAATGCCATCCATGCTTTGTGCGCTAAATATAATTGCTTATCACTCACTGATTTTTCATATTGTCGTAAAGAGATTAATTCTTGCGGTGAACAATAGCCTAAATAATTATCAGTGCACACCATTGAGAGTCGTGTCGCTAATGTTTCAGGATGCTGATAAAACCAATCAAGTATTTGCAGGATTTGTAACTGATCATATAAGTCATGTTCAAACCATAAGATGACATTATCAAACTCGGTAAAAGATTTCAGAGTATCATCACGCCTGGAAAAGCCTGTATAGATTGTTTCTCTATTACCCCAGCCGCATTGACTAATAAAGTCTGCTCTAATGTGAGAGAGAGACTCAAGCGAATGGCCTTCGGGTACAGGCCCATCATGTAAAACATCACGCCAAGGCAAGTATGTACCTGTAATGCCAGCTTCCTTCATAATAGCGACAGCGCTATCGCCATTGGTAATATGTAAGGTATTCATTATTTTTGCTCTTGGTGTGTGATGCATTAGGTTTTAGTGCTATCTTATGTTATCAATTATGCGCAATCTAAGCCACGAGTGAAACAGAAAGGAAAAGACGGTGTTATGTTAAAAGGTATTCACCATGCAGCCATTATTTGTTCTAACTACATTCAATCTAAAGCCTTCTATACCGAAATCTTAGGTTTAACTATTGTGGCAGAGAATTATCGGCAAGATCGAGATTCTTATAAATTGGATTTACAATTACCCGATGGTTCGCAAGTGGAGTTATTTTCTTTTCCTGATTCGCCTGTTAGGCCTAGCTATCCAGAGGCGCAAGGCTTACGGCATCTTGCCTTTGTTGTTGAATCTGTAGAGGCGAGTGTTAAGCAATTGCAGGATAGAGGTGTGGTTGTTGAGCCAATCAGAGTGGATGAATACACAGGAAAGAAATTTACATTTTTTAGTGATCCCGATCATTTGCCATTAGAACTTTACGAACAGTAAACTATTGCTGAGGCTTTTACACAAATTATTCAATAGCCATTAAACAAGGAGTATAGCGATGAATAGAAATGAAAAACTGTCTAACCACTTTACATTTGGCGAGCTTATACGATCTGATACTGCCGATCGTAACGGCATAGATAACACCCCGCCAGATGAAATTATTCCAAAACTTAAGCGTTTATGCGATGAAATATTAGAACCTGTTCGCCTTCACTTTGGCCGACCTTTTCGCCCTAACAGTGGATATAGGAGCCCTGAATTAAATAGAATGATTGGTGGGTCTGCTACTTCTCAGCATTGTTTGGGAGAAGCGGTTGATATTGAGGTAGCGGGTGTGAGCAATTATGACCTAGCGTTATGGATTAAGGATAACCTCCAATACGATCAGTTAATTCTGGAATGCTATCGTCAGGGAGAGCCAAGTTCAGGTTGGGTGCATGTCAGTTTAAAAGAAAATGCCACGGATAATCGTTCTAAAGTGCTAACTTATAGTGGTGGCACTTATAGTAACGGGTTGGTAGCCTAGGGCCTGTTCACACTAATTATCCAACTAAGCCAGTAAAATATAATAAATAATAGCGATAATTAAAAGCTTGATATATACTTGAGTTATCAAGTATATATCAAGGTGTTATTATGGTTAATTTATCCCAAGAATCCCAATTTATTGTACAAAGTACATTATTATCCTCAGTTATGACCAAAAGAGTTGATGGTCAGCTGAGTTATCACGGTATTAGCTTTACGGAATACCTTATTCTTAAGCACTTATACCAATCTTCATTAAAAACAATGCGGCGCATAGAGTTAGCAGACAGTATTGGTATTACCGCTTCTGGTATCACTAGATTGGTTGCACCGATGGAAAAAATAGGTCTCGTGGAAAAAGAGTCTAATCCTCGAGATGCTAGACAAAGCTTGGTTAAGTTATCAAAAGCAGGCGAACGCATGTACAAAGAAGCTTCTGTGAGTGTTGATGAATGCGCACAAAAGCTGCTAAGTGGGTTAAGTGCCTCTCAGTTAGAGAAGTTGATGGAGTTGTTGTGCAAAATTAATTAGACCTTGATGAGTTCTTAGAGGGTTCGTGAGTTAGATATTTGGGTAATTGCTTTAATTGTGGCTTCGGTTGTCGAAAATATCTAACGGTAATCGTCTCTCTTATACGAGCATAATTAAAGAAGGAAAATCCAATGAGAAAACTCGCTACCTTAACATTTCAGACCCTCGATGGAGTGATGCAAGCCCCTAGTTCGCCAGATGAAGATATGTCTGATGGGTTTGCTCACGGAGGCTGGGCTAACCAATGTTGGCAAGAAGTGATGGAGCAAGTATCTCGCGAAGCGATGGCCGAGCCTTATGATTTGCTGCTAGGAGGGGCTACGTATCGTATTTTTGCCCCACATTTTAGTCAAGCCGATGTGAATGATCCTACCACCCATAAACTTAATCAAGCAAAGAAATATGTAGTCACTTCCTCTCAAGATGAATTAGCATGGCAAAATTCGCACAGAATTACAGGTGATGTTATTGAGGCCATAACCGCGTTGAAACAACAAGATGGCCCTCTATTGCAGGTTCATGGTAGCTGGCAACTGATTCAAACTTTATTACACCACAATCTTATTGATGAATTCCGCTTGTGGACATTCCCTGTTATTGTTGGTGCAGGTAAGCGATTATTTGCCGATGGAGCTATACCTAAGGACCTAACGCTGACAAAGCTTGAGGCATGTCCATCGGGTGCTTTTATGCATATTTATCAATCAAGCACACTTTAGTGTCCGCTGTTGATGAGTGACCGATGTATTATTTTTCTGATAGTGATGCTTAAGATTGTTTTAGCTCAGCTTTTAAAGTATTGATAAGCCCTAGTTTATCTTCTTCTAATCGGTGAATAAATTCGTCTGGCGCCTCTGTTTTATCATCGTACTTTGCACTCCACTGTATCATTTCTATTAGCATTGGCATTAAATCTTCCCCTTTAGGGGTTAAAGTATAAATGTACTTAACGTGATTGTCGGGGTCCATGGTCTTTGAAATAAGCCCTTGGTGTTCTAGTTTTTCCAATCTATTGGCCAGAATATTGGTCGATATTTTTTCGTCTGACTTAAGTAAGTCACCATAATATTTTTTATTTTTAAACATTAAATCGCGAATGATTAATAAGCTCCATCGATCGCCAAAAGTCTCTTGGGCGAAGTTAATGGGACAATGGGATTTATAAGGATCTTTATTTTTTTTCATTTGTTTAGTCTACCACTTGCAATGTGCAAGTGGTAGAGGTATATTTTACTTGCGTTTTGCAAGTAAAATATACTGGGAGTGAATAATGAATCAAATTATTGGGACAACAATAAGTAGTGAAAACATAAACAGAACAAAAATAATTTTAGGAGTCATTGCTTTTATAGCAGTGTCTTTTTTTGTACAAGCGATGTCGCACTTTGTGATTAATGTTGAGCACTTTGCACAAGTCACATTTATGAGAGCTGAGCCTATTATGGCATTAGGTTTATTAACGATGCTGATTCAGGCGATAGTACTGTCATATGGTTATGCCGTTTTTAATCATGGTGATCGGCCCATATTTAATGCATTACGTTACAGTATGGCAATGGGTGTTTTCTTTGTCTCTTATCTTACTTTGGTAGAACCAAGCAAGTACCAAGTGCCTTCAGTATTACAGTGGGCATTGGTTGAAGGAACGGCGGGTTTAATACAGTTTCTTTTATTTGGATTACTTTTAGGGTTTATTTATTCAAGAAAATAAGCGAGCAATTATATTAATCCATATTCTAATACCTAAATGATAATTCTTAAATCATCATTTAGGTGGTTCGTTCAGTTGTTTTATCTTTTTAATGATTCGTCGATCAAAACGATTTAGAATGTTAGTTATGCCGCGGCTCTTCTCACTTGCCGTTTCTGCCATTTTTACCACCGCAGCTTCTTGGGTTTTTTGCACAATCGTTTTGCGTGTGAGATTAAAGCTTAGGCCCAATAAGAAAATCAGCAAACCTAACGGTAAAAAAGCAATAAAAATAATCACTTTTTGCCAGAGTAAATAACCATTCCAAAATTGAGTTGTTTTACGAAAGAGTTGTTTTCCTCGCCGTAGGAAAAGTATTTTGCTTTTACGTATCCAGCGCCAACGATATTGAGAAAAGAATAAACCATAACGCAGGCCTACGGATTTGAGTAACTTAAGTAATAATAGCTTGCCGATATGCCAAATAAGCAATAAGAGCACTTTGAAAAAAGAGACTAATTTAAGGTTTGCTAATTGTTTAAGTGCTGTTTTAATAAAAGGGATGATAACAACCCACCAATGTTGGCTAAGCCAGTGTGTTATATTAGAGGAGTGTATGATTAAAAGACCAGCTTCGACAATAATAATCAAAAAAGAGCAAAACAAAACAATTGTTTTGAAAGAAGTCATGGATGTGCCAATATGTAACGCCGTACTGTTAGTTATATATTAAATAGTATAAGTTACTTGGGATATGAATAAAAGAAAGTGATGCCTACGAGAGTCAGACCAAATGCAAAAACACACTTGTTTACAAATAGCCTCTAAAAACGATATTCATTTGTTATTGCCTTTAGTTAAAGATTACCATGAGTATGAAGGTATTCAGTTATCCGGTGAGGCAAGAGAAAATACTATTAGTACATTACTGTCTAATTCAGACTTAGGGGCTATTTGGATGATATTAGATAAAGATAAGATGGTCGGTTATATCGCATTGTGTGTGGGGTACAGCATTGAGTTTTCTGGTTTAGATGCTTTTATTGATGAATTTTATATTCAGCCAGATCATCGAGGGCAAGGTATTGGTACCCAGGTCTTATCACAAATAAAGAAAGAGGCTAAAAAAATGGGTATAGGAGCCTTACACCTAGAAGTCGCTCGCAATAATAGCCGAGCGAAACATTTGTATAGTAAGGCTAATTTTATAGCGCGAGATCGATACACCATTATGTCTGCTGATATCTAATCGGTTGCTATATTGGCCTTATCTTTTTAGTATTTGATCTCTAATCTTAAACAGCGTCTTTAATGTGTTAAACCAAAAAGGTGCCCCTAGACTAATTAAAATTGCGCTAACAATCATACCTAACCAATTAGATAAAAATGATTTAACGCTAAAGGTAAATGGTTTTTCATTTTCGCCAAAATAGTAATACATACCCTTAGGGAATAAAGAAAAATTATATAAAGCAATGTTGCCAACGTTTTGGTTTAGTGCTTGGTTGGTGGTATTAATCTGAGCTTTCAACTCTTCGCTAGACATATTATTTGGTTCATTTATTTGTGCGGTTGCTATTGTAGACTGCTTAGCCATCATAGCTTCTCCTGCAAGAATATATTCCTTTCGGATCTCTGGTTGGGTCGACAGGGTTTTAAGTAGGTCAAAAGTATTTATCTGAAAGCACACACTAATTGTTAATGCAACAGCAACAGACATCACTTCCATATAACGTTGAAAACGGTGTTGCATCACAAACTCAAACTTAGGGAAATAATTGTCTAGTGCGGTTAATAGTTTTAGGCGAGTAATGTCGGCTTTTTCTTTTGGCACATGCTGGGTAATAGCATTATTAATTTTATCCTGTACTTCTTCTTTACTAATATAAGCGGCAATTTTTTTGGCTTGTTTTTCTACTTTAGTGCCTGACAGGGTAGAATCGATATAACTGGCTAACACTTGGGTGTTCATTTCGCTAGTTGATTGACTTAAATAAGCCGATAACTCTTTTACGCCGACTTGTAGCTGTTTATACCGTAGCTGCATAACATTTTGTATAGCTTGATTAATGCTAGTGACCAATAAGCTAAACAGCAACATAATAGAAGAGAAAGCGATAACAATACCGAGGACGTCCATAAGCATGTGAGATTCCTTATTTTTATGTAATTTTAATAGGGTTAACTAGCTGTACGCTTAAGAATGCAACTTGGAGCGACAAGTCATACTAGGCATCAAAAGTGGCCGTTATAATCCACTGATTTTTTTGAACTGTCAATTTTATAGACGATAAATGTTACAATGCATGACATCTTACCGTTAGCTTAAACATGTTCTATGACTTTTGATTGCCAATATTTTAAATCTCAATTCCCTTTGTTTTCTCAAGCAGAAAATAAACATCTTATCTATTTGGATAACGCAGCTACCACTCAAAAACCACAATCTGTAATCGATGCTATTACGCAATTCTACTTAACGCAAAACGGTAATGCTGAGCGCGCTAGTCATCGCTTAGCCAGAAAAGCCACCGAGATGGTAGAGCAAGTACGCCAGCAGGCGGCTGCATTTATGGGCACGACAGATTCGCAGGAAGTGGTGTTTACTTCAGGTGCAACCGAAGGGTTAAATATTATTGCTCACGGTTTAGCGGGTCACTGCACAGAGGGTGATGAGATTGTGGTATCGCATCAAGAGCATCACGCTAATTTGTTACCGTGGCAGCGCTTAGCAAAACAACAGCAGTGTCGACTAATTCCTTTGCCAGATTCGAATGGCCAGCCAGATCTTGAACAGTGGTATCAGGTAGTCAATGAGCGAACAAGGGTTATTGCGTTGTCAGCAGCATCTAATGTCCTAGGTGTGACTACCAATCTATCCATTATTGCGCAGATTAAAGAGCGCTTTCCACAAGTGATTGTTGTATTAGATGCCTCACAAATTGCTTGTCATATGCCACTACAAGCACAGCAGTGGCAATGTGATTTTATGGTCTGTTCGGCCCATAAGTTCTATGGGCCTACAGGGGTGGGTTTGTTGTATGGGCGTAGTTCTTATTTGGCTGAGATGCCGCCTTTGCATGTAGGTGGCGAAATGGTGGAAACGGTGACTTTTTCCGATAGCCGTTTTGTTAGAGGTGCTAAACGTTTTGAGGCTGGAACTTCATCGTTATCTGCTATAGCTGGTCTAGGTGCCTGTTTCGATTTTTGGCAATTACAAGATCGCAAACTGATGCAACAATATGAGCAAACGTTAACGTATTATTTATATCAACAGCTTTCTGAGTTATGTCAACAATATCCACTGTTAAAACTAGTATCCACATCAAAAAATAATATTGGCTTAGCAACATTGATTGTTGATAACAGTTTTACACAAAAGCAAGCTCCAAGTATTCATCTAGCAGATATGGCTTTATGGTTAGATGAACACGACATTGCTGTAAGAGTGGGTAATCATTGTGCGCAGCCATTGTGGCAGTCACTGGCGAATCATTATGGTTCAGATAAAGGGTTGCGTATTTCGTTGACGGCTTATAATAGTTATGACGATATTGATCGTCTGTGTCACAGTATCGAGCACTTTCTGCAAACCAGTCAGTTAGAATCACCCGTAGCATCTTCTATTGTTACAGATCACAAAACAGATGATCTGAGCACCTTAGATATACAAGACTTATATGATGCTAAATCGTGGCAACAACGTTTTAAAATATTACGGCGTTGGGGGCAATGCTTATCACTTAAGCCAGAGATTAGAATCGACCAATACCAGGTTAAGGGCTGTGAGGCAGAAGTATGGATTAAACCAATACAACAGCAAAATCGGTTTTATTTCCTTATCGATACCGACGCGAATGTGATTAAAGGTTTATCTGCGCTGCTGCTATTATGGTTTAATGGCAAAACCTCTACACAAATTGATAAGGTAGATGTGGATAAAGCATGTCGACAATTAGGTTTGCAAAAACATTTAACACCGTCGCGTATGAACGGCTTTAATGCATTATTAACCAAAATAAAAACCTATGTTGATGTGGCAGTAAACTCATAAAAATCATTCATTTTTTATATAGCCAATAAGAGGATTGATAGATGGATTTAGCAGCAAATAAACGTAACGCGATTGCGTTTTACCAAATGGCTTATGAGGGTCATCCAAAAGAGGCCGTAGAGAAATATGTGGGGGATGATTACATCCAACATAATCCCTTAGTGGGTAATGGCAAACAGCCCTTTATTGATTATTTTGAGCGTATGGCGAAAGAGTATGCCGATAAAAGTATTGAATTTGTTCGTGCGGTTGCGCAGGATGATTTAGTGGCATTACATACCCACCAAATATGGCCAGATGGAGACGAATACGTGACCATGGACTTTTTCCGTTTTGATGCCAACGGCAAAATTGTTGAACACTGGGATGCGATGCAGGAAATTCCTGATGAAACCGCTAATGGTAATACTATGTATTAGTTAGCTTGCTGGTAGGTAGTTAAGATAACAAATCCAAGTCTTTCGCATTTTGGTTCATAGACTGAATTGTTCGTTTAAAAAAGGTTTGCCAAGCTTCCGGTAGTTGTTTGAGCTCTTCGAATGCCGCTTCATCTTCGCGTTTGCAAAGCCCCTCTAACCAACAGTCTAAGCCAATATCCAGAAAGCGGCTAACGCCAAACAGTTCTAATTCATTCTTAGGTAAATGGCCTGCCTCTAGCTTTTGGTAACGAAAATAACTGATCTTAATACCTGACTCACATAACTTCGTCCATGCAGCATGCGAGCTTTTATAGCCGAGTTCGCGCCGTCGGTGAGATAAACGTTCGCCAGCCGCTTTGCGTAATAATTTAATAGCATTTTTGTTGGTCTTTTTCATATACAGTTACTATTGGTGAGTCGTCAATTAGCCCTGTTAAATCGATTTGATGGTGCGATTGTTTCCCCGTAATTATGGTTGATTTTTGGGCTTACCCTATAGTTTCTTATGCTATAAGCGGGTGGTTTTTAGAATGATTGCTCAAGTTAAGAGAATGAGTTGAGCCGAGATAACTTTAATTCATCGAGCTGCTAGACGTCTGACGACGAGCGCCGGACGCTTCTGATGTCAAGGCGTCTCACGTTGGGAATCTAATATCTCCCGCATTGTCAAAATTACAAACCTGTTTACAATAAATGTTGATTTTTGTGCCAAATATTGAATTTATTCAAAACTTTCAGTGGGTTAGGTCGAATAATGGATAAGCTTTTGGTCCTATTTGGTCGTTAATCCGTAAATAGCGCTGTTATTGGACAGTATCCGTATAACCCTTTACACTAATGTCCGTCTTGTCGGGGTGCCTGAACGTATTATCAGGCTGAGATTGTCCCGTTGCACCTGATCAGAGTAATATCTGCGTAGGGAACAAGCGTGTTAATGGCCTTTTGTCCCGTTTTATTGTTCGTGGCTGCCATCGTTTTCTCACACTTGCCTACCTATATTCCTGATCATTACTTGTTATTGACTATTTAAAGAGAGTGATCATGGCCGAGTCTATCGTTCGAAAGTTAAGTGAATCTGCAACTGTTGATAAATTATCTACAGAGCCTTTTCCGGGTTCTAACAAAATTTATGTAGAAGGTAGTCGCCCTGATATTCAGGTAGCGATGCGGGAAATTACGGTTACCCCTACGTTATTGCAAGATGGTACGAAAGAAGAAAATGAGCCCGTGCGCGTTTACGACACTTCTGGCCCCTATACCGACCCCGATGCCGATATTGATGTTCGTAAAGGTTTACACCCACTACGTGAAAAATGGATCGAAGAACGTGGTGATACTGAGTTTTTAGATCGCTATACCTCAAACTATACCAATTTGCGTGAGAGTAATATTGCGCTTGAGAACCTGCGTTTTGAACATAACCTAAAACCGCGTAAAGCAAAAGCAGGTAAAAACGTCAGTCAGTTACATTATGCTCGTCAGGGTATTATTACCCCAGAGATGGAATATATTGCTATTCGTGAAAATCTAGCTCTGAGCGAAGCACAGATGGAAGCGGCCATGCGCGAACAACACCCCGGTGAGAGTTTTGGTGCTGCTACGCCTAAATACATTACCCCTGAATTTGTGCGCTCTGAAGTGGCTCGTGGTCGCGCCGTAATTCCTGCCAATATTAATCACCCTGAAATCGAGCCAATGATTATTGGCCGTAACTTCCACGTAAAAATTAATGCCAATATTGGTAACTCTGCGGTGACCTCGTCTATCGAAGAAGAGGTAGAAAAACTGGTGTGGTCTACCCGTTGGGGTGGCGATACGGTTATGGATTTATCGACAGGTAACAATATCCATGAAACTCGTGAGTGGATTGTGCGTAATTCGCCAGTGCCAATTGGTACAGTGCCTATCTATCAGGCACTAGAAAAAGTCAATGGTGTGGCAGAAGACTTAACATGGGAAATTTTCCGCGATACCTTAATCGAGCAGGCCGAGCAAGGGGTGGACTACTTTACCATTCACGCCGGTGTACTGTTACGTTATGTACCTATGACGGCTAAGCGTGTCACCGGTATTGTCTCCCGCGGCGGCTCTATTATGGCCAAGTGGTGTTTAGCTCACCATAAAGAAAATTTCTTATACACGCACTTCGAAGAGATTTGTGAAATTCTTAAAGCTTACGATGTGACCTTCTCGCTAGGTGATGGTTTACGTCCGGGAAGTGTCGCCGATGCTAATGACGAAGCACAATTTTCTGAACTGCAAACACTTGGTGAGCTAACACAAATTGCATGGAAACACGATGTGCAGGTCTTTATCGAAGGCCCCGGTCATGTGCCAATGCATATGATTAAAGAAAACATGGAAGAACAAATTAAACATTGTCACGAAGCGCCTTTTTATACGCTTGGGCCATTAACCGTGGATATTTCTCCAGGCTATGACCACTTCTCATCGGGGATTGGAGCTGCCATGATCGGCTGGTATGGCTGTGCTATGTTGTGTTACGTGACGCCTAAAGAACATCTGGGCTTACCGAACCGAGATGATGTAAAACAAGGTATTATTACCTATAAAATTGCGGCTCATGCTGCCGACTTGGCAAAAGGTCATCCCGGTACACAAATTCGTGATAACGCATTATCAAAAGCGCGTTTTGAATTCCGTTGGGAAGACCAGTTTAATTTGAGCCTAGACCCAGACACAGCACGTGCATTCCACGACGAAACATTGCCAAAAGATTCTGCCAAGGTTGCCCACTTCTGCTCCATGTGTGGACCTAAATTCTGTTCGATGAAAATTTCACAAGAAGTGCGTGATTATGCCTCTGATCAAGAAAAAGCGGCTGAAAAAGCACAGGCAGAAAAAGGTATGGAAGAAATGTCGGAGAAATTTAAAAGCACCGGCAGCGAAATTTATCACGAAGTGTGAAGACGCTAACACAGAAAACCGCTCCTGCGTTTTCTGTGTACCCCTCTTCCCTGAGGGGCAATGTTAGAACTGTACTTTGCTCATGTTAATACTATGATGAATTTACCTGAAAAATCAGACGTTGCTATTGCCGGTGGTGGTTTGCTTGGGCGGCTTTTGGCTTGGCAGTTGTTGGAAGCCGGCCACCGTGTGAGTCTTTATGATGCAGGTTCGTTTACCGAATCTGCTTCGGCTGCCCATACCGCGGCGGGTATGATTTCGCCTATTTCCGAAGCGATTGATACCGAGCCGTTGATGTATGACCTTGGTTTGGTGGGATTAGAACAATGGCCCCAATGGTTAGCGCAGCTATCGGTTGAATCATTGCCCGTGCATTATGCTCACCAAGGTAGCTTAATCTTAGCTCACCACCGTGACCAATCACTGTTGCAACAGTACGCTCATGATATGAAACGCCAGTTACCCGAATCTGCCCAAGGGCAATGGTTAGATAAAGCGTCTATCAATGCCTTAGAGCCTGATGTGGCGGACCATTTTCAGCAGGCGTTGTTTTTCTCTCAAGAAGCGCATATCGATAACCGTCAACTGTTAAGCGCTTTGCTCACCCGAATACAGCAATTAGGTGGCGAGTGTATTGCGAATACTGCGGTTGATGTATCTGCTAACACTATCCAGTGTCTCGATGCTGGTACGGTTAAACAGGTAGATTGTGTGCTCGATTGTCGAGGCGTCGGCGCTAAAGTACAGTGGAACGGTGTGCGTGGTGTGCGTGGTGAAATCGTCCGAGTACAAACTGACGAAATTCGTTTACAGCGTCCAGTACGTTTATTGCACCCACGTTATCAGTTGTATGTGGTGCCCAAATTAAACAATGAATTTGTTATTGGGGCGACGCAAATAGAGAGTGAAGATAATTCGCCTGTGAGTGTGCAATCCGCATTGGAATTAAATAGTGCCTTGTACACCATCAACCCAGCATTTGCTGAGGCACGTATTGTAGAAATGACATCGAACTTACGTCCGGCGCTTAATGATAATCGGCCACAAATTCAATACGATAATGGCTTAGTAAAAGTTAACGGCTTGTATCGACATGGATATTTGCTAGCCCCAGTGGTTGTGCAGCACGTATTAGATTTATTGCAGGGAAAAACAACCAATAGCCCGTTCAATGATGTGTTATTAAAACCAATTGATGTTAGCCAAAAGCGTATTGCATCGCACGCTTAAGGTTTCATACGAAAAAGAGGAAATATAGTGTGTTAACACTATCGCTAAATGGCGACAAGATGAATTTGCAACAACCCGATAGCCTGTCCCAATTGTTAGAAAAACAAGGCTATCAGGCGCAAAAAATTGCTGTTGCTATTAACGGAGAATTTGTACCGCGTTCGTTATATGAGCAAACTTCAGTGAACGACGGTGATCAAATAGACGTAATCCAAGCCGTCGGCGGCGGATGAGCCTTCGGCTTGCTGGACGTCTGACGTCGGATGCTAGACGCTTTTTGCTGCTAGCAGCAAAGAATCTTGTAATGCCTTAGCGTCAGTCGTCCGACGTCCAGCGTCAAGCAACAATAAAAAATGTGAAGATGATGAATACAGAAACCATACAAAACGATCCACTCACCCTATACGGCGAACACCTTTCCAGTCGCTTTTTATTAGGCACGGCTCTGTATCATTCGCCGCAAGCCATGTGTGATTCGATAGCCGCTTCTGGTTGCGACATTATTACGGTTGGTTTGCGCAGGCAATCACCGAAAGACAATAGTGGCGACCACTTTTGGCAGCTTATTCGAGATACGGGCTGTAAACTATTACCGAATACCGCAGGATGTAAATCAGTTAAAGAGGCAATCACCACCGCAGAAATGTCTCGAGAATTATTTGAAACCAACTGGCTAAAGCTCGAAGTGATTGGTGATGATTATAATTTACAACCCGACCCTTTTGGCTTGCTGGAAGCGGCTGAGCAATTAATTAAAAGAGGCTTTAAGGTATTGCCTTATTGCACAGACGATTTAATTTTATGCCAAAAATTATTGGATGTAGGGTGTGAAGTATTAATGCCTTGGGGTTCGCCTATCGGTACAGGTTTGGGGCTTATGAATCCCTATAATTTAAAAACCCTACGTGAACGTTTGCCTCATATTCCACTGATTGTTGATGCTGGAATAGGTTCTCCATCCCAGGCCTGCGAAGCTATGGAAATGGGTTTTGATGCGGTATTACTCAATACTGCTGTGGCTAAATCTCAACAACCGGAACAAATGGCCTTGGCATTTGCAAAATCCATAGAAGCGGGCCGGTCGGCTTATCGTGCAGGTTTAATGGAAGCACGCCAA
The DNA here is from genome assembly GCA_020628895.1 of Candidatus Endobugula sp. Classification (GTDB taxonomy): domain Bacteria; phylum Pseudomonadota; class Gammaproteobacteria; order Pseudomonadales; family Cellvibrionaceae; genus Endobugula. The sequence continues at coordinate 15,707 of JAHDEM010000026.1, forward strand.
ACCGCTTCGCCTTCAACACCTGTTGTAGGGCAGCCGTTTTGGCATAATGGGTAAAAAGTGTCAGACGCTCGACGTCTGACGCGAGACGCTATAAGCCTGAAGTTTTTAAAGAATTTTATTTTAAGCGTCCGACATCCGTCGTCGAGCGTCCAGCTTACAAGAAGTTATCATTATGAAAACACATTCTCTCCCCATTGTCTGGACCATTGCTGCATCTGATTCTGGGGGTGGTGCGGGTATTCAAGCAGACTTAAAAACATTTTTCGATTTAGGGGTTCATGGCTGTAGTGCCATAACGGCTCTGACCGCACAAAATTCCCAAGGGGTGCATCAGCTGCAAGCCGCTAGTATTGAGATACTAGAAAAACAATTACAGGTGTTGGCAGAGGACTTGCCGCCTGTGGCCATTAAAATAGGTGTACTACCTTCGGTTGCTGCTATTGATAGTGTGGTTGCCCAATTGCAAACATTAACCTCTGCTTGTGTCATATTAGATCCGGTGTTGGCACCGACCTCAGGACAAGCCTTTGTTGATAGTGAAACACAATACGCACTGGAGCGTTTATTGCCCTTCGTTGATTTGATCACACCCAATATTCCCGAAGCGCAGCAGCTAATAGGGATAACGATTACTGACGACGCATCAAAGAAAGCAGCAGCGCAAGCCCTAATGGATCGTGGTGCTAAGGCTGTCTTACTTAAAGGTGGGCATGGTGACGGTAATTATTGCCAAGATGTATTTTTATCCGCCGAACACTGCTTCTGGATGACGCAACAAAAACAAGACACTAGGCATTCACATGGTACTGGCTGTGTACTTTCTTCGGCAGCGGCTGCATTTGTGGCTCATGGCAAACCGTTACACGATGCAGTAGTGTTGGCTAATACTTATATCAGCAAAGGGTTGCGTTTAGCAGGCCCTTTGGGTGATGGCAAGCGTGGTTCGGTGGCGCAAACACAGTGGCCAAATGATTGGGCTGATTTCCCTCAGGTGAGTCACACTTCGCAGGCAATTAACTATTCCCCTATGCCCAGTTGTGATACCGAGCAACTGGGATTGTATCCCGTAGTAGACTCGATTGAGTGGTTAGAAAAATTATTATCGATCGGTATTACGACGATCCAATTGCGAGTAAAAGATGTTCCTGAGGAACAATTAGAAGTGCTGGTACAGCAGGCAGCAGACTTGGGTCGCCAATATGATGCCCGCTTGTTTATTAACGACTATTGGCAACTGGCGATTAAATATCAGGCTTATGGTGTGCATTTAGGCCAAGAAGATGTGGTCGATGCTGATCTTCAAGCCATCCGCTCTGCGGGTTTACGCCTGGGTATTAGCACCCATGGGGATTATGAGTTTGCCTATGCGGCCACGTATCGGCCTAGCTATATTGCCATTGGTGCGATTTTTCCCACTAATACTAAAGAGGTGGTTGAAGTCGGTTTAGATAATCTATACCGCTGGACAGATATATTAGCGGGTCACTTCCCATTAGTGGCGATTGGTGGGATTAATCAAAATAATATCGAAAGTGTGGTAGCATCGGGCGTAGGCTCTATTGCGGTTGTTAGCGCCATTACACAGGCAGATAATTACCAACAAGCAGTAGCGGAACTCACTCATATGATGTCATAAAAGCACTCAATTGGTTAATATTAGAAATAAGCTGCTTTACCTCTTGCAGCTTGAGGCTCAGAGCTTCTTTTAGTTATTTAAAGGTATGTTATGTCTACTATAAATCAGTTCTTACAGTTCTTTTCCAGTGACCGCGATTGGGTATTACAAGTATTTGTTGTTGTACTTGCTGTTTTGCTATTGGATTTTGTGCAACGTAAGATTCTCGATAAACTTATCCGTCATGCCGAAAATAAAACGCAAAATATTTGGGATGATGCCTTATTTCACTCTGCTCGTCGTCCAATCAGTTTAATGTTATGGATGGTAGGTCTAACCATTGTGAGTCAGTTAGTTCAGCGGGCAGACGATGAGCACTTGGCTAATATTATTCACTCTGTTAGCTACGTTGGGATTGTTATTGCCATTACTTGGTTTGCCTCTGATTTTATTTTGTTCTCGCAAAAAAAATTAATCGAAGTACAAGAAAATAAAACCGATAAAGACGAAAGCCGTGTTGATCGAGTTACTATCGAGGCCCTTAGCAAATTGCTGCGCTTAGCTATTCTTATTACCTCGGTTGTAGTGGTATTAGAAACATTGGGGTTTAGTATTTCAGGTGTCCTAGCATTTGGTGGTATAGGCGGTATCGCTATTGGTTTTGCGGCAAAAGATTTGTTGTCGAATTTTTTTGGCGGGCTGATGATTTACTTAGACCGTCCTTTTGCCGTAGGTGATTGGATTCGTTCCGAAGATCGAGATATTGAAGGAACCGTAGAATACATTGGCTGGCGACAAACACGTATACGGACTTTCTCTAAACGCCCTATCTATGTTCCCAATTCTATTTTCTCTAACATTGTTGTAGAAAATCCTTCACGCATGTCTCACCGTCGTATCTATGAAACTCTAGGTGTTCGTTATGATGATATCGATAAAATGGAAGTGATAGTGCGTGATGTCAAACAGATGCTACAGCAGCATCCTGGTATTGACACATCGCAGGCGTTAATTGTTAACTTTAATGCATTTTCGGCATCCTCTGTGGATTTCTTTATTTATACACTGACTAAAACCAAAGATTGGTTTGTTTACCACGATGTTAAGCAAGATGTATTGCTGCAAGTGGCTAACATTGTTGAAAAACACGGGGCTGAATTTGCCTTTCCTACTTCGACATTGCATTTGGCAGACAATACTAATGCCGAAACGCCTGAATTTGCTGGAATCACCCATCCAAACCTTAACGACTAAACGTAATAACGCACAATAGGAAACTAGCCTGTAACTGACGAAGTTCTCACTCAAGAAGTAATCATTATAAAAGGATATGATCATGTTTGAGTTGTTATATACCAGTGTATCGCCTAAAGGGTTATCTGAATCGGAACTATTGCGTATTTTAGAATCGTCCAGATCTAGGAACGAAAAACTAGATGTGACTGGCATGTTGGTTTATCACAACAGAGAGATTATGCAAATTCTTGAAGGCCATAAATCAGTCGTTCAAACCTTATTTTCCAATATCGCAGAAGATCAACGACATACCAGCGTTAGTGTTTTTTATGAGGGTGAAATAGAACAAAGAGCTTTTTCACAGTGGTCTATGGCATTTACTGCTGTCGATAAACAAGCGCTTAATGGATTGGTTGGAGATTATGAAGCATTTGCCCAAGGCCACTCACCTGCAAACCTTATAGAAAATAATCCTAATTTGGGAAAACAAATGTTTTTATCCTTACGCGATAAGCTCTAGAATACGGCTTAACATTCCACCTTAACAACCACATCCATAACCCCACCTAATATGCATCTAGTTTAAATAGGAAAAAATATGTCTTCATCCCATCGTGTGGCGGCGAAACCCCCTTGGCGATTTGTTGCTTTAATGGCAACGTTAATGTCGTTTATTGCATTAACGATCGACGCTATGTTACCTGCCTTAGGTCAAATAGGGCAGGACCTTGTTGTAGAACACGCTAACGAAGTTCAAATGGTGGTGACTGCTGTTTTTCTAGGAATGGGCGTAGGCATGATTTTCTTTGGTTCCCTCTCTGATTCCTATGGTAGAAAGCCCGCTATCTTTGGTGGGATGAGTATCTTTATTGTGGGGTGCTTATTATCCATTTTCTCTCAAACTATGGATGCCATGTTAATCGGACGTTTTTTACAAGGCATTGGTGCAGCTGCTTGTCGGGTGGTGACATTGTCGATGATTCGAGATCGCTTCGAAGGCGAAGCCATGGCAAAAGTCATGTCGTTCATTATGATCTTATTTATTCTTGTGCCTGTGTTAGCGCCGTCTGTCGGTCAACTCATACTATGGTGTGCCAGTTGGCGAATGATTTTTGTGTTTATTTTAGTGCTTAGTCTAGTCGGCGTTATATGGTTAGTATTTGAAGAAGAAACACTGGTTAAAGAAAAACGTTTACCCTTTAAATTAACCACCATTGCCAATGGTATTAAAGAGACCTGCCGAAATAAAATAGCAGTGAGTTATACCATTGTTTCTGGTCTGGTTTTTGGTGCGTTAGTGGGCTATCTCAATTCATCACAGCAGATGTTACAGGAACAGTATGCGCTGGGGGATAAGTTTGCCATCGTATTTGGCGGTATTGCTTTGGCTATTGGGGTGTCGTCTTACGCTAATGCTCGGTGGGTAGAAAAATATGGCATGGTGCACTTGTGTATTAAAGCGCTTAAAGTCCTTGTTGCGGCGACCTTGCTGTTTTTACCTGTGACTCTTATTTATTCTGGTCATCCACCATTAGCATTATTGATTACTTATTTTGTAATGAGCTTTTTTTGTTTCGGTTTGTTATTTGGTAATTGTAATGCGCTGGCTGTGCAACCACTGGGACATATTGCTGGCGTGGCCAATGCAGTGATTAGTTCTCTATCAACATTATTATCTGTGATGTTAGGTGGTGCTATTGGCTATGCATACAACGGCACCGTTATTCCCACGGTGGTAGGGTTTTTATTACTAGGTGCCGTATCATTAATCATTACCTTACGGATATCTCGTAGGAAAGAGGCTCACACTCAATAGCCTGTACTTTTGACTTGTATATAAGCAATACGGTCGATAGCCGAATTATCGAAAGTAGGTTTACTGGTTGATGGGCGAATATACCCCGGTGTTTCTATAAACACATAATCCAAATAGTCCGGAAAATAAGTATCATAAATAAGATGGTACTCGGCCGAATGCATAATACGCATAAAAGCATCAAAGACAGCTTGTGCTCTATCTTTTGCTAACCACGTATTGGTATCGCCTTCTCCCCCTAACATAGAGTGGCTACCATTAATGCTAACAGTATAACCGGGCCAGTCACCGTTATTTTCCATCGCTAACGATAACATTTGCCAAACCACTTTGTTGATCACGCGAATATCATCTGCCGATAGCGTCGTGCCATTGGTAGGAAAACCAATAACCGCATTCATGGCAAAAATATCACCTTCTTTTACTTCCTGAAGCTGTTCTACTTGTATTTCAGTAATAGCGGTATCGAAAATACGTTCGATCGGAATCATAGCGCCAATGCTACCGTCAAAAATATTAATGTCGAAAGCAACCGCATTATCCAATCCCGTGCTGATGTTCATACCACCAGCACTGCCATTGAGCATTTTTTCCAACTCAAAATTATAAATACCTAAGGTGGATAATTCGTCTGTGGTGACAGAACCATTAGCAAAACCAACGCTACCGCCCATACTTAATCCTGAGGCTTCCCAAAATACGCTATAGGCAAAAAAGCTTGGTGGTAAATATTCATTCGAATATAGAGTGGTACTATTAATATTATCCTCAACACTACCAGGAGTAATAATATTGACTGAGCCAGGTAAAAAGTTAAAATCAGCCGATATACCAGCAGAACCAAATCCTTTAACCATTAATGAACTGACTTCCCAGCTAAATTCATAAGCGGGTTCTGCGCTTTCGTCGTAACCACCAACACCATTACTCGCAATAGTCTCGTAACGTATCCGAACAAATGTGGCATTAATGCCAACATCGGTATAAGTTAGTGTTTTAATCACTGTTGCTGCCGTCGCTCCAGCGCCTAAACCGAGTAGGCCGCCACCGGCGGTTCCTCCTGGACCAGCAGCAGAGCCTGCGGCGGCTCCACCACTACCGGCAGCAGCAACACCTAGCAGTGCTAGCGCATCTCCGGCATCTCCGGAGCCTTCGATACCAATAATCGTCTCTATAGTGTAACGGTGATAAACCTCACCATTTGGCATGGGGACTTCAAATAAATAAACCAATGCGCCGTGTCGCTCTTTGGCTGTGGTGTTAATCAAATAAACCGTAAGTAGCTTGGAAAAATAAGATTCACCAAAAGACGCTAAATCATTAGCCAATAAATCACGCAGACGCTGATCTGCCAATACCGTCGCTTGTTTTTCTTCGTAAGTCCAATTAAGCGCAGGTGTGCCGTAACGATGCTCAAGCACATAGTCGAAGAAATCCTCAAATTTGGATCGACTGATTAGCTCGTAATATTGTTGATCATAGGCACTGGCATCATCGGGAAAATTATCCAATGCCATCACAATATCATAAACAAAATCATTCACTATCTGCAGATAGTGGTCGTCTTCAAAAGCGGATTGTAAAAAACTAGCGGTGCTTAAGTACTCTTTTTTCTGATCGCTCGGTTCGGTTGTGGCATTGTTATCCAATACCTTATAAGTTTGATCAACCGAACCTGTATCTAACGATGGGGTCTCTAAAGCAGCCGTGGATAAAGCAGCATTAGGATCCATTATTCTGTCCCACTAGTATCGTTTTCGTTATCATCAAACAGTTGGTCGTAAACGTCAGCAGCATCGCCGTCCTTATCTCTGATAATTTTTAACTGGCTTTCCACCATACGATTATCTAAACGTGCTGCTGCATTAGCGAGTTTTTCGGCATTCACTTTTTCTTCTTGTAAACCTTGATTGTAATCGTCCAGTGCTTCGCCTTCCCCTAGTAAGGCTTCCACCATAACTCCTTCGGTGCGCATCACATTGGTTGTTACCCCTAGAATAATTCCCGGTACAGTAAACGATGCGCCTGTTGCATCGTTGCTATAGTCACTGGTCTTATCAACATCGATCGCCATAAAAGAAGAGGTGGAGCCATCGCGCTCGGTGTAGGTTTTGGTTTGCAAAAAGTCGCTCACTTGGTCGCCTGCATAATCATAAATATTGGCAAGCGCATAATGAATATCATCTTTTACATCTTCGCGCTTATCTTCATGAACCACCGCTTCTAATAAACTATCTAGTTTATGTACAGGGACTTCCATTTTGGTGGACTTGTCGCCATTAAAATAACCAATGCGGATATCTACCATATGCGTGAATGTGTAGAACTCTTGGTTCATTTGTCGAAACACAAAATTCAATGTGCGTGACAGATTAATATTGCTAATGTCGCGAACTATAGAGGTTTCTTCCCCTTCTTCTGTAGTCGATTCATAAGAGGTGTTAATTTCTACATCCCGTGTTGTAGATGCTTTTGCTGCATGTTTGTTAACGGTATTAGATACATTTTTGGTTTGCTCTTTACGGGCAGTATCAATAGAACCAGAAACACCAGCGCTCACTTCGGCAGAGACTTCAGCCATACCAATATTACCACCGCCACTGGCTGAGGTTTCAGCAAAATAGTCGAAACTGGTATTGCGTTCGTCTTCGGTGGTATTTTCGTTGAGGACATTTTCTTCAAATTCTGATGCAGCTTCTTCGGTATAAGAATCTAAAATACTGGATGACTCTGTTGCGGTTGTCGTACTTTTTTTGTAAGTCGTAATACTAATCTGTGTGGCTTCACCGGGTAATAGTGAGAATGTTTTAACAATTCTTCCCGCACCATAATTGCCTAAGTAAGTAGAAATACGATAAGTTTCTACTAAATACAGGCGAGGGTCTGCCTCGGTTGGAATATCTAGCGATACCATATCGACATCGCCAGACATGGTTTTTCTGAAAATAACTTGTTTGTTGGCTAATAAGTTAGTGGCAATGTTTTGGCTTAAATATTCCAGTCCATTCACCACATAAGTTTGAGTGGTAAATTTATCGGCAACGCTGGTGAGTCTATCGGATACGAGAGAGTCCGATAAGTCGGTAACTCGTTCTACGTCGGGTAGACGTGGTCCACTGGTGTCCACATCTTCTAATGGTCTCATTGTATCTTCAATACGATATTCAATTCCACGAAGTTCATCTAATACATTTGAGTCAAGATTTTCTAAACCTTTAAGGCGATCTAAAATATCACTATCGAGTATGCCGGTATCAAAATAATCCACAATACCGGTAACAAGATCACTCCAGCGCGAGTCACTATTGCTGTCGCTGCTGCTTTCTTCACTGTCAGTGGTTTCGGTCGTTTCGGTTAACGTAAAACAATGGTCTTGAAAGTAATCGCTACTGTAATCCAAGCGAATGAGGTTTTTAGCATAGTAGGAAGTAGGCTCTGGAACGTTGTAAGAAATAACAGACGCTTTGCCTGTTGAGTCCATAGCAATAAGAGGATCGTTCGAAGACATAATATGTTCCCTGTCGTTGATGAAATGTTATTTTTTAATTTTTACCATAGAATTTTTTCAGTATCAATCATTAACAGGGAATGTTTTTTTAAGTGAGTGGCTTAAAAAGGCGGTTAGTGTATTTAAGTAATTGATAACTCATAAATTTATTTTAATGTAGAAAAAATAAATTTATGAGTGAGAGGAGGCGAGGTAAAAAAGAGTAGTGAGAATTTATTCTTTATCTCTAGGTGTTCGGTTCCAATGGCTTTTTGTTGAAGAAGATGCCAAAAGATTGGGAATGCGGCTTATTTTTTTGAACAAAAAAATCGGTAATTTTTTTAATACACTCAGTTCACTCATTCCGTTACCACATTTGGCAGCACCCAAAACGTAAATGCCAATCACGGCAATACCAAATAATGCAATGAGTTGAACGTAAGGAATGAGCAAACCAATCAATAAGATCAGTACCATATAACCAATGGGTAACAACATTAAATCTAATAAAGCATCCAGTGCGTGCCATTGTTTTTTGAACACTCCAGCGCAAGATTTTTTTAATAAGGGCCACCATGCTGCCTTTAGTACACCTAGTCGTCCGCCTTCCCAGCGCGACGATTGAATATCGCTGGCTTTATCGTCAGCGGGCATTTCGCCATAAATGCGGGCGTCATTACAAAATCTTACTCTTACATCAGATTCTACAAGACGCATATGATATTCAAGGTCTTCAACAATGGAGTTGGCACGAAAAGGCACTTTTTCTAAAGCCGCTTTACTCATAATAAAGCCGTTACCCATTATGCCTGCCGAGCCACCTAAAGCGACTCGTCCACGGGCGCGAAGCACATTAAAACCCAGCATAGCTAAGCGCTTAATACTAGAGTGATCGTTCGCCATGCCTTCATAACGGGCCTGCACAACTTCGCAATTGGGTGTGTTGAGGGTGACGCGTAATTCGTGAAAAAAATTATCATTAACAATACTGTCGGCATCCACAATTAATGTGTAATCATAATGTTTATCTGCCAGTTTAGACATTGCCCACTGTAATGCCGCCCCTTTACCTCGCAGATGTTTATTGCTGCGTTCTAAAACATTTACCGATGTTTGTCTGGCAATATCGGCGGTATTATCGGTGCAGTTATCAGCGATCACATTGATCTCAATGTCATTATCGTTTTTTGCCGCAGCTAGTAGATTTTCGATAGTGCGGTTAATAGAGAGCTTTTCATTATGGGCAGGAATTAAAACGCCAATCTTTCCCTTAGCGGGTGTTAGTGAGGAGTGGCTAGCGGGCTTCTTTATTCCTGCTACGCTAATCAATAACAAATACACTAGCGGAGGCAAAACAAGCACGGCATAAACCGCAAATAAAAAATACAACATAAGCACTATTATCTCGCTAATAATTGTTTAAAAAGCCCTGCAAGGCGCATATTACTTTTGTGCAAACACCAGCGTTCTTTTACAGTGACAAGTGCTTCTTTTGCAATGCTCTCTCTTAACGAACTATCGTTAATGAGAGATTCTAGGGCATCAGCTAACATCACAGCATTGCCAGGTCTTACCAGCAAGCCATCATGATTGTGAGTGAATAATTCAGGAATACCCGTGATGTGAGTGGTTACGCAGGGTGTGCCAGAGGCCATTGCTTCCATCAGCACGATAGGTATCCCTTCGGCAAAACTGGGAAGCACAAAAATATCCGCTTCTCGCTGTAAGACCTGAACTTGATCGTGGTTCACCTTGCCTAAAAATTGGATGTTGTCATCCAGCTGATTGGTAGTCGTAAACGCTTCTAGGCTTTTTCGATCTGGGCCATCACCAACAAAGTGAATGCAAAAATCCACATTACGCCCTACCAGTTCTTTAGCTGCTTGGATAAGTACACCTTGACCCTTAGCATTCACTAATCGCCCCACACATAATAATGTTGGTTTTTCATTGTTCTTGGCAGCGGGATGAAATAGCGATGCATCGACCCCCAAGTTATTCACATGCAACTTATCCCAATCGCTAAAAGCGGTATATTTCATTACTTGGCTTTTAGCAAAATCACTAATGCAGACAATAAAATTAGCTGCAGCAAACTTCTTTTCTAAAAATTGCTCATCGACGTGATAAAACTCATCGGGGCCATGTACGGTAAATGAAAAATCAATATCGGCAATTTGAGCCGCTAGCATGGCAACCGTACACCCTTGGGTCGAAAAATGGGCATGCAATTGCTGGCTATTATTGCGCCTCGCCAGATCGGCAACCACCATGGCTTCTAACCAGTAGGCAATATAGTGGGGTAGGGTCTTAGGGTAGGCTAATCCGCAGGATAATGCACTGCCTAAGGCCTTAAAAAAACCTTTAGGGGTGTGGAGTAATGTCCCTAGTAGGTACCTGATGGCACCGGATATATTCATCACTTCGGACTTTACAAACACCGTAGAATCGTGCGCTTGCTGTTCTTCCTTAGTTAATTTTTCATAAGGTCGATCCGGTGAGTTAATAGAAGCAACCTGAACGTTGATCCCTGTTTGTTGGATACCGTTGACTTCGCCAAGAATAAAGGTATGCGATATAGCGGGATACTGGCTAACAACATAAGTAATAGATTCAGTGGGGTTGGACATGGATATATTAATTATCAGTGGTTTAAATACCCGCAAGTATACTACAAAGCCATTCGTGCTATATGGCAAAATTGCTGCTTGGCCTCATCGTTTAGTCGTATATTTGTCGATACTTATGCCAATATCTTTACTTAATGGGGATAAATCAGTTGTAAATTACCCTTAAGCGGATAATAATTCGTTGGCGCTAAAGGCAGCCTGCTATTGGTTAGACCTTTGCGTGTTGTTTATCTACATTCAAAAATAAGGAATATTGTATGCGACTGTTAATTTTAGCCGCGGCCATAGGAACGGTACTGCTTTCAGGTTGTGGTGGCGGCGGTGGCGGAGCTTCATCATCAACTACAACATCTACCTCCTCAAATGCACCTAGCTCGATTACTAGCGATGGCGCTAGTTGCGCAGATGGTGGGGCCCTATCTATATCTGGAACGATCAATTATCAGAAACCGGCTTTTTCTGCCACATTGGGTAGTGGTTTAGATTACAACAATATCCAAACAAATCCTGTGCGTGGTGCCGAAATACAGGCGTTGGGTTCTGATGGCTGCGTGATTAGCTCAAGCACTACTAGCAATACAGGTACTTATACCTTAAATGTTGATCCCAGCAAAAGCGTTCGTATCCGAGTCAAGGCGCGTTTGGTGAATACAGGTGGTCCTAGCTGGGATTTTGAAGTGAGAGATAATACCAGCAGCAATGGTTTATATGTGCTTGATGGGTCTCTTGCCACATCGGGCACTGCCAACTCAACCCGTAACTTAACGGCTACAACAGGCTGGGGGGGGAGCAGTTATACATCGACCCGCTCTTCAGCCCCTTTTGCCATTTTAGATACTATTTATTCATCCGTTCTAACAGTGCTTAACGTAGATGCAACCGTTAATATGGATGACGCGGATATTTTCTGGAGTGTTAACAACAGCACGGCTGACGGTACTTTGTCTGCCGGTGAGATAGGTGGCAGCTTTTATTCCAATGACCAAATTTATATTTTGGGTAGAGAAAATAGCGATACCGATGAGTTTGACTCTCATGTTGTGGCTCACGAGTGGGGGCATTATTTGGAGGATAATTTATCCCGCGGAGATAGCATAGGCGGTACCCATTCGGTGTCTGACCTATTAGATTTAAGGGTGGCTTTTAGCGAAGGTTTTAGCAATGCTTTTTCTGCTATAGTTTTGAACGACTCTGTTTATAGAGACTCCTCAGGCAACCAGCAAGGTGGTGATTTTCAGATCAATGTGGAGTCCAATGCTACAGGTACTGTGGGCTGGTTTAATCAAGGTTCAGTGCATACTATCGTATATGATATTTTTGATACTGTATCAGATGCTAATGATTCCGTTAGTTTGGGTTTCTCAGCCATATATAATGCAATGACTAATGCGACCTATAAAGCGCAATCTAGTTTAATAAGTATCTTCTCATTTATTAATCAGTTAAAAGCCGATAATCCGGGTTCTTCGGCGAACATAGATATATTAGTGAATTCTCAAAGTATAGCGACGGTTATCGATAATTATGGCACGAATGAAACCAATAACGGTGGTAATGCTAATGATCTACCCGTTTATAAAATTTTAGCTGATGATAATAATCCGGTGACGGTATGCAGCAACAAGACTAACGGTGAATATAACAAACTCGGTAATGGTCAATTGATGCGTTTAAACGTAGCATCTGGGGGATCGCATACCATTACTGTTACCCGTGTTTCCGGTGCGGCAACATCTAACCCTAATTTTGTTGTTTATCTTAATGGTTCCTCGGTATTGCTTGGTACGAGTTCAACAAATAATTCAGAAACCGTTGTTGGAAACCTTAACGTTGATGAATACATTATGGATGTATACGATGCTTTCAATGTGGATAATAATTCCAGCACTGGCGGCAATGTTTGTTTTAATGTGACAGTTTCTTAAGGATGATAACAATGAAAGTATTAATTAAATATAGTTTTATAGCATTCATAACAATGGGACTGTTAGCTTGCAAACACGAGTTGTCGCAACCAGTGGTTGTGGCTGACGATTATGTTCAACAGTCATCGCGACATACAAAATCAGGAGCGGCAGTATCCTTGGTTAGCAGCCAAGTGAATCTTGCAGTATCCGGTGTAGAATATGCGGTGGATATTGATCTTAACAGCCAATATGCCAGTGGTAGTATGGAATTATCGGTATCTACATCTGATGGTTTATATATTATGAGTGGCCATACCAATGCCACATTAGCGCTTACGCAAGGAACCATTAGTAACCCTTACCGCCTAATAGCCTCAGAAACAGGGCGTTATTACGTTTATTTAAATATTAAAGCACAAAGTGGTGGTCAAACGAGTACTCGTGCATTAACGTTTATTGTTCAGGTGGGTGAAGTGGTTAGTGATACAAGCAGTTCCTCATTAAAAAAAGCCACCTCATCTGAAGATAGTGTGATTACTCTGCCTGCTCAAGAAGAAATTATCTATTAATGTTTCATTCATTCAATCTACCTTGTCGTTTGCAAACGACAAGGTAGATTTTATTCGTTTTCTCTAAAATAAAAATAGCCTCACTATAGTCGAACTTTCTGTTCTAGCTCCTGTCTTTTTTAATTATTGAATAAACGTTGTATAACGAGGCTAACAATGAGTAACGAATCTGAATATACACCACCTGCCGTATGGCAATGGGATGCAAAAAA
>JAHDEM010000026.1:29278-34810 GCA_020628895.1 Candidatus Endobugula sp.
GAATGTATGTCTTGGTTATTTTGGCAGATGGGTAGTGCACCTTATCTAGGTGGTGGGTTTGGTCACTTTTATGCCTACGCCCCCACCAAAATTGAATACGCTATCGACCGCTTTACCATGGAAACCAAGCGTCAGCTCGATGTACTGGACCGCCACTTGGCCGATAAACAATATATCTGTGGCGATGAATACAGTATCGCTGATATTGCTATTTGGCCTTGGTATGGCAACCTTGTTCTGGGGGTGATGTACGACGCCGCTGAATTTTTAGACGTAGCGTCTTATCAGCATGTTACTCGCTGGGCCAACAATATTAAAACTCGTCCTGCAGTACAACGTGGCCGAATGGTGAACCGTGTATGGGGAGAGCCGGAAGAGCAGCTTCGGGAAAGGCATGATGCAACAGATTTTGATCGTTAATCATTAATCGCATTCATGTAGTTACAAACAATAAACCCGTAGCACTACGGGTTTATTTTTATCTGTATTAAGCAGGTACATCTATAGCCATATTGTCAGCATAAGTGGTATCGGGGTCACCACCGTAACGATGGTTTTTATTCAGCCTGTTAATGCTCGCTAATTCTTGTTCATCCAGCTCAAAATGATCGAGAGCAAGATTGTTACGCATATTTATCTCGCTTTCTGCTTTTGGCATAACAATGCGCCCTTGTTGAATATCCCACTTTAAAATAATTTGTCCCGCACTCACGTTATATTTTTTAGCCAGAGCAACAATGGTTGGATCGGCAATGGGTTTTTCATTAACGGGTACCTCGTTCCATGTGCCCGTGCCTAGTGGCGACCAACAAGAAACGATAATATCTTGCTCATTACAGAATTGGCATAAGGCTTCTTGCGTTAAATAAGGGTGTAACTCCAGTTGGTTATACACCGGTTTAATATTGGCAAAACTTAACAATTGTGTGATATCGCTCTCGCGAAAATTAGACAAACCCAAAGCCCGTATTTTGCCTTGCTCATGGAGTTGTTCCATGGCTTGCCATGTGGCTTGGGTTTTTTGTGGTACTGGCCAATGGATTAAATAAAGGTCCACATAATCCATTTGTAATCGTACTAGACTTTCTTCGCAAGCTTGAAGTGTTTGCTGAAAACCTTGTTGGGTATCCCAGAGTTTTGTCACAATAAAAAATTCTTCTCGCGCAATACCCGATGCCTTAATCGCTTTACCAAGACTACGCTCATTGCCGTATAACGATGCAGTGTCGAAATGGCGATAACCCGCTTTAATGGCTGTTAATATAGTCTCAACAACATAGTCATCGTCCTGTTGCCACTGGCCAATAGCACACGTGCCATAACAAATAGGAGGGATAAACATTCCATTATTTAGCTCGATGTTTTGCATATTAATGCCTATGAATTATTAATAAGATGTAAATAAAAAATTAAGTTAATTTTAAGAAAATTATTTAAAAAATTGTCTTAGCTTACCACTTTTCAATAAGCATCTAAAAGCATAATCAACTTTTATAACCAGTTACAAAAATATTATTCGTACACCTTCGCCCGTAATGATCAAAGTATGATTCGGCGATAGCGGTAAAATTTTTATAAAGTTTTATCGAATTAATTCATCACCCTAGATGAGTCAGCTTGGTCACTGCGATTAATCTCGTATTCGAGTGCATCGTTAACCAAACGTAATAGGGTATAGTGGCCAGTGTTCACCCGTGGATTAGCCAATGCCATATCGGCATCTTCGCTGTACTTGAACATATAATCCTGCAAAAACATCAACACTTCTTGGATATGCGTGAGCGTGTCGACCGTATGTTCATCAATTAACGGGTTGTGGGGTTTTGCGTTAGTAAACGTTGCCCGCGAATGGGCACCTTTATTGGAATTTGCCATGATCAATCCTCTTGTTAAGCAATGCGTGAGTAGCAACGTTCGCAGTGACATCGGTTAACAGTAGGGATAAAACGCAAAAGAATAATAGCGCAATCACGCCTAGAGAATACAATGATTGTGTGGCTGCTGTAAATATAAATGGGTACCTGTTCTAAAATATTGATTCTACAATTGTGCAACAAGTTGTTGCACAATTAGATTCTCTTCCGAAAATTAGGCAACAACTTGTTTCCCAATTAACCTCCATCCCTTTCCAAGCCTGGATAGCATCGAGAAGGAGCTATCTAAAGAATCATCAATATGACGTTGTACACACAGCCATACAACAGGCATAATCCCCCTATGCTAAAGAAATACTCAACTGTCTGCTATAGGCCAGGAAGGGCGATTTACACATTATTATTTGTGTTCGGTTAATCTAGGAGAAGATATATGCTCGAGAAAAGTGTCGTGCTTATTGATGAGTTAAGGGGGCGGTCCTCAGAAAATAGCATTGTTGAATTCAAACATAACAATGCGGATCCAAAAATGATTGGCAAGTTATGTTCTGCATTGTCTAATGCCGCAAGAATTGAACAAAAAGACAGTGCCTATATTTTATGGGGCATTGATAATAAAACGCACAATGTTTGTGGTACACAGTTTGACCCAGATGTCGAAAGTGTTGGCAATATGGTTTTACAGCTATGGTTAGCTAAATCATTATCACCTAGCATTGCTTTTGAGTTTAATCTGGTTGACCATCCAAATGGACGGGTGGTTATTTTGGAAATTCCAGCAGCAACAACGGCACCAATATCCTTTAATGATATTGCTTATGTCCGGATTGGTAGTGCAACCCCCAAGTTAAGCGACTTCCCTGATCGTTTTCAAAAGTTAATTGACAATATCCGCCCCTACACTTGGGAGCAGGGAATTGCAAAAAGTTTTGTGGCGGAGGACGATCTATTATCGTTGTTAGACTACCCAACCTATTTTAGGCTGATGAAGCAAAGCTTACCAGATAATCGTCGAGGTATTCTTGAGCACTTTGAGGCAGATCAACTAATTGTTTCAGATGTTGGTGGTCGTTGGAAAATAACAAATCTTGGCGCTATTTTATTTGCTAATAATCTGTTGCAATTTGATCCTGCGATTGCACGCAAAGCCATTCGTTTTGTTGCCTATGGAGGTAAAAATAAAGCAGCCCAAGTAACCCACCGGCAAGATGGTCAACGAGGTTATGCAGCTGGCTTCGAAGGCTTAGTAACATTCATTAATAATTTACTTCCTCAAAATGAACACATAGGTGAAGCGTTTCGTGAAGAGCATAGACTATACCCTGAAATTGCCATCAGAGAATTAGTAGCTAATGCGATAATTCATCAAGATATGACTATTAGTGGTGCAGGTCCACAAGTAGAACTCTTTGAAGACCGCTTGGAAATTACTAATCCAGGCTCGCCATTAATACAAATTGACCGAATGATTGACCTTCCTCCTCGCTCACGTAACGAAGCGTTAGCCTCACTGATGCGCCGTATGGGGCTATGTGAAGAGCAGGGCACGGGTTTAGACAAAGTGATTGTTAATGTAGAGTTGTTCCAGATGCCGCCTTTAAGGCTATCCTCAGAGCAAGACTCTATGCAGGCTGTATTACATGCGCCTCGCGCCTTTGCCAATATGACGGTTAACGAACGAGTAACAGCTTGTTATCAACATGCGGTGATTAAATATTTAGGTGGTGAGCGCATGAAAAATGCCAGCTTATGTAAACGCTTTGGTATTGAGAGTCAAAATGCTGCGCAAGCAACCAAAGTCATTAAAGCTGCAGAAACAAAATTTAATTAAACCCGCTGACCCAGAAAGGCCTAGAGCAGGCTATTGGCCATTTTGGGCTTGATGTTGATTTTGGTGACGAAAAATATTAGTTGTTTCTCCTGAAAACGCCTTAATTCTTTTTGTGTTCTTGATTCTGCTCTGATTCTAGAAGCGTTTTTGGGTTGTTTTTCTTAAAAGTCTTTATTTTTCAATTGGTTATGGGTTTTTGTTTTCTTGACTCTGTTTTGACTCCAACAAACAAAAACGTTTATTTTATGTTCTTACCCTATTTTTTGTTAACGATAATGTTCTCTGGAACGTTGAACATACAACAGGCATAATCCCCCTATGCTAAAAACAACACTTAACCACCTAAACGACGCCAAGCAACAGCATATTCAGGCCATTGTGGAAATTATCCACTATGAGTTTGATCACGTTGTAAACGCTGCCACCACACCCAGCAAAGCCAATAGCCGCATTATGTTGGTGGTTCTGTTTGGTAGCCATGCCAAAGGCACCCAAGTGGACGATCCGGAAAACGGATATATTAGCGATTACGATATCCTCATCGTACTTAACGAACCCACACTGGCAGACGAATATAAAATTTGGCACACCGTAGAAGAGCGCGCCACCGTAAAAACCGGCTCCCCAGTTAATTTAGTGGTATGCACCCTGCGGGAGATTAACCGCGAACTCCAACAAGGCCATTACTTTTTTAAAGACATTCGCGAACAAGGTATTCAACTCTACCAATATAACCACTCCGAATTGCTAGAACCCGGAATACTAAATACTGAACAAGCCCAGCAAGTAGCGAATAAGCATTTCGAGCATTGGTTTGAGAGTGCGAATGATTTTTTTAAATATTCACGATTGGCAATAAGTAATAAAGACTTTAAGTTTGCAGCTTTTAATCTACATCAAGCCGTAGAACGCTACTTATCTTGTATCCTGCTAGTTTATACTAACTACCGTCCTAAAACTCACAATATTAAAGCCCTCTACAGCCTTGCTTGCCAGCAAGCCGACGAGCTAACAAACATCTTCCCACAACAATCCAAATTTAACCGCCGCGCCTTTCAACTACTTAAAAAAGCCTACATCGAAGCGCGGTATTCCGAACACTACGAAATAACGGAAGAAGAATTAACGTGGCTGGCGGAGCAAGTGGGGGAGCTAAAAAGCGTAACAAATAAGCTATGCCTCAGCAAAATAAAATAATACACAACGATAAGGAGATCATGATGAAAAAGGTATTGATAAAGCAAAAACAACTTACGCAATGCTAAGGTTACGGTATTACTAACCATTTTGTTGACGTTAACAAAATGGTTAGTAATAAGAATCTCAGAAGATATACAAACGGCTCATTAAAAGTTTATAACGGCACCTTGTGAATTACTTAGCGCATATACTGCTCTCCCCCCAACACATAGACGTACAGCTAGGCAACCTGCTGGCCGATACGCTAAAAGCAAAACCGTGGCAAGATAGCCGAGCAGGGCACCACCAAGGCCTAACACTCCACGGCGCTATCGACGCCTTTACCGACAGCCACCCACAAGTCAGCGCCGCCAAAGCCTGCCTAACCCCCAAAGGCTATTTAAAAGGCGTAGTGGTAGATATCGTATTCGACCACTTCCTCACCCGCCACTGGCAGCGCTATACACACATCGAACTCAACCACTTTATCACCACCTTCCACCAACAAGCACAAGAACAATACCCCCAACTCCCCGAACGCGCAGCCTCCTTTATCCAGCGCCTACACCAACACCAAGTCCTCACCAGCTACGGCAACCAACAAGGCCTAACCCTAGCCCTAGAACGCCTAAACTACCGCCTCTCCGA
>JAHDEM010000027.1:0-10570 GCA_020628895.1 Candidatus Endobugula sp.
CTGGACGCTGGACGCTGGACGCTGGACGCTGGACGCTGGACGCTGGACGCTGGACGCTGGACAAAAATGTAATTGTTTATACATATAAATCAACACCTGAACAATAAAAAATAAGATTATGTTCATCTGTTTCAAAAAATTCTTAACCTTCATTTTTTTCATCCAACGACAGTAATAAGTCCTGCAATTTTTTTGCATAGCCATTGTCATCTTGCCACATCCCTCTTTGGGTCGCTTCTAATAATCGCTCGGCCATTTCTTCTAAGGCATTAGGATTATTTTGCTCCATAAAAACTTGATTGTTTGGATCAAAAATTAACGTATCGGCAACTTGTTCGTATTGGTAGTCATCGATTAAATTCGTGGTTGCATCGTATGCAAAAAGATAATCCACCGATGCGGCCATTTCGAAAGCACCTTTGTATCCGTGTTCCTGCATGGCATTTATCCATTTAGGATTAAGCAGACGGGAACGAACCACACGGTTTAATTCTTCTTTCAAAGTACGAACTTTGGGAGACGAAGGGTTAGAATGATCACTATGATAAACCACTGGCTCATGCCCTGAATAAGCGGTAACCGCATTCACCATACCGCCCTGAAACTGATAATAGTCATCCGAGTCTAAAAGATCGTGTTCACGATTGTCCTGATTCTGAACCACTGCTTCTAGCTGCCCCAATTGATATTCAAAAGCCTGCTTGGCCTCAACACCATCTTGGTGGGAGTGGTTATTATCGGTATTCGCTGAGGTATGACCATAGGCATAACCACCCCAATTAACGTAAGCTTCAGCTAAATCTTCTCGTGTTTCCCAACAACGTTCATCAATTAATCCCTGCAGGCCTGCCCCATATGCCCCCGGTTTACTGCCAAACACTCGATAGCTCGCTTGACGTAAAGCTTCCTCGTGAGACAACCCTTGGTTGACCAAAGTTTGTGTACGCTGGCGAATATTTTTCTGAATCGTATTGTCGCCCGCAGGTTCATCGTAATTAGCTAATGCTAATACGGCCGTGTCATAAAGTTTCATCACATTAGGAAAAGCATCGCGGAAAAAACCGGATACTCGTAATGTGACATCCACACGAGGCCGCCCTAGCAACATGCTGGGAATAATTTCTATATCAGTTACGCGTTGTGAGCCTTGGGCACGAATGGGTTTTACGCCCATTAAGGCAAACGCTTGCGCAATGTCGTCACCACCAGTACGCATGGTAGCGGTTCCCCATACCGATAAACCTAGCTGTTTGGGGTAATCCCCATGTTCCTGTAAATGCCTTTCGATTAAGCGCTGCGCAGATAACTCTCCCAACGCACAAGCGGCGGGCGAAGGAATAGAGCGATTATCAACAGAGAAAAAATTACGTCCTGTCGGCAAAGTATCCAGTCGACCACGAGTGGGGGCACCACTGGGACCAGGTTCAATAAAACGGCCTTGCAAGCCTCTTATTAATGATTGTATTTCTTTTTGCGCACTAGTCTCTAAGGCGACTTTTAATGTGTTTTTTAAATACTGTAGTTGCTGGTAAGTATTAGGCAGTAGCGTTTGCACTTGTGTGTCACTCATTACCTGCGAAGCCGAATCGGCACTGACAACTTGCGTGACTAATTGCTCAGCAAGTATTTCTAAGCGCTCTCGAGTATCTGCTGTAGTGCGCCAAACCGAATCACTCACTGTATTTAATAACTCTGGTCGATCATTACCCCATGGTTCAACTGTAGTTTGCAGTGGATTAAAATATGTATTTTCAGCCATATTATTTTTGTCAGATAACATATGGCGTAAATCCAAGTCCAATACAAGGTTATGCAATATACCTTGCTCGCTAGCACCTTCGCCGCGAGGTAAGCGCAATAGAGCAACCAATGTTTGAACCAGTTTTTCTGTATTAGGTAACCGACCTAATATATGTAAACCGTGGCGAATTTGTGCTTCTTTAATATCGCAAAGATAAGTATCTAGTTCCGACAAAATTGCTTCATCGGAGCTAGATTCAGATAAGGGTAATTCATTTAGCACATGGGTTTGCTTGGCAACATTGAGTATTTTTTCTTTTAGCCATTGCTCACGACGGGTATCTAAACCCATGGCTTGATAATACTCATCCACCCAAGATTCCAGTTCCGCTAATTCACCATAGGTTTCTGCACGTGTCATCGGTGGCATGAGGTGATCGATAATCACCGCTTGCGCGCGACGCTTGGCCTGCGCTCCTTCGCCGGGGTCGTTAACAATAAAAGGATAAAAATGGGGTAAGGCACCTAAAGCAATATCGGGCCAACAAGCATTCGATAAGGCCGCGCCCTTACCCGGCAGCCACTCTAAATTACCGTGTTTGCCCACATGAATCACTGCATCAATCTGATAACAATGTCGTAACCAAAAATAAAAAGCCAAATAGTTATGAGGAGGAATTAAATCGGGATCATGATAATTCGCGACCAAGTCCATATTAAAACCGCGAGCAGGCTGGATACCTACAAAAATATTACCCAAGCGAATACCCGATAACATGATTCGCCCGTTACGACACTTAGGATCTAACTCAGGTTCGCCCCATTGTTGTAATACGGCTTGCTGGTTTTCTATTGGCAATTGGGAAAAATATTCCCGATACTCCTGTACAGACAAACTTTGCCAACAGGGTAAATAATCCAAGGTATTGGGGTTGTTGGTAACGGCGCCTAATAATTCTTCAATTAACGCATTACCTTGTTCAGGAATATTTTCTATTGCATAACCATGATGATTAAGGGCTTGCAGAATTTGAATAACTGATTCGGGCGTATCCAACCCTACCCCATTGCCAATACGACCGTCTTTTGTGGGGTAATTGGCGAGAATAATGCCGATTCGTTTTTCGCTATTTTTCTTACCCGCAAGCACACTATAATTTTTAGCAAGCTGCGCAACAAATGCCGCACGTTCATTATGTAAGGTGTAACGTACAACTGAAACCTCACAAACATCACTGAACCACTCTTCCGATTTAAAACTCACCGCACGAGTAATAATGCGACCATCCATTTCGGGTAATACAATTTGCATAGCAATATCGCGGCTACGCAAACCTTGGCTATACATCTGCCAATCATCTTCGGTTGAACTGGATAAAATCAGTTGCAGTATGGGCACATCAACATTAAATAAAGAAGTAAAATCACTGGGCTCAGACGATAAATCCGGACTGCTGACGGTATTACTTGCAAAACTAGTAGCATTAATAATCAGCGAGACTTGTTGAGCAGTAGACTCATAACACTGGTTCACTTCCTGCAATAAAGCATTAATTAACGCGAGAGATTCTTTATCTTTTAGGGAGCTAACCGCCATCGGCAACACCCATAAACCCTGCTGCTCTAATGCTTCAATCAAGCGATCGAACACTTCCGTATTTGCGGACTGTAAGTGGCTGCGATAAAACAGTAATAAACAAATGGGGGCTGGGTTTGTGTCAGTGCTGTCCTTGGTATTTGAGGCTTGAACCTTCGAAAGTTGTGCCTGATGCTGCCAACGTTTTTGGCAATCGGCAAAGCTGGCTTGTGTCGACAGCACTTTTTTATCTAGGTTTGTTTTCTCTTTATCTACTATGACTGACGACTCATGCGGTAAGTACAACATACAGCTTGGTAATATTTTAGGATCACTCCATACATAAGAACGTGAGAAATATTCTGCCCCTAAAAAAAGTAACAACTGCTGAATATTAAACGCTCCACCTTGACGTAAAAATTGCCAGATGGTGATGGCTTGCTGTTTATCCACAGTCGATGCCGACCACAAAGTATCATCAGGCGCATCATCCCCCGGAACAAAAATTAATTGGCGCTGAGCATCTTCCCTAGCCCACTGTTGCAGCTGTTCAAAACCATATTGCCAATAATTTTCTCCTCCCAGTAAAGACACCACCACAACTTGTGCATGATCAATCACCTTGTGGCGATATAAATCTAATGCAGCAGGTTTTAATAAATGCATCCAATTTGCAAGGCGTACAGAGGGGTAATCATCCGGTAAATCTTGCGCACTATTAGCTAAGGCAGCCAGCACACTATCGGCTGCCGATAAGATAACCATATCCGCAGGGGTTTGTCCTAAATCGACAATGCCTTCGTCGTCGGAAAAACCACCCGGTTGCGATGCTAATAAATGCATGGAGTGTAATTACACTTCGGCTGTCTTTAATGCGTCTGTTAGCATGGCTTCGTCCAAGTGCTTACCAATCACCACTAATTGAGTTTGGCGAACTTCGTCTTGCTCCCATAAACGATCGAAGTAAGTTTCAAGGCGCTTGCCGACTGCTTGCAAGACCTGCCTCATGGGTTTATTGGGAATGGCAGCAAACCCTTTGGCACGATAAATGGTTTGGGTTTCAATAAGATGGGTCACGACCGATTGCATTTTTTCGGCGTCCACTTCGCCCACGCTGATCACATAAGAGTCAAAATGGTCATGGGCGTGCTCATGATGTTCTCCATGTTCATGGTGGTGATCGTGATGCGTATGCAGTTGTTCTATACGATCTTCTGCCGCCGCTTCAATGCCCATAAGAATTTTTGTTGCTAGCTGAGCGGTAGTTTCACTATTATCAATGTAAGTGGTTTTAACCGAAGCAGGTACTTTAGCAGAGACGATATTTTTCACTGCTACTCGTTTCGTCTCGTCTAATAAATCATTTTTACTCACAACCACAACGTCGGCAGCGCTAAGTTGATCGTCTAATAATTCTTGTAAGCTAGGATCGTGATCTAGACTATCATCAGCCAAACGCTGTTCTTGTACTTTGTCTTCATCGTTAGCAAAGCGCCCAGCGGCAACCGCAGGCCCATCGACCACTGTCACCACACTATCTACAGTGCAATATTGCTTAATATCAGGCCAATTAAAGGCCTGCACTAAAGGCTTTGGCAACGCTAAGCCCGAGGTCTCAATCAGAATGTGATCAATATCGTCACGACGTTCAACCAATTGTTGCATAACGGGTAGAAATTCTTCTTCGACAGTACAACAAATACAGCCATTAGCTAATTCATAAATACCATTATCCGTTGTTGCAGAATTGCTTGATTCATCTTCACAATCTAATGGACAACTGCGTAGGAGATTGGCATCGATATCTAATTCACCAAACTCGTTCACAATCACGGCGATACGTTTACCTGCTGCTTGCTTTAATACGTTTGATAATAATGTGGTTTTACCGCTGCCTAAAAAACCAGTCACAATGGTGGCTGGAATTTTATGAAATTGCTGACTGACTGACATATTTGCCGTGCTCCCAAAACATAGAGAATAATTTGATGAATATATAGGAGAGCTTTAAGCCGATAGCGTACTACGAGAATTGGTTTATCATAAAATAAACGCAAAACAACACGCTGACGCACTATTTATCACAGTGCATACACAATGCCATTATCCGTAAAGCTGAACAGGCCCCTGATTGCACTCCCCGACCATCAGGTATTTATCGATTGAGGCAGGTCTACTGGCTCACAGGTCATCACAATGCTCGCCTTCCCGATGCTTTAATACATCAGTGGCAATGAACATCACTCTCTGCATACAGTTGCGGGGACAGCTACGGTAGTAACATGAGCAGTTATATATAAAGCCTAACAGACTCTGTTATCGGTATTCCCTATTAATCCTATGGAACGAGACGACTAATGACTACACAACTAGAAACCGTCTCGATAATGGAACCTATAATCGAGGCGTCAGTATAATAAAAATCCCGAATAAAGAGAAATGCTTATCCATTCACAACAACATAATATAAGCATTAACTTGCCTGGAGTAATCTGCGATAATCGCTTTTCGTTTGGATAAATATATTAACAAGATATTAGGGGCTATTTAAAAGGGATATTATGCAAAATACGTTAACCACTTTATGTAAAGTTCTGAGCGTTTCATTACTTCTAAGCGCTTGTGGTGCCGGCAATAATACGCACCAAAACCATGAGACTAATGAACACTCTGGTCATGACCATAGCCAACACGATCACAGCAAACACCACCATGGCCCCGTAGAACTTACCTCCCTAGGTGATAATGTGATAAAACCAACCATTGAGCTGGATATTCAAAAAGACCCCATGAAAGGTTGGAATCTACATATCCAAACTCAGAACTACACTTTTACACCACAGAAAGTTAACCAAGACAATATTGCTAATGAAGGGCATGCACACCTATATATTGATAATTATAAAATTGCTCGCATTTATAGTAACTGGTATCACATTGTTGATTTAAGGCCAGGAGAACATACTATTCGTGTTACCCTGAATGCAAATGATCACTCCGACTTTCTTTTTAACGGCGAGGAAATTGCCGCCTCGGTAACAGTGACACAACCATAAACAGGGAAAGCTAACACCAACCAGATAACCTATCTGGTAATCCTATAGAGAACAAAGAATGACTATTGAACAACTCCCTAACAACGCTGGCGTACTTATTTGCGGACACGGCAGCCGTGCAAAAATCGCCGAAGAAGAATTTAGCTTACTTGCCCAAGGGTTAAGAAGCCGCTTCCCTGAATTAAAAATCGAATATGGTTTTTTAGAATATTCTGCACCGAATATTCATATGGCCCTAGATCGATTAGTTGAGCAAGGGGTAAACACTATTTATGCCGTACCGGGTATGTTATTTGCGGCAACCCACGCTAAAAATGATATT
Organism: Candidatus Endobugula sp.; assembly: GCA_020628895.1. GTDB lineage: Bacteria > Pseudomonadota > Gammaproteobacteria > Pseudomonadales > Cellvibrionaceae > Endobugula. Next base: position 6,695 of record JAHDEM010000027.1, read on the forward strand.
CCATCGGTACTGACGACCTATCAGGAAAAGCACCCAGGACTCACCATTGAATACGGCAAAGAGCTGGGCCTGCATGAAGAAATGCTACGAGCATTTGAAACGCGTATTTTAGAATCCGTAGGTATTAAAGATAGAGCACCCTCTTCTGGTGAACTTTACGACACCATGTTGATTACAGTAGGTCGTGGCACCTCGGTCACTGAGGCAAATGCAGAAGCCGCCAAACTGACTCGTATTGTGTGTGAAAACTTAGGATTTGGCTGGGCAGATACGGTCTATTCTGGTGTGACTTTCCCATCGGTTGGTCGTGGTTTGGAAATGGCAGCAAAACTGGGCTTTAAGAAAATTGTGGTAGCGCCGTACTTTTTATTTGGCGGACGCTTGATTGACCGCATCCACGGATATATCGATAAAGTCGCCGAAGAGAACCCCGATATTACGTTTATTAAAGCGGATTATTTACGCGATCAAAGTCATGTTATTAATACCTTTATTGAGCGCATCAACGAAACCATTGCGGGAAATCAACATAATGGAAATACGCTTTCTTTGATGCAAGATTTTCAGGCGCGGCTTGCTCGTGGCGAAGTAGACGTTCACCATCATCACGCGGAATTTACACCGGATAATGACAAGCATGAACACTTGGACCCTGAGGACGAGCAAGCCAAAACCAATGGGCATACTCACGATCACTCACATGACCACGCGCACAGTCATTCACACAGTCATTCACACAGTCATGCACCGTATAAACATATCGGTCACCCACATGGCCCAAGAACCATGATCAACGATAATATTTGTTGTTGTTTTATGGGACAGTTTTCACAAGATATTATTGACGAAGAAAAAGCGCAGAAAGAAGAACGAGAAGGCACGCCTCTTTGTAAACGACGTTAGAGGCGCCTTATATAATAACCAACCCAACAGATAAAATCATTCTTGATGACGTGTTGGATGTGCCTGTGTACTTTCAACACTTCTTAAATTTTTTGGTTTGACTTTAGGTCGGTACACATGGGCTTGGTTTTCGTCATATAAATAAGAATCACGAAACTCATCGGTGCCCAGTACTGGCCCGACTAGAATCAGTGAGGTGCGGGTAAATTTTTTGGCGCGAACTTTTTCTACAATATCGGCCAACACACCTTCTACCTTATCTTGATCTTCCCAACCAGTTCGATAACAAACCGCCACTGGGCAGTCTTCGCCATAAAAAGGAATCAGCTCTTCAACAATTTTATGAATACGTGTCACCCCTAAATGAATCGCCAAAGTAGCACCTGAGGCAGCCAAGGCCGGTAATCTTTCTCGTTCAGGAAACGGAGTTTTGCCTTCATAACGGGTCAGAATAATGGTTTGCGAAACACCCGATAACGTCAGCTCTTTACCCAACCATGCGGCCGATGCTGAAGCAGCAGTGACACCCGGTATAATTTGATAATCGATATTTAAATCTTCCAGTCGACGAATTTGCTCACCAATCGCGCCGTATAAAGAGGGGTCACCAGAGTGAACTCGAGCCACATCTTTGCCTTCGTTATGCGCTTTTTCCATATAGCTAATAATTTCATCAAGATGGATGGGAGCGGTATCGACAATGGCCTGCGCGGTATTTTCTACCTCAGCAAAAATGGCACGAGGAACCAAAGACCCTGCATATAAAATGATTGGGCATTGATTAATAAGCCGCTGTGCTTTTACTGTAATTAGTTCCGGGTCGCCGGGGCCAGCCCCTATAAAATAAACCGTCATATTTTTTCTACTGTTTGTATTGGGTTAATCAATGAAGAGTTATGCACTGAGACTTGAAAAGACAATATTTTATTCAGTAACCATCGGCAGCAGGGAAGCTGCCGCTGAGCCTATATGGACATATTTACAGCGTATTGCTGAATAAAATATTGTCTTTTCGAGTCGATCTTTCAGAGTATTCCACTAATAATATATTACAATTTTTTACGATAGCCTCTAGGCGTATATATCCATTGGCTCGAACCATTAATAATATGTCGAGATTCGCTATTGCCAACACATACTAATGTAAACATATCAACATCGGCTGCATCTAACTGATCCAATGTAGTAATCGTAATTGTTTCATCTTCGCGAGTTAATTGCCGACCTAATAACACGGGTGTTGAGGCTGGACGGTACTGTAACAAAATATCGCGAGCGGTATTAATTTGCCAATCGCGTTTTTGTGAACGAGGATTATAAAAGGACACCACAAAATCCCCTTGACCACAAGCATGCAAACGTTTTTCGATGGTTTGCCACGGCGTTAATAAATCCGATAGAGATATAGTGCAAAAATCATGGCCTAACATAGCACCGACTCGGCTCGCGCCTGCTTGCATAGCGGATATACCGGGTACCACTTCGATATCAACCGTTAACCACTCGGGATGAGATTGAATATCAGATTGATTCAATTGTTGATCCAATAATTCAAACACCAATGTGGCCATGGCATAAATGCCAATATCCCCACTGGAAATTAACGAAGTAGTTTTACCACTAGCTGCTAACGTTAATGCTAAGCGTGCACGTTCTATTTCTTCTCCCAAGGGCAAATCGTGATGATTTTTACCATCACACACATCACCCAATAAGGTTAAGTACAAACCATAGGCCACCAACTCGCTGCTATTTTGGATAGCCTTTATGGCTTTGGGTGCGACCAGATCTTTATCCCCCGGTCCGGCACTCACTAGATACAACTTACTCATAAATTACTCTTACTCTATTTCTGATCTTAACGACAACACAACTTACTTTACGAAAACACTTATCAATCTTTTATGAATGATGAGGCGAATCAGGATAAGATTTTGCGATGGCGCAGGTCGCCGTTTGGCTTTTAATTTTTGGCAATATTAATACCGCTGGTTCACCCGTTATTTCTTGAGCAGCAAATAATGCTGCAGATTCCGCAACGCCATATACGCCTACTACACCATACACGTAATCAGAACGTGAATGCAGTAGGTGTTCTACCGATTGTAATTGCGTTTTTGAAAAGGTATTAAACGGCTTATGGATATCTTGTGCGCACGTAATTAAACCTGATTCATCGGCTTTAATATCGATACTATTAATGCTGTGTATTTGCTCTAGATGAATTTCTACTTCCTCTAGTGCTGTGTTTAATAGGGTTTTAATATCGTCTATCGAACAATCTCGTTCGCATCCCATGCCCACTGTATAAACTGGCTTTAAATAGGGCTTAGCCGTTGTAAGCACTAACTGTGCAGATACCTTTTCTGCCAATTCACTAGCCCATTGGTTGGCTCCCCCTTCATGTCCTGATAATAAGGGCACGACAAATTGGCCTTGCTCGTCCATCACTATCACAGGGGGATCTTGGTGTTTATTATTAATCACTGGAGCTAGTGTTCTTAATACAATTCCCGTAGCACAAATAAACAGTAAATGCTCACCACGCATAAAGGCTTGTTGTATTTTTTCTGCAAATGGCTGCGGTTTATGCCATACATCACAGGATTTATTATCTACCGTTAATAAATCTTGAATACGCTTGCCTAAACGCTGCCCAGCCTCGGTTAAGGTGATGATGCGTATCATCGCCCACCCCGCTGTGATCGAGTCACCACAAATAGTGAAAAGTATGGACCGGCTTCTTCTTTGGCCTCGATCAATTTACTAATATCACGTTCAACAACTTCTCCCTCTCGCCCAATATAGGCTAAATATTTTGCATCTGCTATACGATTAGCCAACGTTAAAGCATCGATAATTTTTTGTCGCGAGCGGCCAGCTTTCATAATCACTACACTGTCGTGATGCTCAAGGGCATTGACTAATTCGTCTTTAGTATGCCGACCACTCATTACAGCAAATGATTCTGTT
>JAHDEM010000027.1:10670-19219 GCA_020628895.1 Candidatus Endobugula sp.
ATTGACTAATTCGTCTTTAGTATGCCGACCACTCATTACAGCAAATGATTCTGTTAACATCGTTAACGGTAGCTGCAATTCGGAAGATGCTGCATGCACCGATGAAATGCCAGGTACCACTTCGCAGTCCACATTGGCTTCTTGCAAACGTATTAATAGATAAGCAAAAGAACCAAAAAACAAGGGGTCACCTTCACATAAAAAAACCACTGTTTTATCTAGAGCAATAGCCGCTTGAATACCAACACAGGCTTTATCGTATACTGCATTTGCTGCGGTTCGATCTTCGCTCATTGGCATTGTTAACGGAATATATTCTTGATGTTTATCAACCTGATCTAAAACTAGACTAGCAATAGTCTTCGCTTGAGATTGGCCTTTATCATTCTCGATATAACTAATCACATCAGCTTGAGTGATATAGCGCGCTGCTTTTAACGTGATTAATTCTGGATCACCAGGGCCAATACCTACCCCAATAAATTTGGCCGTCATGATAATGGCTCCTGAGATAATTCTGATGCAGCTGAGTCAGATAGTTTTGTCAATTTAAAGACCTCTACAGGCAATTTCGATTCGTAAGAAAGTGCCCCGTCTACAACACTACCACGACGAATAGCCACTTCTACGGATTCAACCGCAATATCATTGGTGATATTGTTCAGCCGTGTTTGAACAAAATCGACTAACTGTTGTTTTGTGGATTGTATCACTGCACTCACCACCAGTACTCCATTAACAGGCAATATTTCCCAAGCCATATTTAACAACAAAAGCAGTTTTCCATCACTGCCGCCAATAAAAATTTTGTTAGGTGAAGGTAAATCTGAACAAACATCTGGCGCCGTTCCAGCCACAATATGTAAGTTGTGATTAACCCCAAAACGATCACTGTTTTGAACAAGAAACCCTAGCCGTTCTTCGTGGTGTTCTATGGCATAAACGGAGGATTTATCATTCCAATAAGCTACCTCGATGGCCACGCCTCCACAACCCGCACCAATATCCCAGATAATATCTTGATCACGCACTTGCAGGAAAGAAAGAATAACCAAGCGAACTTCACGCTTGCTAATCATGCCTTTACCCGGTGTCTGACCAGTAATATAAGATGCATCAGGAATACCGGGAAACTCGGGTAGTACATCACCTGGCCCCATCACTTCGATCACCGTGATATGCAAAGGATCAAATAAGGGCTGATTCTGCGTGTCTATGTTACCCACTAAGTCTTTAGCTAAATAAGTACGAATTTTTTGTTGGGCATAACCCAAATTTTCACAAACCGTTAACCGCGATAATTCAAAGCCAGCCGCAATACATTCTTGTGCTAGTACCGAAGGCTGGCTGTACTTATCAGTTAACACCACAAGACGTTTGTTTGCATGCAGTTTTGTGCGTATTTTTTCGAATGGCCGACCATGCAAACTCAACACATCCACATCTTGTAAAGCAAGCCCCATTTGATGGCAAGCGGCTTGGATACTGGAAACAGCGGGATAAAACACCAAGGATTCTTGAGAATATTTTTTTGAGAACCATCGACCAATGCCATAGTACAAAGGATCACCTGAGGCAAGCACAACTAAAGCGTGCGATTGATCGTATTGATCGATTAACGTTGGCAGCTCTTTCAACGAAGGCAAAGTTTTAACAACCGCATTGATCGATTGTTGTGTTTGAAAAAAATGATTAATCGTCTGGATCTGACGCTCAGACCCGAGAATAAGATCAGATTTTTTTATCGCATCACAAGCTGCATCCGATAGCATCGCATTTTGCGATACACCAAGACCGATAACATGAATCATGGGTGTGTTATTTTTAATCATTGGCAACCCATTTTAGTAGTACTCGCCACGCAAACAACGCAACAGGGCATTACACGTTGCAGCCGAAACAGCACTACCCCCTTCACGTCCCAACAATGTAATACATTCAATACCCAACTGCTGATGACTATCCCATAGTGCCTGTTTAGATTCTTTAGCACCGACAAAACCTACGGGCATGCCAATAATTAACGCAGGTTTAGGCCCACCTTGTTCTATATTTTCTAATAGGCGAAACAACGCTGTGGGTGCATTACCAATAATCACAACACTATCTGCTAAATGTTCTTGCCAAAAACTCACAGCAGCCATAGAACGAGTTTCATTATTTTTTTTGGCATACTCGGCTACCTTTGTATTATTTAAAAAGCATAGTGGCTCTTTACTAATCATACGCTTGGTAATGCCTTGTTTGACCATTTCTACATCACAAATAATATCGCACTGCTGACTTAATGCAGCCATACCATTCTCACAGGCATGGCGACTAAAGCGCACTTGACTCGCTATATCAGGAATACCTAGACTATGCACAATACGCATAACGACTTGCTGCTGTTCTCTGCTTAAGCCGTTTAAATCAGTTAGTTCTCGAATCTGTCGAAAACTTTCTTGCTCTATAGCCTGAGGATTTGCTTCATATTCAAAAGGCATATTAATGGCTCTCTGCGAACTGCTTTACCACAAAGTCTTTACAAGCATCACGGCTAAATAATAACTTATCTGCCGTTGGTAAGGTTGGGCGTTTTAGCATGATAACTGGAATACTCAACGTACGCGCAGCCTGTAATTTCGCAACCGTAGAATCACCACCACTATTTTTACTTAATAAAATAGTGGTTTGATGTTTTTTCATTAATTCAAGTTCATCCTTATAAGAAAATGGGCCGATGGCTTTTATCCATTGCACATTATCGGGAAGGTCTATATCAGGTTGCACGGCTGTTCTTAAACAATGTTTTTTATTCGCAGGCAAGTGCGGTAGTTGTTGTAGAAAATCCAACGGTAATTGTCCTGCAGTTAACAGTATTGATGGCTGATTCCAATGCGCTTTATTATTTATGAGTACTAATGTTTCGGCATAATCTTCCACTTCATACCACTGATCATACTCTGTAGGCACCCAAGCTTCACGATGAAAACGCCAATAAGGAATACTGCACTTTTTCGCTACCACACTGGCTGTCGTTGACATTTTTTGAGCGTAAGGATGAGTCACATCTAAAATAGCATCGATATTATTGTTGTGAACAAAAGTATCAAGACCACCATACTGACTAAAACCACCCGAAATAATATCGCAAGCGACCTTTGGTGTTCTTACCAAACCTGCAATGCTGTAAATCACTTGAATATTTTTTTTGTGTAAGGTCTCTGCCAGCACTCGCCCATCGGCTGTACCCCCTAGCAATAGTAATTTTTTCATATTATTTTTTATCGCCATTGGATGTTGCTACGATATTACCTTGCCGATCAATAGCGATCACTTCAACCTCTATCTGTTCGGGTACAATATTTTGCGCTACAGCGAGTGCACGTGTACATAATGCCGACGCCAAAGCAATATTATGGTGCTGACAATGCTGTAATGCCTCGATGCTGGTATTGGACTGCACAATTTGCTGACATAATTTATCATCAGCTCCTTGCTCTTTAGCCACTTCTACTAAAAAATCAAAGTCGATGGACGATGCTCTGCTATTTAAGTCCATATGCCCTTGCGCTAATTTACTGATTTTACCAAAACCACCACAGATAGATAACTTGTGAATACTTAACTGACCGGATGTATTTTGACTCTGTGTTTGCTTTGATAATTTACGCAAATGCTTTAATACAGCTCCAGCAAAGTCGCCCATTTCGATAAGCGCCATATCATCTAATTGGTACTGCTGGCGAATGACTTCTTCACTACGGTTGCCGGTAGAAGCCGCGATATGTACTAAACCGTTTGCTGCCGCCACATCAATCCCCTGATAAATAGAAGCGATCCACGCCGCACAGGAAAATGGTCTGACAATACCTGTAGTCCCTAAAATAGATAAACCACCCACAATTCCCAACCGAGGATTCATGGTTTTTTGTGCGATGGATTGGCCATTTTCCACACCCACCGTCACAATAAACCCACCGCTATATTGGTATTTGTGAGCAAGCTCATCTAGATGTTCAGTGATCATTTTTCTGGGTACTGGATTAATCGCTGGCTCGCCCTTATCAAGCAGTAAACCATCACGAGTGACTGTACCCACACCCTCGCCAGCTAAAAAAGTAATCCCCTTCTGCTCGCACAGTTGTAGCTCAACAAATACTGTTGCACCATGAGTCACATCAGGATCATCACCAGCGTCTTTGACGGTAGCGGTGCGAATACTGCTCTCTTGTTGCGTATAGGCAGTAATAGCTAGCTCGACGGTTTTACCCTGCGAAGACCGGCTTTTAGGAAGAGTAATACTGACTACTGGAGGTGATGTTTTTTCAAAATAGCAAATGGCTGCAGCAACACTACAGGCTGTTGCGCAAGCACCCGTGGTTAAGCCTGTTCGCAATACGGGAGGCGCTTCGCCTTTTTTGTGCTCACCACTTTCAGTCCACATAATTTATGCCGTATTGACAATTAGGCTCAAATCAGAAAAGCAAATAATGCTAAGCAGACAGCGCTTGCACAATCCAAAAGCTACCAAAGGCAATGGCTAGCAATGCAATTAGCTGACGACAAACAACAAACGCTCTCTGGTAGTATTGATAAAGGTAACTCTGCAACCAAGAGAAACCCAAACCAAATACTAACATTGATAACACCACCCCCAACGAGAAAACCAATAGGTAAGACACTGCAATTTGTATTTGCCCAGAGGATACTGCCGGTATCAATGCTAAAGCGGGAGCACTACCGGCTAGGCCATGTAACATACCTATCATTACAGGCTGGTGGCGCATTAATAAGGTACCTTTTGTGTTCGAACCAGAGGTTGATTCTTCATGCCCATGGGATTGCTCACTCCAGTGAGTATGCACAATATCGTCGTGCCGATGCGCAGTGAGTTGAATATTATTTTTGCGGAAAGTCCAAAAAAAACTTAATCCCAGTACAATCAATATCACACCAACGGATAATTCAGCCGCATGTTGAAATTCATCAGGAATTTGCACCCCCAAACCAAAAAGTAACGCACCACAGCATAACAGTACGCCGCCATGCCCTAAGGCCCAGTTCAAGCTAAAGACTAATGTTCGTTTAATACCGGGACGCTGATTGGCCAAGGTTGATACCGCCATCACATGATCGGCATCTAATGCATGCATTAAGCCCAAACCAAAACCTAAGAACAATAAGGGAATCCAATCAATTAACATGGTAACTCTTCTCTGATGTTGTACTCGAAGCCTGCTGTGAGACTTCATTATTTATACCTGTTTGCGCGATAGATTGTGCACTAAATAATTTCACTATAGCTTCTACATTCGATGCAAAAAATAAATGTAAGTAAGTGGCTGTCAAAGATCCTTCACGATAAATCGCTTCGCCGGGTGCCGGATGCCGCTGACGCTTGCCATAAGCAATAGGGGGCTGTTGTACCTGACTACGAGATCGATGATGTGCATGCCCGCGAATATCCCCTTCTGGAAGTGGAGCTATTTGCATACCCTGACAACCTCGCTTGCCACGCATCATACCATCGCCATCAAGCAAACCTGCCATGGGATAGGTATTCTCCTCTAAATCCGTCAGTGTATTGAGAATATACAGAAATCCGCCGCACTCTGCGAGAATCGGCTGATTAGACTGATGGTATTGTTTGATCGATGCGATCATCGAATGGTTCGACGATAGTTTACTGGCATGCAATTCAGGATAACCACCGGGCAACCAAAGTGCATCTGAGGTAGGTACACTGCTATCATCCAGCGGCGAGAAGAGCACAATATTCGCCCCTAAGTTTTCTAATAATTGTATATTCGCATCATAAATAAAGCTAAATGCTTTATCTTTGGCCACAGCAATGGTGATATTTTGTAATGTTTTTTCATACTGCGTTAATGGTGCCGTCATCGCAGGTAAAAATTCTACTGCCGGAATACGCTCTAATAACAAATGGGCTTGCGCAGCTTCTAAGCGATCCGCACCCGCTTCAAAACGTTGCTCTAACTCAGCACTAACTTCGGAGGCTTGTACTAAACCCAAATGTCGCTCAGGCAATGCAATATCCTCTGCTCGAGGAACACTCAATAGCAAAGGTAAATCCTCTGGCAACGCCTCTTCGATTAATTCACGATGGCGTTGTGAACCGCAGTTATTAGCTATCAAGCCAATAATGTCCACATCATCACGAAAATGAGCAAGACCCGATGCGATTGCTGCTGCCGTTTGTGCCATTCCTTTTACATCCATAATAATGGCCATAGGTAACGAAAACCGAGCGGCTAAATCGGCACTGGAAGGCGAGCCATCATACATACCCATGGCACCTTCGATCAAAATAAGATCCGCTGTTTGCGCTGCCAGATACAACTGGTTCTGGCACCATGCATCACCGGCCATCCATAAATCTAATGGAATCACATCAAATCCAGATGCTTGCGACAATATTTGAGGATCTAAATAGTCGGGACCTGTCTTAAATATGCGTACCTTTTTTCCCTGACGAGATAATAATCGAGCCAGTGACGCCGTGACCGTCGTTTTTCCCTGCCCCGAGGCTGGCGCGGACAGAAACAGCGCCGGACATCGAATAGACTGCTCATTTTTCATCTGCGCTTGCGGCATTAGTACTCAATTCCTTTTTGCGCTTTAACACCTAAACGAAATGCATGACGTTCGTCCTGAACCACGGAAATGGTATCGGCAATCTCTTGTAAAGGTAATGCCATGGTCCGACCAGTAATAATGACATTCTGATATTTGGGACGTTGCTGCAATGCCTCTACCACTGGGGCAACATCCAGGTACTGATACTTAAACATATAGCTCATTTCATCAAAAACCAGCATATCGTAGGTATTGTCTTGCAGTAATTTTTCGGCCACTACCCACGCCTGTTCTGCCGCACGAATATCTTGTGATTTATCTTGGGTTTCCCATGTAAAACCATGGCCCATGACATGCCAATCAACTAGAGGATGATCTTTAAAAAATTTATATTCTCCGGTTTCATTGCGGCCTTTAATAAATTGAATCACCGCACACTTTTTACCATGGCCGATAGATCTTGCCATGGTGCCAAATGCAGAACTACTTTTCCCTTTACCGTTACCTTTTAATAAAATTAAAACACCACGCTCTTCACTAGCGTCAGCAATTTTTTTATCCATAACGGCTTTTTTGGCTGCCATACGCTTTTTGTGGTTATTGTCTGTCATTGTGATACCTAAAAATTGATACTTGCTTCCTTAAGCAAATAAGGAGAAATATTGAGCATTCAACACTTGAGCGAGTTCTTTACTCTTGCCTCGTTTAATCGCTGACTTTTCTGTATCGATAACAACCACCTCACCGAGCAGTTGTTTATCATCAAAGGATTGTGTGGTGCGACCATCGGTAATCACATAGGTACGAACATGACCATCTGGATACCGAGCATATCGCTGTTTCTGTAGTTGTAGAGTACGATCTAACGCCTGTCGCAGTGGCGTTCCCCCAGCAGCAGTAATACTATCTACCCAATCATGCAATGTTTTTGGTGCTCTTTGTTGTGGCAGCAAGGTATAAGTTTGATCATTACCAAAGCCAACGATGGTAATCTCCTGTCTATTCACATACGCCTTTTGAGCAATGGATAGCACGGTCGCTTTTGCACTCGCTAACAGCCCTTGAGGCAGAGTAGATGCGGATGTATCTAATAATATTAGGTGCAATACAGGCTGCCCCATTGTTAACTTACGATAGCGTAAAGTACTTAGAGAAAATGTTGACAGACCCTGAGCCACACTCGATAACATACTGGCGAACCAATCAATCGTATTACCCTCAATATTGCCTCGGCGACCACGCACATTAGGAGACACTTTTTTTGCACCTGTTGCATTATGTAAAATAGAAGAGCACAAACCTGATGATACGCGACTGTGGTCAAGCATATTATCATCGACAGGAACGTTGACTTTTGTTGGTGTACTTAACTGGATCTGGGGTTCCATACTTCCCCAATCTCCTTGCGGTTGTTTTGCACTTGTCTGTAAATCACCACCGGCAGAAGAATCACTTTCTAATTCGCTCTTATTTTGCTGGCTTAAATGACTATCGTGTTGGTTCCGCAACGGGGCTTTCAGCTGAGCGTCCTGTAAGCGGGAACCCATGGGTCGAGAAAAAGGTGGCTTGGATGCCGATGGCGAATTATCCGTTGATTCACCAGATGAGGACCCCGAAGGAGGATTGGCTGAGCGGTTAGATGGTCGTCGTCGATGAGACAACACTAATTCTTCCACGGCTAAGATATCGTCTTCTAATATACAGCGATTGCTTTGTGATTTTTGTAATTCCAGCTGGCGTACAACTTCTTGTCTATATGCGGGTTCATCCATCAGTGATTGTTCAAGTTCGTGCTCACCGTGAGCCAATCGCCAAGCGGCATGAGCAAGCGCCGCTCGATACCATACAATATCAGCACGCACACCTTCCACATTAGCTCGCTGACAAGATTCAGCGATTAAGCGGCGCATAGAATCACTACAAGTAATATTGGCTAATTGTTGCTGAGCCATCTGAATGGTAGATAC
>JAHDEM010000027.1:19319-33859 GCA_020628895.1 Candidatus Endobugula sp.
AGGTTATCAGATAATAGATTCACCTCATCAACATACAGAACACCACCATCAGCCTTGGCTAAAAGTCCATCTTGAAAAGAAACTTTTTGATCTTCTAAGGCCTTTTGTAAATTAAGCGTACCCACCAACATCTCTTCGCTTGCACCAAGAGGTAATGTCACCAAATTAGGGGATAACGCTTCGCGAAGATGGTCCACCGGCATCACATCAGCCAGAGCACGAGCTAGAGTAGACTTAGCTGAACCCCGTGGACCACTGATTAAGACTCCACCAATAGCAGGGTTAATAGCAGCCAATATTAGCGCTAATTTAAAGGTCTCCTGTCCTTTGATAGCCGTGAAGGGCATATTCGCCGATGAGAATTTTTTTGACATAAGTATTGCCACTAATCGAATTAGTTGGATCTACTCACACAGTATTTTGGCAAAATGAACTCATGTCCATTAGTACCTCATGATAGGGGCAATCTATACGTAAGAACATCGTGTATCACGTAATACATAGCGATTAGATGGAGAATCCATTACCACAGAATGTATAGTGCAAGACCCAAACCTGAATATCTCAATTCAAGCGGCTAACAGCAAGTATATATCCTAACCGCTAGACAGGTTTACATTGGATGTTATAGCGCAATTTCTCTGTGCACCCACCGTGCAAGTTAAATTAAACCTATGGGCCGGTCTTCGGGCTAAAAAAGGGGATATAAAGTGGCAAGCAGCCAAGCCAAACACTTTATAAACACCATTGTTCGCACCTTCCCAGAACAATCCGGTTATACGAACAATTCCAGTGGTTTTTGCAAACTACTTTAAAATACCGATGCGGGGGCAGCGATGGAATTAGTTATCTGTGTTCACAAACAACACACCATACTTCCCGATTATCCTACTAGCAGATTATTATTTATAAACCACAGCAGGCACCTATAAGCGAGCGGCCAGCTTAACAGCATGACATAAAAGATGGAAGAAGTAGTTTACGGCTTTATCGAAAGATTAAAAAACAATAGATATGGGTTATTACCGGCCTTATAAGAAAGGCCAGATTAATGACAATGACATAAAAGCGATTAATCTTATTGCTGGGTCATTGTTGTTGGGCATAAAACAAATTGACTACTATGCCATCTGGCTTTTCGGTTCTGCACAAAGCTCGTTGACGTATGCTAGACCACAGCGTAACAATTGAGCTTGCTTTAGATAATCGATACCTTTAGGGCATGCAGGACTAATTTCTTTTGGGTGAAACCAAGTGCCGCTTACTAAACGAATGGTGTAACCTGTTTTTGTTTCTTGTAACGTATTGCTGTCAACAAACCGCCAATCCATGATCAATCCCCTTTTATATTTCTACTTAGTTATGAGTGAATAAATGAACTTATGTGGGAAATTATGTCAGGAGCGAATACAAGATTATGTAGGACATATGCCACATTTTATGTGGGAAATAAGCTAAAAATGACGAAACAGGGGCCAAACCTGTCTATTTGTTAAACAACCATTCAAAAACGGAGGTTTATTTTTTAATTTGACTAATTTCTAGTATTGAAAGCAAGTCAAGTATAGTAAGATTCGCGCGATTTTTAACGACAACCGTAGGCCGATATAATGCTACCCTCTGTATACGTCCGATTTTTATCGATTATTGCTCTCTTACTTACCCCAACAGTGGCTTTCGCTGCTGAATCTGCAGACTTAACTTCATCAACCGTAGGCTATATCTGCCTAGCCATCTTTGCCATTGCTTATATGCTAGTGATTGGTGAAGAGTATTTACACTTACGTAAGTCTAAGCCAGTACTACTTGCTGCCGGCCTTATTTGGATTTTAATTGCTATATCTTATGATGGTAATAACCCTGCCGAAATAGAACATGCTCTACGACATAACTTACTAGAGTATGCTGAATTACTATTATTTTTGTTAGTAGCAATGACTTATATCGCTGCTTTAGAAGAACGTAAATTGTTTGATTGGTTACGTATGTGGCTAGTCTCTAAAGGGCTTAGCTTTCGCCAACTATTTTGGGCAACAGGTGTATTATCATTCTGTCTTTCGCCGATTGCCGACAACTTAACCACCGCTCTTGTTATGTGTGCGGTCATCCTTGCCGTTGGTGGTGACAACAAAAACTTTATCAGCATAGGTTGCGTTAATATTGTTGTTGCAGCGAATGCAGGGGGAGCATTCAGCCCCTTTGGTGATATCACAACATTAATGGTATGGCAAAAAGGGATTGTTGATTTCATCCAATTCTTTAACCTGTTTGTACCTTCCCTTGTTAACTTCATTATACCTGCGGTTATCATGAGCTTTTTCATCAGCAATGAAAAGCCTGCGCAATCCGGTGAAGAAGTAGAGATGAAACGCGGCGCTAAAACCATTGTTGGTTTGTTCTTAGCGACGGTATTAACAGCTATCTTGTGCCACACCTTCCTACACCTACCACCAGTATTTGGTATGATGACAGGTTTAGCCTATTTGCAGTTCTTTGGTTATTACCTAAAGAAAACATTGCCGAAGTCACTCGCGAAAAAGCGTATTGCCTATGCCGATAACCCTAAAAAGCTTTCAGATTTAGATAACATCGCTCCTTTTGATGTATTCAACCATGTGCAACGAGCTGAATGGGACACTCTGATGTTCTTCTATGGTGTTGTGATGTGTGTGGGCGGCTTAGGCTTCTTAGGTTACTTAGGCCTAGTGTCTGAGGTTATGTATACCCAGTGGAACCCACTATATGCCAATATTACTGTTGGTGTGCTCTCGGCCATTGTAGATAATATTCCCGTAATGTTTGCTGTATTAACCATGCTGCCGGAGATGGACTTAGGACAATGGCTACTGGTCACATTGACAGCTGGTGTAGGCGGTAGCTTACTTTCTGTGGGCTCTGCCGCAGGGGTTGCCTTAATGGGTCAAGCCGCAGGCAAGTACACCTTCTTTGGCCATCTAAAGTGGACGCCAGTGATTGCCTTAGGATACATCGCCAGTATTCTTTGCCATTTATGGATTAACGGCGATTTATTCCTATAAACTAGCCATCATTCATCCGCTAGGGTGTGTAACTTTTCAATACATGCCCTAGTACCACCTCATACTCCCTCCGCACGACACTTCAATCATCTAATATCGCTACCAAAGTGACAGTAAGTTTTTATTTTTCAATTACTTACAACCCATTTTCCGATTATTCCCGCAAAACTCATTGCAATAAAAACGTATTTTTTACTCACAAATTCACTAGCAAAACAATCAATCTGAACTATTCTAAAAGAACATTCAGCTTAAGTAGTAGAGGATATATTTGTGGACCTAAATCATCTTATTTCTAACGCTCAACACATGCCCAACATCCCCAAAGTTGTTCAGGAACTTATTCAAAGCTTTGGCGAGGAAAATATCGATAGCAGCGAGGTGGCGCAAAAGCTCAACAAAGATCAGGCAATGACCGCCAAAGTTCTACGAATGGCCAATTCGTCCAAATATGGAGGGCACCGTCAAGTAGGATCCGTTAATGATGCTGTTGTTTTGCTTGGTTTTAATGCACTGAGAACAATGGTGCTAGCATCTGGATTAACTAGTTCATTCCCGACACCTGATGGTTTTAATATTAAAGAGTTTTGGATCAAGAGCTTTACTGTTGGCACTATCAGTAAATGGGTTGCCAAACATGTACCTGATACGGATCCAGAAACGGCATTTACTTGCGGTATGATTCACGATATTGGTGGACTGTTAACGCATATTCTGGTGAACAAAGAAGCACAGGAAATTGATCGTGTTGTCGAAAAAGGGGCTGATCGTATAGAGATGGAGAACAGCCGTTTAGGGTTTAATTTTACCGAAGCAGGGGCAGAGCTCGCTCATCGCTGGAAGTTCCCCGAAGACATTGTTGATGGTATACGCCATCAGTTATCGCCCCAAGTCAGCGAAGACGAATATAAAACCTTAGCGGGTATTGTGTATATCGCAAAATATATTTACGAAAACCAAGATCAAGAGCTGGAAACGCTAGTCTCTAACTTTCCACTTGAACATGGAAAATCACTAGGGATGGACGTGGTTGCTGTATTAGATAAACTAGAAGAAACCAGAGAGCTTGATTCTGGGATGGATGAGTTACTACACTAATCCACAAAAGCCAAGATTCTAGGAAATAATCGGCAAGCCTAAGTTTAAGCGAACCAATGTAATAAAATAGAGCAGAAAGCTGAGCAATAAACCCGTAATCCACACAATGGAAAGCGGGTTTATTGTTTTATAGAAAGCCGCAATAACAACATTAGATGATACAGACTGACTGCCATTTTGTTTTAAGATAACAATGGCAACTAGGATCATAAAAAAACCAGATATAAGTGCAGCAATACCCCAGAAATAATCTAAGTATCTTAGACCGTGCCAGAAGCTATTCCATATCCCTCCTAGTAGAAGGGCAAAACCAATGACATTAGCTCCTACACCCTGTGGCTTTTTAAACACAGACAGAGGCAGAGGAAGGGCAACATACAAGCCAAACAGCATGATAATAGTGACAACAATTCCCATACCCTTCCCCTAGCGGAATAACACCTTCAAATAAAGGTGAATAATTATGCAGCTGTTGCTGGCCCAACAGTTAAGACTTTAAGTCCATTAGTGCCACCTTGAAGATTGTCGTGATCCCCTTTAGTGATAATCACAAGATCGCCTTCAGTGACGACACCACGAGCCCTTAATTCTTCTATCGCTCTTAAGTTTGTCTCATTTGAAGTCACATCGTAACTATCAAAGGCAATGGACTCTACACCCAAGAACAGCGATACACGCGCTTGCGTTTTAGGCACTCGTGAGAATGCATAGATAGGTAAGAAGGAGTTAATGCGAGACATTAATAATGTGGTAGAGCCTGTTTCAGTTAATGCAATAATAGCCTTAACACCATCTAGATGATTTGCAGTATACATGGCCGCTAGACCGATAGACTCATCAATCGCACATAGCTTTTTATCAATTTGATGAGTAGAGGTACGTACACTAGGATCAATTTCTGCACCACCAATGGCACGAATCATCGCCTTCACCGTTTGTACTGGGAACTGCCCTGCCGCTGTTTCACCCGATAACATGACCGCATCAGTACCATCAATTACGGCGTTAGCCACATCAAAGACTTCTGCACGCGTAGGTAATGGACTGCTAATCATTGATTCCATCATCTGTGTTGCCGTAATAACACATCGGTTTAAACTACGTGCACGAGAGATAATTTTCTTCTGCACACCCACCAACTCTGCATCGCCGATCTCTACACCTAAATCACCGCGAGCAACCATCACCGCATCAGACGCTAGAATAACGGCATCTAGATTTTCATCTGTGGCAACCACTTCGGCTCGTTCAATTTTGGCCACCAGACCTGCATTACCGCCGGCCTCAACCAATAAACGACGAGCTTCGTTCATATCTTCAGCAGAGCGAGGAAACGATACCGCTAGATAATCAACATCTAAGTCAGCCGCCAACTGAATGTCATTCATATCTTTTTCTGTGAGCGCTGGAGCAGATAATCCACCACCTTGAAGGTTAATACCTTTATTGTTTGATAACGCACCTGATACTTCTGCTCGACAATGTATTTTATTACCTTCGATAGACTCAATCAGCAAGACCATACGACCATCATCCAACAATAAAAGGTCGCCTGCAGAACAATCTTCTGGTAGTTTTTTGTAATCAATACCGACTGCGTTTTGATTACCTTCATCACGCCCCATGTCACCATCAAGGGTAAACTTATCACCAATATTCAGGTGAATTGGACCTTCTGCAAAACGCGAAATACGGATTTTTGGACCTTGCAGGTCGCCTAGGACTGCTACTTGACGGTTATGCTTAGCTGCCAGAGAGCGTACAAGATCAGCACGTTTTTTATGATCTTCGGGAGCGCCATGGGAGAAGTTCATACGAACTACATTCACACCAGCTACAATTAAATCTTCAAGTACGTTTTCTTTATCGGTTGCAGGTCCTAAGGTAGCTACTATTTTGGTGCGTCGTTGCATAATGTCATCTCAATATAAAAAGTTATTAACAGAATAGTTCGTTGTATTAGTGGTTCGTCGTATTTGGGGATGTTGATATATTTATCAATACACTGGTACTGTTATACCGCAACTTCGTTATCGGAATATGACAATACCAAACGCAATTTGCGTAAGCCCATTAATGAAAGCCCGCTATTCTACAATAAAGACAGCAATTAATCTGCCCCTCTCTTTACTCATTAAGAGCAAATGAACACAACAAAAGTGGTTATTTTTAGTCACAAAAAGCACTATAATGGCTCTTTTAATTATTTGTCGTCGTTTTCCTTTCCTTACTCTGTAACGATGGCTACTTTCACTGGGGATTAATCTTGAACCTGCAAAACGCTTCGACCGAAGAGCTTCGCCAATGGGAAGCTGACCTATCCAACGAATATAATAGCTACTGCCAACAACCGATCGCCTTAGATCTCACTCGCGGAAAGCCCTCTGCGGATCAGCTAAGCTTATCTGATGCTCTTGATGGTAGCCTTAAGGGCAATTACCTTTCTGCCAATGGAACAGACACCCGAAATTACGGCGGACTTGAAGGAATCAAGGAAGCTCGCGAACTTGGAGCAGAGGTACTAGGGGTAAAACTTAGCGAGGTTTTTGCTCAAGGCAATAGCAGTCTAACCCTCATGTTTCACTCTATGCTTATCGCTAAAGAATTCGGATTGAATATCGATGACAGCACTAGCGCTTGGAAATCGTCGGGAGAAACGATTAAGTTTATCTGCCCTGTTCCAGGGTATGACCGTCACTATACGGTTTGCGAAAAGCTCGGTATAGAAATGATTACTGTACCTATGACACCGACAGGCCCTGATATGGATGCGGTGGAAGCACTGATAAAAGCAGACAGCCAGATAAAAGGCATGTGGTGCGTACCCAAATACTCTAACCCAACAGGTACTATCTATAGCGATGAGACAGTAGAACGTATTGCAAAACTGGGTAGCATCGCGGGCGATAACTTTTGCGTATTTTGGGACAATGCCTATGCTGTTCACGACTTAAATGGCTTTAAACCTTTAGCCAACATTATGGAATATTGCCGTACATTTGGCACAGAAAACTCTGTTATCCAATTTGCATCAACCTCAAAGATTTCTCATGCTGGCTCCGGAGTTGCTTTTATAGCCTCATCTGAATCAAACCTTGCTGCCATTAAAGATGCTCTTGGGGTGATGACGATTGGCCCAGACAAAGTCAACCAGCTTCGTCATTCACGATTATTCCCTACGTTTGATAGCCTGATTGAACATATGAATAAACATGCTGAATTATTAAAACCGCGATTTAGCTGTGTACTAGAGCATCTTAACAATGCATTTGGTGATAATGACTTAGGTTCATGGGAAAGTGCTGACGGAGGCTACTTTATTTCATTTGATGCAAAACCAGGACTGGCGAAAAAGATCGTTAAGCTTGCAGCAGATGCCGGTGTAAAATTAACACCTGCTGGCGCGACGTTTCCTTATGGAAATGATCCGCAAGATAATAATATTCGCATCGCACCATCGGTGCCAAGCTTGGAAGAAGTGGATCAAGCTATGAAAATATTTGTCACTTGTGTGAAACTGGCCTCGGTACAACAAGCCCTTGAAGCGGCATAACTGACAAGCCATTGCATTAAGGGTTTCACCAAAAATAAATACACCTGTTAAAGCATATTTGGGAATAATACCAATATGCTTTAATCTGATTTTTGAGAAAGCCTCCAGCGATAACGAGAAGCAATATGAAAGCGTTTTTAAGAAAGATTTGCAGCCCTGTTCTTAACATTTTCGAAAAAGATAATGGGCCTTATGTGTATAAAAGCATGAGCCGAAAAATTTTAATTGCAATGGGACTCATGTTTGCAGGTATTGCAGCTATTGTTATCACTTACATTATTAATAATGCTGCTTATGGGTATTTTCTTCCTGCTGTTGTTTTTTCTGGCGTAGCACTCGTATCCCTTATTGTCGGACTGCTAGGCAATGAACGAGCGGTTGCCAAAATATGGGGCAACAAATAAAACCCTCTTTCTTTAACCATTCGACTCTTTAACTATCCCACTTTAAATAATTAAGCATTGAGTATGACCACCGACTGGACTATTACCCGAAAAGTACATCAACCTAGCCAACACGAATATAGCAACGTTCATATACTGTCTCAGATACAAGAATTATCTGCACAAGACAGTGTAAAACAATGCATCGATAAAGCGATTACTTTATTAACTACTAATATCGAAGATGATTCATTATATTTCTTATTGGAGTGGAATAAAGACTTACTACAACTTAGGATTGTGGTCACCGACGAAGAAAAACAAAATGATGGCAAAGAAGTTGTACTGTATAACATAAAGCCAGACAACAACACGGAAAATCTATCGGAAAATATTTGTTACTGGGCCAGAGACTATCTCACCACTAACGATGACTTTAATAAGTTTTCATTAGTGGCTGTTTTTCATAACTCCCAAAGAGATAAAACACAGCTGTTATAGCTAACAGCTGTGATCAATAAATTTTAATGCTTTGTTAAATATTATCGAACTCCTTATTCACGCGATAACTCCTTGATGTGACATAACGCTCCATATTTTCCACACGCTCCATCACTGCAGACATTCTTTTTTGTGCTTCCTTAACGCGGGAAGAATTATTGGCTCCATAGTTAAACATATTTTTTTTACGGTAACGGTGCTGCCCTTCATCATAAGAAAATTTCTCTTCTACATGTTTGGGCCTAGGAGCCATTAAACACCAAGCAACGATGTACAATAAAAAAGGGACGCTTCCTAGGAAAAATAAACTACCAAAAAATAACCAACGAACAACATTGGGCGATATATCAAATTGATCCGCCAAACCTGCACACACTCCAGCAATTTTTCCTTGCTGGGTGTTACGGTATAGATTAATACCGTATCCCTGTAAGCGTCTTTCATGGTTTGAGTGTTTAGCATTTGTCATTACTTATCTCCTTTTACAGAATCTTTCCAGCTTGGATGATCCTCATTTAAAATCTCTTCCAAGGTATCGATACGATTATGTAAGTTATCGATTGTTTCTAACAATTCATCCAGTGTTTGCCGCTCATCCTCACTGATACCAGCACGCTCTTTATTCTTAGCGCGATAGTGCATCACTATCCAGATAGGTGCGACTAACGACATAAATACAATGGTTGGGACAAACAAAAATGTCCAAAAATTCATACTCTGCCCTCTTTATGATTCTTTATCAGCCATCGAACGCTTAAGGCGATCTAATTCTGCATTAATCTTATCATTATGAGCCAATTGATCAATTTCATCAGCCAGTGATGACTCGCTCCCCATATCCATGGCTTCTAGCTCACCCTCCAACCTATCCATGCGACGATCAAAATGCTCAAACTTGGCAAACACTTGATCCAAAGAATCTCTGCGCACCTGACGTTTTACCTGCATACGATTGGTAATTGTTTGCTCACGCATAGATAACGCTTTCTGCTTAGCTTTTGCATCATTTAATTTACCTTGTAGCTGTACGACTTCATCCTCTAACTGAACAAGATGCTCATCAATAGCAGATAGCTCATCAGCAACACCGCTTAGTTGCTCCTCAACAGCTTGCTTCTCCAGCAGAGCCGCTCGAGCAAGATCTTCTCTATCTTTACTTAGTGCTAGCGATGCCTTACTCTCCCACTGCTTAGCCTCCTCACGCATACGATCCATTTTTCGAACAACCGTTTTTTTATCAGCAATCACTCTGGCAGTAGAACTACGCACTTCTATTAATGTTTCTTCCATTTCTTGAATAATTAAACGTATCATTTTTTTTGGATCTTCAGCACGATCTAATAATACATTGATGTTCGAATTTACGATGTCACTTAACCTTGAAAAAATACCCATTACACACTCCTAATATCTAAACTTTCCACACTATTTCAAATTTACAGACACTTAAGAACCAATCACGTTAAGCACCTTACCTAACCAATATATAGCTCGAACTGTGCCAAGTTTTTAAGCCACTGATTTTAAAGAGTTTTTTAATTTTCACCATCTAACCCCATCTATTTAATGGCTATAAACACACAAATATGATAAATTTTACACAATATAAGGGTAAAATTTATGCAGCAAACATTAATAGGCCAATCAAGCGCTATTCTGACTCTACAAGATGAGGTTTCTCGTCTTGCTCCTATTAACCGCCCTTTACTTATCCTTGGAGAGAGAGGAACTGGCAAGGAGATGACCGCAGAACGGATCCATTTCCTATCTGCTCGATGGGAACAACCGTTTATCAAAATTAATTGCGCAGCCTTTACAGAGCAGCTTTTAGATTCAGAGCTTTTCGGGCACGAGGTAGGGGCATTTACCGGAGCTAACAAATTACACCGAGGCTTATTTGAACGCGCTAATCATGGCACATTATTTTTAGATGAACTCGCCACACTATCGGTTAATGCTCAAGAAAAGATATTAAGAATGATTGAATACGGGGAATTCCAAAGAGTTGGTGGGCACAAAACACTTACAAGCGATGTTAGGATTGTTGCCGCCACTAACGGGGATATTCTACAAAAGGCCAATGAAGGTAGCTTCAGAGCAGACTTATTGGACAGGCTGGCTTTTGATGTACTCAATATCCCCCCGCTTAGGGAAAGAGGTGAAGACATTACTTTATTAGCAGAACATTTTGCCGTTAAGATGACCCGAGAATTAGGCCGAGATGTCTTCGCAGGATTCACTCAACACGCAATAGATACACTTTACCAACACACCTGGCCAGGTAACATACGAGAGTTAAGAAATGCCATTGAACGTTCCATCGCTCGGTGCCAAGACTGGCAGCAAGCCATTGACCATATCCGCATCAACCCTTTTGTCTATAGTAACAACGACACCCCACAGGAAAAGAAAAACAGCACCATAGAAGAAGCACTGGAAAAAGCCAACAACTCGTATCCGATTAACTTTGACGAATTAATAGAAGAGCAATCAAAAGTCGTATTAATTAACGCTCTTAAAGACCATCGGAACCACCAAAAACAAACAGCCAAGGCACTCAATATTAGCTACGATAGAATGCGCTACCTTGTTAAAAAGTGGGGAATCAACAAGAGCACATACTCATAGCCAACTAACTTCGAGCAAGCAATAATTACTTTCCATAGTCACCCCCTATTTTACCTTTTAAACCATGGCCGATAGTGCGTTATCGAATACTTGCGATAACGCAAAGAGCAGCTAGTATTAATAATAACAATTTTAAAAATAGGGTCTTTCCATGTCTTTTAAAAAAATACTTATTCCTGTCGACTTTTCTTCCTATTCTGATCAGGCTGTTAAAACCGCTGTAGATTTATTCCCTGACGCCAAAATTTATCTGTTATATGTGGTTGAATCCAAAGCCGATGGTATTTTAGGTGTTGAGTTTGCCACAAAGTTTCAGCACGACATGAGAGAAGCTGCATACGCGAAATTAGAGGGTATTATTAGAGGCATGCCCGTTAAGCATGCCGATATCGAACCCATCATCGATGCAGGAAAACCCGTTAATGTCATCCTCAATAACAGTAAAACACTAGATGCTGACCTGGTGATTTTAGGCTCTCATGGCAGCGGCAGTTTAACAGAAACATTTTTTGGCAACACGACCTACCAAGTATCACGGCAGGTCAGTTGCTCCACACTCATCATACGCATTTAGTAAAATATCCGACAAAAAGCACCACCGCCGCTTATAGCAATATGCCATTAGCGGCGCAACAACAAATTTCGTTTTATACCCTAGAACACAACTCCTCAGTCTGCTCCAAATCGTGAAACCAACTCAAAAAGCCTTATTAAAAGCGATCAATAGTTGACAAAGAAAAACACAACCCCTTATAGTACACCACATGGTAAACAATAAAGAAATACAACTTGATCGCGTATTCTCTGCATTATCTGATTCAACTCGCAGAGAGATGCTATTACGACTCACAGAAACAGATATGTCCATCACTGAGCTGTCTGAGCCATTTGGTATTACTAAATCAGCGATTACTAAGCATATTAAGATTTTAGAAAATGCAGGCTTACTCAGAAGAACAGTTGAGGGACGTGTACATCGATGTCGATTAGACCCTGAGCCACTTGTCGCCACATCTCAATGGATGACATTTTACAAACAGTTCTGGCACAACAAGTTTGATGCACTGGATACTTTTTTGGAAAAGAAGAATTAAATGGCAAGCAATACTTATCTGGAAAAATTAGAAGTGATTCGAACATTCAAAGCACCTATAGAACGAGTGTTTGACGCATGGACAAACGAACAAGTTCTCGCTCAATGGTTTGGCCCTGAGGGTTTTCATGTTAGCGACTCAAAGATTAACCTAGCTGAGGGTAAAAAGTATTATATTGAGCTTTTATCTCCAGAGGGGAACCGAATTAAACATTATGGTACTTACGTCAAAATTGTAAAACCATACCAGCTTGTATTTACTTGGATACTAGAAAATCAACAATGCAAAGGCAGTGAAGATCAATATAGTGATACTTTAGTAACCATTGATTTCACTGAGCAAGGCGATCATACATCTATCAAATTAGTCCACGAAAAACTCCCGAATGAGCAAGCTCTCGATGGACACCAATTTGGTTGGAATAGCAGTCTAGATTCCCTAGAACATTATCTTTAAAACCTCTGGACCATTATTTTTTTAAGATGAAGATTTTTAACTTTACACTCAACCAAATAGTACACCAAATGGTGTACAAAAAACAAAGGAGAACATTATGAACACTATCATGCACCGCATTATTATCGAGGCGACACCAAACGAAGTGTATAACGCTTTAACTGACGAACAGAAGCTGAGTCTATGGTGGACAAAAGCTAGCCACCATAAAGAAGACCAGCCTATTATGCGTTTCTATTTTGGTCCTAACGGTGATCACCAAGTCGATATGGCAATTCATGAATTAAGCGACAACCAGAAGGTAGTTTGGAAATGCACTGCAGGCCCCTGGGCACACACCGAAGCTTTCAACTTTACCCTGGCGGAGGATGAACGTGGGACTGCATTAGAGTTTACCAATACAGGATGGGAGTCTGCTGATGCATTTTTCATGCACTGCAATACCAAGTGGGGCTTCTTTTTAGCAGTAAGTTTAAAAGGCTTACTAGAAAAAGGGACGGGCCAGCCTCACCCGAATGACCCGAATATATAAAACTATCGACTAAAAATAAATTCAATTGTTAACAGGGCCCAAATAAAGGCCCTGTTTTTATTTCTCTATTCTCTCACTTTCCCTGATATGACCCGCGCCTGTTCACACGAATATGCCACATATTTTATACGACACATGACTCAAGAAATGATTAGAACAAACATTTAGAGCTTAATAGTACCTATGTCCGATAGTCCTATTGAACGACTGTAACTAATATCTACCCACTCACAAAAACAACCAACTATGAAGCATAAAACATAACATGAAAAAAATGATTGGTATCACTCGATGGTTCTGCGGGATATTTTTGTTAAGTATCAGCATCACTATAGGTGTTATAAGCATGATTAATGCAACATTAGCAAGTACGGACGAAGAAAATAAATCAGGAAAATATTCTGTTCCAGAGGGGGTAATAACACAAGAATCCCACCAACTATATATGTACGAGTGCGGTAGTTGTCATATGGCATACCCCGTAGGATTGCTTCCAAAACATAGCTGGTCAAATATTATGTCCACCCTAGATAGTCATTTTGGTGAAAATGCCAAACTGTTTACAGACGATAAAAACATCATCGCCTCTTACTTAGAAAAAAATGCCGCTCACCCAAACCATAAGATGGTTCGCGGTATTAAAGGTAAATCCGTTATACGCATTACAGAACTGCCTTATTTCTTATACGAGCATGAAGATATTTCTGAAGAAATGATTGCAGAAAATCCAGATATTATTTCGATAAGTCATTGTAATGCGTGTCATGCCAAAGCAGAATTTGGTTTTTTTGACGAGGACTCAGTATATATTCCTCATTATCGGATTTATTAAAACAACGAAGATTAGACTAAGAGAAAGTCGTTACCGATTAATCGTCACTGAACCATTAATCTCTAACCCAACCCGACGGTTTAATGCCATTCCCTCCTGTGTATTATTTGATGCAATAGGCTGGGTTTCGCCAACACCAGTGATGCTCATCAAATCAAAGTCAATACCATTGGCTCCCAGATAATAGGCAACGGTTTTAGCACGCTCTTCTGAGAGGATCTGATTATAGGATAAAGGCCCACGACTATCGGCATGACCAACAATAATAATACGTTCAATAACCAAGCTATCGGTAAACTTAATAATATCAATCAGCTTATTGAGCGACTGCTTACCTTTTGGCGTTAGCTCAGCGCTATCGGTATTAAAAAGTGCATCTCCAGAGAACGATAATGACTCCTTGACCTTTATTGGCTTCGGGGCAT
>JAHDEM010000084.1:0-3134 GCA_020628895.1 Candidatus Endobugula sp.
CCAGAGTATCTGTGAACCGCCATAAAGTTGATTGATATTTTTAAAACTAATCACATTGTAACCTTTTGTAAAACGCTGGACGCCTGACGCCAGATGCTAGACGCTTTTTATAAAAACTGCTTTATGAGTTTTCGGTGCATTCCTGATTGTAATAAGCCATACTTAACATGTTATAAAAAATATCATTGCTGTCCCATTAATTTTCTACACAGGGATTCAGTGGTTTTGCTCAAGGCCTTCGCCAGCATGGACGCTGGCGTAGAGCGCACATGGACGTGTTTACAGCGTGCCTTGGGCATAATCACTGAATCCATGTCTGCCGCTCAAGTCAATAAATGTAAAGCCAGTAGCCATCTACAGTAAAAGCAATTAAGCAAAAAGTTAATGAGACAGCAATGAAAAAATATTAAAATTTTATTCATAGAAAATTTATATACCTACAGATTCCAAACACTCTATACAAAAGCGTCTGGCCTCTAGCAATTTCTATTACTCCTCACCCAAATACACGCGCCTCACATCTGCATTATTCTGTATCTCATCCATACTGCCTTCTGCCAACACCGATCCTTGATCCAAGACGGTAACGTGTTTAGCAATGCTGCGTACAAACTCCATATCATGCTCAACTACAACCACTGTGTGCTCTCCAGCCAACGAAGTTAACAGCTCTGCCGTTTGTTCGGTTTCCTGAGCCGTCATACCCGCCACAGGTTCGTCCACTAATAACAAACGTGGATTAGCCACTAGCAGCATACCTATTTCCAGCCACTGCTTTTGGCCATGAGATAGAGCGCCCGCTAGATAATGATACTGTTCTTTTAAGCCGATAATACTCAAGACTTCATCAATGCGTGTTCTTTGCTCACCCGTTAGAGTTGAAAAGATGGTTGGCCAAATAGACTTTTGTGTTTTGAGGGCAAGCTCTAAATTACTATATACATCTAACGCTTCGAACACCGTAGGCTTTTGAAATTTACGGCCAATACCCAGCTGCGCCACTTCAGACTCGGTTTTATTTAACAAATTAATAGTTTGGCCAAAATAAGCCGTACCAGAATCGCAGGGAGTTTTCCCTGTGATCACATCCATAAAGGTGGTTTTACCTGCCCCATTAGCACCGATAACACATCGCAGCTCACCGTCATTAACATAAAGATTTAAATTATTGAGCGCTTTAAAACCATCAAAGCTCACACTTAAACCGTCGATATAAAGAATGATATTCTTGTCGACATTAATTTTTGGAGCATACTCATCGGCTAGAGCAGACCATACTTGGTCCCGGCGCCATGTTTCTCTTACTTGTTCTAAACGACTCATGCAGCACCTCCTGTTTGAGCCGGCGTCTGGTCGTCAGTTTTCTCACTCTCTACAGGATTACGCTTGAAGCGCGCACTAAGCAAACCAACAACGCCTTTAGGCAAGAAAATAGTCGTCACAACAAATAAACCACCTAAAGCGAACAACCAAACTTCTGGAAACAGTGCTGTAAAACGGGTCTTGGCATAATTCACTAATATCGCTCCGAGGATCGCTCCATATAGCGTTCCCCGACCACCAACAGCAACCCAAACAACCACTTCAATAGAATTTAATGGCGCAAATTCACCCGGGTTAATAGCACCAACTTGTGGTACATACAAAGCACCAGCTATTGCCGCCAGAATGGCAGAGTAAACAAATAACCACAGCTTATAGTTTTCGGTTTTATAGCCTAAAAATCGTGTACGTGCTTCGGCATCACGAATGGAGACAATGACCCGACCAAATTTAGATTGAAATAAAGCGCGACTGAGCAAATAAGCAAAAGCTAAAATCGCAGCTGACAAAGTAAACAAGGTAACACGAGTACTATTGGACTGCAGATCAAAACCGACAATTTCTTTAAAGTCAGTCAAACCATTATTACCACCAAAACCCATTTCGTTACGGAAGAATGCTAGCAGCAATGCATAAGTTAATGCTTGCGTCATAATCGACAGATAAACACCGGTAACACGGGAGCGGAAAGCTAGCCAACCAAACACAAAAGCTAATGTGCCAGGAACAATAAGTACCATTAACATAGCAAACCAAAACTGATCGAATCCCAACCAGAACCAAGGCAACTCTTGCCAATTAAGGAACACCATAAAGTCGGCCAATACAGGGTCACCATATACACCGCGAGTACCGATTTGGCGCATAAGATACATGCCCATGGCATAACCACCCAAGGCAAAAAAAGCACCATGCCCCAAGCTTAAAATACCACAGTACCCCCAGATAACATCTACCGCCAGCGCTAACAACGCTAAACACAAATACTTACCAAAAAGAGTGACGGTATAGGTACTAACGTGAAGCGCTGAAGTTTCCGGAATAAATAAATTGCCAACGATAATAACAACTGTGGCTACTGCCAACACACTTAAAAACCACTTACTGCCCTCATCAGACAACAAACTTTGACGACGAGGGTAAGACATTGTATTTGCTAAACTCATTCTGCCGCCCTCCCTTTTTGTGGAAACAAGCCTTTCGGTCGTTTTTGAATAAACAAAATAATTCCTACCAACACAATAATATTCGCCAACACAGCCCCTGTTGCGGGTTCAAGGAATTTATTAAGTACGCCTAGGCTAAACCCACCGACCAGCGTTCCCCACAAGTTACCCACACCGCCAAACACGACCACCATAAACGAGTCGATAATATAAGCCTGCCCAAGGTTAGGACCCACATTAGTGATCTGACTTAGAGCAACACCTGCAAGACCTGCAATGCCCGAGCCCAAACCAAATGTCATGGCATCGACCCATTCGGTTTTAATTCCCATACATTTAGCCATATCACGATTTTGCGATACAGCACGTACGTTTAAACCCAATGAGGTTTTCTTAAGAATGACCTGCAATACAGCAAACACAATTAAAGCGAAAATTAAGATATATAAACGGTTATAGGTAATAGAAAAAATTGGATTAATTTCTAAGGCACCGCTCATAAACTCAGGAGAAGCTACTTGACGATTCAACGGAGAAAAAATAGACCTAACCAATTGCTGTAAAATTAAGCTGATACCAAATGTAGCCAGCAATGTTTCCAACGGTCGCCCTTTTAAAAATTGAATAACACCACGTTCGATAATA
>JAHDEM010000084.1:3234-5847 GCA_020628895.1 Candidatus Endobugula sp.
CAATGTTTCCAACGGTCGCCCTTTTAAAAATTGAATAACACCACGTTCGATAATAATCCCTACACAAGCCGAAACAAGAAATGCCGCGGGGATAGAGAGAAGAATGGAAAGAGCTATATTATTTGGTAATAGCAATTGCATCACATAAGTTGTATAAGCACCCAGCATAATCATTTCGCCATGAGCCATATTAATGACACCCATAACACCAAAGGTAATTGCCAGTCCTGCCGCAATAAGTAATAAAACCGAGCCTAAACTTAAGCCAAAAAATAGGGTTTCAAGATATCCATAAAAAGTAATACTGGAATCGATATCTGCAATGGCTTTTTTTGCAGCAGAAACGACAGACGCATCTTCTTCTTTATAAGAGCCATCCTCATTTTTTTCTAGCAATTGGTTGAGTTCGTTACGGACGACAGGATTTAAATCACCGGAAAGCGCATTGACGGCTAACAATCTTGCTTGGGGATCAGCATTTTTTAGCTGAGATAATGCTAATGCGGTATTAATGCGCTCGAGAATGTCGCGATTTTTTTCTGTAGCCTGTGCAGACTTTAACAGCTCAACATTATCTGCATTAAGGTTTTTCATTAAATTAGCGACAGCATCCTTTCGCAGATCAACATCATCACTAAATAAGGTCGCGCGTGAGATTATTTTTCGCAGAGAAGAGCGTAATTTATTATTGGTTTTTACTTTTCTAATTTGTTTCTTTTTAACATTAGCCACTGGCTCGTCATCAAAAACACCCACAATATTAAATGATTTATCTTCTAATAAAGTGGCAAACACCAAACGCTCGTTATCACGCTGGTAGTACAGCTGACCTTTAAGCAAAGCGTCGAAAACGGATAAGATAAGTTGATCGTCATCACCGCCTAATGATGACTCCAAGTTACCGACAACTTTATTGACTTGGGATAATTTAGCTCCCACCAGCTGTTGAGCAACATTTTTAACGGCTTCTTGGTCAGCATTAACAGCATATGGGCCTATAGACCAACATATTACCAATAGCAGCAAAAACCTTAATCCTGCTTTGTTAAACTTCATAGATGTACCTGTAATAACTATTCTTCAAACATAATTTATTAAATTATTTTTAAACAATATTCATTTTTATTAATTTTAATGCCAAAAGATAAAGAGACGAAAAAAAGAGAGACCCGGGGGTCTCTCTACTTATTCAACCATACTTTCGATTAGAAATTCTGGCCTGAACATACTTTAGTTTCTGTATTGTAGTTTCCGCAGTTAATAGCAGAATCTTTCCAATCAGAAATAATTTTTGCACTTTCTGGCAAGTGATCAGTCCAAGCATCACCTGGTACTTCTTCAGTTTGAGATACAATTTCAAACTGACCATCTGCTTGGATTTCACCAATCAATACTGGCTTAGTGAAGTGATGGTTTGGTAATACTTCAGCAATACCACCGGTTAAGTTAGGTACTTGAATGCCATACATCGCTTCACGTACTTTATCAACATCAACAGTACCGGCTTTTTCTACGGCTTTTACCCATGCAGAGAAACCAACATAAGTTGCTTCCATTGGATCGTTAGTTACACGTGAGTCATCACCAATAAATGCTTTCCATTTTTCGATAAACTCTTCGTTAACATCCGCTTCAGCACTTTGGAAGTAATTCCAAGCCGCTAAGTGACCCACGAGAGGAGCCGTATCAAAACCAGAAAGCTCTTCTTCACCTACAGAGAACGCTACTACTGGGATATCTTCCGCAGAAATACCTTGGTTACCTAGCTCTTTATAGAATGGAACATTTGCGTCACCGTTAATGGTAGATACCACAGCGGTTTTCTTACCTGCACTACCGAACTTCTTAATAGAAGAAACGATACCTTGCCAATCTGAATGACCAAATGGTGTGTAGTTCACCATGATGTCTTCTTCAGCAACACCTTTAGACTTAAGGTAAGACTCTAGGATTTTGTTAGTGGTTTGTGGATAAACATAATCCGTACCCGCTAATACCCAACGTTTTACTTCTAGCTCATCCATTAAATAATCAACCGCTGGAATGGCTTGTTGGTTAGGCGCAGCACCCGTGTAGAAAATGTTCTTAGATGATTCTTCACCTTCATACTGCACTGGATAGAACATTAAACCGTTTAATTCCTCCAATACTGGCAAAGCAAACTTACGTGATACTGATGTCCAAGAACCGTAGATAACGTCTACTTTTTCTTGGGTTAATAGCTCACGCGCTTTCTCAGCAAATTTTGGCCAATCAGAAGCTGGGTCAACAACAACTGCTTCTAATTTCTTACCTAACAAACCACCTTTTTTATTTTGCTCTTCTACCATCATCAAAACGGTGTCTTTTAATGTGGTTTCACTAATCGCCATAGTCCCTGACAGTGAGTGCAATACACCTACTTTAATGGTATCCGCAGCCATTGTTGCCGAAGCAAGCATTGACAGTGCGCATGCAGAGATAAACTTCTTCATTCGATGCCCCTTAATTTAGTTATAAATAGTTAATATGAATATCTACCGAAATACTTATTCGACAGTGATTATCGGCTGAAGAGAAAAAATGGGGTATGGGGGTAACACAGGAGTAAACTACGGTATTTACCGTATAGAT
>JAHDEM010000085.1 GCA_020628895.1 Candidatus Endobugula sp.
ACGGACATCAATCCATTACGCAAGACCTAATCCCAATTTTATTTTGAAACAAGGAATTAAGAGGAGAAAAGACTAGCTGGCAGCTTATCGCTGCCAACTATTACCAACCAAGAACAGGAAAGGAAATTCGTTAAAATAGAAGGGGCAAACTAGTCCTTAAGCATACCTTCCTTAACGATGAATTGAATAATATCGTCTAAGCCTTGTTTAGCTTTTAAATTAGAAAACACAAATGGCTTATCACTACGCATTTTAGTGGCATCACGATCCATCACCTCAAGCGATGCACCCACAATAGGTGCCAGATCGATCTTATTAATGACCAATAAATCGGACTTAGTAATTCCAGGGCCACCTTTACGCGGTATTTTGTCTCCGGCAGAAACATCGATAACATATAATGTTAAGTCAGACAGCTCCGGGCTAAAGGTTGCGCTTAAATTATCACCACCACTTTCGATAAGCACCATATCAAGATTTTCATGACGCTCACATAGTTCATCAACTGCGGCTAAATTCATGGATGCGTCTTCGCGTATAGCAGTATGAGGGCAACCTCCTGTTTCAACGCCAATGATGCGATCAGCGCTTAATGCTTCGTGTTGTGTTAAAAATTTAGCATCTTCTTTTGTATAAATATCGTTTGTGACCACAGCGATATTATATTTTTCGCGCATGGCTAAACAAAGTTCGCGCAACAATGCTGTTTTACCTGATCCTACTGGGCCGCCCACCCCCACCCTAAGCGTTTGTTTTTTCATTTTGTTACCTATTATTAACGGTTTAAAGTTTTCATATTTTTAACGCGTCACACCAGCAAGATATTTTATGAACGAAACAAACGTGAATATTGTGTCTCATGCCAACTACTTGCCATAGCCAAGCCAGGCAATGATGAACCAACGTTATCGTCATCAACCTTTTTTGCGGTATCAATCACATCTTGTAGCGTATCGCCAATTTTCACCAATAATTGTTGCGCACTCGTTTGCCCCAAAGGCACCAGTTTTGTTGCAGCGGCAATTTGGCTTTCCAGCCACGCCCATAAAAAACCGACTAAAGCTAATGAAACTTCTATTTTCCAATGAACCGCTGCAACCGCGAAGGCGCTAACAAAACTGTATTCTACTTTGTTCAAACTCCTACTGTCTGAAGGCAAGGGTGCCGGCAAAGAAATCGATAAGCTTTTTAATAAGCGTACTAGCGCCTCTCCCATGGCGGTGTCGGTTAATCGCAATTCGTAAGTTTCTCTGCAAGCTAAAGCATAAGCATTCCAGTAGTAAAATACTTCAGCGTCATTATTTTCGACGGCTCTTATCAAGCGCAGTAATAGCGGCAGATCAACTTGCGCAAGAGATTCTTGCATCACAAATTGAATCCAACTTTCAACATCACTCTCGTTGTTTAACCATTTATGGTCGATAGCATATTCTAACCCTTGAGAAAACGAATAGCCTCCCACAGGTAAGCTGGCGCTACTTAATTGCAGGAGTCTTAATAAACCGACATTGGCATTTGGTAGCTCAGTGATGGTGATGCCCTCCACCATTGGAATAGGCGCCGTCTTCTGGATCAAACACTGCCTGTTTTTGACTAACATGTAGCCCCAATAGCGTTAGCATTTCTTCGAGCACATAATCGGGCTTCATGACCAACCAACGCTCGCCAACTTGAATTTTTACATGACGATTACCCAAGTGGTAACAAGCCTTACTAAAGGTTTCCCAATTATCACAGGTAGCATGAGCAACCGTTTCTTTTGCACCAACGACTTGAATTTCTTTTCCACATTGCGTTTTTAACACTTCGCCTACGCGCAATGTTTTCCCTCTTTCCAAAAACACACGCACCTCTACCCCTTTCTGAGAAGTGACTTTAAAGCGACCTTTTACACGCACATCGTGTTCGAGTACGACTGAATCTTCAATGTGGTGGCCGTGATCTAAACGTGTATAGACTTCATAAAACATTGCGTTATTTCCAATAACGGCTGGACGCTAGATGCTGGACGCCTAAGGCTTTAAAAGCGTCTCGCGTCTGGCATCCAGCGTCTAGCACTAAAATTAAAATAAGTTATATAACTGCGCCAAGGGTAATTCCACGGCAGGCTCGCAGGTTAATAATACACCGTCTGCGCGCACCTCATAGGTTTGCGAATCTACTACAATTTTGGGCGTGTAAAAATTGTGTATCATATTCGACTTAGTAATCTTTCGCGTATTTTTACAAGCCACCAGACGACGCTGCAAACCAAAGCGTTGATTAACATTCAGATCGATAGATGCTTGGCTAGTAAAGGTTACCGAGGTATGTCTTGGTGCATCGCCAAAAGCACCAAACATATTACGATAATGTACCGGTTGAGGTGTTGGAATGGATGCATTTGGATCTCCCATAGGAGCCGCAACGATAAAACCACCCTTAATAATCATCGCTGGCTTACTACCAAAAAATGCAGGCTTCCATAAGACTAAATCTGCAAGTTTACCCACCTCGATAGATCCCACTTCATGATCGATACCATGAGTAATAGATGGGTTAATCGTGTACTTAGCCACGTAACGCTTGGCTCGCATATTGTCATTGCGATCACTGTCTTCATCTAGTGGCCCACGCTGAGCTTTCATTTTGTGGGCCGTTTGCCATGTACGCGTAATGACCTCGCCTACTCGACCCATAGCCTGAGAATCCGAAGCGATCATACTGAACACACCCATATCATGGAGGATATCCTCTGCCGCAATGGTCTCTTTACGAATGCGCGAATCTGCAAATGCCACATCTTCGGGTATTGATGTATCAAGGTGGTGACACACCATTAGCATATCTAAATGTTCATCAACGGTGTTGATCGTGTAAGGTCGTGTGGGATTAGTGGAGGACGGCAATACATTCTGCTCACTAGCTGCTTGAATAATATCGGGGGCATGACCACCCCCAGCCCCCTCGGTATGATAAGTATGAATGGTTCTGCCTTTAAATGCGGCCAAGGTATCATCGACAAAACCTGATTCATTTAAAGTATCGGTATGGATGGCTACCTGAACGTCGTAACGCTCAGCCATGTTTAAACAATTATCAATAGACGCTGGTGTTGTGCCCCAATCTTCATGTAATTTTAATCCACAGGCACCCGCTTCTAACTGCTCCTCAAGGGAAATAGGAAGGCTCGCATTGCCTTTACCCAAGAACCCAAGGTTCATTGGCATGGCTTCTGTTGCCTGTAACATCTTGCCTAAGTTCCAAGGACCCGGTGTACAGGTTGTTGCATTGGTACCTGTCGCCGGTCCCGTACCGCCGCCGAGCATGGTAGTGACGCCCGACATTAACGCTTCTTCAATTTGCTGTGGGCAGATAAAATGAATATGCGAATCCACTCCGCCTGCTGTCAATATTTGCCCTTCTCCTGCAATGACTTCGGTTCCTGGGCCAATAATAATAGTAACGCCATCCTGTACATCAGGATTGCCCGCTTTACCTATGGCTGCGATACGTCCATCCTTAATACCCACATCAGCTTTAACAATTCCCCAATGATCGAGTATGGTGGCATTGGTAATCACAACATCAACGGTATCTTCTGCTCCTAATTGGCTTTGCCCCATACCATCACGGATGACTTTACCACCACCAAACTTCACCTCATCGCCATATTGCGTGTAGTCTTTTTCGACTTCGATGACCAGTTGGGTATCACCCAAACGAACACGATCACCCTTAGTAGGGCCAAACATTTGTGCATAAGCGGTTTTATCCATCGTACTCATTTTTATTCTCCCGCCTTATCTTGCTGACCATCATCTAAAGGGCCCATCACATCACCACGAAAACCATATACTGTTCGGCTACCTGCATAAGCAACCAGCTCTACTTCACGATCTTGCCCGGGTTCAAAACGAACCGCTGTACCAGAAGCGATATTTAAACGAAAGCCTTTGGCTTTTTCTCGATCGAGAATGAGTGCGGGATTGACTTCGTAAAAGTGATAGTGAGAGCCAACTTGTACAGGGCGATCTCCACTATTTTCTACACGCAAAGTAATCGTTTCTCGGCCTTCATTTAATTGAATATCACCGTCTTCGACGAGTAGTTCTCCGGGAATCATAGCTGTCTCCGATTAAGTTTTTTATTTGACAAAATCACTATTTTTTAAGATTTAAATAATTGACTCTAATACAACTATTTAATGATTGACGTCCGTACTTAACTAATAGGGTTATGCACAGTTACCAATTTAGTGCCATCAGGAAAGGTCGCCTCGACTTGCACTTCTTTTACCAGTTCTACCACTCCATCCATCACTTGGTCTGCCGTTAAAATTTCTTTTCCATAACTCATTAGCTCGGCAACACTTTTACCATCACGTGCACCTTCCATAATTTCCAATGTTAAATAAGCCACGGTTTCCGGATAATTTAACTTTAGACCTCGTTTAAGGCGACGTTCAGCTAATAATGCTGCGGTAAAGACCAATAGTTTATCTTTTTCTCTGGGTAGTAATTCCATTAATAATTACCTTTATTGAAAGTTCAGTTACTAGCAACAAATTGTTAACCACAAAAAAATAATACTTGCAGCTGATCGCTTGAAGCTTATTTACGTTAACCAAATTCTTGGCAAACATGCCTCTTTATTAATTAATATGGGCCTTAATAGTTTCCACATTAAAGTGAATCCATCTCTTGCCTGATTAGCACTATGCCCTAAATAACGAATCACACAAAAACCGTTCATCATTGTTACAGCAATTAATTTTTCTAATTGTTTTTCGCACAATGTTTGCCGAAGTAAATCTATCATTGATTCATTATCATCGGACGTTTGCAAAAAGGGTCCCGCGATAAAAAAACCACTGACTGTTTTTGATTGCATCGCCGCTGCATGGGTAAACATGGTTTTATGTTGCGCATCATAATGCAAACTGTCAATAAAAATGGGAACACCGTTTTGCAAAATACGATAATGTTGTGCAAAAGACCCCTCATCCATTAACGCTTGGCTCGCAGGCAATCCGAGGCAGGTTACCTCCCATCCCATGTAACAACTGCCCTCTTCAAGCGTTATTGTGGTATTCACCTTGGCAGCAGCAGCGTTATAAACAATAGTCTCCATGGGAAACCATTCCATGATGGCATTTTTACCAAGCGTTAGTTGAATTTCTTGACGCTGCAGGGGAGACTCATCCCTTGCGCGGTACATTCTAGCAGCACCCGGTGTGGTAATGACCGTATGTGCATCATCTTGTACTTCTATATCAACTCTTAAAGTATCACCAGAAACAAGCCCTCCAGGAGGATGCAAAAGGTAGATATGTGCGCAAGATTTACCCTCTGGATAAAAGGGCTTTTGCACATACAAAGGCCCATTATGACGACAACGATTGAGTATAGTATTCGAAACACCTTGGCGAATA
The DNA here is from genome assembly GCA_020628895.1 of Candidatus Endobugula sp. Taxonomy (GTDB): domain Bacteria; phylum Pseudomonadota; class Gammaproteobacteria; order Pseudomonadales; family Cellvibrionaceae; genus Endobugula. Next base: position 5,414 of record JAHDEM010000085.1, read on the forward strand.
CGAGAGACTAAGCGCAACTGTAAGTGCGCCTGCCAATGCCAAGGAATATCCCTAGATCGATCAATACTATCGGCAATATCTTTGTCTTTATTATTTTCTAGTGCTACTTGGCTGCTCACTGAGCGAATCCTATATCTGTTAGAAAGTGGCCGACCAATACCTATGGACAATCGCCAATTAAAGGCACCTCTGATTAACCTCGAATGACTTCTCGGCTTTAGCTTCCTGCGTCGCTCTACCTCCTGCATCCATGCAGTCGTGCGTGAGTCTAAAATGCGTTTAGGCAAGGCAGACTCAATGCTAATGGCCGTCGTCC
>JAHDEM010000086.1 GCA_020628895.1 Candidatus Endobugula sp.
TGGCTCCGCCTGCTGGGCTCGAACCAGCGACCTAATGATTAACAGTCATGTGCTCTACCAACTGAGCTAAGGCGGAATAAAGGCTTGAGCCGATCAGCTCAAGAAGGTGCGCATAATATAGAGCTACTTCCAAACTGTCAACCTTTAAACTAAACTTTACCTGTTTTTTTTAACTTATATTTCAACGACTTAATGTACAAATTAAAACGTATTTTATGACAAATAACAAGACAAGACTATCTTTAGAAATAGATTACCAATAAATACTCCTTACTATGATCAGTGATTTACTGATTCACCCTAAACCCACCCCATTTTTTACAGCTCGGGCAGAGCCAATACAAGGTTTGAGCCTTGAAGCCGCAATGCTTACATCTGTAGTGCACATTATCAGCTATCACACCATTCATCACCTCTTGCAGAGAGACAAGATATTTTTTCGTTTTACCTTCACTAAAATGCAAATAGTAGTCAAGCAGTTTGTGCAAACCAATACCCGATGGATGAGCTATCACTTCTTGCGCAACATACTCAGCAGCAGCTAACTCCCCATCATCACTAGCAATTAACTCCGATAGAGCAAGAAGCACAGACTCATGCTTACAAGTAGAATTAATCCGAGTTAAAAAATTGCGATACTCACGCGTACTAGCTGACTGAGCATAAGCCTCAGACAATAAAGGAATAATTTCTCCAAGGTATTCATCATTTTGCACAGCAAGGTTTTGCAGCTGAGCAATCCCTTTTGAATAATTGCTTTGTTCGATCTCCAACCGGCCCAATAATAAGCCTACCCTAATACTATCCCTATCAAACGACAATGCCTGTTTTATATACTGTCGAGCATCGCGATAATTTCCCTCTAATATGGCTTCTTCCGATAATTCACAACAAAAATGCGCTCTTATTGGGGCCCACTCATCGTAAGCTCGGCTCAACTTAGAGCCAGACAATTGCTGAAGAACCCCCAAGCCTTTGCCCCATTCCTTTTCATCTCGATAGATTTCAAGCAAGCGCTCTAATCCATTAACTCGATATGGACCGGATTTATCGACAAGCTCCACTAAAAGAGCCTCCGCCCTATCGAACAAACCTGACTTCACAAAATCTGTAGCCAACTCATACTGAGCCTGCTGAACATGCCCCAAAGTCAGACCGGGTCGCGCCAAAAGATTCTGATGTATCCGAATAGCCCTATCAACCTCTCCCTGCTTTCTTAACAACTTACCCAAAGCCAAGTGAGTTTCTAGTGTTTCACTATTAACTTCTAAAGCGGCAATAAAAGTTTCAATAGCTTCATCTGGCTGTTCATTAAGCAGCAGATTAAGACCTTTAAAATAATTTTCATCGATGAATTGGCCAGCCGATTTCTTATCCTCTTGCCTGCCATATCGTGCCCCAAGAAAGAAACCGAGACCAATTGCAATGACTAGCGCTAAATATAGCTGCCAATCAATCATACCTATGAGGCCTTCAATGCTGAAATTCGAAGAGCATCAAGCTCTTTTTCTAGACGAGAAATCTTTCTATCTTTATTGAAATGAGAATGCTTATTAAAAAGCAGAGGAATAAAACTGACCAACAACCCGATAACGGCCCCTAGCAACAGAGCAATTACCAACCATAATCCCACATTGAGCACTGGCAACTGAAACCCAAAAAATAATAACCCCACTGGCGTACTATTATCAATGGTGAACATCACCCCAACAAAAATAGATACCAAAAGTAAGATCGAGAGAATAAGTCTGTAAAACCATTTAACCATAAGGCTGATCTTCTTTTTTAATGCTGTCATTCACACGATCACGCATTTCTTTACCTGGCTTAAAATGCGGAACATATTTACCTTCAAGTTGAACCAACTCACCAGTTTTAGGGTTTCTACCAACACGAGGCTCTCTATAATGAAGCGAGAAGCTACCAAACCCACGTATTTCTATCCTTTCACCAGATGCTAGTATATGCGACATATGTTCGAGAATACTTTTCACGGCGAGCTCAACGTCTTTCACCGACAGCTGTTCTTGGTTATCTGCAATTCGCTCAATAAGTTCTGACTTTGTCATAATTACCCCGCATCCCACTCATAATGACTGTTTTTGGATAAATTTTATTCTAATAATATCAACACTTTAGAGATATGCAATCACTAAATAAAGCAAATGGAGCCCTCAAAAAGAAAAAAGGCCGCATGTAAGCGGCCTTTTTGAGACTAACTTAGAAGATTAGCATTACTGCTTATCTTGACCTTCCATTTGAGCTTTAATCAAATCTCCTAATGTAGCAGGAGCAGCTGCCTCAGCTGATTTCTCACTATGCTGTTTGATTGCCGCTTTCTCTTCTGCAGCATCTTTCGCTTTAACTGAAAGAGCAATAGAGCGATTTTTACGATCAATATTGATAATAACAACCTCAACTGTGTCACCTTGAGACAACACGGTAGATGCATCATCAACCTTATCACGACTTAACTCAGATACTTTTAAGTAGCCTTCAACATCATCAGTTAAAGTAACTACAGCACCTTTAGCATCAACTTCTTTAACTGTACCAGATACAATCGAGCCTTTATCGTTAGCATCTGCATAGCCAGAGAAGTTATCTTCTTCTAACTGCTTGATACCTAGAGAAATACGCTCACGCTCTGGATCTACAGCAAGAATAACTGTTTCTAGCTCATCACCTTTCTTGTAGTTGCGTACTGCTTCTTCACCAGCTTCTGTCCAAGAGATATCAGACAAGTGAACCAAACCATCGATACCACCATCAAGACCGATAAAGATACCAAAATCAGTGATTGATTTGATCTTACCGGAAATTTTGTCGTTCTTCTGGAAACGAGTACCGAATGCATCCCATGGGTTTTCTTGACATTGCTTAATACCTAGAGAAATACGGCGACGCTCTTCGTCAATCTCAAGCACCATCACTTCAACTTCATCACCTAGATTAACCACTTTTGACGGATGAATGTTTTTGTTAGTCCAGTCCATTTCTGAAACGTGAACAAGACCTTCAACACCCTCTTCAATTTCAGCAAAACAACCGTAATCGGTTAAGTTGGTAACAACTGCCTTAGCCTTAGCCCCTACAGGGTAACGATTAGTAATTTCTACCCAAGGATCTTCACCTAACTGCTTAAGACCTAGTGAAACACGGTTACGCTCACGATCGAACTTCAATACGCGAACGTCGATTTCATCACCGACACTCACAATCTCGCTCGGATGCTTAATACGCTTCCACGCCATATCTGTAATATGTAGAAGACCATCAACACCACCAAGATCAACGAATGCACCGTAATCGGTAAGGTTTTTAACAATACCTTTCGCTTTAGCACCTTCTTCTAGGGTTGCTAATAGCTCTTCACGCTCTGCAGAGTTCGCTGTTTCCATAACCGCACGACGAGATACAACCACGTTGTTGCGCTTTTGATCAAGCTTGATTACTTTAAATTCAAGCTCTTTACCTTCAAGATGCACAGTGTCACGAACTGGACGAACATCAACTAATGAACCTGGTAAGAATGCACGGATACCAGCTACATCAACTGTAAATCCACCTTTAACCTTACCGTTAATCACACCCGTCATCACTTCTTCTGCTGCATGAGCAGATTCTAATACTTTCCACGCTTCAGCACGTTTAGCTTTTTCACGAGAAAGCTTGGTTTCACCAAAACCGTCTTCAACGGACTCTAGTGCAACATGAACTTCATCACCAATTGCAAGCGTCACTTCACCATTTTCATCGGCGAATTGCTCTGCAGGGATAACACCTTCAGATTTAAGACCAGCATGGACTGTTACCCAGTCACGATCGATATCAATAACAACACCCGTTACGATTGATCCTGGGACCATATCAACGGTTTTTAAACTTTCTTCAAAGAGTTCTGCGAAATTTTCGCTCATGGAGAGACCTATAATAAATAGCACACATCCAAACAGCCGATTATCGCTTTAGACACAATAACGCACTATCGAGATCTGCTTACCGCATGATTCAGGCATACGGGCCAATGAATACAACAAAAACGGCTCCTCCTGAATATTTGCGAGCCATTTTTGACGTTAAAAACCACTTTTTACCGTTAATCTGATGGTGAACCTAAAAGAGGTTTAGCTAAAGAAAGCACTTTATCAAGCACCTCATCAATAGACATACTAGTACTATCGATTTGCACCGCATCAGCCGCTGGTTCAAGTGGCGAAGCTGAACGTTCTGTATCTCGTTTGTCACGAGAAATTATATCATCCAGCAGGCCGCGGAGGTTAGCAGATTCACCGCGCTCAATCAACTGCTTATATCGCCTTTCTGCGCGTTCTTGGGCACTTGCGGTTAAAAACACCTTACAAATAGCATTAGGGAATACTGTTGTGCCCATGTCGCGTCCATCAGCAACCAATCCAGGCGATATTTGAAAAGCCCGCTGCCTTTCTAATAAAGCCTCTCGCACCGGAACATGCGCAGCAACAATCGAAGCTCCCATACCTGCTTGTTCTTTACGAATATCATTAGTTACATCCTTTCCATCTAATGTAGTAAGCACACCTTTATCGCTAGGCGTAAAAGTCACATTTAAGTGACGAGCAACATCGGAGATGGCTCCAACATCATGAAGATCTACCCCCTGCTGCATACCTGCTACCGCAGTTAGGCGATATAACGCTCCGCTGTCTAATAAATGAAAACCTAGCGCTTTTGCCACTAACTGACAGATGGTCCCTTTACCCGAACCACTAGGGCCGTCAATGGTGATTACTGGAAACTGATCCATTTTTATACCCTACTAACAGATAATGATTGATAAATAGATTCACACATAGCAGCAGGATCTTCAGCTTGTGTAATTGGACGGCCAATAACTAAGTAGTCACTACCGTTTCTTAAAGCATCTTGAGGTGTGACAATGCGTCTTTGATCATCTGCTGATGAGCCTGCAGGGCGAATACCCGGAGTTACCAAACAAAAGTTTGGCCCTAACTCTGCTTTTAGTGGTTTTGCTTCCATAGCTGAACATACCACTCCATCTAAACCTGTAGACTGAGCAAGCTTGGCAAGGCGTAGCACTTGTTCCTCGGGTTCAACATCCATACCAATACTTAGCAAATCTTCTTTGGACATACTGGTTAATACCGTCACAGCAATCAATAAGGGAGCATGACTAGAGGTATCAATAGCTTCTCTAGCGGCTTCCAGCATTCGTCGGCCTCCAGAGGCGTGTACATTTACCATCCACACCCCCAAATCGGCGGCGGCTTTTACTGCTTTTGCGGTGGTATTAGGAATATCGTGATATTTTAAATCTAAGAAAATATCAAATCCTTTAACCATTAATTGCTCAACCAGCTGAGGGCCGGCAACAGTAAACAGCTCTTTACCCACTTTTAAACGGCAATGGGAAGGATTAAGTTTTGAAGCTAATTGAAGACAAGCATCTGGATTATCAAAATCCATAGCAACGATAACAGGGGAATCAGAATTAACAAAAGAAGATGTAGTGGCAGTCATATGCGCTCCGATAGAAAATCGGAGCGCATCATACCATAAAGCAAAAAGCCAAACTGAAAATACCTAATTAAAATATGACGTTGCTATTATTAACCAAGCTCAATTATAGGCGTTGGCTCGATAATAATAGGGTCG
>JAHDEM010000003.1:0-7622 GCA_020628895.1 Candidatus Endobugula sp.
TGTTAGCTGTTAGCTGTTAGCTGTTAGCTGTTAGCTGTTAGCTGTTAGCTGTTACTCTTTTATCTGCTGTACCTGTTCTTTCGTTAACTTTATATCCCAAGGGGCATGGCTACCGAGTTGCCCGGTATAAAGACCATAAAAAATAGTGCCCAGCAGTAGAGCGGCCAAAATAACACGAATACCTAAGGCGTACACGGTGCGTTTAGTTGGCGATTCGATATCTTTTAGTAAAAAGACTAAACCACTGCTTAGGCTAATAACGACACCAATAAATAATAAGACGATAATAATTTTTAATAACATCTGCTTCTCTTTTTATCGTTTTTGTTATGAAGGTAAGATTTCGATATATGGTTAACTGTGAATAGTAATCTATTTCGTGCTAACCATCAAAAAAGTGTTAATTAGAGGTGTTTTACTATTTTACTTCGTATAAAAAAGCAGTGGCACATTACCTTATTGGTGATTATTTTTTTGCCTTTGTTATTGCGATTGGGTTTTTGGCAACTTGAGCGGGCTCAAGAAAAACAACAGCTACTACACATATATCAACAGCAAAGTGAGCTGCCCGTAAAAAAGTTTAACCCACAGCAAAAGCGGCAATCAACAGATTATCAGCCCGTAGAGATGACGGGTTTTTATGATGAAAGCCGTTATTGGCTGCTAGATAACAAACCACGTAATTCTAAGGTGGGTTACGAAGTGGTGATGCCATTTGAGGTGGGTGGGTATTGGGTGCTAGTCAATCGCGGATGGGTATTGGCTCCTCGTTTAAGAGATCAGTTACCTCAGATTGACACCCCAGCAAATATTGTAACAATAACAGGATATTTTTATTCGCCTAGTAAAAATGCTGTATTAAATGACATACAAAGTGATTGGATTGAGCCTTGGCCTAAGCGAGTATTACAGCTGGATCATCTAGCGATTAGTGAATCATTAGAAGGTGAGCATTATCCGTTGGTGTTAAGGATAGATGAGGAAAGCGCAGGTGCCTTTACAACACAATGGCCTGTGATTAATACATTGCCAGAAAAGCATCAAGGATATGCTGTACAGTGGTTCAGCATGGCGTTAGTATTAGTAGGCTTGTACCTTTGGGCGCTATTTCGAGAATAAAAAATAATAAGATAACAAAGAGATAACTATGGCTAGTGAGCAGCTATCGAATAATCAAGAGTCGGCAAAGATGATTAAACGCAATCGTTTTTTTGGCGTTGTTATTATTCTCATTGTTATGGCGCCTATGTTGCTTGCTTACATTATGTATCACACAGGTTGGGGCGTGTCTGGGCAAACGACCAATAAAGGCAGCCTCTTAAATCCGCCCGTTTCGATACAAGATCTTTCTCTTACCAGTAATGCTCAAACCTTTAATGTACTTTTTAACGATAAAGATGCCAGTAAAAAATGGCGATTGTTAGTACCCGTTACGGCTGCGTGTCAGGATGTTTGTCAGAAAAATTTATACACTACTAGGCAAGTTCACATTCGGTTGGCTCAAAAAGCGTACCGTGTTGAACGAATATTATTAGCCATTGATGAGCTGCCTTTAAGTTTTGAAAATCAATTGCAACAAGAACACCCCAATAGCTTGCGTGTCACAACAACGAACGCATTATTTTCGCAGTGGATTAAAATGGCCAATATTCATAAAAATGCAGAGCAGTTTTACTATTTAGTTGATCAGCAAGGATATGTGATGATGAAATATGATGTGTCGCATACAGGGCAAGACTTACTAGACGATATTAAAAAGTTATTAAAATTTACTTATGATAATTAGGGGTTAAACGTTAGATGTAAGACGCTTAAAATATTTTAGCGTGTATACGGTAACGTGGCGTTAGTCGTTATTATGTTATTTTCACAAATACCAAAAAATAAAAAATTATTTCGTTTAACACTAGCTGCATTTTGTTTGGCAATTGTGGTTGTGGTGTTAGGTGCTTTTACTCGTTTGGTGGATGCTGGATTGGGCTGTCCCGATTGGCCCGGATGTTATGGGCATTTATTATGGCCAGATGAAGCACATGAAATAGCTAAAGCCGAAGCCGCGTTTCCTGATGCTCCTGTAGAGCTTGATAAAACATGGCCAGAAATGGTCCATCGGTATTTTGCGGGCACATTAGGTTTGTTTATATTAGCCATTGCCATTATATCGATCAGAGAACAAAAATTATTTCCGCAAAAACATATTCCAACTAAGTTACCTATTTTCTTAGTGGCGCTTGTCATTTTGCAAGCCGCTTTTGGTATGTGGACAGTGACATTAAAACTATGGCCGCAAGTGGTGACCTTGCATCTGCTGGGCGGGTTTTCAACTTTGTGTTTGTTATGGCTACTCGGGCAGCGTCTTGGAGGACAACAGTGGCAGCTTTCGAGCAGCCAATTGTTTGCGCTAAATAAAAATAATCCCTTATTAATTGTTTCTTTAATGGTTGTTATTATACAAATTGCTTTAGGAGGCTGGGTTAGCTCTAATTATGCTGCGTTAGCGTGCCCGGATATTCCTAAGTGTTTAGGCCAATGGTTACCGCCGATGGATATGGCAACGGGGTTTAATATTGCACAAGATATTGGGCCTAATTATTTAGGTGGTCAATTGGATAATCATAGTCGTACTGCAATTCATTTTATGCATCGCATTGGTGCTGTGACAGTGTTAATCACTTTATTGTTTCTCAGTATTCAACTCTGGCGTATAGGGTCAGATGTGATTAAGCCATGGGTCTTGCTATTACTTGGTATGTTGTTTTTGCAAATATTATTAGGCATTAGCAATATCGTTTTTGCATTACCTTTAGTCGTTGCTGTTGCGCATAACGCGATGGGTGCGGTGTTACTGTTAACATTGGTGTCATTATGTTATCGCGTTTTTACAGCCGTGGAAAAAGTGTAGGCTGTATTACATAAAATATTTGAATCATAATAAATAAACGCCTAAAAAATTTAGGCCAGTAGTCAAAATCAATGATTGGCTTTGGCTACTAACAATAAGTAGAGGTATTTATGAGTACTCAGCACAGCGTAGTGAATCATTCTAGAGCAACATGGCGTGACTATTTTGAGTTATGTAAACCCAGGGTAGTTGCACTGATGTTATTAACATCGGTTATCGGGATGTTATTGTCTGTTCCCGGTATGGTGCCGCTAGATATTCTTTTTTGGGGTAATGTAGGTATTGCTCTGTGCGCGGGTAGTGCTGCGGCGATTAATCATCTTGTTGATCGTCAAATTGATCAAAAAATGAAGCGGACCTTAAATCGTCCTATCGCTAAAGGCCGGGTTGAACCAATAAATGCCGTTATCTTTGCTGGAGCTATTGGCGTGTTAGGTATGGCTATTTTATTAGCCTTCGTTAACGCGTTAACCGCATGGTTAACATTAGCATCTCTAGTGGGTTATGCGCTTATCTATACAATGTTCTTAAAACGAGCAACCCCACAGAATATTGTGATTGGTGGTTTGGCTGGCGCGGCACCACCATTGTTAGGTTGGGTGGCCGTTACTAATAGTATTGATGGCCACGGATTACTGTTAGTGCTGATTATTTTTGCGTGGACACCACCGCACTTTTGGGCCTTAGCTGTTCACCGTAAAGACGATTACGCTAAAGCCGATATTCCCATGCTACCTGTTACACACGGTATTAAATATACAAAGATACATATTGTTTTATATACCATAATCATGATTGTCGTCACGATACTGCCTTATTTGACAGGTATGTTTAATGGTTTGTATTTATTAGGCGCTTTGGTTTTAGGGGCGGGATTTTTATACTGGAGTGTTGTGATGCTATTGGATAAACACCCTAATGCGCCGATGGAAACATTTAAATACTCCATTATTTATTTAATGGCTCTGTTTATTGTTATGCTATTGGATCATTACCTTTTTCCAATGCCGCTTGTTTAAGTTTTTCTCAGCACAGTATTATTGAATCTACAAATATGAATGAACAACAAAAAAATATTAAAAAAACGTTATTCATTCTTGTTGCTGTTATGGTGACGATCTTGGTGTTGTTTCTTAATAAAATAACAACACCGCGTTACCTTTCTAACATTGAATTAAAAATAAATGGCTTGGTGTTAATTAAAGAATCAAAAGCCATCATCGGTATGGAGCATACACAGCCAGATGCATTGTGGCGTATCATTGTCAAAGATAAAGACGATGTGCTTTTTTTCAGCGATGTTTATCAATCGTTAAAAACATCTGTACGTGAAAATGTGGCAGTGGTTGACTCAGCAAATGTAACGAGTCTGATCTATTCGCAGCTTTCTGGTATCCCAGAAAACACAAAAATCATTCCCATTCTTAACCCTTCGGGTGAGCTAATCGGTTATTTCAAAAAACCTTTTGATAAAAATAAAGCCATCCTTACGCTGTCTTCTATAGTGACTCATCGGTAATTTGCAGTTGGAACAAGAGGCAAATAGAGAGCCTCCTCTGTTTGTTAGTACTGATTAGACGCTGGTCTGTATCTGGCAGTTTCTACACAAGCCCAGCACTTCCAACCATTGTTTTTCTATTACAAAATCATTTTCCTGGCTGAGGTTGTTAATCTGTTCACTTAAGCCATTATCATTACATTCGCTGGCCGTGTGGCATTGCGTGCAAATTAAAAAGTAGCTTGGGTGTTTGGTCGATGGCTCCATGCAGCCAATATAAGCATTAAGTGAATTAATACGGTGGATTAAGCCAACTTCGAGCAAGAAGTCTAAAGCGCGATATACGGTGGGTGGCGCTATTGTCTTTTCGGAAACATCTGCCAGCATGTTAATAAGATCATAGGCTCCCATCGGCTTATGGCTTTGCCAGATAAGCTCTAATACCTGCTTGCGCAATGGTGTTAGCCGGGCTCCTGCTGCTTGGCAGAGATTTTCGGCATTATTCAGAGCTGAATCAATACAGTGTTGGTGGTTATGGCAGGTACTCATAGTAGCCCCAATTCAAATTAGGTGGTCTTTATTTTATTTACTGTGCGACCTATTTGTTATTTTATAACATTTGATGTGTCTCTTCATCTTAATTTTATCGTCCACCACCGGATTATTATGAAGTTGATAAGAGCCTTCTGAATAATGCATTGCAGCAAATGATGCCACCAAAAGCAGCAATTAGTCGTCATTTTTGGCAGGTATAGATCGGAACTCGTTTTTACTTTGAGGGTGTTTGGTTTAATGATTTTGTATAGTGTGGTGGACCCAACCAAGGTGGTTAAGTTGAGTCAGTACCTAGATGTTAGGTTACGTACTAATTACCTATATCAACTGTATCATCATGCTCTAATAAAGTGTCATATTAAGGCAAATAGTCAGCTGCTTCGGTGGACCAGCCCCATGCTGACTATAGGCGTTTTCGGTTTGTTAGCTGTGGCTTCTAGTGAGCCAATAACTATCTCGCTGCTCTAGTTGGTGTATGATGATGTTGCGAATTATTTGCAAGAGTAAAAGCCATTGGGGGCATTAGTAATCCTCGCCCCTGTAGGTATTTGCGCTGATCTTCGCTTAATGTGTCGGTAAATTCATTGTAAGCATCATAAATTTCCATGTCTGGAGAGGTGCAGCTGTAGCGCAATAAGCTAATAGTAGAGCGCTGATCGGATAACTGATGTCTTACGCCTGTCTTCTGTCTGACAAAAGTAGCGAGTTGTTGTAAGTAGTATATTCCGGCTTGAGAAAAAACTAATGACTGCATGTTTACTGCTCTCTTTAAACGTTTCCTGTTTGTATATAAAAATAGCTAAAATAGCCAAGGCCTATTAGTAAGTGTAGGTGGTTATCTACAAATTGCAGGGAGCTTAGAGAAATAAATACGGTGGGAGAAGAAAAAATCCCCGCGCTGTCCAGTAAAAGGGAGGAGAGATGATACTCAGCGCAGGGTGGCTGTCTAGTTGGAAAACAGTAGAAAATCTACCCAGACAAGACAACTTAAAAAGTCTTAAAGTAACCTATCAGCTCAGTAGCTAATATGGGTACATAATAACCAATTTTTTTGTGCAGTGCAACAATTATTGTTTTTTGTGCCAGTGTTTTTTACAACTTTTTGCCATTAGCTCCTATTACTGTAAAAAAATTGGTAAATTACTGCGTATTTTCCTTTATTATCCCCACTAAATCCCTTTCTATTTTTATAAATAACAATACCGACGGAATATTATGACTGCCCCACTTGTACTTGTTGATGGTTCTTCTTATTTGTATCGCGCTTTTCATGCAATGTTTAAAGCCGATTTGCGTAATTCGCAGGGGGAACCAACCGGTGCCATTAGAACGGTAACGAATATGTTGCGCCGTTTGCAAAAAGATTATCCCAGCAGTGTGATAGTGGTTGTTTTTGATGCGAAGGGGAAAACATTCCGAGATGATCTGTATCCGCAATACAAGGCAAACCGCCCATCTATGCCCGATGATCTGCGTTTACAGGTAGAACCCATTCACCAAATCATTAAAGCAATGGGCTTACCGCTTTTAATGATTGAGGGGGTTGAAGCCGACGATGTCATTGGTACTCTGGCTTATCAAGCCACACAGCAACAAGTTGACGTGGTGGTGTCTACGGGTGATAAAGATATGGCTCAACTAGTTAACCAGCATGTGACGTTGGTTAATACCATGACCGAGACAGTGATGGATGTGGATGGTGTGACGGAGAAATTCGGCATTCCTCCCTCGTTAATTATCGACTTCTTAGCGCTAATGGGTGATAAGGTCGACAATATTCCTGGTGTGGCAGGCGTGGGCGAAAAAACGGCACTAGCGCTTTTACAAAATATCGGTGGCTTGGATGCTATTTATGAGGATATAGAATCGATTCGTTCTCTAGCGTTTCGCGGTGCCAAGACCATGCCCGAGAAATTGCTTAAAAACGAGGAAGATGCGCGCCTTTCGTATACTCTGGCAACCATTAAAACCGATGTTGATATAGGTGTTGAACTTAAGGAATTGGTTCAGGAAGAGGAAGATACCGATACGTTATTAGCACTCTATGAACGTTATGAGTTTAAGTCGTGGATCGAAGAATTAGGCAAAGATCCAAGCACCGCGGATACGGCGGTTTCTGAATCCGAACAAAGTGATTATCAAACCATATTCACAAAAGATGAGTTGGCTCAGTGGTTAGACAAGCTTTCACAGGCCCCACTGTTTGCGTTTGATACCGAAACCACCAGCCTTGATTATATGCAGGCTAAAATAGTAGGGGTGTCATTCGCTGTTGTTGAAGGCGAAGCGGCCTACGTGCCTTGCGGACATGACTATATGGGGGCGCCGGAGCAGCTGTCTCTAGATTACGTACTTGGGGAATTAAAACCGCTATTGGAAGATTCCGATCAAGCAAAAGTGGGGCAAAACCTCAAGTATGACAAGCATGTATTATCCAATCACGGGATAGACCTGCAAGGTATTGCTTTTGATACCATGTTGGAATCCTATGTTAGCAATTCCGTGGCTACCAGACACGATATGGATAGTTTGGCTGGATTTTATTTGGATAAAAAGACGATTCATTTTGAAGATATTGCTGGCAAGGGCGCTAAACAGCTCACCTTTAATCAGATCCCTATCGAAAAAGCATCACCTTATGCTGCAGAGGATGCAGATATTACGTTG
>JAHDEM010000003.1:7722-17647 GCA_020628895.1 Candidatus Endobugula sp.
GCCCCTTCAACGGCAGAAGAAGTGCTACAGGAATTGGCATTAGATTATCCATTGCCTAAGTTGCTGATTGAGCACCGTGGCTTATCAAAACTTAAATCCACCTATACCGATAAACTGCCGTTAATGATCGATTCTGGCACCGGACGTATTCACACCTCGTACCACCAAGCCGTCACGGCAACAGGGCGCTTATCCTCTACCGACCCTAATTTACAAAATATCCCTATTCGTAATGCCGAAGGCCGGCGTATTCGCCAAGCGTTTGTTGCTCCGTCCGGATATAAGATAGTCGCTGCTGATTACTCGCAGATTGAATTACGTATTATGGCGCACCTTTCAGAAGATAAGGGGCTAATCGACGCTTTTAAAAAGGGACTTGATGTGCATCGCGCTACCGCTGCAGAGGTCTTCGGTGTTGATTTAGATGATGTAACCATAGAACAGCGCCGAAGTGCAAAAGCCATTAACTTCGGCCTTATTTACGGGATGTCCGCATTTGGGCTGGCGAAACAGCTCGGTGTGGGGCGCCATGATGCCCAACAATATATTGACTTATATTTTGATCGTTATCCTGGTGTAAAAACCTATATGGACAACATCCGACAGCGTGCTGCTGAGCAGGGTTATGTCGAGACTGTCTTCGGAAGGCGTTTATATTTGCCAGAAATCAATGCAAGTAATGGTATGCGCAGGCAGGCAGCTGAAAGAACAGCGATTAATGCCCCGATGCAAGGAACCGCGGCAGATATTATTAAAACAGCAATGATTGCGGTAGATGATTGGTTAAATACCGATTCCAGTGTTGATGCAAAAATGATCATGCAGGTCCACGATGAGCTGGTTTTAGAAGTTAAAGAGAAAGATATTGAGGTTGTGAGTGAACGATTAGCAAAATTAATGTCCAATGCAGTGTCATTATCGATACCCTTGCTCGTTGATGTAGGTGTTGGAGCTAATTGGGATGAGGCCCACTAATATTTTGCTATAACTGATTGATTTTTAAAGAAAATAAAAAAACAACAAAAAAATGCAATTTTTTTTGAACTTCCACTAATTTACTCGGTCACAGTTAGTACGCCGAGATTGCTCGTGCTTGCACGCCCCTAGCAAGTGGAGAAAACTATCGGCAGAGTAGACAAACTCAATAAATAGTTATCGTTTTTAACCCCAGCTTTTTAGCTGGGGTTTTTTATTTGTCGGTATCGCAACACAATTTATCGAATAATATGGGTAAAAAGTTGGCATTTTACCTTAATGACTCTGTAAAATGCCCCGTATAGTGCATGTTTTAGAGCCATCGTCTAAAGTGGCATGCTGTAGTTGAGTTATCACATACCGTATTGGCAGTTATTCTCGCGACTATCTGCTAATTACTTTACTCGAATAGAGAATCAATAATAGTTATGAAATCCTTAGTATCTACACGTATATTTTTACTGTTTTCCGCTATCTTAATGGTGGGCTGCTCAACCGCCCCCCAGCAGCAAGAAGAGCCTTCAATAACGGCTGCAGAACAGCAAGCTAACCTGATTTCAGCGGCAGTAGAAGAAGCTGCTGCCTGTTATATAGAGCTACCTGCTATGGATGAGGCGAGTTTTGCGGAGTATGACAGCTTTCGTGCTTGGCGTAAGGCTCGTCAGCCAGGTTCCCCTGAATATAATGGTTTTCTTGTATGGTTAGAGTATCAGGAATACCTACGTTTGAGTTCACAGGCCAATTAAGACCTCCTTTCTTGGTATTTGCCTTATTGGTAATGCTTCCTTAGTGAGTTGTTGTATGTGTTGAGCATATGGGATTTAGTGTGACAGGCCCTAGATGTTCCTTCAATACAATGGCTTTGTTCGCCTATCTTGGGCAAAGTCTAACTGCGTAAATCTTTATTCTTCAAAGTGCTGTAACAATTGTGTCATAATGTCGGGCTAATCTAGCGGCACTAGAGAAAGTTTGTCGAATAACATGCCGATGTCATGTTCTTAAGCACATATGTCGTATAGATAAAAGTCGCTAAAGTAGTTGCCACTTTATTCAATGGCTTTTTACCCAGTTTTTGTGGAATGTTATGAGTGTATCTTCATTATTTGTATTAATCATACTCGGTGTGGTAGCGGCATTTTATTTTTCGCGAACCCGTTCATTAAACCTAGCTCGGGGTTTGGGCGGGATTAAAAACCTACATTCTTTACCTGTCTATTATGGTATCCAAGCCGCCTTGTGGTGTGCCCTTCCTTGCATATTGCTTTTATGTGTATGGACTATTTTTGATGATGCGATAATTCGCAGTATGGTTGTTCAGTATTTGCCTGCCGAACAACAAAACCTACCTAAAGCAGAGCAAGCGTTATTGCTAAGCTCTATTGAGAACTTGGCCAATGGGGTGAATTTGTCCAACGCTGGGCAATTTCAGGATATTGCCGATAGAATCAATAGTTTACGTTCGATCAGTAATATGGCGTTAACGGTATTACTGTTTTGTGCCATCATTGCTACTGGCGCGTGGGGATGGTTTAAAGTAAAACCGCAATACCGAGCGCGTAACGGTGTAGAGCGCGTATTCATGCTGTCTTTGTTGGGGTGTTCTACACTGGCTATTTTTACCACGGTAGGTATTGTTTTTTCCGTATTATTTGAATCCATTCGTTTTTTCAATATTGTACCAGTGCACGAGTTTGTTCTAGGTACTCAGTGGAGCCCTCAATTATCTATTCGTGAAGATCAAGTCGGTAGCTCCGGTGCCTTTGGTGCGGTTCCACTATTTACTGGTACTTTATTAATTTCGACCATTGCTATGATCGTAGCAGTACCCACAGGCTTGATGACTGCCATCTACTTATCCGAATATGCAAGCAGTCGAGTACGTTTAGTGGTTAAACCTTTATTAGAGATTCTTGCGGGTATTCCTACGGTGGTTTATGGCTTTTTTGCTGCTTTAACTATTGCGCCGATGATCAAAAGTGGTCTACATGGTTTAGGGTTTGATTTAGCATTTTTGGGGGTGTCATTTGGGCCTTTAGAAGTATCCGGTGAAAGTGCCTTAGCCGCTGGCTTAGTGATGGGTGTGATGATTATCCCGTTTGTCTCATCGTTATCGGATGATGTGATTAATGCCGTACCACAATCGCTACGAGATGGTGCATATGGCTTGGGGTCGACACAATCTGAAACCATGAAAAATGTCATCTTCCCTGCCGCCTTGCCGGGTATTGTGGGTGCTATTTTGTTAGCCGTATCACGCGCTATTGGTGAAACCATGATTGTGGTGATGGCTGTAGGTACCGCAGCACGTCTTACCTTTAATCCATTGGAATCGGTAACAACCGTTACTGTTCAAATGACCACCTTACTTATTGGTGACCATGAATTTGACAGTGCAAAAACCTTAGCGGCATTTGCCTTAGGTCTTGTGCTATTTATTATTACTTTGGGGCTTAATTTCTTCGCGCTACGAATTGTGAAGAAATATCGTGAACAGTATGACTGATAAACCATTAAAAACTATTGATCGTGTAAATAGGACCTTAGGCAAGCGTCATCGAGCCGAAAAACGTTTCCGGCTTTACGGTATGCTATCCATTGGGTTTGGTTTGCTATGTGTATTATTTTTATTCACCAATATTATCGGTAAAGGCCTCAATGGTTTTACTTATCACTTTTTGGAACTGCAGGTTGAGCTAGATAGAGAGACTCTAGAGATCACTGATATTACCAATGAAAACCAAATTCTTGCAGCAAACTATTCTGGTGTAGTTAAACGATCTGTTTACGAATTTTTCGAAGCCCAAGGCCGCAAGAATAAGGCGAGTGCACGTAAGTTAATTGCGACAGAGGGTACGGGTTATATATTGCAGGGCCGTCTAAAAGAAAATGCAGAAGATCTGGTTGATACTCAGACAACAGTATGGGCGCTGGTTGACGATAAAGTCGATTTTTACCTGAAGCGCTTAGGTGATCCAGGTGAGCCAGGGAAGCATGAGTTTAATGAACAGCAATTGCAGTGGATTCATGAGGCGGTTGAGGCAGGTAAGCTAAAGCGGAAAATTAACTGGGCGTTTTTTAACGCCGGTGATTCTGCTCACTCAGAAGAAGCAGGTATTCGCGGTGCAGTGATGGGGTCTTTCTATCTTCTATTGGTGACTTTCTGTTTGTCATTTCCTATAGGCGTTTCTGCAGCGATTTATTTAGAAGAATACGCACCAAAAAATAAGTGGACAGACTTAATCGAAGTGAACATTAATAATTTGGCTGCTGTGCCTTCGATTATTTTTGGTTTATTAGGCTTAGCTATTTTCTTAGCGTTCTTTGGTTTGCCGCGCTCTACGCCGTTGGTGGGGGGCTTTGTACTGAGCCTGATGACTTTACCAACGATAATTATTTCTAGCCGAGCAGCGATTAAAGCAGTTCCCCCCTCTATACGTCAGGCTGCTTATGGTCTGGGTGCATCAAAAATGCAAGTGACTTTGCATCATGTATTGCCCTTAGCGATGCCGGGTATGTTAACAGGAACTATTATTGGACTTGCGCAGGCTTTGGGTGAGAGTGCGCCATTATTGATGATTGGTATGGCAGCATTTATCCCAGAAATTCCAGCAGGGGTGACTGATCCGGCTACGGCATTGCCCATGCAAATTTTCCAATGGTTTAGAAATGCTGATGCAGGTTTTAATGAAAAAGCCTCAGCAGCCATTCTAATCCTATTAGTGTTTTTGATTATAATGAATGCCTTAGCCGTGTGGGCACGTCGTCGTCTTGAACGACGCTGGTAATTAAGTAAGTAGGCGCCTAGACGTTGCGCAAACATATAGGTGACAATTGATGAATACGAATGTAATGACAGAAACCGCAGGTGATATTGTGGCAGAAAATAAACCCGTAACAGCAGATACCATAGCAGAACAAAATGCAGATGCTTATGAAACAGTGGGCAATGCATTTTGCGATCAAGCGAAAATGTCTATGCGTAACGTAAATGTGTTTTATGATGAAAAGCAAGCTATTTACGATGTGAACCTAGATATTGGAACCAATGAAGTAGTGGCTATGATTGGGCCTTCTGGTTGTGGTAAGTCCACCTTTTTGCGCTGCTTAAATCGTATGAATGATACGATTGATATCTGTCGAGTAGAGGGGCAATTCTATTTAGAAGATCAAGACATTAACGATAAAAAAATGGATGTTGTTCCACTACGTGCTCGTGTTGGTATGGTCTTCCAAAAGCCCAACCCTTTCCCTAAATCGATTTATGATAATGTTGCCTATGGCCCGCGTATTCACGGTTTGGCTGATCGTCGCTCAGACTTAGATGAAATCGTAGAAAACAGTTTGCAAAAAGCTGGTTTATGGGCAGAAGTAAAAGACCGTTTGCATCAGCCAGGTACGGGCCTATCCGGTGGTCAGCAGCAGCGTTTATGTATTGCTCGTACCATTGCGGTTAGTCCAGAAGTTATCCTAATGGATGAGCCGTGTTCTGCACTAGATCCTATTGCGACGGCAAAAATCGAAGAGCTTATCGATGAGTTAAGCCAAAATTATACTATTGCTATTGTGACGCATTCTATGCAACAGGCGGCTCGTGTGTCACATAGAACAGCGTATTTTCATTTAGGTAAATTAATCGAAGTCAATGAGACGGAAAAAGTATTTACCAATCCTGATCATGAGTTAACAGAAGCATATATTACGGGACGTTTTGGTTAAGAGATGCTTATCGTTGTCATCGCCACTTAAAACGATAAAAAATATTTTCATGGTGGTGATACTCAATAGCCCATAACTGCTTGGAGAATAAAATGGATAAATTAAATATAGATCGACATATATCTCAGCAATACAATTCTGCGCTTGATGATCTAAAAAAAGAATTTTTGGAAATGGGCGGTGTTGTAGAAAAACAAATTATCGATGCTGTACAGTCAGTAGCAGAAGCCGATGTTGATACGGCTCAAAAAGTATTAACCACCGAGCAAGATGTGGATGCGAGAGAAATGGCAATTGATGATTTGTGTACACAAATTATTGCCCGTCGCCAACCAACGGCTTCTGATTTACGTTTGGTGATGTCGGTATCTAAGTCAACACGTGATTTAGAGCGCATTGGGGACGAAGCGAGCAAGATTGCTAAGATGGCGATTGCTATTTCTGAGTCAGACGATGTGCCTCATGGCTTTAGTGAATTACGTAACTTGGGTCGACAGGTGCATGATGTTGTTGATATGACTCTCACCGCTTTTGCTCGTTACGATGTTGACTTAGCCGTTGAAGTCGTGAGTAAAGATAAAGTGATTGACCGTGAATACGACACGGCGATGCGCGAGTTAATTACGTATATGATGGAAGATCCTCGTAATATTAGTCGTTCGATGAATGTGATCTGGGCTTTACGTGCTTTAGAACGTATCGGTGATCATGCGAGCAATATTTCTGAACAGATTATTTATTTGGTCAAAGGTTTGGATGTTCGTCACCAAAGTGCTGACGAGATGGTTCAACAATTAAATCAAGAATAAACGTTTAAAAGTTTATGTATTTATTAGAAAAGCCCTTCATGAAAAAATTAATGGAGGGCTTTTTTGTAACTAACGATTCTAAAAACAGCTATTGTACGCCAAGCGTTTGCAGTTTTTCTTGAGCGGCTTTGCCCACTTCTCCCCCCGATTGTGCTGCTTTTCTAAAATAACTCACCGCTGAAGATTGTTGATTTTTGGTAAGGGCAATTTCGCCTAAATAATAATTAGCTACAGATGTTTCCAGCAATTTGTTGCTAGATAAAAAATCTTTTTCTGCCGCACTATGTTGTTTAATCTTTTGTTGAGTTAAGCCACGATAAAAATATCCTGCAAAATAATTGGGCTCTAAAGCGGTTGCTTGGTTAAAAGCGGCAATAGCATCATCATGTTTATCTTTAGCTTCTAATAAACGTCCTTTAGTTATATGAAAGCGAGCTTCTTTGGGTTGTTTTTTAATAGCCTGATTCGTTAACGATAAGGCGTTATCCCATTGTTTTTTGCTTACCGCGGTAAGCGCCTTAGTATGAAGCTCATAAGCGGCTTTATCTTTAGTGATTTGTTGGATGGCTTGTTGATAAGCCGCTTTGTTGCGTTTACCTTTTGGTAACCCCTGTGCCCTTTGTTTATTTTTTTCCACACGTTCGGCTGATGGTGGGTGGCTCGCAAACAGACGTTCCAGCCAATCACCTTGGCTTCTATTCTTTGATAATTCAAGAAACGTTTGTTGTAATTCTACCGCGGCATAAGGATCATAGCCTGCTGCCACCATATAATTAATGCCGTAGTAATCGGCCTCCAATTCATTTTCTCTGCCATAGTGGGCTTGCACTGCTCCGCCCCCAAGTGCTGCCCCCTGTTGATATAAACGATTATCTGTTTGTGTTTGTATTAAAGCAGTTAAGAGTTGAATACCAAAAGCCGTTGTTTGTTGTTCTGCGCCATGTCTAGCGGCTGCATGGACAATTTCGTGGCCTAATACGGAAGCCAGTTGAGCCTCATCATCTAATGCAGCTAATAGCCCTCGATTAATGGCAATTTTACCGCCTGGTAATGCCCATGCATTGGCAGAGTCATTATTGAGCACCACAAACTCATAGGGCAAATTGGGCTGCGCGCTATGTTTTGCTAGTGTATTGCCGATACGTGACACATAGTCGTTTAACGTTTTATCGACTATATAAGCCCCACCTTGAGATTGTTGGCTAGGAGAGTATTGTTGCTCACCCACTGCGATTTCACTAGCTTGATTCATTAATGTGACTTGTGTACGTCCAGTGACCGGGTTGGTACCACATGCCGATAACAAAGAAGCAATGAGAAAAAGGCTGAGTAGATAAATACGCATATTTAAGGCTCCAATATTCAAGTATAATGATGCCTACCGCACAATCCGATGTAAAGACGAAGACAAGATTAAAATGACAGCACTACAGGTAATAGAATTATTTGCAGGTAATGACCCTCAAGGTCAGCCCATTGTTGAACGTTTACCCGTTAGACAGAATGAGGATAATAGTTTCCAGCTCGTTAAATCTCCCGCATTTGTTCGCGGCTTAGCCAGTGGTGATACTGTGCAACTCATTGCGGATACTAAAGAATTCGAAATTAAACAGCACAGTGGCAACTTGTGCATTCGTGTCTATGCAAAAAACGATCTAGAGCGTATTAGCGAAGAATTAACACCAGAGCTGGAAAAGCTTGGCGGTGAACTGGATACCGAAACTCCACGCTTTTTGGTCTATAGCATTCACGTTAGTTGTGGTTTTAAAGCCATCGAAAATCTCCTCAATAAATTTGTAGGCAGCAATGATGCCATGTGGTTGTATGGAAACGTATATGACCCTGTCGACGGTGTTACCCCCCTTAATTGGTGGCTAGATGTATTAAAGCCTGAGTAATCAATAGATAAAACCTGTAGTGTATTTAGAAAAATTTGGCACGTTAGACGAGTAAAATGATTGCTTGAAGCTGGATGCAAGCATAATAATTGCTCCTGCATTATTTGCATACCTTTCGTCCTGAGGGGCAATGTAGGGCGCAAAAACGAATAAAAAGCGTCTAGCTTCAGACGTCTAGCGTTAAGTTGATGAACAAACACTCTGTTACTCGTGTTACGTGACAGAACTCATCAATGATCAGCTCTAAATGCACTACGTTAGATAAAACATTAAAAATAGGAACTACCCATGTTAATGGTTATTTCTCCGGCAAAAAAGCTGGATGTAGACGCAGTAGCAACAACAAAGAAAAGTACACAGCCACAGTTGTTAGAGGATGCTCAAGCGCTTATTGATGAATTGCGTGAATTGGCTCCACAGGATGTGTCTGCCTTAATGGGTATTAGTGATAAGTTGGGCGTACTCAACTACGAGCGTTACCAAGACTGGTCGCAGCCATTTACAGCAGACAATGCTAAGCAGGCGCTATTTACCTTTAAAGGTGATGTTTATGTCGGCTTGGATGCGGAATCTTTTAATTCGCAAGATATTAGCTTTGCTCAGCAACATTTACGCATTTTATCGGGTTTATATGGTGTGCTTCGACCATTGGATTTGATGCAGGCCTATCGATTAGAAATGGGTACTCGGTTTAGCAATCATCGTGGTAAAGACCTCTATACATTCTGGGGGGATAAAATCACACAAGCGCTTAATCAACAGCTGAAGAAGAATAAAACCGATGTTTTGGTTAATCTGGCTTCAACGGAATATTTTAAATCGGTTGATCTATCCAGTCTTAATGCGCAGGTGATTACACCTATCTTTAAGGATCAAAAAAATGGCCAATACAAAATTATTAGCTTCTATGCTAAGAAAGCACGGGGTTTAATGGCCGCTTATGTCATCAAAAATCAAATCACCGATAGTCAGCAGCTGAAAAAATTTAATATCGATGGTTATGCTTACGATGCATCGTTGTCTAAAGGCAATGAATGGATATTTACTCGCGACGAGCAGTAGAGGCCAGGTACCCGATGATGAATGGCATTATCGGGCATTATTTTGATATAGGGTTAGTTTTCTTGTTCTGCTTTCCAGCGTTTATAGGCAATTTCCCACTCCTTGAATGCCGCGTAGGCACTGCCAGCAGGGTCATTTGTTTTACGCCATTCTTTATATTCTGCAAATGAGATAGGCTTTTCGGTATCGTAAACAGGTCCAGAGGAAGGGTTGTTCTCTGAGGTGTCTGTTACTTGGGTGGGCTTACTGCTACAAGCAGTCATAATAGTTAAGCCTATTATTGTAAAAAGTACTTTCTTCACTCTCTTTGCCTTCTGTGGGGCTCTAACCCTGTTTCTTGATAACTGTTCTAAAGGCTATTATAACGCCATTAGTGCTTAAATTGCTGCTTAAAATATAACATTTTTGCCAGACGCCAGACGCCAGACGCCAGACGCCAGACGCCAGACGCCAGACGCCAGACGC
>JAHDEM010000003.1:17747-83464 GCA_020628895.1 Candidatus Endobugula sp.
AGACGCCAGACGCCAGACGCCAGACGCCAGACGCCAGACGCCAGACGCCAGACGCCAGACGCTAGGG
The DNA here is from genome assembly GCA_020628895.1 of Candidatus Endobugula sp. Lineage (GTDB taxonomy): Bacteria > Pseudomonadota > Gammaproteobacteria > Pseudomonadales > Cellvibrionaceae > Endobugula. The sequence continues at coordinate 17,815 of JAHDEM010000003.1, forward strand.
ATATCTTTTTTGCTTCGCGTCCGACCTCCAGCATTTAGCGTTTAGCTTTCAAGTCTATATTCCTTAAAGCTTTATCAAAAATCCTACTTATTTATAAATGATGGCCCATTGTCACATAGCTGTCACATTTGCTCCCTACTATGAGCCACAGTTTATGACTAAGGGGTTAATTGCTCATATTTAAGCTGAGTAATTAACTGTAATAACGACTACTATCTCTTTTTGGGGGTTAATGTGAAATCAATTAAACTAGCTGCTGTTGCTTCTGTTGCCGCTTTATCAGCGCTAAGCATGAATGTATCTGCTCGCGATAACATCAGCATCGTGGGTTCTTCTACTGTATATCCTTTTGCTACCGTTGTGGCTGAGCGTTTCGGTAAAACCACGTCTTTCAAAATACCAAAGATCGAATCTACAGGTTCCGGTGGTGGAGCTAAACTTTTCTGTGATGGTAATGGTGCTACTCACCCAGACATCACTAACGCTTCACGTCGTATGAAAGCGTCAGAATTCAAAAAATGTACTGCTAACGGCACACAAGTTGTTGAAGTACTTATCGGCTTCGACGGTATCGTAGTGGCTAATGCAAAAGGTACTGCACCTTTATCATTAACTCGTAAGGATTTATTCCTAGCGTTGGCAAAAGACGTTCCAAACCCTAACGGTTCAGAAACTCTAGTTGCTAACCCATACAAAACTTGGAAAGATGTTAACCCAACATTACCAGCGGCTAAAATCGAAGTTTTTGGTCCTCCTCCAACATCAGGTACTCGTGACGCATTTGCTGAGTTAGCGATGGAAGGTGGTTGTAAGAAGTTTGATTGGATCAAAAGCATGAAAAAAGCGGACAAGAAGCAGTACAAGGCAACTTGTCACACTGTTCGTGAAGACGGTGCTTACATCGAATCAGGTGAAAACGATAACCTAATCGTACAAAAGCTAACTAAAAACCCAACTGCTTTAGGTATTTTTGGTTACAGCTTCCTAGAAGAGAACGCATCTAAAGTACAAGCTTCAATCGTTGAAGGTAGTGCTCCAACTTTTGAATCTATTGCTGACAAGAGCTACCCAATTTCTCGTCCACTATACTTCTACATCAAGAAAAACCACGTTGGCGTGATTCCTGGTATCGAAGAATATGCTGCTGAATTCACTAAAGAGAGCACTTGGGGTCCAGATGGCTACCTAGCAGAGCGTGGCATGATCCCACTATCTGATGAGCTGCGTGCCAAGTTCGCTAAGAATGCTAAAGAGCTAGTGATCTTAACAGATGCAGATTTCGCAAAATAAGTCATACCAATGACAATAAGCTAAGGAAGGCGACAGAAAAATCGGAAACATAGAAAAGCCCAACCTTATGGTTGGGCTTTTTTTGTGGTAAAAATTATGCGCCAAAATAGTGTTATGGTTTGTCTTTAATGACAAAAAGATGGTGTATTTTTTATTTTTCGCACCATTAAATGGCGGATATTTTTTCTATCAAAAAACGGTATTAACAATATTTGTCTACGACTTTAGTCATATTGCTTGGCGCGATTTTTCTCCATTCTCCGCTATACCTTATTAAATGCCTTGTAAATCATATGGTTACAATTTTGTGTAATACGTCTCATATTTCCTGAAGTTTATTTCTTTTCGCCCCCAAGAATTAACGCTTGCCTCGTTATAAGGTTTTAACGTATTTTCTATTAACAGATTGAAAAATTTGTTTCTATAGTTAAATAACTAGTAACGCACCACGAGAGTACCTGTTATGAATGACCGCACTGATAAAGCGCAATCTGCAGAAAGCTATCATGAAAAGCAACAACTAAAATCAGCCATGATTGAACTGGCTTTACAATTAGAGCTTCAGGAGGGGCGGCGTTTTAATGTGACGAAAGGAACGCAGGAAGTGGTGAAGGTGATGAAGTTTTCAGCACGTAGTGAGGAACCATCTGTTAAAGAAGCATTTGAGCGTGTACTCAAATTGTTGTCTCTTAAGCAGAAATTGTTTTTTAGCAATCAAGGTGTGGATTTAGGGGTTAGTTCACAAAGTGAAGAAACTCAAAACCCAGAGCATAAAGGCAAAAAGAAAATTATTTACCGAGGACAGGTAAAATGGGTATAAGATAGATAGTACGTACCTTACTGATATCTAAATCACTATGTTCACAACACCCGATAGACCCGTTTCAAAAGCTTGCCTGAATAATCAGCAAGTCATTTTAGATCAACTACAACGAATTCTTACCTCAAAAAGTACGGTATTAGAAATTGGTAGTGGCACTGGCCAGCACGCCGTTTTTTTTGCCAACCATATGCCTCATATTATTTGGCAAACCAGTGATTTGCCGAACAATCATCCTGGTATTTTATTATGGTTAGAAGATGCCGTTAATCATAATTGCCTGCCCCCGTTAGCTATCGATGTCGATGATGATCTAGCTCCTTCGTCCACTTACGATGTGGTTTATACTGCCAATACATTACATATTTTATCGTGGGATAGGGTGGTATTGTTTTTTCGAAAGGTCAGCAAGTATCTTCATCCGGGAGGGTTGTTAGTTATTTACGGACCCTTCAACTATGAAGGCAAATTTACTAGCGATAGTAATGCTCAGTTTAATGCATTTTTACGAGCATCGAATCCAACACAAGGCATACGAGATTTTGAAGCAGTGGTTCAATTGGCAGAAGAACAGTGCTTAGATTTGCAAGAAGATAATGCGATGCCAGCGAATAATCGCTTATTAGTGTTTAAACGCCGATAAGTATTTCGAATACTATGTTTGTTTAAAAGGCAGCAACTGTTGTGCTTCTTTAATATAGTTTTCGATTTCTTTAGTCTCTTCAACTAAAAACCGTTGAATGGCGTGGCTGAATTCTGGGTGTTTAATCCAATGGCTGGAATAAGTTTTAATCGGCTTAAATCCGCGTTGTATTTTATGTTCACCCTGAGCACCAGGGTCGAAGCGTTGAATATTATTTCGTATAGCATATTCAATGCCTTGGTAATAACACGCCTCAAAATGTAGGCTGTCGTAATTTTCTTTGCAGCCCCAATAACGTCCATAAAGTGTTTGGCTATCCTTAAAGAATAGCGCAGCGGCAACATTGTCTAACCCTTTTTCTGTTTGCGTGTGAGCTTGAATCATAACAAGGTGAGGTGCCATTTTTTTTGCCAATAGAGGAAAAAAATCAGCCGATAAATAACCGGTATGGCCACTGCGTTTAATGTAAGTCGTCTGGTAAAAGAGATAAAAATTCTTCCAGTCTTTGTCATTGATTTGTTCGCCTTCCTTAACCGTTAACACAATATTTTGTGAGTGAACTTTTTTCCTTTCCTTAAGTATATTTTTTCTTTTGCGTGAAGACATGGTGCTAAGAAAATCATCAAAATCTTTATATTGATTATTAAACCAATGATATTGATAACCCACTCTTTGCATCCAGCCGCAGGTTGAAAAGTAGTTTTTTTCATGATCTCTTATAAACAAACTATGACAGGAAGATGCATCGATTTCATTGGCTTTGTTAGCAATCGTTTGATGAATAAAGTCACAGAGTGCTTTCTCCATTTCCGGTGTTGAGATAATTGTTTGATCAATGGCCCAGCGTTGACCAGTTGCTGGTGTAAAAGGAATCGCATTTAATAACTTAGGGTAGTATTGCATTGCATGTCTTTGATAGGCATCTGCCCATGCCCAGTCAAATACATACTCCCCATAAGAGTGTGTTTTAAGAAAAAGAGGAACGATTGCCGCTATCTGATTTTCTTTGTTAGATTGATCGTCATTCTTTAATGTAACTAATAAATGATAGGGTTGCCATCCGGTCTCTAGTGTTGTGCTTTTGCTGTCTTCCATTACTGCAAAAAATTCGTGCATTAAAAAAGGGTAGTCTCCGCCACAAAGTGTATTCCAAATATTGGCATCACATTCATGAATTGACGTTATAAAAGTGGCTGCAAAATTGTTCAGACAGATGTCCTCGAAAATAAGTCGTTCTATCAGTTCTCAATACGTTCTTTTGGGAAGATAGCACTAAATGTACTACCCTGATTAATGCGGCTGCTAATATTTAGGCGCGCATCATGTCGCACAAGAATATGTTTTACAATGGCTAATCCTAAGCCTGTGCCACCTGTTTCTATTGAGCGGCTAGAATCAACACGATAAAAACGTTCAGTGAGCCGATGTATATGATGTTGTTCGATACCAATGCCTTTATCGATCACTTTTACATCGGCACCACCAGTAAAATTGTGGCTCGCTTTAACAATAATATTCTTCTTAGCGGGAGAATAGCGAATAGCATTCATAATTAAATTGGAAAATGCACTGTGTAATTCTCGGTCATTACCCAGAATATTAAAATCCGTTGTGCACTCGAGCTCGACAGTCTGTTCTTTTTTATCGCTAATGGTTCTGGCTTCATTAATAATCATCTCAAGCAGTGGGCGCACAGGAACGCTAATAGGAGCCTTATTTAACTCTTCAGTTTCCAGCTTGGATAACATAGTTAGATCGTTGATAAGAACCGTCATGCGCTTGGCTTGTTGTTGCATTTGCTCCAGCGGCTTTTTCCAGCTTTCTTCTAACGAATGGTAATCATTCATGGTTTCAAGATAGCCGCCAATCACCGTTAATGGTGTGCGTAACTCGTGCGATACATTAGCAACAAAGTCTTTACGCATTTGTTCTAAACGATACAACCGAGTGACATCTCTTACGATTAATAAAACTTCGTTGTTACCAAAATAATTAATGCGGTACTCGAGTCGTTGTTCGATATTGTTATTCGAGGGTAAGATAAGCGGTAGCTCATGGTCATCCTGGGCCAGATAACTGACAAATATTGGGTTGCGGATAAGATTGGTAATGGGGCTACCTACATCGGCTTTCTTAAGCGCAAGCATAGTACGTGATGATTTATTTAACCAAGTAATGGTATGGTCAGCATCTAATAATATAATCGCGTCATTGAGTGATGCGGTCATAGTTTCAACACGATTAATCACTTTTTTGTAGCGCTTTTTCTCGCGCAGCTGACGTTTCTTCTCTCGGCTAAGACTATCAAAAATATTTCCCCAGATACCGCTGGCATCAGGAATAGAGGACAAGCGGCTATTGCGTAACCAGTTCTCTAGTTGACGTATTTGAAAAAGCGTCCAAATAATATAAAGAAGAGAACCCAGCAATAGCACAACGAGAACATTGCTAGTGAGCAAGCCAATAAACAGACAGGCAATAGTAAGAGCAAAGAGCCGTCGGATCTCTAGATGAAAGTCGTTGCGCACAGTAAGTCCTTAATCATAGAACCAAGTTAAAAGTGTTCGGCCTAACCGAAACCACAGTATAACTAAGATTGCTCTGGGTTTCCCTTAACGATTGTTTTTTTGTGCTTGCGAAGATAGCCTTATGCGTTGGCGACGAGTTTCACAGAGAAGCGGTAGCCAGCACCACGAACGGTTTGAATAAAACGGTCATGGGTAGTGAGTGCTTTACGCAAGCGGCGAATATGCACATCGACGGTACGTTCTTCCACATAAACATTACCACCCCATACATGATCCAGTAATTGGCCGCGGGTATAGACTCTGTCTTGGTGAGTTAAAAAGAAAGATAGTAGACGATATTCTGTGGGCCCCATCTGTAGGGGGCTATCGTCTAGCGTCACTACGTGATTAATAGGATCCATACGTAAGCCTTCTATTTCGATAGGCTCTAATGGGGTTAATCCTTCGGTTCGGCGTAATACAGCTTTTAGTCGGGCCACTAGTTCCCGTGGAGAGAAAGGTTTAGTGATGTAATCGTCTGCGCCAATTTCGAGGCCCTGTATTTTATTATCTTCCTCACTTTTAGCAGTAAGCATAATAATCGGAATAGAGGCAGTGAGTTCGTCTTTCTTGAGGCGGCGCGCTAAATCAATGCCGCTGCTGCCTGGCAACATCCAATCTAACAGGATTAGATTGGGGCGTTCATCAATAATAATCGTATGTGCCTGTTGAGAGTCTGCAGCTTCTAAACAACGATAGTCTGCCATCTCTAGTGCGATACGTAGCATATCGCGTATAGCGGCTTCATCATCAACAATTAGAATAGTTTTCTCTTGACTCATACAGCTTATCCACTAGTGACTATTTAATACTAGCATTAAATAACGTTATGATGACATTTTTGTGACAGCGGTATCTAGAATGGCTGAAAATCGCCTAATTGCAGCAATACGGTAATGATAAATAATGTGCCAGTATGCCGATAAAAACAATTAGTCCAACCCAGTGGTTATTGATAAATGCGTCAAAGCAAGCGCTGGGCTGACGATAGCGAATCAGCCATTGCTGATAGCCCATTAATATTGCGGCGATCAGCAGTGATAGTTGATACAACATTCCCAATTCAAAACGGTTACCCACCATCAATAGCCCTATTAACGTTAATACCTGAAGGCTGGCAGTGATAACGCGGTCGTTTTCTGCAAACAAGATAGCGGTGGATTTAACACCAATTTTCTTGTCAAACTCTCTATCTGTCATACCGTAAAACGTATCGTAACTTACTGTCCATAAAAGATTACAGGTGTACAGTAGCCATAGGGCAGGGTTGAGTTCGTTAGTTTGGGCGGCAAATGCCATGGGAATGCTCATAGAAAAAGCGGCTCCCAATACAACTTGCGGTAAATGGGTGTAACGCTTCATAAACGGGTAACAACAGGCTAAAGCGACAGCGGCAATGGATAGATATACGGTAAGTTTATTAGTCAGTAAGACCAGTAGAAATGCACATACAATCAAGGTGGCGAATAATATTAAGGCCGACTTAACGGTTATCTCTCCAGTGACTAGAGGGCGTGATTGTGTGCGTTGAACGTGTCCATCGATATTGCGATCGGCAATATCATTAATAATACACCCCGCTGCGCGCATTAGAATAACGCCTAAGGTGAAGATGATGAATATACCGATATCGGGTGTCCCTTCTGCAGCAAGCCACAGCGACCAATAGGTTGGCCACAGTAGTAATAAAATGCCAATAGGCCGATGAAAACGCATCAGCTCCCAGTAAGGTTGAGCGCTATGTCGGAATTTTTGATAGAAAGGTAAAGACGGCATAATATGTTAGCTACTGTGCTTAGTAAAAGCCGTAGTGTAACCAATGATACTGGATATGCAATTGCTGTTAGCCAGTTGTCATGTAGGATCAATTGTACTTACTACTTATGTTTAGCGGTGACAAACGGTTAGATTGTGTGGATAAATTCACTTTTGTTGCCAATTAGTCCGTATATAATTCAAAAGCTTTGGTATATCATTGAGCTTTATATTGTTTAATTCATTTTTGTTTATCACTCAAAAACAACTAAAAAAGGAATACCCGATGAAATTACTCACTCTTGCGGCATTAACAGCCTCAACAATCATTCTAACGGCTTGTGGTGCTGAAGAGAAAAAAGAGGTTGCTGTCGAAGAAGCGCCTGCAGTTAGCACCATTTCAATGTCCTCTTCTGTTGATGAGCGTTTGAGTTATATCGTTGGCGAAAATATGGCCGGCCAATTTCAGCGCGATGGTATTGAGTTAGATGTTGATGCACTCACACTGGCGGTAAAAAATGTACAAGCAGGGGCAGAGCCATTGCTAACAGAAGATGAAAAACGTCAAACAATTGCTGAAATCCAACAGCGTGGTCAAGAGCAACAAAGAGCGGAACTAGAAGCATTAGCCACTAAAAACAAAACCGAAGGCGAAGCGTACCTAGCCGCTAATTCGCAAAAAGAAGGTGTTATTACTACAGAAAGTGGCCTTCAGTATAAAGAAGTGACTGCCGGAGAAGGTGATACGCCAAGTGCTGCAGATACAGTCACCGTGCATTATAAAGGAACCTTAATCGATGGGACTGTGTTCGACAGCTCTTATGAGCGCGGTCAACCAGCCACCTTCCCTGTAGGTGGTGTTATTCCGGGTTGGGTTGAAGCATTGCAACTAATGAATGTCGGCGATAAGTTTGAATTGGCGATCCCGTCTGATCTTGCCTACGGCCCATCAGGAACTGGCCCAGAAATTGGCCCAAATGCAACTTTGCTATTCGAAGTGGAATTACTTGAAGTTGCTAAGGCAGAAGTACCAGAAGAAGCCGCTCCCGAAGAGCCTGCTGTAGAAGATGCTGCTCAATAAGCTTCATCTACCTTTAATCAATAACAAAAAGCCCTTTTAAAAAGGGCTTTTTGCGTTTTAGTGTGCAAGATTATTGGAGACGATGAATAAAGCCATCAGATGACATTGCCCAATATCCCTTGGCTTGTTTATCAAAAGCGACATCGATAACAGCGGCTGCGGTTGGTTGCCATTGATCCCTTTTGGGAATACTCCATTGCTTAATGAGTTTGAGAGTATTGGTATCTCTTAGCTCGATCTTACGATTGGTATAGCCTAATAATAAGTGCTTGTTATCACTGCTAAAACGCGCAGAGTTAATACGTAACCCCCGCTGTAATTGGCTTTTTTGCAGCGGGATTATGCCTAAGCTTTTTTGTGTTTGTGTATCCCATAACTCAGCTCGATCATACTTTGCCGCGGTTAGCGCATAACGCCCATCATTGCTGAGCTTAACCAGTTGCACGTCCTCTTCGTGTTGTATGGTAAATAGTCGTTGCCCGTCGCTTACCTGCCATACGGCAGCAGTATGATCCTCTGATCCAGTGATCGCTAAAGGGTTGTTATTGCCGCTCACATCAACACTGCGAACTCTGCCCTTGTGATAGAAGGTTCGAGTAATGCCTCCACGAACAGCATCAAACATAACGGCGCTATGATCAGCCAGGCCCAGTAGGGCGTAGCGCCCACCGGAGCTCAGTTGGCTATCTAATATTTCCGCTGGAGATGTCCAATAGCGTGATGCTTCACCCGTATTAATGTCCCATAGCACGAGTGTTGAGGCGTCGGTGGTTAAGGCTCGGTTATTGGTATTATCAATAGTAGCCGAAATGATAATGCGATCATCAATATTTTCACTGTGGTTCCAGTTGTAAAAACGCTCACCATCGCTGTTTCGCCAAAAACTACCCCCATGAAAAATAGAGCCCACAACAGAATACTCCCCACCTATTGAGAGAGCGCCACCATTGATGCCTCTGTTCGCGACTTCAATAGAGCTTGAAGGTGTATTTTTTTCACTGCAGGATAGTGTGAGAAGCGCTGCTAATCCAATGAATAGGGCTCTACGACTCATGCACATATAACCATATCCCATTAGGGCGATAGCTATATTGCGAAGGTGAGTTAGGAGTGAATTGAGCTGGGTGATATCGAATCCCTCTAGTAAATATTGTGTCTTTTAAGTGTAGTCGATATTTACTAGAGGTTGATGTTAAGAGGTAAAAATCAAATGAAGTTAAGCGACCATATCTTTATGAGAGATGTGCAATACCTCAATCATGCGGTCTTCAGCAGAAAATCTCGGTTCTAAGCTAGGTCCCATTGACGATAAGTCTTTGGCTAGTTCGCTAAGGTCATCGGCTTCTTGGTATTTGTCATTAAAATCTAGTAGAGATTCTGTAGTATTATCAATGATTTGATATAACTCTGCTGCCTGCTTAAGGCCTTGCTTGTCACCAAAATCTTTGCCTTCTTTTATCAGTTGGTCATACACTTCAAAGTGCCCAGCAGAAACATAATCAACTAGTATTTGGCAGAGCTTTTTCAGTTGTTCGGTATGTGCTGTATTGCTTTCGTCGTATTTATCGATGCTAGATAGGTCACAATAGGCGACTAATAACTGCTGACGTTCATGTAACCAACGATCTATGATGTCATTAACACCACCCCAGCGTTCTTTAGCCGATTGGCAATTTTCTAACATGATGAAACTCCTAAAACTACGTATTTATATGGGTATTATTCAGAATAAGCATAACTTACCCTGTTGTCTTTATAGGTAACCTGCCCGATAGCAGGCTAAGTCCTGTGACGTTAGTTTAAAAGTAGAAGATGTTGATTATAAACGCAAGTTTTTTCGTTCTTATCTGTTCGTTACCTGTTGTTAATCGGTTTGTTTAAAGGATCGAGCCAATAAAAAGCCGTTCATTGAAAAAAGCCCGATAAAAGCCACTAATGTCCATCCAGGTATGGTTAACCCTAAAAACGACCATACTGATTCCGCGCAATTACCATCGCCCTGCAGTAATACCACCATGGCTTCCATAAAGGGGACTGTATCGAGTAAGTAACCGAGGCTTGGTCCGCAAGCGGGTGCTAGATCCTCCGGCAAGCTTTGTAGCCAGATATGGCGGCTAGAAAAGCCTCCGCCAATAACCGCCAATACCATGCCCAAAATCGGGTACACTTGTCTTCCCTTTCCTTTTGGTTGGTGTAGCCAAGCAGCGAGAGCAACCAGTCCTACGGCGATCACAAATACTCGTTGCGTCATGCACAGGGCGCACGGAATAAGATCCATTTGGTATTGCATAAAGAGTGCTATAGCGATTAGAGCCGCTGCTCCTAACCAGATAACAAGATAACAATGGCGTGGTAACTTTGGTGAATCCAGCACAGTTTTTCCTTATTGTTGATGAGTTATTAATAGGTGCTCATCATAACGAGATTGCACACGAAATCCCACGAAAATTGATATACGGTGCCTTTTTTAGGCTTGCTAACCTTAGATAGTTATCAACGTTACGCTAGAAATAAATCCGGTGTTTCTTTTTGTCAATAATATCGCTTTTTATCATGCATCTGCGTTAATGCTTCTATACTGATTAAAAGATGAATCTTTTTAAGGGTGTAGGTATGAAAAAAGTGTTATGGGGAGTATTAATCGGGTGCTCTATACTATTGAACGCGAGCATGGTGATGGCAGAAGAAGGTGAGGGTGATGCACCTGCGGTGTTAGAGCGTCCTATCTATGTTCCTGTTAAACCAGCTTTTGTTGTGAATTATGGAGGGCCCGGAAAACTGCAGTATATGAAGGTTGAGATTTCATTGCGAGTTATCGATACCAGTGCATCCAATGCCGCTCGCCACCATATGCCATTGATTCGAGACTATTTGGTCAGAATGTTAAGTCGTCAGACAGATGAAGATATCGATACCTTAGAGGGTAAAGAGCGCTTACGAGTGGCTGCATTAGAAGGTGTACAGAATGTGATTATGGAAGAAGATGGTGAGCAAGGCGTCACTGACCTTTTCTTTAATAACTTTGTGGTCCAGCGTTAATTAAGCCATCAGCTATTGTCGCTCTACAGTGGTTCTTGGGCGCAATAGCTATTAAAAGGTAGATAGTATAAGACTCATTATCTACCATAAATCCTCGCTTTCTAGTTTGCGACAGAATGTTCTATATGCAAAATATCATTGAGAAAACTGGCGGTAAAATCGGCCCGGTTATCTGTGTTTGATTTTTTGTAAATAGCGCTGGCTTGTTGACGCACGGTCTTTTCCGCAACCGAGCGTATGCGAGCAATCTCATTAAATGAGAACCCTTTAATAATTAACCACGCCACTTCTTTTTCTGATTTGCTTAGCTTCCACTGTGTGAGTTGTTCTTGTACTACATCTGCCAGTTTGCCCTTGAGTGATTGCAGCTCCGTGTGGTTTTTGGCAATCGTCAATTCATAGCGTTTTGACATGAAATATTCTAATAACAGGGTGACAAACACCAGTGCGAAGAAAGCCGCCTCAAGAAAATAGTGTACAAATGAACTGCCCTCCATAATATCGCCGACCACTTCGTAAATAAAAAACACGGCTGCCAGCCAAAGAACAATTTTAGTAAGCTTGGAATTCATCAATATTAACCTGTTGCAGTAGAGGGGGTTTTGGATTCAGAGGCACAACAATCATACTGCGCATAATAATCAGCCAGATACTGGTCAAATGGGATGCTTTGGCTGTTTTCTAACTGCATTTGTTTACGAATAGAGTCTTTGGCTAATGATGTAAGGGGCTGTGTTGCTGCATCAAGAGGGTAGTTGATGAAAAAATCTTTGTGTTCCAATGACTTATTGGCTGCAAAACGATAGAACGTCACCTGATCTTTGGCCATGTCTGCCAAAATGCGTGCCGATGGCGTTAATGAAGCATCATCTAACTTTTGTTTTTCGATCGCAACGCTCTTTTGGTAGGTTTTTTCTGTACAGCAGCGATCGAGAAATTGTGCAACAGTGGATAATCCATCCATTAATTGTTTGCCCCAATCTCGCATAGATCTTTCTTTACCCTGATGTAATAAGGTAAGCTCTGGGTCGCGGCCGGAGTAAACCATTCGTTTCTGATTTTCCTGAATCTCAGTATATTCGGCTTCGTCAGAGGCTGGGCTATCAGATAGTAAACAGTAGATTAAAAAAGTATCTAAAAAGTGGCTTTGTTGCTCACTAATACCGGCAGGCTCGTAAGGGTTAATATCAAGGCAACGGACTTCGATATACTCGATACCCCTTTCGGATAATGCAGAAAGAGCGGTTTCTCCACGTTCAGCTGTCCGTTTTGGTCGAATAACACTGTAAAACTCATTTTCGATTTGCAGAAGACCATCATTTAATTGTTGGTAGTTGCCCTGCTTGTCTTTTATACCTGTTTTAGCGTAATCAGGATGCGTTCTTTTAATGGCGCAACATAACGTGCTGATGTAACTATCTAAACAGTTATAGGTGATAACAAGGGAGTCTTGAGCATTGCTCTGATAGCCTAAATCGCCCATGCGAAGAGAGGTTGCATACGGTGTATGCAGGCTATGGACGTCATCCCCAAAGGGGACTAGCTGGTGCTTTTTGTCACCAACAAAACTTTTGCAAACTCCGGGAGACGCGCCAAATAAATAGAGTAATAACCAGAAGTAACGCCGAAAATTACGAATCAATCGGAAATAGCCCTGAGTTTTAAAGTCCTGTAATGACCGAGGGCTTTTCTCGGCTTTTTGTAAAAATTCCCACAAAGAGTCGGGCACCGAAAAATTATAATGAATCCCCGCAATCGTTTGCATGGTGCGCCCATATCGATGGCCTAAGCCCTCTCGGTAAACTGTTTTCATTAAACCGCTGTTGGAACTACCGTATTGAGCAATAGGAATATCGCTATCTGCACCTAGCATGCAAGGCATGCTTGTCACCCAGAGTTGTTCGTTGTCGAGGTTTTGGTAAGTAAAGGCATGTAACTGGTTTAATTGCTCTATGCTTTCTGCGCTTGTGGGATGCGGGTCGGTAATAAATTCTAATAAAGCTTCACTGTAATCGGTTGTGATATGTGGATGCGTGAGCGCAGAGCCGAGTGATGCAGGGTGTGGGGTTGTTGCCAGTGTTCCCTCAGGTGTGATCCGCAAGCTCTCTTTTTCTAAGCCTCGGACCATATTATTAATGCCAGCGTGGTCTGGATGTGAAGATATTTGATGTATCAGTTCTGCAAGCTTAGACAAGAGCTTCTCCTATGGAGCAAAGTGCTAATTAATAATGACTATATGCCGACAACAGTGGAGGCTGGCTCAGTATTATTCAATGGCTGAGAGTGATTTTCCTCATTTTGTCCATTTTCTTCTGTAGTAAATAGGGTATCTTGTGCTTGGTCAGTTTCAGGTGCTTCTTTAGGTAGGGGAGGAGGTAAGTCATCAGCTGGAATAGCTGGGTGGTTTTTAGGCCCTGCAGGATATTCTTTAATACTAATGCGTAATTCTACATGCTGAGAATTGACTTCGACTAGCATGTTTAAGGCTTCGTCTTTATGAACACTGCGAAATAGCGCATTAGGTTCTTGCCCATCAACCCATTCGACGGATTGTTTATTGGTTGTTTTTTTTAAGTAGTAGCCGAGCTGGTTTTGCAATATGTACAAAGTGGTCATAAAGAACTAGGTCCCTAATGGTATTCGTTAACAACATGAATAAACGGTCTATTCTACCCTAAATGGCATCTGGTGGTGATACTTTCACGAGCTGGCAAGTAGTTATTGCAAAATACTTAGAATGGAACACATAAATGAGAATATATGTGATAATGCCTACAAAAATGGTGTGCTTACAGGTAATATAGGCTGTTATATGTTCGCATTTAAACAGGGATGGCGCGATTTTGGTATATTTCCCTACAAATCTGGGTCTTTCAAGTATTGGATGTCCGTTAAAACGTTAGGTTAGGTAAATAATGGTGAATGACCATTTCAAAGGATTGTATTCGCAACGAGGACAGACAACGTTGTTAATTTTAGGTAAATGGGTAATCGCCACTGCTTGTGTTCTATGGTTGGCACATTCGACCACCCAGCTGGCAGTGATGTTATCTGCAGTGACTAATGAGCCGCCGCTGCCAACCTCCATCGTCAATCCTTCAAACTCTCAATCTCGTCAGAGCCCACCTCCTATAGATATTTCTGCCCTAAAGTCTATTGCTCTCTTTAAAGAGGTGGTTGTTAATGTTCCAGTACCCGAGCCTGAGGTTGAGCCTGAAGAAGTTGTTGTAGAAACAAAACTTAATTTAGTGCTTAAAGGGCTATTTACTACAGATGATGCCAATGTAGGACAGGCTATTATTGCCCATAATAATAGGGACCAGCTGTATCAGGTAGAAGACGAGATAGATGGCCTGTCCAATGTTACTCTCTCTGCTGTACATGATGATCGTATTGTTCTCAATAACCGAGGGAGCCGAGAAGTCTTATATCTTTACCCAGAGGGTGAACGTATTGCTGTTTCTAGCCCTGTTCGAGAGCCGATACGGGAAGAGGTGGATCAAGCTCAGGCCATTGATCTGAATAACCCATCAGTGAAAAAACTCAGTGAAATGATGCGTGTTGTCCGCGAGCGGGATAAAACAACAGGTGATATGCTGGGTTTTAGAATTCTACCAGGAAGAGACCGGGATGCGTTTGCGCGTTCAGGATTACAAGCTAATGATATTATTACTAGTATCGATGGAAACGAGTTAACCGATTTACGTACAGCAATGGCGATTTATCGTGAAAAGCGAGATGCGTCGGAAGCCTCCTTGATTATTAATCGACAAGGTAACCAACTTAGCCTGGATATTAATCTTGATAAGCTAAGCCGTTAAATATAAGCACGAATTTTTATAAGGAATGGAACCGCAAAGTGAAGACTGTTTTAAAAAATATGTTGACCGTATGGCTGACTGCTTTATTAGCAGTCAGTTCGTCGTTTGTTTACGCTCAATCAGCACAGGAACAAACATGGCAAATTAACTTTAAGGACTCAGACATCCAAGAGGTCATTAAATTTGTTGCTGATGTGACAGGCAAAACCGTCATCATCGACCCACGAGTAAAAGGTAAAGTTAAAGTTATCTCTACTTCTGCATTAACCAAACAAGAGTTGTATGATCTATTTTTATCGGTACTAGAGACGCAAGGTTTTACCGCGATTGAAGTTGGCGATATTGTGCGTGTTATTCCACGAAAAGATGCGCGCACATCCGCAGTTCCTGTTGTGAACCAACCTGACTTTGGAACGGATGCTTATATTACACAAGTGATACAACTCTATAACGTATCTGCTTCGAAAGTGCTTCCAGTATTACGGCCATTAGCTCCCCAGCATGCACATTTAGCTGCTTATGAGCCCAGTAATGCCATTATCATTTCAGATACGGTCGCTAATATTTCTCGTTTAAGCGACATTATTCAACGTATCGATAGGGCCGGTGTTGCAGAAACGGATGTGATCCCTCTTCGATATGCGCAAGCAACAGATATGGCTACCATGTTGCAACAGTTAAGTAAAAACGACAATGATTCCCCGCAAAACACGCAAGCCATTATTGTGGCCGATAAAAGAAGTAATAGTTTGTTGGTTACCGGTGATGAAGTTAGACGTAAAAAAATATATGAGTTGGTTGAACGTTTAGATGTATCGCAACCTCAATCAGGCAATGTGCGTGTTATTTATCTAGAGTATGCAGATGCCGAAGAAGTTTCCACTGTTTTGGCAAAAGTGGTTTCCAGTATTTCAAAACTAGAGCCTGATGCTACTAAAACCGGCGCTCAACCATCGGCAGCCAATGCATCTGTAGAGGCTGATGCGGCGACTAACTCGCTACTGATTACTGCTGATAGCGAAACAATGGAATCACTTTTGTCGGTAATAGAGCGATTAGATATTCGTCGAGCGCAGGTGCTAGTTGAGGCGATTATTGTTGAAATTAGCGCAGACCTAAGTCGTAATTTGGGTGTAGAGTGGGCAGCATTTAGAGAAGATAAAATATTAGCGGCTTCACAGAATACGGGTGCATTGGCAACAGTGATTAATGGTGTGCAAAATAATGATACCAGTACGCTTTCTAGTTTGACCGGACAAACGATTGGTTTTGGCGGAACAGGCAATAGTGGAGTTAACTTTGGCGGCTTAATTAATTTTTTCCAAGGCAATACAGATGCTAATATCTTATCAACGCCTAGTTTGCTAACAACGGATAATAATGAGGCTCAGATTTCTATTGGTCAGAATGTGCCTTTTGTCACCGGTTCATTTACCACAACTACAGGTGACGCAACGAATCCTTTCCAGACTATTCAACGAGAAGATGTTGGCATCTCCTTGAAAGTCACACCACAAATTAATGAAGGCGATACAGTAATACTCGATATCGAACAAGAGGTATCCAGCATTTCTGCTTCGGCAAGTGCCTCAGATATTATTACCAATGAGCGTAAAATTAATACTAAAGTGATTGCTCAAGATGGCGAGACAATTATTCTTGGTGGACTCATTAGTGATGATATCCAACAACAAGAGCAAAAAGTACCTGTGCTAGGTGATATCCCTGTTTTTGGAAACTTATTTAGAAATGACGCCACAGCAGTAAGAAAAAATAATTTAATGGTTTTTTTACGTGCAACGATCATTCGTGATAATCGTTCAATGGCTGGAGCTACTGGTGAAAAATATCGTTATATTCGAGAACAACAAATTTATGCGAAAGAAAATGCTAATTATTTGTTGGACCAAAAAATATTACCATTATTGCCGGTATGGGATGATGCATATGAAGAAGAATCGGTAGCACCATGATATTAAATGGAATTGTATATGACAGCTAGTGAGCCAATAACCACACTTCCCTTTAGCTTTGCAGATCAGCATGGGGTCATGTTGAATGGTGATGTGGTTTACCACTATGATGATATTGAGTTAGTTATTCTTTTAGAGCTTCAACGGGTTTTGGGTGATGATTTTTCATTAAAAAAAATCGAAGAAGGGGACTTTAGAAAACAATTAACACAGTTTTATCAGACAGCTGATGGCGCGGCTCAACGAGCGGCAGATGATTTAGATGCAGAAATGGACCTAGGTCAACTGGCCAACGATTTACAACAAATTGACTTGTTAGCTGGCAATGATGATGCTCCAGTGATTCGTTTAATCAATGCTATTTTATCTGAGGCTGTTAAGGAAAAAGTATCAGATATACATATCGAGCCTTTTGAAGATCGTGTGGCTATTCGCTTTCGTTCAGATGGTGTGCTAAATGAAATGTTGTCCCCTAAAGCAGAACTTGCCGCTATTTTGGTATCCCGTTTAAAGGTGATGGCCAAGCTAGATATTGCAGAAAAACGTTTACCACAAGATGGCCGTATATCCGTCAGAATTGCAGGTCATGGTGTTGATATCCGTATGTCTACCATGCCATCTGCTTACGGAGAGAGGGTTGTATTACGCTTATTAGACCAAGCGTCCGGACAATTAGAGTTGTCTCAGCTAGCAATGCCAGAAGCCATTCGTCGCACATTCGAAGATAGTCTTAAAAAACCACACGGTATTATATTAGTGACAGGGCCTACGGGTTCAGGTAAAACAACAAGCCTCTATGCGGGTCTAACGCATATCAATGATCGTAGTCGTAATATATTAACAATTGAGGATCCAGTCGAATATTTATTACCCGGTATAGGGCAGACACAGGTTAATAGTAAGGTGGATATGACATTCGCCCGAGGCTTACGAGCTGCGTTACGACAAGATCCTGATGTGGTGATGATAGGTGAAATTCGAGATCAAGAAACAGCAGCAATTGCAGTGCAAGCAAGTTTAACTGGCCATTTAGTGTTATCGACGTTACACACGAATACCGCAATAGGGGCTATCACGCGGTTAAAAGATATGGGCGTTGAGCCTTTTTTATTAGCTTCTAGTCTAGAGATGGTAATGGCTCAGCGCCTAGTAAGACTGTTGTGTACCTCTTGTCGAGTGGCTCATGTGCCCACTAAATCTGAATGCGAGCGTTTAGATATTTCCGAGGAAGATAACATTTTTCAAGCTAAAGGGTGTGAGCATTGCAGGCATACCGGATATCGTGGACGTACAGCGATCTATGAATTAATTCCTGTTGATGCACAATTGCGGCAACTCATACATGAGGGCGCAGGGGAACAGGAAATGCTCCAACATGCAAGACTAACATCCCCATCATTAATTGCCGATGGTCGTCGTCGTGTATTAGCAGGTGATACTAGTTTAGAAGAAGTGCTAAGGGTGACAGCCGTTAGTTGACGGCGTATAAGGACGTGTCATGGGAGCATTTAATTATCAAGCACTCAACAGCCGAGGGAAATTAATTAAAGGAACCCTCGAAGGTGATACCGAAAAACATATTCGCGCACAATTGCGGCAGCAGCAGCTCAAACCAGTCAGTGTAGAAAAGTCATCTGCTGGAAAAATTCGTGTGCAGTCCGAAGGGCAATCCTCGAAAAAAACGGCGACATTTACAACACGTATCAGTGTAAAAGACTTGTCTCTTTTTACTCGGCAGTTGGCTTCTTTAGTGCAGTCAGGTATGCCGCTGGCAGATGCTTTACATGCAGTGGCTAAACAAACGCGAAAAGAGTCTGTGAAAGTGGTTGTGTTACAGGTTCGCTCTAGAGTGTTGGAAGGTCTCAGTCTGGCAAAGGCATTGGCTGACTATCCGCGAATTTTTGACACTATGTATTGTGCAATGGTGAATGCAGGAGAACAGGCTGGGTTTTTAGGCCCTGTTCTTGAGCGTTTATCTGAATATGCAGAAACCAGTCATGCCGCTAGGCAACAACTTAAATCTGCCATGGTATACCCCATTATCTTGGTATTGGTATGTATTGGTATTGTTGTTGCTCTAATGGTTTTGGTGGTGCCGCGTTTAACCAGTGTTTTTGCCCGCGCTAAAACAGATTTACCGTGGTATACCGAACTGTTAATTGATATTAGCCAGTTTTTTCAAAGCTATGGTTTGTTAGGTTTAGCCATCATTGTAGCCGGAATATTTTTTTCTCGCTGGTGGTTAAATAGTAAAAACAATTTACGTCGTTGGCACAAGGTGCAATTACGCTTACCGTTGATAAAACATATAACCGTTCAGGCCGACTCATCACGTTTTGCAAGTACGCTCAGTATGCTGATTAATAGTGGGGTGCCATTATTAAATAGTTTACGTATTAGTAATCAAACCATGGGAAATACCCTATTGCGTGAAAAAGCAGAGCAGGCTGCTGTTTGGGTGGAAGAGGGAATGAGCTTGCATAAGGCATTAGATAAGACGCAAGTATTTCCAGCGTTAATGGTGCAAATGGCTGCGAGCGGTGAAGCCAATGGTACCTTAGCAGAACAATTGGACTATTCTGCTAGGAGCCAACAAAAGGAACTCGATTTACATCTGTCGACGGTACTTAGTATTATCGAGCCGATTACCATTGTTATCATGGGTTTTGTTATTGGCTTTATTATGTTTTCAATTATTGTGCCTATTACTAATATGAGCGATTTAATTTAAATAAATGTGTTAAGAGATACAGTTTATTAAAAATCAACATTGATAATGACATTAAGGATATAGAAAGTAGTTTTATGAAGAAGAACAGTTTTTATTTTAATCATCCATCATCTATAAAAGGGTTTAGTTTTATAGAAATTATGGTAGTAATTATTATTATTGGGGTAATGGCACTTGCTGTTGGTGGTAAATTTTTGGGTAAGGCGGATGAGGCCAGAGTCAAACAAGCCTATGCAGACTTCAGTACCATTCAGAGTCAATTAAAATTATATCGCTTAGATAATTATCGTTATCCGACAACTGAACAAGGATTGCGAGCTTTAATTGAAAAACCGTCTATCGATCCTATTCCTCGTCAATGGCAAACAGGGGGGTACTTAGAAAGTTTGCCTATCGACCCATGGGGTAACCCCTATTTATATCGTACTCCAGGTGAAAAGGGTGAATTTGATATTTATAGTTACGGTGCTGATGGAGTGGCTGGAGGTGTAGAGCAAGATAAAGATTTGTACCACTGGCAACGTTTTGAAACCACTGAATAAATTACGTGTTATGCAACCTCGCTCTTTAGGTTTTACGCTATTTGAGCTGTTGCTGGTTTTGTTAATTATTTCTTTAGTGAGTGCGGGAGTTAGCATTGCTATCGGCTCAGCCTCCAGTGCCCAAAAACAGTTGCAAGGCGAAGGGAGTAAGTTGATATCAAAAATGAGATTTGCACTAGATGAATCTCTCATGCAACAACGTGTCGTAGGATTGCAAGTTTCGAAAAATAAGGAAGAGCCATCGGCCTATCAGTTTTTATTTTATGATGAACAATTGGAAAACAAGGGGTGGTCTTATCTAAGTCAGCCTCTTGCGTCAGAAAAATTTCCAGAAGATGTGGTGGTAGATATCCAAGTGGATAGTGAGCTGTTAGACGCATTGTCTGTAGACTCACTCAATAATATCGATAATCGTGAAGCATTGGTTCCGCAAATCGTTTTTTACCCTAGTGGTGATGTTTCTGATTTCGATATTTATTTAACCATAAAAAATAACAAGCAATATCAATATCATATTTTTGTTAATGAGCGTGGTGTTATCGATTTTTCATTGGATGGTGAGTGATAAATTGCAGACGTATATTTTAAAAAATACTTATTTTTGATGGTGAAATGGATAGTAAGACAATATGCAAAAAGACATTCGAAGCAATCAAGGTTTTACTTTAGTTGAAGTGCTAGTGGCGATTGCTGTTGTTGGATTTACTATTCCTGCACTGATTTCTTTAATGATGACGCAAACCGATAATGCCGGTAGCTTGCGTAATCGATCTATTGCTATGTGGATAGCAGAAGATACATTAACGCGTCTGCGTTTAGAAAGAAAATTAAATAATTCATCACTACGTAGTGTTACAGAAGAAACCGTGACTATGGCAGGGACACAATGGCGAGTGGTGACTTCCCCAGAGGAAACAGAATTAGGGGCCTTGTTACGTTACCGAACAGTGGTGAGTTTAGGCGATGACAATGTTCTAGCCACACTAGATACGTTTATTCATTAGGCAATAGTCATGTATGGTTTTAGTCATGTTTACCACAAAGGTATTACACTGATAGAAATGATGGTGGCGTTAACCATTGGCGCCGGTATTTCTCTATTGACCTATCAAGCCTTGTCAGGTGCATTGGATACGGAAAAACGAGTGACAGAAATAACGGCAAAAACAACGGATGTATCGCGTGTTTGGCAGCTATTACATAATGATATTCAGCATGCTTTACCTAGGCCATGGGTCGATGAGTTAGGCAATAGACAGCCGGCTTTAGAAGGTTTATTTTCTGATAGACAATCACAAAGTAGTGCGTTGTCAGTGGGAGATGATCAGTATTTATTGCGTTTTGTCCGTTCGGGTGAGCGCGCATTTTTGTCTCAGCCTCGGGCTCAGATGCAAGTTGTTGGTTATCGTATCGCTCAACAGGAAAATACAGCAGAGTATCAGGAAACAGAACAGGTAAGTTTATGGCGGGATTATTGGCAGCCTGTTGACCGAGTGGAAGCCTCTGAAATAAAAAGTCGCCGATTGTTAGATGGTATTAATAGCATTGCTTTTCGGTATTTATCTGTCGAACAATCCAGCACAGAATCATCTGCATGGATATCGGGCTGGCCAGAGACAAATGAGTTATATGAGCAACTACCTATAGCGATTGAGATTACTATGGATATAGAAGGAATAGGGGAAATAGTGAGATTATTTTCGTTGGTGGATACTCAAGTTGAACAACAATAGTTACTTTGTTACTCGATATCACTCCTATCGGCAACAACAGGGTGCAGTATTGATTATTGCGTTGTTTGTCGTGAGTATTATTGTTGCTGTTACAACCCGTTTTGCTGGTGATTTTCAGCTGTCAGTGGCTAGATCTGAACAACAAATAGTGGGTGCCCAATTACAGCATTATTTGTATAGTGTAGAGAGTTTTGCTAGCTGGGCCTTGATTCAAGATGCACAAGCAGATAAGGACAATAATCGGTACGAAAAAAATGGCATGCAAGGTAACTATGACCACCTTGGGGAAGAATGGACGAGTGAATTAGCTGTGCCTATTGAAGAGGCAACGGTTCAAGCAAATTTAGAAGATGCATTAGGTCGGTTTAATGTCAATCAATTGCAGGGTCGTCCATCGCCTTATAAACCCAATGGCTTGTTTGCCGAGCGTTTTACCATTGCTCAGCAGCGATTCGTACGTTTATTGCAGACACACCCTGATGGTGTTGTTGATCTTAGCCTTGCTCAACTAATAACGGAGGCCGTGATAGATTGGGTTGATACCGATGATGCGGTGACGGGTATTGGTGGTGCAGAAAGCGATTATTATCAATCGCTAGAAAAGCCTTACCGTGCGGCGAATCAATTTTTAAGTACGATTAGTGAGTTACGTAAAGTTAAAGGGATGACGGATGAAATTTATCAGTATATAGCTCCATTTCTAATCGCTTTGCCTAATACGCAGGGTATTAATGTTAACACCGCTTCTTTAACAGTGATGCGCAGTTTAAATCAGGTTAATGTAGAAACACCATTGAGCGAGGAGGATGCTAATACATTAATTAGTTTCCGTCCCTCTGGTGTTTCCGCAGAGACAAACCTACAGAGTACCTCATCGGCTAATGGTGCTTATGAATCAGTCAATGATTTTTTAGAAAGCAGCTCTGCTAATACCGTTTTTGATGCGGATTCTAAACTTTGGCCGCCGGCACAGGGTTTAAGAACAGGAAGTGAGTACTTTATTTTGTCCGCCGAAGCTAAGATTGTTAATTATCGGCGTCGACAATTAAGTATTATTAAACGTAAAACGATTGCTACTGGAATAACAACGGCAGTTATTCAGCGGACACGTGGAGAGTTATAAATGCAATATGGCAATATTGGGCAGGTAGCATATTTTGAATAATTATATTTATATAGAGCTATTAGAACAAACTGTCGAACAGTTAGTCGATAATGATGTTGAGCCGATAAATGATGTTTCCTCTTATCAATTCCGATGGGGGGTGGTTGATGAAAATATTATGATTGGTCTTATGGAATATGGCTCTTTGATGCAGTGTGTACAGTGGCTGGAATCAAAAAAGTTACCATTGGTTCTGGTGATCTCTGGAAAGCATGTGGTGACCCATCAAGTGGGCTTTAGTGAGAAAGAAAAACGCCATCTAGCCAAAATTGCTCCTTATGAGATAGAAGATAAAATTGTCGGTGATGTTGACGAACTGCATTTTTCCATCAACCCTACCCAGCCAGATTTGGCAACAGTCTCTTATCTTAATCGTCAATGGTTTAGTAAAATATGGACGGGCTTTGCCGATAAAGGTGTGTATATTGATGTTTGCATTGCAGATTTCCAATGCCTTCAGAAGAAGGACAATGAAACTTTATTCTGGTTTGAAGGTAACTCTTTAAAAGTACATAGCTCTTATGGGCAAGGTTTTAGTATCCATCAAAAAATGGCGCCTCTTGTCTTACCAAAACTATTGGAGAATTACCCTCTTAATAACGAAGATCATCGTTGTATTGTTTACATTTCTGGCAACGAACTATCGGAGCAATTATCTGACGATATAAACATGGTTCGTACTACGGATGATGCAAAACAATTCTTTAATAAATTTCTTCCAGAAATACAGCCAACTCTATTTTCTGAGCCTGCCCCACTATCGATTAATAAATCATTAGCCACTAATTTTTGTCGAGGAGAGTTTGTTAAAAAAGTATCATCTGCAGAACACTTTAAAGGCTTTCAGTATGTTGCTTTACTATTGCTATTGTCTGTAATGACTTTTTTAGCCGTTAATGGTGCAGAAATTTATTCCTTAACTAAAAAAAATCAATTAATAAGTCAACAAATAGAATCACAATACAGACAAGTGATTCCAGAGGGAATTGTTGACGACCCTGTAAGGCAGTTAGCCGACAAGTTAGGTGTTGTCGAGAGTGCTGGCTCAGAGGCAAGTCAGCTAGTTTATTTGTTGTCACACCTTGCGCCTATTATCCAGTCACTAAATATTGATTTATCTACGATTAACTATAGCCAAAAAGATAAGTCACTCCGTGTTAGTATTTATGCGCCTGCATTTAGCAGTGTTGAACAATTACGTACCCAAATTAATGCAAAAGGTTTATTTGCAGAATTGTTAAGCTCGAATGCCATTGATGATCGTTTTCAAGCACGCTTACGTATTAGAGGAGAGCAAAATCAATGACTATTCTCGATAGCTTAAAAGAAAACTGGAATGAGCGGCCATCGTCCGAGAAAAATATTTTGATCGTAGTAGGTGTTTTTTTTATTTGCTCATTATTTTATTTATTGGTTTATGATCCTCTTGTGACGTTAAGAGATCAGCAAAAAAGTAAATTGTCTGCACAGGAACGACAGTATTCTCAAGTGGTTCGGTTGGTTGATCGTTACCAACAGCAGCAGTCAACACCTAAGGCATTGTCTGAAGGCTTGGCTGGTCTTATTGATAAAAGTTTACAGGATAATGGTTTAGCGATGCAGGGTTTCCAGCCGGGACAAAATAATGATGCACGATTACGTTTAACCAATATCCGTTATGAATCTCTTATTCAATGGTTATACGACATTGAGTACGAATATAAAATGACGATAGAGGAATTATCATTAACTCAAGTAGAAAAAACAGGTCTGTTAACCGCTAATGTCCGTCTGACTCAATCGTATTAATAAAAGATTGTGATTAAATTAAACCGGTTTATTTATATAGGCTTATTGTTATTAATCTTGAGTTTGATAATAACACTGTTGCCTGCATCTTGGGTGGTGAAGCAGTTGCTTGTCTCGCCATCTAAAGTGCAATGGTCTTCGGTGAGTGGGTATTGGTGGCAAGGAAAGATTAGTCAGCTACAGTTAACCACCAGGGGTTATCGCTTAGCATTAGGAGATGTGCATTGGCGTTATGACTGGCGTTCTATTAGTGAAGGGAAAGCGTGTGTCATATTTTCACAATACTCTACAAACATACAAAGCGACGGTCAATTGTGTTACGAGCACGATGTTAATCATATAGTGTTTAATAAAACGAGTATTAATGTTAATGCTCACGAGCTTGCTCAGTTAATGGGAGTAGAGGTGCGTGGAGATCTTGACGGCTATTTACATTATGCGCAAGTTTCTCCAGCGGCAATTGTGGCAGTTGATGGAGATGTGGCCTGGCAATATGCTGAAATTCATAATGGTGAGAAATGGATAGGTTTACAGGAGCTACTATTAACCATCACAACAGACGTGGACTCCAATCGTATAGAAGCAAGAATCGTCGATATTGATAGCCCTATTATTATGGATTTGGTCGTAGCTTTTACGACAAACAAAATGGAGAGTATTCGAGGTTATATCGAACCTCGTTCCTCTGTCGATGCTTCTTTATCGCAGACCCTAGAATTCTTTAGCCAGCGTCAGTCAGGTAACCGCTATTTTTTCGAGTGATTTTATTCGACAATAAAATTATTAAGCTTATGGCTTTTAATGGTTAATAGCTGAGATTCTCCTTCGTATTTGAAACGTAAAACAGCGTCGTCTTGTTGGCTAATAAAAAGCGAATCCTCTAGTGATAAGCTTAGATTAACGCTTTTGTTGCTAGGAATAAAAAAGGGTTTCTCTGTAATAATAAAAAGCTTCCCGCCCGCAACAATAGACATTTGTTCAATAAGTATATTTTCTTGATGTATTGATCGAAACTGTAATTTATATCCAGCTTTTAAATCTTTAATAAATAAAGGACGGCTATTGGAGAGCGCGTCACTTGGTGTTGAGCTTTCAAGGCTTGCTCTCATACTAATAGATGCTTGTCTATTAGAGAAGTAAATGGTGGAATCTTGGTGAAACAGCGATGTTCTACCGTGGTTTTTAACTGAACTAGATGGAGTATTATTGGCAGCAACTTTTTTGGAAGGTGCGGTCTGACAGCCTGTTAGTATCAAGCTGATCAGCAATGTGTAGACGAGGGTACTATCAATCGAGCGCATATTGTTTTATTCCGCATAATTCCTTCTGGTTGAATCTAGCGGGAATTGTAACAGAAACAATAGTGATTTTTTATCTAGGGCCTGTTTACACTCATTTTATAGCGCCTGTTGTGACTAAAAGGCGCACCAATCAAGGATTTAGTGGGCCTAAATGAGTGATGAACAACACCTCAGTGGTGTCCTTTTAGTCACAACCCGAAGGGCTAACTCCATTTTCTCACCAATTGCGTTGGCATTCGTTGATGCATGCCCAATACATTACACCCATGCCATCTTGTTGCACAAAAAAATGACTGCTAGCAGCCGTTATAAAATGAGTGTGGACAGGACCTAATGTGGCCTTAGATGTTAATTCGATGATTCAGTGTTATCGTTGGAAGCCTCAGCTGGATATTGATAAATATGTGTTTGATTACGACCGCCTTGTTTGGAATCATATAAAGCCTGATCTGCACAGTCTATCCAGTGGGTTGGATTCTTAAGTGAGGAATGAAACTCAGCGACACCAATACTAATGGTATAAGGGATTTCCTGGTTCTCATAAAATGCGGGTCTAGCCTCGACTTTTTTTCTAATGCGTTCAGCTAAAATATGCGCACAATCCACAGACGTGTGAGGAAGAAGAATAACGTATTCCTCGCCACCATAACGGCCAGCGACATCACTTTTACGAATGGATGCTTTTACAATGTCGGCGGTTTGTTTGATCACTTCGTCCCCTGCAGGGTGGCCAAAATTGTCATTCACCTTTTTGAAGTGATCGATATCAAACATCAACAGTGAGCAATTTTCGTGATAGCGAGATTCGCGTTCATATTCACCCTGTAAAATATCTTCCCATGACTTGCGGTTGAGTAGCCCGGTAAGACCATCGGTTTTACTAATAATTTCTAATTGGTCATTGGCTTTTTCAAGTTCAATATTATTAATAGCCTGTTCCGTGACATCATAAATAATCACGCAGATACTATCGGTATTGCCATCTAAACCCTGAATAGGGATAAAGGTGGTATTCTGGTACATGAATTCGGCTTTGCCTGTAATCGGGCGATAATTCTCAAAGCGGAATAAATAAGGCCGCTGCTCCCATGTGGTAAATGCCGAATTTTTAAGAACATACACCGACTGTACTTTGCGGCGAAACCATTTCTCATCAATTTCTGGAAATTTCTCAAATAGTGACTGCCCAATGATTTGTTCGGCATGAGTAGCACTGTGGTTTTGCATAAAACTATTCCACAGTTGTACATTGTAGTCCTTATCGATTAAAACCAAACCCACATCAACATTCTGGACGACATCCATAATCCAGCGAAAATCATTGAGCATATCTTGAGAGTTAGACATAAATAATACTAATCTAGTAAATAATTAAGTTTGTTCAGTAAGTGATTGAGAGAGTGTTCGGTAATCACCACTAACAAATCACATTGCACGTCGTGGTTTTCAATTTGATAATTCACCTCTACAACCAGCGCCTGATTCCAGCGAACACTGTTCGAAGACAAGAGCTTGTCGAGTTCTTGGTGTTGTCCCAGTATCGCCGGTGGTCCAAAACTAAATTCAATATCCATTTGCTCAGCAATACCGCGCAATAACGCTCCCACCAGAATATTGGTTGCATCAATGAGTACTTCTCGCTGGGAGGCCTCAGTTAATTCTTCGTCGTATTCCAACAGTGTCGCCAAGTCATTAAAGCTGGTGTCATTAAATAACAGCATAGCTTCGCCTGCGATACCGCCACCAATAAAGCCTTGGCAAACACCAGAAACACTATGATCATCTACCGTTTGCACTGCCATGGCGATTTCGGTGGGTGATAATACGGCAACGTGTGGTATGGATAAGATAACAAAAGTATCTAATAACCTAGCTAAATGGTCGCCAGCTTGACCCATAGCCACATTGCTTATTTCCTGAAGGCAATCGCGGTGGTCTTCACTAAGAGTAACGGTCTGATTCATTCAATGACTACTGTTGTGGTGTAAGTAATTAAGTATCTCTTACAATAGTAGTCTAGGAATTTAAGTCTTGCTTAAAAAATTAAGTGATATGAGCATCTTTATTTGATGCTCATAGAGTGAGTGGGTTTAAGTGACGATATTCTAGGATCTAGAATAGATAAAAACCTATTTTTTTTGATTCTTTAGGGCTGCTTGTAATAAATCCCCCATTGAGCCTACACTAGGTTTTCCTGCATTTTGGCCTCTTTTGCCATCATTTTGCCGATGATTTGAGGGTTTTCTCTGAGAACGACCTTGTGGCCTATTGCTAGTGGATGGGCTCTCAGAATGAGAGCTGATTTCATCATCAAGGCGCATGCTTAACGAGATGCGTTTGCGTGCAGCATCAACTTCCATGACCTTAACTTGTACGATATCGCCGGCTTTTACCACCGTGCGAGGGTCTTTAACAAAGCTATGTGACAATGCCGAGATATGGACTAAACCGTCTTGATGCACACCTATATCAACAAAGGCGCCAAAGTTGGTGACGTTGGTGATCACGCCCTCTAGCGTCATGGCAGGTTTTAGGTCGGATATCTTTTCTACCCCTTCCTTAAAAGCTGCTGTTTTAAACTCGGGTCTTGGGTCTCTTCCCGGTTTTTCCAGCTCATGAAAGATATCTTTAACGGTGGGTAAACCAAATTGCTCATTCGTGAAATCTTTCGGGTTGAGAGATCTTAATACCTGTGTGTCACTAAGAACAGTGGTAATCGGCTGGTTCAAGTGCTGGCCTATGGCCTCGACAACACTATAGGATTCCGGGTGAACAGCAGAGGCATCTAATGGGTTTTCACCATTGGCTACACGTAAGAAACCGATGGCCTGTTCGTAAGTTTTTTCACCTAAACGAGGGACTTCTTTTAATTGCTCTCTACGTGTAAATCGACCGTGCATATCTCGAAATTGGACAATATTATTTGCTATTGTTTGGTTGAGTCCCGAAACACGAGCTAATAATGGGGCGGATGCGGTATTCACTTCAACACCTACCGCATTCACACAATCCTCCACGGTAGCATCCAATGCTTTGGCCAGTTTAGACTGAGATACATCGTGTTGATATTGCCCAACACCAATGGATTTTGGTTCGATTTTTACCAGTTCTGCTAAGGGGTCTTGTAAGCGGCGTGCAATAGAAATAGCGCCACGAATAGTCACATCAAGATCGGGAAACTCCTTAGCAGCGAATTCGCTTGCCGAGTAGATGGAGGCTCCAGCTTCATTTACCATAACCGCTTTCGCTTTTAAATCGGGGTGTCTTTTTAGCATATCCTTGGTAAAGCTCTCTGTTTCTCGTGAGGCGGTACCATTACCGATAGCAATCAGCTCAATATCATATTTTTGGCAGAGGTTAACCAAAACAGCTTCTGCCTCTTGTATACGGTTTTGCGGTTGATTGGGGAAAATAGCGCCGTGATCTAAGACTTTTCCCGTTTGATCAATAACCGCTACTTTAACTCCGGTACGCAAGCCTGGGTCTAGGCCAATGGTATTTTTTTGACCAGCAGGCGCAGAGAGTAATAGATCATTCATGTTCGCGGCAAATACATTAATCGCATCGGCTTCTGCGCGTTCACGAACTTCGGCAAATAGATCTGTCTCTAAATGTGTGAGTAGCTTGATTCGCCATGTCCAACGGACAACCTCCGCCAGCCACTTATCCGCAGGCCTGTCTTGTGAGCCAATATTCCAGTGATCAGCGATAGTTACCTCACAAGGGTGGCGGTCAGCTAGCTCAGATGTTTCAACCACTAGGTTTAAAGAGATAATTCCCTCGTTTCTTCCTCTAAATAATGCCAAAGCGCGGTGAGAGGGCAGGCTTTTAAGAGGCTCGTGGTGTTCGAAGTAATCGCTAAACTTTTGACCTTCTGATTCTTTACCTTTAATCACATTTGCAGATATCTCGCCTTTCTCGGCTAGGAAAGCGCGCAATTGTCCTAAGAGTTTGGCATCTTCGCTAAAGCGCTCCATTAATATGTATTTAGCGCCGTCGAGTGCCTCTTTTATGGAGGTAATTTTGTGTTCTTCGTTAAGGTATTTGCTTGCTTCTGTTTCCGGTTCTAATTCAGGACTGTTATAAAGTGCATCGGCTAAGGGTTCTAAGCCGGCTTCTATAGCAATCTGACCTTTGGTTCGGCGCTTCGGTTTGTAGGGTAGGTATAAGTCTTCTAATTGATTCTTGGTGTCTGCAGCAGCAATCTCTTTGGCTAATTCAGGTGATAGTTTGCCTTGTTCTTCAATGCTTTTGAGAATACTGGCGCGTCGGTCTTCCAACTCTCTTAAATAGCCTAATCGTTCCTCTAGGTTACGCATTTGTGAATCATCAAGGCTACCTGTGACTTCCTTTCGGTAACGGGCAATAAAAGGCACCGTCGCCCCTTCATCTAGCAGACCAACGGCTGCGGTTACCTGTGAGAGTTGGATAGACAGTTCGTCTGCAATGCGTTGAAAAATGCTGCTCATAAAAAATCACTTATTAACTACGTTTATTATTAGGCGCTTTTACTGGATAAGGCCTTATTGAATTTGTCGTAGGCATTATGCGCAAAATGCCATGTATAACTAGTCTTGAAATACATTTTTTTTTATGCACGGGGTTAGTGGTATTAGGGGTATACAGTGGTGTGTTAGGCCACTGGCTAAGTGGCCTTTAGGATGTTGCTTATTTAATTAGAGTGAACAGGCCTAATTACTTCACACAATAATAAGCATGGAACGACTGCTCGCCTTTGATGACATCAGTAGTAGGTACGATCGTGTTGGAATTGAGTTTGAGCGCCTCATTTCGTGCCAATGTGGTTAACTCCAGAGCCACTTTATCGGCATCTCTATCGGCACCATCTAGAAAATAGGCCCTTGTTTTCGCGGTAATATTACCTAATTTCTGGCAGTTGGCGATATGGCTCTCGGTGACAACGGTGACACTTTTCGCATGCTCATTCAGTGTGACCCAAGTGCAAGCACTTGTAAGAGCAATTAAGGGGGCGAGTAATACAATTTTCATAAGCAGCCTATAAGTTATAGTTGTTATTTGTTGGCTAGTTTACTGGCAATGACCTCGTAAGGTAAATAGCCGCGTTTCTGCCACCAAGCAGCGGCAGAGGTATTTGCGGTATCCCAGCCGACCTGAAATGCTTCGGCGCCTTTATTGATCAAATCGGACTCTAATTGTGAGAGTAACGATTGGCCTATACCTTGGCAGCGGTATTCCTCTTCTACCCATAAACTATAGATAACACCGATTTGTGAGATATTAACGGCGGGTTTAGTGAATACATGTCCGGACAATGTACCAACAATGTGGTTGGTCTCATTACAGGCAACCAGCACGCTCGCATTACCTGAGTGTAATGTGTGCTCAATCAGTGTTTTTGCGTGTTCGGGTTTATCATGACTATCTCCGCCAAAAGGTCTTATTGCTTGTGGAAAACTATCTATCGCTTCCCACAAATCCACAAGTATGGGGATTTCCTTGGTGTGGGCTTGCCTTATGGTAATGGTCATATAAGAGTACTGCTTAGCTATTGGTCATTGTTAGCTATTATAGACAATAAAAAAAGCCCTCATCAAAAATCGATATAAGATATTTGATAGGGCTTTTTGATTAGTTGGCATTACTCCAGTGTGAACAGTCCCTAGTTGATGTTTTGGCCTTGAGGTCCTGCGTCTGCCACATTACTGCTCACATTAAACTTTGTAATGTTTTGAGCAAATAAATCCGCCAGTGCATTCGCTTGTTCATTGTAGGCCTTTATATCATTCCATGCTGTTATTGGGTTAACGTACCGTTGATCAACACCGGGAATTTTTTTAGGAATATCTAAATTTAAAATATCTAAATGTTCTGTCTCGATGTTATTAAGAGCACCACTTTGAATAGCTGCAATGACTGCACGTGTGACTGGTATTGGGAAACGGCTCCCTTTACCTTCGGATCCACCAGCGCCCCCAGTCCAACCGGTATTGACCAGATATACCTTAGCGCCGAACTCTTCAACACGTTTCATCAGTAGATCGCCATATTCTCGAGCGGGCCTCGGCATAAAAGGCGCGCCAAAACAGGTAGAGAAGGTGGGGTTAATACCCGCCTCGGCTCCTAGCTCTGTCGAACCGACTCGAGCAGTGTATCCCGATAAAAAATGATACGCGGCGGCTTCTTTGCTGAGAATCGATACTGGAGGAATGACTCCGGTGACATCGCAGGTTAAAAAGATCACATGTTCAGGTTCTCCCGCACGATTTTCCTGTTGACGCAGGTCTACATGTTCTAATGGGTAAGAACAGCGTCCGTTTTCTGTTAGGCTTGTATCGTTGTAGTCAGGTACACCGTTATCGTCATGCATAACATTTTCTACAATCGCCCCATGACGAATAGCATTCCAAATAATGGGCTCATTTTTTTGGCTTAGAGCGATGGTTTTTGCGTAGCAACCGCCTTCGATGTTAAATACAGCACCTTTTGCCCAGCCATGTTCATCATCTCCAATCAGATAACGTTCTGGGTCGGCAGATAATGTTGTTTTTCCGGTTCCAGATAAACCAAAGAATAAACAGGTATCGCCTTTTTTTCCGACGTTGGCTGAGCAGTGCATGGGCATAACATCTTTTTCTGGTAATAAGAAATTTTGCACGGAGAACATGGACTTCTTCATTTCTCCTGCATAGCGCATACCGGCAATTAATATTTTTCTCTGAGCAAAGTTAATGCAAACAATCCCATCTGCATGTGTTCCATCTCGCTCAGGTTCGCAAACAAAGTTTGCCGCATGAAGAATAGACCAGGGTTCTTTTTTCTTCGGGTTATAGTTTTGCGTACGAATAAACATATTGTAGGCAAAAAGACTATGCCAAGCGGTTTCTGTAGTGACTGCTACGGGTAGATAATGCTCGGGGTCTGCACCAACATGAAAATGAGAAACAAAATTATCTACCGCAGATAAGTGCGCCATAACGCGCGACCATAAGGTATCAAACTTTTCTGGTGAAAATGGGCGGTTAACCGATTCCCAATCAATCGCATCAGCGGTAGAAGGTTCTTTCACTATATAACGGTCAAGTGGAGAGCGACCAGTTCGAGAACCTGTCTCGGTAGCGAGTGCGCCAGTATGGGTGAGTTTGCCCTCGCCTCTCTCGAGAGCTTCTGCAATGAGCTGTGCGGCGGTGAGGTTAGTAAAAATATTCATTGGGTCGTGAGCCTCAGTCATTTTTTTGATCCTATTTTTTATTCTATAAACGTGTAGAAAGGTGAAATATCTCAAAAAGTATCTTTGCGACATTGGTCTTTATAGCTAAACAATACATGCACCGAAAACTGTGTTTTGTTCTCGATGAAGTATTGGGCGGATAATAAACGTAAACGAAGAAATAAAGCGAGCGATTTTTAACGGTTTTGTACTTGATTTTTATTTATATCGTTGTAATTAAAAAACCAGTAAAAAATATTAAATCATTTTTTACTGGTGCGATAAAAATTTTTTTTATAGATGCTTTTTGAGAGATATTTTTAGGATTAATGTTGTGTAGGAGAAGCAAATAAACGATTAATATCGTCTTGCTTATAGATATATTGATGGCCACAAAAATGACAGTCGACAGAAATTTTTCCATCTTCATTGATAATGGTTTGTAATTCATCTCGGCCTAAACGTTTAAGAGTCTGGCTTGATCTTTCCTTTGAACAGCTACAAGAAAACACAATTGATTCAGGTGGGAAAACTCTCACATCACTTTCATGAAATAATCGAGTTAATAATTCTTCATGTGAAAGAGTGATTAATTCTTCATTGGATACTGTGCTGGCTAAATGAACCTGAGTTTCCCATACATCATTATTAGTTTCTTCAGAAGCCACTTGTTGAGGTAGCCTTTGCAATAATATACCTGCTGCTATGTTTGATGTACTGTTTAACCAAAGCTTTGTTGGTAGCTGTTCAGATTGCATAAAATAACCTTCAATACAATCTGATAAATGTTCACCCTCGAGCGCTACAATGCCTTGATAACGCTCTCCTTTGTCGGGGTCAATAATAATAGAAAGTACACCGTCGCCAAGTAAATCTTTGAGTGTTCGGTTGGCCAAAGATTTTTCTTGATTAAATTGCGCAAGGCCGCGAATTTTTTTCTGATGGTTAATTTCTGCAACAATAAGTGACAAGTCACCATTTCCTCGAGCTTGTAACGTTACTGTTCCATCGAATTTTAATGTGCTAGAAAGCAAGGTAATAGCGGCTAAAAACTCACCCAATAAATGATTAATCGTTTCAGGATATTGGTGCAGTGATAATATTTCCTGAAAAGATTTATCTAGCGTAACCATCTCTCCGCGGATGTCGGTATTTTCAAAAATAAAACGATGTAATGAATCTGATGTAGTTGTCATGATTTTCTGCTTGTATTAATAAATTGGTAAAAATTGGTTATAGGCACCATTATAGTTTGTCCATTAAGTCTTTAAAGCGATGGATTTGTCGGCGTTGTTTTTTCGATGGTTTGCCTTCGCTATGTAATCCTGATGTGTTGTTTAACATTTTTCTTTGGATAGCATTATCGGTACGTTTGTTAATGCTCTTTTCGGTTTCCTCATAGAGTAAGGCGGCCTCGGGTGCCCCTCGTCGTTTGTCGGAAAGTTTAATGATGAGGATTTCTTTTTCGTCCCACCCATTGCGGATAGTTAGTATAGTGTCTTCGGTAATTTCTTTACTGGCCTTAATGCGCTGACCGTTGCAATGAATTTTGCCGCCCTCAATCGCTTTTTTGGCTAAGCTACGTGTTTTATAAAAACGTGCTGCCCACAACCATTTATCTATTCGTACTTTTTCCATACTCTTTATTCACTAAAAATAAATATTAATTTCCTGTTAGATTAACAACGCTAAGGTATGATCTCATCGAAATGATGTATCGCCTCTATATTTTCTAGTTGGCGATGTTTCTGACTGTCGGGTTGATGGATGCCCAGAGTATATGCGATACCATAAGTTTGTGCTGCCTTTAATACAGTAATGTTGTCGTCGATGAATAGGCAGCGTGCTGGATCAAAGTTGAAAAAGGTTTGCAGGTGTTTATTTAAGCAAGACCAAAAGTCTTGGTTCTCTTTTGGTTGCTGGAATTGATGTGAAGTAATCACATGATCAAAGTATTGGGCAATATTAGTACTGGATAATTTGATCTCTAGACCAATGGGGTGCGCATTCGTTGCTAGGACCACGTTTTTATCTTGGCTGTGTAAAAATTGCAAAAATGCTTCGACGTACGGTCGTTTTTGAATTTTTTGCTTGACTGTACTTTCTGATTTTAGTTTGCCCATATCCACCGATAATTTATCACTCCAGTAGTCCAGACAATACCAATTAAGAGAACCTTCTAGTTCTCGAATATGGTTGTTTAAAAACTGCTCTGACTCTTCTAATGGCACATTATGAATATCGGCATAGCGTTGTGGCAGGTGGGTCGACCAAAAGTAATTGTCGTAGTGTAAATCTAATAAGGTACCATCCATATCTAAAAGAACAGTATCAATATTTTCCCAATGGATATTCATAGACTTATCGTGTGTGTAGTCGGTGGTTGGATATATATGAGCAACTTCATGTTTATTATGACGGAAATCGATACAATCCTACAGTATTATTCTGCGTGACTAAATTGTGTGTGTCTAAGATCTAGGTATATTAGGAGTGAATATGGATCAAGTGCTAATTGAAAGAGTGGTTGAGTTAAGCCGTAGTGCCAGTGATGCCATATTATCCATTTATGAGGATGAAAGCGCTTATGATGTAGATATGAAATCTGATGAGTCGCCTATCACACAAGCGGATATCGCCGCGCATAAGATCCTACAATCTGGCTTGTTGACGTTGTTGCCCGATACACCCGTATTATCCGAAGAGTCTATTATGCCGGAGGCTAAAGAACGTTTATCTTGGGAACGCTATTGGCTGGTTGATCCACTAGATGGCACAAAAGAATTTATCCAGCGCAATGGTGAGTTTACCGTCAATATTGCTTTGGTTGAGCGAGGTGTACCTATTCTGGGTGTGGTGGCGGTGCCTGTAACGGGGGTTGTATATTGGGGGTGTAATGACCAGCAAAACGAATCCAATAAGTGTGCGGGTAAGATTGATCGCGGTACGAAATCCATGCTTTCTACTAGGGCGATGAAACCTCATATCCAGGCCAATAAATCGATTGAAGTTGTCTCCAGTCGTCGCCATGGTAGTGATAATATGGCTAGCTTGATGTCTCTTTTGCAAAAGAATTTTGTTCAGATAGAGCAAAAAAGCATGGGTAGCTCATTAAAACTCTGTTTAATCGCTGAGGGTAAAGCTGACATTTACCCGAGATTAGCCCCGACTTCTGAGTGGGACACCGCCGCAGCGCAGGCGATTGTTGAAGCTGCCGGAGGGGTAGTTGTCGATTTGAGTTTTAGACCATTGCGTTATAACACACAGTCCTCTTTATTGAACCCCTATTTCTATGTGTTGGGTGATCATCAGTATCCTTGGGAAGCGCTTCTTAAGCCTCACTGTGCGGGTTGGCAGGAGTAGGCCAGATAAAATGGTAAGATAAAAATCCATCTTTCGTAAAATTCGTCCAAAGTGACCGAATAACTTGCAGTTTACTTCAGATCAGCGTTTAATTGTGCCCTATGTCAGAGCAAACATTACAACAACTTTCCGATAAATTAGATCAGCTGATTTCCCATTGTGAGCAGTTGCATAGAGATAATGCATTACTGCAACAGCGTGAACAGCAGTGGTTGGAAGAGCGCAAACAGCTGATAGAAAAAAATGATCTGGCTCGCTCCCGTGTAGAAGCGATGATCACTCATCTTAAAAGCTTGAAAGAAGGGGTAGGTTAAGTGTCAACCGAAACACTAACAGTCCATATTCTCGGTAAAGATTATCAAGTCTCTTGCCCTAGCGATGAGCGGGAGTCCCTTATTCGTGCTGCTTCTGAGCTTGACCGTCGTATGAAAACCATTCGTCAATCGGGTGCTGTATTAGGTTTGGAGCGTATTGCGGTAATGGCGGCTCTTAATCTGTCTCATGAAGTGCTGGATATGTCACACAATAAAATAGACGAACAACAAGAGGCAGAAAATAATCAGCTAATTGGTGATATGTGTCAGCGAGTCGACGCGCTTTTTTCGCGCCAATAAGCTATAATTAACTCAGCCCTAGAGTGTTTGCTAGTCATCTAGTCCTTGAGCCGATAATACAACCCTCGGAGGTTTCTCGCACAAGTTGGTGTGCATGTCCGCGCTGCGGAAAGCCTAATGCTTGTCAGTGACCCCCACCTTGAACTTTACGGTTCAAGGCCCAATTGACGGCGGCACTTTTGGGGCGCTTTATATTTCTGATTGTCATTATCTTGCGCAAGTCCTGTCTCG
This sequence comes from Candidatus Endobugula sp., assembly GCA_020628895.1. Classification (GTDB taxonomy): domain Bacteria; phylum Pseudomonadota; class Gammaproteobacteria; order Pseudomonadales; family Cellvibrionaceae; genus Endobugula. The sequence goes on from JAHDEM010000003.1 coordinate 55,461, forward strand.
GGAGAACCCTATCTCATCCGTTCATACTATTCGTAAAAGTATTCGTCTGCGTCGTCGTGCCATGGGTTATGGTGCTCAAAGGCGTGCAGCTCATTGCCTTGCTCGGTTGGTTAGTCAAACATCGATTTATCAGAAAAGTCAGCATATTGCTTTTTACTGGGCGGTCTCAGGTGAAATAGATGTCAGTGTGATATTGAAAAGGGCGTGGGCAGAGGGTAAGAAGTGCTATTTGCCCATGATTGATGGGGAAAAACTACAATTTATCCGTTACCAACCCACTTCTGTGATGCACTTTAATCGTTTTGGTATCCCTGAGCCCATTAATGGTCGTTTATTAAGTGCTTGGCATCTGGATTTGGTCATAACCCCGTTAGTTGCATTTGATCGACAAGGTAATCGAATTGGTATGGGTGGTGGCTATTATGATCGAACGTTTGCGCGAGATCAGCGTTATTGCAAGAACAACCGATCCCCATTTTTATTGGGAGTAGGACATCGCTGTCAGCAGGTGCAAAAAATCACCCGTCAGAGTTGGGATGTACCATTGGATGCAATGGTAGCGGTCTAGTGGATTAATAGGCTGTTAATTAATTTGCGTTAATGGCTTGCTGTAAGGCAGCAGGAGGTATGGTGTTGCTTGGGCTATTTAAATCTTCAGTGATGCCCAGGCTACTAATTAATACACCTACAACAAATACTAGCGCGGTTATCGTTAGTACATCAGGTTTCATCAGTTTATCTCTTATATGGCTAATGGTCGTTTATTGTATTTGCGAATCTTAACCAGCCATGGAAGATTTTTTACCGCTTATCGTTATTAATAAAATCTATTAATCCTTATGTAGGTTGCATTTATACTGAAAAATCATAAGCTTGCCAAGTCTTTTGTTTTATTTACTTTAACTCTTTAGTCGTAGTCAAACTTGATAATCTGGCTTTATGTACTATGAGAGGAGCTTATTCCACTATATGTAGTGGTATGTCGCCTAAAAATACCTATTTGTCGTATTTTTCATTGTAATTGTATATTTTTTAAATAATCTTGCTGTTATTTACCTAGGGCGATTTTATAATGCGCGCTTTGAGACGACTTCTGGAAAATTGCTCTATGACACAAGATGAACTTAAACAGGCTGTAGCTCGGGCGGCGGTAGAATATATTCAGCCAAAGCTGGAATTAAACAGTGTTGTTGGCGTTGGTACTGGCTCAACAGCGAATCATTTTATTGATCAGCTGGCATTAATCAAGCATCAATTTGATGGTGCAGTGGCTAGCTCTGATGCCACTGCAGATCGTTTAAGAGATCACGGTATTCCTGTCTACGATTTAAATAGCATCGATAGTTTATCCGTTTATATTGATGGAGCTGATGAATCTGATCATCGCTTATGCCTCATAAAAGGTGGAGGCGCGGCGCTAACTCGAGAAAAAATCGTGGCAGCATGTGCCGATGAATTTATTTGCATAGCGGACGAAAGCAAGTTGGTGGATGTGATGGGAGTGTTCCCTTTGCCCGTTGAGGTGATTCCTATGGCTCGATCCTATGTGGCTAGAGAGCTGGTTAAGTTGGGTGGGAGTCCTGAGTATCGCCAGGGGGTTGTGACGGATAATGGTAATCATATTCTCGATGTTCATGGTTTATCCATCACTGACCCTGTGGATCTGGAAAAACGCATTAATGGGATTGTTGGTGTGGTGACTAATGGTTTGTTTGCAGCGCGCTCTGCCGATATTTTGCTACTGGGTACTGCTGAAGGTGTAAAACAGTTACAGGCCTAGGGCCTGTGCCCTCTAACTCTATACCACTTGCTAGCCTCATTTTCTCGCCCAACTGCGTTGGCATTCGTCTATGTGTGCTATGAGGTGGTAAACCACTCGGTGAATATGTAAAAAAGCCTCTGACCTTGGGAGCCCGGTCAGAGGCGAAATTGCTCGATGGAAGTGAGCAAAGGGGAATATTCGTTTCGTTTTTGCTTATGCTGCTGGCTTTTTACCTAATTCTTTCCAGTTTTCGTCACCATCTTCAATATAGCTTTCTGGGTTATCTAACCAGCGTTCATTGGCTGCTTTGCTAAAGTTCAAGAATAAACGATCGTCAATGATTTTCCATAGTGTTGGTTTTGCGCTAACTTTCTTATTAATGCCTGCTGCGAATGCACAATGCCCATCATAAGCCGGGGCATATTTTTCTGGGTTGGCAACAAATAAATTTTTGTGTTCTTCAGAAGAAAACAGCCAAGTAGCGCCATTCCATTCGGTACTAATTTTTTTATCGCCTTTTACAGGTTTACCAACAGTGAAGTAAGCTACGGTGTCGTAACCACTCACAGCATAGCCGCGCTTGGTATATTGCTCGCCGGCAAAAGAAAGAGAAGAGAAAAGAATCAAGCCAATAGTCACGGCTAGAGATGTAAATATATTTTTCATAATAAGTGCCTAAATAAAATATGTGGATAAAATAAATGTTAATGCCATTATCTGTACTATATAGATATTCGCTTTACGATAAAGTTCCATCTAGGCCTTAATATAGGATTTTATAGGAGTAGAGAGTTATTTAGTTTTTCCCATGGCTGTTGCAAAAACAGTGATTGCTCGTTCTCTGGCAAGTTTATAATCAATGATAGGCTCGGGGTATCCGCAGCTTGCTCGTTCTTCTGACGTGGGTGAGTGAATAGATTTTTTTGGGAGATCGACTAAAGATGGGATAAATTTTTTAATAAAAATACCTTCTGGGTCAAATCGTTCTGATTGCCGTTGAGGATTAAAAATCCTAAAGTAGGGTGCACTATCGGCACCAGTCGATGATGCCCATTGCCAGCCTCCATTATTAGAAGCGTAATCACCATCGACTAGATGTTCCATAAAAAACGCTTCACCTTTACGCCAATCGATTAGTAGTAACTTAGTTAAAAATGCTGCGGTAATCATTCGCAAGCGGTTATGCATCCATCCTGTTTTCACCAATTGTTTCATGGCTGCGTCTACAATGGGGAATCCTGTTTCACCGCGACACCAGGCTTCAAAACGATCAGTACTGTTATCCCATTGAATGTCATGAGGAAAATGAATAAAGTTTTTTGATTGCGATAGCTGTGGAAACTGATCGGTGAGGTGCCGATAAAATTCTCGCCAAACCAATTCTGTTACCCATTGCTGCTCTACCCAGCCAGCATCATGATGTCTTGCTGCATGAATACACTGGCGAACGCTAATAGCACCCATAGCTAAGTAGGGAGATAAAGTGCTCGTGCCGTGGATGCTGGGAATATCTCGTTGTGTTTTATAGCTACCCAGTTTTAGTTGGCAAAACAACGAAAGTCGTTCGTGTATCTTTTGGCTATCTGTTGGCCATAGATCATCTCGAAAGCCATTATTCGTCCATTCTGCCTCTTCTGCTGCTGGTATCAGCCATAGGTGTTCAATGTCGTCACTTTGGCATGGCATGGTTTTTTGCTTGTTGGGTGCTGGTAATACCTGTAGTGCGGTGTTGCTAACTTGTTTATGCCATTGGCGCGAGAAGGGGGTAAATACCTTGTATATAGCATTTTGCTGTGTGCGCACGGTACCCGGGGGTAATACCACATCACCATGGTAGCTCTTAACGGCTATCCCTTGCTTCGCGAAAAGCGCTTCAACGCTCTGGTCACGGCTTTTTTCGTTAAGCGGGTATTCGCGGTTGTAGAACAGGTGTGTTACCCCTAGTTTTTGGGACAAGGATAATAAAGCGGGTGCGCAATCCTCATAACTGCTTAATAAGCAAATTCTTAGCGGGATATGTTTTAGGCTTAATTCGTGGGATAGCTTAATGAGCCTCTGGCGCCAAAACGCTATTTTTGCAGTAGCATCATTATGCTGTTGCCATTGCCCAGGAGTTATTGTGTATACACAGCAGGTGTCACCTTCTGCTGTAGCATGGTAAAGAGCAGGGTTGTCTTCTAGTCGTAAGTCGTTTCTAAGCCAAACAAGATTCATGGAGTGTATATCGATAAGAGTTTGTTGGTCGCTTGTTAATATATTCCCAGATTATACGCACTTTGCCAGTGCTGCGGACTACAGAGATTCCACAATATTGACTGCCATTGCGGTGACTTTCTGTTACAATGCGCCTCCGTTTTATTCTTAGGTTTACTTGTCGGTTGTAGCATTACTTTCCTTCATAGCCTTCCTTCATCTCTGTCACATCACTGGGGTTTCATCAGATAATGGTTTCTATCTCTCTTGAAAAAAGCAAAATTAAGTTTCTTCTGCTAGAAGGCGTGCATCAGTCAGCTGTGGATACGCTGAGCGCATCGGGATATAGCAATATCGAATACCATAAGACAGCAATGAATGAAGATGAGCTGGTCGAGAAGATTAAGGGTGTTCATTTTATTGGTATTCGCTCCCGTACGCAGTTGACGAAGCGTGTCTTTGAAGCGGCAAACAAGTTAATTGCTGTCGGCTGTTTTTGCATTGGTACCAACCAAGTGGATTTAGTCGCCGCACAAGAACACGGTGTTGTTGTCTTTAATGCTCCTTATTCAAATACTCGTAGTGTTGCTGAATTAGTATTAGCAGAAGCCATTTTGTTGCTAAGAGGTATTCCCGAGCGCAATGCGGTGGCTCATCGGGGTGGTTGGTTGAAGAATGCCAACGGATCTTATGAGGCAAGAGGTAAGACATTAGGGGTTATCGGCTATGGCTCTATTGGTACGCAGGTGAGTGTTTTGGCAGAGAGCTTGGGTATGAAAGTGCGTTTCTATGATGTAGTCACTAAGTTGCCCCTAGGTAATGCCGAGCAAGTGCGGGACTTACATGAATTGCTTGCTATGTCTGATGTGGTGACCTTGCATGTGCCCGAAAGTGACTCAACCAAAAATATGTTTGGTGCTGCTGAAATCCAGGCGATGAAAGCAGGCGCTATACTGATCAATGCTGCAAGAGGAACCGTAGTGGATATTGATGCACTAGCAGCAGCAATTACTGATAAGCATGTTGCTGGCGCGGCCATCGATGTATTTCCTGTAGAACCTAAAGGTAATAATGAAGAGTTTATTAGCCCTTTACGCGAATTTGATAATGTTATTCTAACACCACATATTGGTGGTTCCACTCAAGAAGCACAGGAAAATATCGGCTTGGAAGTGGCTGAAAAGTTGGTTAAATATTCCGATAATGGTACCACTACCAGTTCAGTGAACTTCCCAGAGGTTGCTTTACCCGCTCATCCAAATAGTCATCGTTTATTGCATGTACACAATAATATTCCCGGTGTGTTAACTGCCATTAACCAAGTTTTCTCTGAAAACAGTATTAATGTTTGTGGGCAATACCTGCAGACGAATGACAAAGTAGGCTATGTTGTTATTGAGGTTGATGCAGACTATAGTGATATGGCATTAAAACAACTGAAAGATATTGAAGGTACGATTCGTTGTCGTGTGCTTCACTAGTATTTCAATCGGATAAGTGAATCCAATAATGGTTTTATCTTAATCTGCTGCGGCATTTTTATCATTAGGTCGCCTTTATTCGTAAACTAGTTCCACAATATGCAAATATTGTGGAACTAGTTTGCACTACCTCCCAAACTCTTGGATATCCTAGAAAATACGTTATAGTGTTGATGACTTCATCATCAATACTTCTATTATGACTTTAGGTATCCGAGCCAAGCTGATCATCGCATTAGCTTCTACATCATTGCTGATCACAGCTATTGCCTTTGTTGCTATGTTGCTAAGCTTTCGCTCTGGCTTTTTGCAGTACATCAATGATTATCGCTACCAGTCGTTAGAAGCGTTACTAGAGGTTATTGAAGATGAGGTTCGAACACCATCACAGTGGCGCCAATTAATCCGACGAAAAAGATATTGGGATGAGCTTGTTAGCAGCATGTTTCAGGAAACTCAGCAATATGCTATTTTTTCTCGTCCTCCCCCTGTCTCGCAAGAGTCGCGTAAAAAAAATGATGGGCATCCAAAAAAGAGTAAAGATGGTTTTAAAAAGAAATCTCATTCATTGAGTGATGAATACCGCTTCGCAGATAAGCCACACCCTAAAAAAGATCATCGGCCGCCTCCTTCTCGAAATAATCGACGCTCACCACCACAGCCGTTTGTGTTATTGGATGTGAGTCAACGCCTTATCTATGGACGTGAGTTGCCCCTCGATGAAATGTGGATTCTTCCTGTTACTATCGATGACCAAGTGCAAGGCTATATTGGTATGGGTAAGCTAACCGCCTTTGAATCATCGGCGGATCAAGTTTTTGTGGCGAACCAGACAAAATACTTTATCGGTATTGCGATTATCGCCAGTATTATTGCCTTGGCTATTGCTTTTATACTGGCCCGTTGGATGGGTAAACCCATTCAACATTTAGATAAAGCAATGAGTGCCTTGATGAAGCGGGATTACACTGTAAAACTGCAGCATGATGCAAATGACGAAATTGGGCGGCTTGTACAATCGTTTAATCAGCTGTCCAATTCGCTAGATGAATATGAGCAGTCGCAACAGCGGTGGATTGCAGATATTTCTCATGAATTACGTACACCATTAGCAACATTACGTGGAGAAATGGAAGCTATTAAAGAAGGGGTCCGAGAGTTTAATGCTGAACGTCTACATTCATTATATGAAGAAGCACTAAGATTGCAGCGTATTGTTGATGACCTTCATCAGCTCAGTCTTTCTGATGCGGGATCTATGCGTTATGTATATGATGAAGTATCGGTAATCGGTGTTATTAAACATGTTGTTGCCTGTAACGAAGTTGCTTTGGATAGCCATGGTTTAAACTGTTCCATCATCGTTAAAGGTGATGAGAAAAAAATGTATGCTGATGCAGATCGTCTATCGCAATTATTTTACAACTTACTACAAAATAGTATTCGTTATACCGACAATGGTGGACAGTTACAAATAACCATTTCTTTTACTGACGATAAAAACTTAATGATCTGTTGGGAAGATAGTGAGCCAGGAGTTGCTACCGATTCATTGGATAAATTATTCAATCGACTTTATCGGGAAGAAAAATCACGTAACCGAGAAAAAGGCGGAAGTGGCTTAGGTTTATCAATTTGTCGAGCGATTGTTGGGGCTCACCAAGGAGATATTTATGCAAAGCAATCATCCTTAGGTGGTGTGGCCATTGAAATTAAATTTCCTATTTGACAAACAATGAAAAAACATAGAGAAAAAGATGGAAAATAATATATTAATCGTTGAAGATGAATTAAAGCTCGCTGAATTATTACGAGATTATTTAGCGCAGGCAAACATGGTTGTTAATATTATTTCTGATGGTGCAGATGTTCTGCCTTATTTAAATGAAGCAGAACAAAATGATACTATTCCCGATATTATTTTGTTAGATATTATGTTGCCCAACAAAGACGGCCTCACACTTTGTCGTGAAATTAGAGATAGTTCATCTTACGGTAATATTCCTATTATTATGACTACCGCCAGGGTCGACGAAATTGATCGCTTACTTGGCTTGGATATTGGGGCAGATGATTATGTGTGTAAACCCTACAGCCCAAGAGAAGTGGTGGCTAGAGTCAAAGCGATGCTGCGTCGCCAGCAATCTAATCGTCAAGAAGATCAAGCTTCCTCTATCGGCTTAGTCCTTGAGCACGACAAGATGAAAGCTATCTTTCGGGGAAGCGATTTGGGGTTAACGGCAGTAGAATACTCGTTATTGCAAATCATGGCTAAAACCCCAGGAAAAATATTCTCTCGCTCTCAGCTAATGGATAATATTTATCAAGACTATCGTGTTGTCTCAGAAAGAACAATCGATAGTCATATTAAAAAATTACGACAAAAGATTACCACTATTGACCCTAATGTCGAGCTAGTCCAATCAGTTTATGGAGTAGGTTATAAAGTGGAAATTCCCATATCTATATAGTTAATCTCGCCTTTTAAAAATTTGCATCTTTTGTGCAAATTTCTTGCACATTTCTCGATTATTCTTCTTTAAGAAATAATGCGAGGAATGCTTTATGTTATCTTTTAAATGGTCAGCGATATCGATGCTTTCGGTATGTTTTTTATCTGCTTGTGGCGGAGGCGGATCCGGAACAACAGAACAAGCTAATAACACTGCTGTATTCAGTGCTGCCAGTTCAGCAGTCGATGCTCAATTACAGATTCTTATTGCCGATCAAGGCTTGTCTGGTGATGCCAGTTCCGGGAGGTCATTACCTAATATTGCCGATCCCTTGCCACAATTAGGCAAGTTATTATTTTTTAGTAAAAGTTTAGGCGGTAACTTTGATGCTGCCTGTGTTAGTTGTCACCACCCGACCTTAGGGGGAGCGGATGATCTATCACTGCCTATTGGTGTTGATGCGACGAGTGTGGACCAGCTAGGCATTGGGCGTGTTCATACCAGTGGTGAGCCGATAGTGGCTCGAAACTCTCCGACAATATTTAATGTAGGCCTAAACGATCATAGTATGTTTTGGGATTCTAGAGTGGAAAGTTTGGGCAAAGAGGTCAACAGCAATGGTGCTTTGTCGGGCATTCGTACCCCAGATTCTGCCTTAGGTGTAGCCGATGCTAATGCCGGAGATAATCTTGTTGAAGCGCAAGCGCGTTTCCCGGTCACTTCTATTGAAGAAATGAAAACCAGTGCCTTTGAAAATGGTAGTAGCGGTGATGTCATTAGAACCCATCTTGCAGCAAGAATTGGTGATTACGGTGTTGGTTCTGGCGAGTTGTTGCCTAATACGTGGCTGCACGAATTTCAAACGGCTTTTTCAAGTACACAAACAGCCTCTGATCTCATTACGTTTGACAATATTGCTAAAGCGATTGGGGAATATCAACGGTCTATGGTGTTTGTGAATAACCCATGGAGAGATTATGTGAACGGTAATACCTCTGCGTTAACAGACGATCAAAAGCAGGGCGCGATTTTGTTTTTCACATCAACAAATCAGGGTGGTGGTGGCTGTTCTGGTTGTCATTCGGGAGATTTTTTTACTGATGGGCAGCATCATATCATTGCCTTCCCTCAAATTGGGCCTGGTCTGGGAGATGGTTCTAATAACGATTTTGGTCGCGAAAGACAAACCATTGATGATGCGGATCGTTTTCGCTTCAGGACACCGAGTTTGTTGAATGTTGCTCAAACCGCTCCCTATGGACATAGTGGTTCTTATGGAACACTTGAGGATGTATTATCTCATTACAATAACCCTCGACGGACAGTTAACAATTATTTTAATGATGGTGGTTGGTGCCAGCTTGCACAGTTTAGTGGGCTGGCTAATTGTGCAACCTTATACCCTGATGCAGAAGATAATACAGATGATGCGGTAGATGCATTGCGTGTCGAGCAGAATAATAATACTACTTTATTTGATAATATTAATTTAAATGCACAAGAGCGGTCGCAAATTATCGCTTTTCTAAGTGCCTTAACCGACCCTTGTGTCATTGATAGAGATTGTTTATCTCCTTGGATTGCCGATCCAACCACCACAGGCCCTGATGGCAACCAGTTGAATGCCATCGATGCAGGTGGAGGCTTATTGTAGTTTAAGTTGGGAGTACCGCGGTGTTATTTCTAATGCCTTAAGTAAATTGATATTAATCTGACTGTTGTTAGGTAATGATGCCGATTGTTTAAATGCACTAATAGCCTTGGCTGTTTTGGGCCCTGCAATACCGTTAGTGTCATTAGCAGACATTAAATTTTTAGCTGCTAGCTTTTTTTGTATGTTGACAATAGCTTCTTGGTTCAAAGTGATTGCAATATCCGATGTGTCGATCGTCAGTGTTCCATTTTGATTAGTGATTGGTGTTCTATTGAGTAACGATGTTACGGCATTATTTTTATTAGCTTCTGCATAGGCTTCATAATAAATAGTAGCCGGTAATTGTAAGGCAGATAATTGATTGTTGAATTCAAATTGTTGCATCATTCTTTGAATATTTAAAGCAAATATTGTTGGTAAGGTTTGGTAGTCTTGAGTTTCGTTGACGACTTGCCAATCCCCTAAATCGTAATTTAAATCATTGCTGTAGTAGCTTGAAAATTTTCTATCAATTTCTCTGTAGCGCCATTTATTATTTTGTTTTTTGGAAGTAATAATAAACGCTGAGTAGGCCGCTTGTAAAAAGTCGCGATCCAGTTTCACAAGATCATCTACATTTTTAGGCGCAAAAGTGGCTGAAATATTTAAATCGTTTATCACATTTAGATAGGACTCATAATATATTTTTTCGTTGCTTGCATGTTGCATAATAATTAAATATAACTGAGCAAAACTGGTTTCGTTGGTGGCATAATCTGCTGGAAAACCTGTTTTATTTTTGGCGCTAGCAAGATAATTGCTTAATGCGACAGTTTGCCGTTCGATAGTCGCCAGCTTGGCTGATTCCTCTGGTGATAAGGTTTTAGCTGGTATTGTATTTTTTTCAGACTCTTCGTTGTCAGTACCTGTTGGTTGTTCTGCGATTTCTTCGGTGCTCGTTGTTACCGCATCCTGTGTTGTTGAAGGTGAGAGCTCTTCGATAATAGGTTCAGGTGATTCATTGCTAGCTGAGTCAGTGACTGTTGGTGTATTGTTGTGTTGATTGGCTTCTTGAATAATACTAGGTAGTTCTGTAGAGAGTTGCTCTATACGTATGTTCAATTCATTAAGCTGTTCATACACCTCAGCCTTGTTGTGAGTGAGCACAAACATCATGGATGCATACGCTAACAGGCCGCTAATGATTGCACTTAATATAATCGCTACGACGATGGATTTTTTGAGTTGTTTTTTAGGTGTTTCAAATAACTCGATAAGTAAAGATGAATAGTTTTTTTTACTAAAACTTCTAGCGAGTTCTGCGTCTTCTATTGCTAGTTTTGATTCGATAACTAAGCGGTCGCGCTCGGAGGTAATATCATTAACCTCGGCCTGTAGGCCTTCTACCAGTGTTTCTAATTCTGCTATTTGTGCATCTTTATCCGTTGAGGCATTAGTATTAATTGTATTTTCAGTCATAGGGGGAACATCTTTTAAACAAAACATCGACATATGCTTATAGCATAGTTGTATTTTATGTGAATAACGAATATGGCTGTCGCCGATTTCATCATAACGGCAAAAAAAGTCAGGATAAAGTGTCGTTGCAAGGGTAGACTTTAAAAATGTGATGTAGATAACACTTTTTGGTTTTCCAGGAAAAATATAAATCCCTGTAGAGTGAACAGGCCCTACAAGGAGCCTGCTAAGTAGTAAGATGGCTTATGTGTTTTCATTAATCAAGTAGACCATCGTGTAATAATGTGGTCTATGTAAGGGTAGGTTTGCGTATTTATCGATTTGCCCATCTAAGAGAAGCGACGATGAAAGCTATTTGGAATAATATTGTTATTGCTGAATCTTCTAACACTGTTGTTGTAGAAAATAATCATTATTTCCCGGAAGAGTCGGTGAAAAAAGAATATCTACAAACAAGTAATACGACCACGATTTGCCCCTGGAAGGGCACTGCTAATTACTATCATATTCAGGTGGGCGATGAATTAAATAACGACGCTGTTTGGTATTACGCTGAGCCCAAAGACGCAGCAAAACAGATTAAGGGGCATATGGCGTTTTGGAAAGGAGTGGAAATTACTCCATAGACATATACTCACGTATTGTATTCGCCACTTCAGTAATCGCTGCTTTGCCTTCATCCAATATGCCAGCGAGTGATACAAAAGGATGAAACATGCCTTTATATTCGCTGAGTGTGGTTTTCACATAGCTCTGCTGTAAGCGCTTGGCATAGGCAACACCTTCGTCACGTAACGTATCGTATTGTGCAACAATCACTAATGCTGGAGGTAAGCCTGTTAAGTCTTCGGCAATTAACGGAGCATAACGAAAATCTTCTCTGTCTTTATCCGAGCGAATATACGTTTTATGAAACCACAGTACCGTTTCTCGTTCTAAAAAGTAATTGTTAGCGCATTCCATATGTGATTTGGAGTCAGCATGTGGGGCAGTCGCTGGATAGATCAGTATTTGGCACTTTAATGGTGTGGTGAGTTGTTTTTTGGCCAGAATGGCTACTACTGCGGCAAGATTACCTCCAGCACTATCACCGCCAATAGCTATTTTTTGTGGGTCTGCCTGCAGTTCTTTTGCGTGTTTGCTTACCCATAATAACGCATTAAATGCATCTTCCACTGCTGCGGGGAATTTGTGCTCAGGTGCTAAGCGGTAATCAACCGATACAACGATACACCCAGATTGTTTGGCTATTTGCCGACATAATGTGTCATAGCTATCTAGGGTGCCAATCACCATGCCGCCTCCGTGGTAAAACACCAGCACGGGTAAGGCTGAATCCGTGTTTATTGGGGTATATACTCGCAAAGGTATCGGGTTTTGGTGATCTGTAGAGAGGTTTTGTACGGAGTGCATTGATACCCATTCGGGAGCTAAATAGGCCGGGCGCTCTTCATGCATTCTTCGGATTTCAGCGGCGGCTTGCATATCGGGTAGGCGATGAAATGCGGTTTTGGGTAGTTGATTAACTACATTTAAGAAAGATTGAGCCTGTGGCGTGAGCGGCATAATGTGTGTCCATTCTCTCGTTACGATAGTAGAGTAAAGCGCGTCGACCCAATCATACAGTGAATCAGTCGGTGGTTCACACTAAGCTTGTGGAGATATCGTCATGAAAATTATTAATGGTAAACAATTCACGGCGGATAAAGCGTGGGGAGCATTGGATATTGCATCTATGAATGGTGTTAGTACCCGCCTACATTGGACAGATCAACCTTATAAATGGCATGTCAATGATGGAGAAGAAGTGTTTGTCGTGCTAAGTGGTGTTGTGGAGATGTTTTATCGGCAAGAGGGGAATGAGCAGTCGGTATTATTGCACGATGGCGATATATTCTATGCATCAGTGGGTACCGAGCATGTCGCGCACCCGCATGGTGAGGCAAGAATATTGGTTGTAGAGCTTGAGGGGAGTATTTAATACGCAAATCTTGCTTATCGACTAAATAGTAGCCTCTTGCTAAGTCTGCTGGTACAATTTCGCCCTTTTCATTATCAAGTACGGTCAAAACGCCTAAATACTCCTTATATTTGGAGTGAATTTCCTAGATTTTAGCGCTTCACATTCTATTAACTCATAGAATGTAGGGGATAATTTTCTAGTGTTAGGTGGGGTGGCTTGGTTAACGTTATAGAGATATCGCGATGAGTGCAATTGTTAGCATTATTATGGGTTCACGTTCAGACTGGCCAACAATGTCGGCAGCAGCGGGTGTGTTGGATCAATTAGGTGTGCCTTACGAGACCAATGTGGTTTCGGCCCACCGTACCCCAGAGCGTTTGGTTGAATTTTCTCAGACAGCACATACTCGAGGCATTAAGGTGATTATTGCTGGTGCTGGTGGCGCTGCTCACTTGCCGGGTATGGCGGCGGCCTTAACTCATTTGCCTGTGGTTGGTGTCCCCGTGAGTAGTAAGCAACTTAAGGGCATGGACAGCTTGATGTCGATTGTGCAAATGCCACGTGGTGTTGCGGTAGCAACACAGGCGATTGGTGAAGCGGGTGCCTATAATGCGGGCTTGATTGCGGCTCAAATGCTGGCCTTATCAGATGATGCATTATCTGAGCGTATCCAATCATGGCGTAAAGCGCAGACCGATAGTGTGCCTTGGACAGTAGAGGATGCCGATTCATAAGTTGGCATTATTGAATGCTCGCTTGATTTCATTGATGACTTTTTATTACGAACGATTATGCATATAGCTATTTTTGGTTGTGGCCAACTCGCTCAAATGACTGCACAGGCAGGCATTGCATTAGGGCATACTTTTTCTTTTATTGGTGAAGAGGGTGAAGACACCCGTTGCGTGAGTGATTTAGGCGCGATTGTTACATTGACCGATTTATCTGCCGAAGCACTATTCGAAGCCTTAGGTAAGCCCGACGTGATCAGCGTTGAAAAAGAAATGGTTGATACATCGCTGTTAGATGAGTTGAGTGCTCTCACTGTGACGGCACCAAATGGACACTCGATCTATCTTGCGCAAAACCGAGTTCGCGAAAAAAACTTCCTTCGCCATAGCGGTATTCCTACAGCAGAGTTTGAAATTATAGAAACTCAAGCGCAATTAGACAGCTTGCCAGAACGTCTTGGTTATCCTATTTATATTAAAGCGGCCGAATCTGGCTATGATGGTTACAACCAATGGCGCATACAATCAGCAGAAGATTTACAATCTGTAACTCTGAATGAGAATGTCACACTCATTGCCGAAAAACATGTTGATTATTCACGAGAAGTTTCGGTGATTGCCGCTCGTAATGCCAGTGGTGATATTGTGTATTATCCGCTGATGGAAAATCGTCACGAAGAAGGCGTGTTAATTTCTACTATCGCACCGGCACCCAATACTGATGTTGTGTTAGAAGAAGCAGCCGTTGCCTATATGGAAACTATACTCAGCACATTAGATTATGTGGGCGTGCTAACCATGGAATGTTTTGATACCGAAAACGGTTTGGTGGTGAATGAACTTGCGCCGCGGGTACACAATTCGGGGCATTGGTCTATAGAGGGTTGTGAAACCAGCCAATTTGAAAATCATTGTCGAGCGATTACCAATAGCGAACTTGGTTCAACCGCAGCAAAAGGTATTGGTGGTATTGTGAACATGTTGGGTGAGCACGGTAAGCCCGAAGATTTTAACCCACAACAGGGTTTGTTTTATCATGCTTACGGTAAGCAAGAGCGCCCACGTCGTAAATTGGGTCATGTGGCAGTGCTTGCCGATGATTACGAGTCTGTTATTGTTAAATTAAACCATGCGCTAATTGCACTCTATGGCGATCGTTATCTACCTTTATAATTTCTGCGCCATTTCTTAATTCTCATCACTCATTAATTCTTGTATCTGTATACCTAATGAGTGATGACAATCGTTAACTAAAAGTAAGTTAAGGTTAGTTAAGTAAATATAGTCAATTAATAAGTCTTTACTTAAATAATTTATCAAATAGTTTTTCTTTTAATTTATCTTCTAGTTTGTCTTTCGCTTGTTCTTTAATGGCTTGCGTAGAGGCTGGTTTATCATTGTCGTTGCTATCTACGCCTAGTTTATCCAATAATTTATTTTTTAGCTTATCTTTTTCTTGCTCCAGTTTTTGAGATGAATTTGCTTTTAACAGTGCTTCAAAATCAATTTGGTAATTAGGGGATGTTAGTGGGCCTGTAAAGCGAACAGGAATGGTGATGCCTTTAAGATCGTTTGCTTCTTTTCCGCCTTGGCCTTCATTGGTATTGACTACCGTAATAGTACTGGCATAGTCCAGAGTTTGCTGCTGAATATCAACCGTTCCTTTGCCAGTAATTCTAGATACGGGCGCTTTAATGGATAAATCATTATTGGTAATAATATGGTTATCAATTAACAATGTTGCCGACATTTCTGCAAATCGGGTTTTGTCTTCTGTAGTATTAGCTGTGGGTGTTTGTTTTCCGCGTAAGGCATCAATTTTTGCTTGGGAGTCATCCAATATTTTTTTGATATCGATACCTTTTATTGCACCATCTTTTGCAACGACTCGCATACTGCCTGTTACTGTTGGCTTGCTACTGGCTACATTAGTCACTGTTATGTTTTTATCGATATTAGCAGTGCCAGAGAACTGATCGGTAATATCAGCATCAATCAACAATGGTTCTAGTTGGATATTTTTTAATGTACTGATAATCGATAATGTGGGATCAGGCGTTTTATCAACAGTCATCTTTCCATCTAACGAACCTTTGTATAGTTTGATGGCTGGTGTAATGGTCGTCGTCTGCTGGTTCGAGGCGACGGTAATGACTGCATTATCTATTTGAATATTGCTTGCCATTAAATCTTGTGCTCGGAAAACCCCGTTAGCATAAATACTTTGCAATAAAGCAATAGGTGCAGCCAGTGCTCGTAGAGCTTCAGTTGTGTCTACAGAGGTCTGTGTCTCATTATTATTGTTTGTGCTTGCTTGCTGTGCAGGTAAATAGTTATCGATATTAATCGCGCTTAGCGATAAATCGAATTGGTATTTGGGATTCGTGTAATCAATAATAGATATATCGCCAGTGAGTTCAGTGTTATCGATACTGACCGTTGTTTTGTTAAGAGAGAGTCCGTTCGCTGTACCATTAAAACCGGAGGTGAGCTCTACACGGTCTAATGCAGACGCTTGTTTGGGTGAATAATCGATCTTAAGCTTTTGCAAAACCTCTTTGGCATCAAAGGGGGCAACATGAATATGCCCGATTGCCATTCCCATGCCATCCCAGTTTTTCAGGCTCACATCACCGGATGTTTTTATTCCAAGGCTATCGATAGTAAATTCAGGAATAGACACGGACTTTTGTTCAAGCGATATATCGGTACTAGGTATAGAACCAGAGAAGGGTATATCTCCCATCTTGCCCGTAATAGTTAAACTTTTAATGCTGCTTGTGCCTGCTTGATGCTGGTAATCGAAAGTATCAAATTCAGTGGTGACTTCTACGCTATCAGCGTTGTTTACATTTTGCTGTGTGACCGACGTGACAAAATCACTGATGCTAATGGCAAGTGCATCTTTATTGAGTGCGACTTTAGAGTCTAATGTAATATCCGTTGGTGTAATATCTTGTCCGCTAATGGTGGCTGTTAACGAAAAAGGTACCGCTTGTTGGCTAAGTAAGTCACCACTATTAATATTTAGATTTTCTAATATAAAGTTTGTCTTTTCTTGTTGATTGCTATAAGTCACTTTACCGTCAGTAATATCCATTCCAGCAATGGAAAGGGCGGCAATAGCCTGGGTTGAATCAGAACTTTTGTTCTCGCTAGTTTCTTCAGAAGATGAACCGTTAATACTTGCAAGGCTATCGGAGCCAGTGGCAGTGACGAGAAATGTGATCTCAGGCTTTTGTAATAAAACCGTGTCCACTTCAATGGCTTTATTAAGTAACGGGAGTAGCTTTACTCCCACCGAGATTGCCTCAACAGAGATTAAAGGTGCAGCCTCCGGCATACTAGTGAGTACGATATCTGGCTGTGAGATAGTCACCTGTTCGGTTTTAATCCCCAGCCACGGAAAAACCGATAACGATAGATTGCCATCTATGGCTAATGTGAGTCCAGTTTGTTCTTTAATGGTATCTGAGATTTGTTCTTTGTAATCATTCGGGTCGATAACCAGTGGCAATGCAACCGCGGCGGTTATCAATAGTAAAATGGCAATAATCAGTATACTGCCCATGATTTTAAGTATTTTCATTATTATCTCTGTAACCTGTGAACCTGATCATTTGATTTGAGCTATTTGTGGCATGCTATCCATTCTATCGCTCAATGAATTGCCTGAAAAGCATACAATGGTAGACATCAATATGTTTAGTGAGTTCGCCTACCAATCCCTAGTTTTGTCTCTGGCTTAGTTAGAGGGCCGCCTTTTTTAATACATGGCTTCACCCTCGGCAAACGAACACGTATAATTGCTCTTTTGCATGGTCATTAAGCCATTGCTCTTTTGGAGAAACCCCATGAGCGCTCGCACAGCAAGTGTTAATCGCGATACCTTAGAAACCAAAATTCGTGTGGACCTTAATCTCGACGGCACGGGTGCCGCCAAATTCGATACTGGCGTCCCCTTCTTAGAACATATGATGGACCAAATTGCTCGTCATGGCTTGATCGATCTTGATGTGGTGTGTGACGGAGATACCCATATCGACGACCACCACAGCGTTGAAGATATCGGTATTACCATTGGACAAGCGGTAGCAAAAGCCATAGGTGATAAAAAAGGGATTCGCCGATATGGTCATGCCTACGTGCCTCTGGATGAAGCATTATCGCGTGTAGCCATCGATTTCTCAGGTCGCCCAGCATTATTTATGGATATTCCCTTTACGCAAAAGCGAGTAGGTAATTTTGACACTGAGTTATTTTGGGAGTTTTTCCAAGGCTTTGTTAATCACGCCCAAGTCACCTTACACATTGATTGCTTAAAGGGACACAATGCCCACCACCAAATCGAAACGGTATTTAAGGCATTTGGTCGCGCCGTGCGTATGGCCCTTGAAGCTGACCCAAGAATGGCTGGTGTCACACCCTCGACAAAGGGCTCTCTATAAATGGCGTCTTCAGTTGCAATTATTGATTATGGCATGGGCAATTTGCACTCGGTAGCCAGTGCTTTTGCTCATGTATCGCCGAATAGCCAAATAGATATTACTGCCGACCCTCAGGTCATCTCTAATGCGGATAAAATTTTATTCCCCGGAGTCGGTGCTATGCGTGATTGTATGGCAGAAATTCGTCGTTTAGGTTTTGATATCTTGGTCCCTGAACTCATTCACAAGGGAAAGCCAGTGCTAGGTATTTGTGTGGGCATGCAAGCACTCATGAGCCATAGCGAAGAAAATGGCGGTGTTGATGGTATTGGGGTATTACCGGGCAATGTTAAATACTTTGGTGATAACCTAACAGACAATAATGGACAGCGACTAAAAGTGCCCCATATGGGTTGGAACCAAGTACAGCAATCCATTGATCATCCTCTTTGGCAGGGCATTGCAGATAACAGCCGTTTTTACTTTGTACACAGCTATTACATTGAGGCACAAAATGAACAGCAAGTGGCCGGTAGTAGCCATTACTACCGCACATTTACTGCTGCGATGAGCCATGAGAATCTGTTTGTAACGCAATTTCACCCAGAAAAAAGCGATACAGTGGGTCTTCAATTGCTAAAGAATTTTATTGATTGGGACGGTACGCTTTAAGTCAAAAAAGCCCTAGCCTTTTTACACAGCTCGCTCCCATCAATTCCGGAGCAACATACAAGATTGGAAAAATAACATGTTAATTATCCCTGCTATTGATTTAAAAGACGGCCAGTGTGTTCGTCTACGCCAAGGCCTGATGGACGACTCTACGGTTTTTGGTGATAACCCCGTGGACTTTGCTCGACAATGGGTTGATCAAGGCTGTCGTCGGCTACATTTGGTTGATTTAAATGGCGCTTTTGCTGGCGAACCGGTAAACGGTGAAGTGGTGACCGAAATTGCAAAGGCTTTCCCTAAATTGCCTATTCAAATTGGTGGCGGCATTCGTAGTGGCGAGACTATCGAGCACTATCTTCAGGCGGGTGTTAACTACGTGATTATTGGTACCAAAGCGGTAAAAGAGCCCGAGTTTGTGACTGAAATGTGCCAACAATTTCCTGGGCATATAATTGTGGGTCTTGATGCAAAAGATGGCCTAGTCGCCACCGATGGTTGGGCCGAAGTGTCTGAAATTAAAGCGACCGATCTAGCCAAGCGTTTTGAGGCCGATGGTGTAGAGTCTATTGTCTATACCGATATTGCCCGTGATGGCATGATGCAAGGCGTGAATGTAGAAGCAACCGTGGCTATGGCTAAGGCCTCAAGCATTCCCGTAATTGCATCTGGCGGTATTACGAATATCGAAGATATTAAAGCATTAAAAGCGCAATCCCATCATGGTATTTGTGGAGCGATTACCGGGCGTGCGATTTATGAAGGCACGTTAAACGTTAAAGAGGCACAGGCTTTGTGCGATGCTAAAGCATAACCGCTCTTGTTTTTATGGTTAATGCCTCTGGCTAATGTTTATGGGTTGAGCACCATTTTTTTGTGATCAATACCGGCATCGTCAAAAACATCCCCTTGAGTGATAAACCCAAACTTTTTATAAAAGCCGATAGCAGTGAGTTGTGCATTGAGGAATATCGGGACCGATGTTTCTCGGTATTGCTCACAATGATCCAATAAGGCCGACAATAGTTGGCCGCCAATACCTTGATTGCGGTATGCCTTAAGTACGCACATACGTCCAATTTGCCCCGATTCTAAATATCTAGCCGTGCCTATTGGTGTTCGTAAATCGCCTTCGGTTTTATAGGCGAGAACATGTATTGTTGATGGCAGAGCATCCACCCCGTCCCATTCATCATGCTCACTCACCCCTTGTTCTTCAATAAACACGTTACGTCGAATATGAGATATCTCGTGATGATGGCCTTCCCAAGAAGTGCAATAAACTTCGATAGACATAATTTGCTCGATGATTATTTGTGTGAACAGACCCTAACAGTAAGGTGAGAATATAGTATCCGTCTTATAAATGACTCTTTTATAAGTTAAAGCGCTCACGTAAAAAATGAGCAACGCCATCTTCGTTGTGGTGGCCTATTACTGCGGTTGCCGCCTTTTTTATATCGCTTTTAGCGTTAGCCGTTGCGTAGCTTTCGTTGCTCACATCAAACATGCTGAGATCGTTATCACTATCGCCAAAACAAATAATGCGGCTAAGGTTCATTCTTTCGCGCAGTTGTTTAAGGGCGCTACCCTTACTGGCATCTCGGTGATGAATATCCATCCACTTAAGCCCATTACCCTCGATAGCAGGACCGGAATAAGCGATTAAGTGAGTTTCGGCGTTGATGCTATCTTGAATATTATCAATTTCTTGGGCATCGCCAATCAGGCTGATATTAGTAATGCGAACATCTTTCGGCATCTGATGAATGTCATGCACACTAATATCATTAGTATTGGCATAAAAGTTATCAATAAGACGCTGTTCAACGGCATGCCTTATAGGAGGGTGAAATATGGCGTGTTGGTGCTGGTCGTTAATAGTAGAGATAAAAGGGGTAATATTTTGTGCAAAGCTGCTATCGATAATCAACTGCACCTCATCCATGGTGAGTTCGTTATCCATCGATAACGCATTTTGCCTTGGGTCCCAAGTAATCACACCATTGCTGTAGATATGCGGTAATACAAAGCCATGATCATGGATAATCGCCTGAGCTGAATACTGTGTACGCCCAGTGGCAACCGTATAAGCAATATTATTGTCGTTTAGTAGGCGGAGGGTTTGCTTCGTATAAGCTGATATTTGCGAGCGGTTGTTTAACAAAGTGCCGTCTAGATCAAAAACAACGAGTTCCATAATTGGCCTTGTAATGCAGTTGGGATTGGCTTGATTGTAGCGAGTTTATTCCTCTAAACAAAGCCATGGATGGCTAAAGCGAAAAATGATGTTTTACGGATATCCACAATATTCATCTGGTAATCAGCATTTTTATAAAGCCAGTGATCTATTTTTTACGTAAAATGATACGCTTTGTATTTTGGCAATCAAAAATATCGATGGCAAATCAATTATGAAATATATTGGACAAGCAGATTTTAATCACCAGCAGGCGCCTAAGATAGGGGTGTTGATCACCAATTTAGGTACACCTCAAGCACCCACTACTCCTGCATTACGTCGATATTTGGCGCAATTTTTATCCGACCCTCGAGTGGTGGAAGTGCCACGATTATTATGGGCCTGTATTTTACATGGGGTTATTTTACGTATTCGTCCACGCCGTTCGGCTGCCGCTTATAAAACCGTATGGCAGCCAGAGGGTTCACCGTTAATGATCCACACCCAGCAGCAAAGTGATGCACTAGCCGTACGTTTGCGACGATTATACGGTGAGCAAGTGGTGGTTAAGTTTGCCATGCGCTATGGTGAGCCATCGGTCACATCGGTGATTGAATCTATGCAACGCGAAGGCGTTCGTCAGTTGCTAGTATTGCCCTTATACCCGCAATATTCTGCAGCAACAACGGCATCCACTTTTGATGCCTTAGCCGAAGATTTTACTCATCGTCGCTGGTTGCCCGATTTACGATTTATTAGTCATTACCATGATTACCCACCTTACATTACTGCGTTAGCCAACAGTATTAAAGCGCATTGGAAAGAGCATGGCCGTGCGGATAAATTAATTATGTCGTATCACGGAGTGCCATTACGTTATTTAAAAAATGGTGATCCTTATCACTGTGAATGTCACAAAACATCACGATTACTGGCTGAATGTTTAGGCCTAACAAAAGAAGACTATATGACCACATTCCAATCACGTTTTGGTCGCGAAGAATGGTTAAAACCTTACACCGATCATACTTTACAGGCCCTTCCTGAGCAGGGCGTTAAATCTGTGCAAGTGGTTTGCCCCGGTTTCTCGGCCGATTGTTTAGAAACAATCGAAGAAATTGGTGAAGAAAATAGAGAGTATTTTATGGAAGCTGGGGGTGAGCGTTACGAATATATTCCCGCATTAAATGCAACTGATGAACATATCGATATGTTAGCTCAACTAGTGCAACAAAACTTACAGGGTTGGGATATGCCTGCGGCTGATGCGGGCCAGGATATGCACACCCATTATCAAAATCACAGCTCGTTGTGATTGGTTCTATAAGGCAGGCTCTGCCTGCTTTAATACGGGTTTAAGCAATGCTAACCAGCCGCTAGCAAGTACATCGTATTGGATAATACAGCGTTCAGCTCTTTCATTATCAAACCTAGCTTGCTTTCTAATCGCTTGGTGTTTGTCTGGGTTGCTGCCGTAGATATGGCATAAGCGAGCATAGTAGCGCTGCCGATCTAAGCTATGTTCAGACCAATAATCTTCTTTACGTAAACGCATAATGGTGCGGCTATTGATATAAAATAAATCAGCAGCGCTATGAATAATATCCGCACCATTATCAAAATATTGCAATAACAGTACATCGGCAAAACCATCGGCAGCGTCTTCTACCTTACCTAATACAGGTATTTGATACTGGCCAATCACCGCATGTCCCATTTCATGAAGAATGATATGAATGAGTGCATTACCAGTGAATACATCTATGTCAGACTTATTGTTATGGGGTATGCGCGCATTTTTATAACGTCGGCGAATATCTTCAATAAATAAATAGGGTATTTCGATGCGGTGGTTCTCGTACCAGATCCTTTTGTATGACCCAAATGCTAAGGTGACATCGTATTTAAGCGCTAATACATCATTTAAAAATGCCACCGTACTATTGACTGATGGTGAGTCAACCAGCCGTGAACGAATTTTTCTCTCTGCAGAACTATTTGGTGTTTCGAAGCTGATTTGCACCTTGGCGCTAGCGGGGGCAGCTAGTATAAGTGCGCTTAGTATTAGAGCTACCCATAAAACCCCCCAACGTCGATGACGAAATAGTACAACCATAAAACAACCAACCCAGAAAAATACGTAAAACCGTTAAACGCAATGGCCTTATTATACGTAAAACCATTAACAAATCGATGAACAAATAAGGAACAAATGTGATGTTTGGTTTTTTAGCACCCAACCCAGAAAAGAAACTACAAGCGAATTATCAAAAACTATTAGAACAAGCCATGCAGCTACAGCGCAAAGGTGATATTAAAGGTTACTCGCTAAAAACGGCAGAAGCCGAAAAAGTACGTAGCGAGTTAGAGGCGCTAAAAGCAAACAGTGACTAAGATCTTCTGAATAACACTCATCTGCTAAAGGTCGATGAGGTATTCCGCTTTTAATGTACAGCTAAGCATAAAACTTATATAGTGAAGCCATTAATGCATTAGGAAAAGAATATGATCACCTGTTACATTAAATATATTATCGACCCCAATAAACTCGAAGAGTTTGAACACTATGCAAAGCTTTGGATTCCATTAGTCAATAAGTTTGGTGGGCAACACCACGGCTACTTCCTACCATCAGAAGGGGCGAATAATATCGCATATGCCTTATTCTCATTTGCCAGCCTTGCCGAATATGAAGTATACCGCCAGCATTCATTTCAAGATGCCGAGTGCTTAAGTGCTTTCGAATATGCAAAAACAACACAATGTATTGTGAGTTACGAGCGGAGTTTTTTAAGGCCAGTTTTGGGTTAACCTATAAAAATACTAAGTCATCCATCATCAGTCCTACTTTTGCATTTTTCCTTGGATGATGAGTTTTAGACAATTTGCTCTTGCTTTATGAAAAAATAACGTCAATAATAAGCTAAGTGACGTTTTTAAATACGTCGATATTAATCAGTGGAAGATGATAGTTTAAAAATAAAAGGGACTCCCGCCATTTATACTTTTCTCTTCTGTGGATATACGTCAAAGCTGCGTGTTTAAACACGTCTGTTTATTATTTAATGCATGTCAGATTATTCATTTTGCATTAAGGAGATATAAATGAAGGATTTAAAAACGACGAATTATTTATTGTGCTCAAAATCGCCAAGGATTGCGAGCCTTATAACTTATAAAAATTAGAAGGATATTAAAATGAAAAAAATATTAATGGGTGTAATGGTTTTATTCTTTGCTCAAAATAGTTTCGCTGACTGGATATATGATGAGGTAGTTGGATTTAGCGTTCATACCGATGGTGGTTTGTCAGTAGCTGTTCAAAATTCTCATGGTTGTGGCTCTACCATCTTGGGGGTCAATAACCCAGAAGGCGTCAATATAAATAGAATAATATCTGTATTGCTGGCATATCAGGCACAAAATAAACCTTTACGTTTTGCAGTGCAGGGTTGTTCAGGTAACGTAGCTATTTTTGATAGAATTCAAACATATTAAAAATTGTAAGAATATTGCCAATATCTCGGAGTAGATAAACTATATGTCTGATTTTCTTGAGGTTTTATATTTCTTAATCACATATAAAAGCCATAATATAAATTTTATTCAAACTGAGATAAGAGATAATTCTTATCTCAGACGTAAAATATATGGGTAGTTGCTGTAAACTATTGAGTTTGATAGAGTTTGTGGGAAATGATTCGGGATTTGGTTGTGGATAAGTGAGATAAACAGGAATTCCGACTAATATACTGTTATGTTTGCTGAAAATGGAAATACAATTAAACAAATCACAACTTATAGAATGGCTAGGGTCAGGGCTTTCTATAAGTATAATTTCATTATCGGTAATTTCTGATGTGAGGGAAGTACATTCTAATATTTCATCTCCCATTCAAGTCTATCAAGCCATCCAACAACACTCTTCATATTTTAAAGACGGCACATACCTAGTTAACTACGAAGAAACCGAGACAAATGAAGAGGAAATAGATTATTCAAATTATGCATATGCTTTTACACTTCTTGTAAAAATTACGAACGGCCCTATAACTGGCGGCTACCTTAAACTTAAAGAAGCACTTGCTAATTTTGAATATATTCAAGATGTTAACCGTGAATCTTTTGGTTATTCTGGGTATTTCCTAGTAAGAACGCCTAGCGATCCATTAGAATACAAAAAACTTAGAGAAGTCTTAACTGCTCACTCTACAATGTTCTCACTTCCAGAAAACGGAGCATCAGAGCATATATGTAATTTTATACAAGGCGGTGGTCTAGGTCTGTGAATATAACAAGGTTGTCAATCAGACGCCTTTTTCGTTGCTTACAACGGCGTTAGAATTTTATGGAACATCCCGAAATTAAGAAGCTTTATAAGTATCGTGCGTTTAATGAATTCTCATTGAGAATGCTTGTGAATCGAGAAATGTGGGTTGCGAAACCGGCGAGCTTCAATGATCCCTTTGATTGCGCCTTAACTCCTGGAAGCCCGAAGACCACTGTTGATCAATTGCATCAGATTAATAATCTTATTAGAGAGCTTTATGAACCAGAAGAAGCCGAGAAGCAAATTAGAGAGATTGTTGAGAGGAATCATCTTAAACCCGTCAAGGAAGTAGAAGATAAATCCATCGAAAAACATATGTTTGAAGCGAGAGAATCAGGTGTATTCTCATTAAGTGAAAAAAACAATGACATACTTATGTGGTCTCACTACGCGAACAACCATACAGGCTTTTGTATCGAATTTGAGAGAAAGGATATTAAGAGTAATTTTCTAAGCCATTTTATGTGTAGAAAGGTTGAATATACTGTTGAGTATCCGAACCTACATCGGATCATAGATTTGCCAGATGTTAACTTATTTACTAAAGCTGACGGCTGGAAGTACGAGTCTGAATGGAGGCTTGTGACTAAACAAGGAAATACTACCCTACCTCTGCCAGCGCCAATTACAGCTATATACTTTGGTCTTCGCTCTAGCGATGACAGTATCAAAACAGTAAAGAATATCTTCTCAAAAGAACAAATCAAATTTTATAGAGCAAGCTGTAAACAAGGGGAGTTTGCAATTGAATTCATGGAAATCTAACAATTAAAGGGGTAGGCTCCTTTTCTATTAAAATTTTAATTAAAGGACTACATAATGAAAATTTTTTTTCTTACTTTATTCATTACATCAATAATCTCGAACTACACATTCGCGGATCAATATAAATCTTGTGTTGGCGAAATCACTGCTGTTGACGACATACTTCATGGTTATGCAAATGTTTCGGGTGGCTTGTTGTTGATAACCTTAAATAGTTCGGAATGTCCAAATCAAAAATTTTGGTATCAAGATGATGGGGTTAAAACAAGTAATTTAATGTCTATTGCTCTCATGAGTCTTGCTTCAGGTAAAAGCGCTAGAATAATTTATGACGATCAGGCAGCTTTTTATGGTTCAGAAGGTAAAATATATAGAATGACTGTTTATAAATAATTCTAATAAGGCTATCAATCCGATAGCTTTTGTGTTGCTCGTTTTTATGCTTGAATAGCACAATACTCAAAATTACAAGTCTACCGTTTACCACGGCATTAACTAGCAATTTATGGACATAATAAACTTACAAGACAAACCTGAATATATTGATGTTTTGACCAAATGGCATCATGAGGAATGGTCATATCTAGATCCAGATGTCAGCATTGAGCAGCGAAAAAGCAAAATGCAAGAATACTTAGGCAGTACTTTAGTCCCTAGTACATATGTAGGGGAGGAAAGCGGTAAGCCTATTGGTTCTGCTGCAATCATTGCACAAGACATGGACACTCACTCTGAGTTATCTCCGTGGCTTGCTAGTGTCTTTGTTGATCCTACACAACGGAATAAAGGTTTTGGTGCAATGTTAGTAAACCATATAACTCAACAGGCCAGAGTAGCAAATATTGAAAAACTCTATCTGTTTACACCAGACAAAGAGAATTTTTATAAAAAGCTTGGGTGGTCAGTTTTAATGAAAGAAAAGTATCGGGGTTACCCGGTAACAATTATGGAAATAAAATTACGTGGCTAATAAGTTGCCCATCGAGGGTATAAATAATGAAAATAACCGATAAATCTGACAGTGAGATCATTGAAATTGTCAGTCCGATGATCGATGAAGTTGTTAATGCTTCAAACGAGAAAGACTGGGAAACATTTTGTAAATATCAAACCGAAGAAGAAGCTAATGATCCAGAGAATAGAAAAAATGTAGAATCTCAATGGGAATCATCTAAACTACTAACGTCATTAAACACTGAGCGGGAAATTTTAGGTGTACTCCGGCGAGATGGAGAGGCTGTTGTTTACTGGAAGCAAACGAGTACAAAAATTCCGGGAGAGTTTCTGGCAAGCTATCACGTAAAACAGTTCGGTCAAGATATTAAGGATGTTGGCTTTCTCATTATCTAACTCAATGATATATCTATTCACGCATAATAGTGTGTTCAAAAAACGATAAATTTTCTATTTACAACAGTGTGATGTGTTAAAAAAATTAACAACGGAGTTTTACGGTGAGCACAATAGCTAGATTACTTTTCATAACGATCTGCTTTTTCGCAGCCATAGCTTGCTATATTTTTGGTGTTCCGGCAGGAGGGGCCGTATTTATTATTCTTGGCTTAGTTTTTGAGGGTCTTTTTTGGATAGGTATATTTGGCAAAAAGAAAAAGCCATAAGTAGAGATAGAAGAAGTGTTTTTTCGATAGCGTTAGGCTTTACTTTTTCACTTCCTAAGATGTAGATAATTAATAATAGACATTCGTCTATAAACACAATATAGTTCGAGCATTGGGGATTTCCCCAGCCTTATTTTTTGGATATTAATGTTTGTATAAATAGGCAAAGCAAGGCCAAAACTTGCTAATTTTTCAGTATTCGATTATTCGAAGGCTGTTTTTTTTGCCTAAAAGTCACGAGGTTTTCTGTAGTGGCTAACACATTGAGAGTTCAAAAAATGTTTAACTTATCTTATATTCGTCCTATCAAATTATCT